>NZ_CP119566.1:775000-1487500 GCF_029277445.1 Pararhizobium qamdonense | reverse complement strand
GTTGAAAATCTATCTTGGCTTA
Source organism: Pararhizobium qamdonense (assembly GCF_029277445.1). Classification (NCBI taxonomy): domain Bacteria; kingdom Pseudomonadati; phylum Pseudomonadota; class Alphaproteobacteria; order Hyphomicrobiales; family Rhizobiaceae; genus Pararhizobium; species Pararhizobium qamdonense. Next base: position 1,487,478 of record NZ_CP119566.1, on the reverse strand, counting down.
ATGGTCACGTCTGAATCGACGAGAACTTCACATATTCCTTGTAAAACCAAAAATCGCCATCCGGCGCTATCTGGCCAGCGCAGGTCCCGTCAGTCCGTAAGGACTGGCGAAAGGTATCTGCGCCAAAAACAAGAAACGATGTAACTTCTCATAGAAACGTGACCGCCATTGTCGACTTAAAACCGGAACCTAATCCAGTCGCGAACATCCGCCGCCCACGTTTCTCTTTCTCTCTATGCAATTGTCAAAAAACAGACGGTCAAAACCGTCGAAACCAATCCACCAAGGGCCCAAAGCGTTCCCGCCTGAAACCCCAAACACGCACCAAACTTTCGCAAGAAACTTCAGAGCGAGTTCGTCGGTCGCCAGCAGCGCCGCCGCCCTCGTTGGTGAGCGGTTTATAGGCCCGCTGACCGTTCATAGTCAACAGGAATTTTGAAAAAAATGACAGTTTTTTGACAAAGCCTTGCGCCGTAAGGCTTTGCTGCAGTGCGACAATCGGCATAAGCCTTTGGATAGAACCGAAAACACAATCTCGCCCTCACTTCTTCACAATTGGCGCTCTAAACAGCGTCTCGCAACTGCGTTTCGACGGGTTTCCCGGTGTTTATAGAGCGCCTTATAAAGAGGTGGCCGCCTGTTTGACCGGACCGTTCTGTTTGACTTGCAGGCATGAAAGATGCACATCTTCGCACAACATACCCGGACCATAATAAGACACGGCGCGTAACCAGGGACCCCGCTCGATTGGCATGATCACGGACAAGACCATGATACGGTCGCTCGGCAACGAGCCGCCGATCCTTGCGGATGGACGCAGGGCTCCCGACCGGCGCGAGATTTCCCTGCGCTGGCTTTCGGGCACGTTTCTGACCGGCATTACCTCCAGTCTCTTGATGGGCGTCGCATTGTTTGCAGCTCTTGATGGCCGCCAGCAGCTCGCCATCCCCGCCGAAGCCTATGCCGCCATGGACCCGTCGGTGCGCGGCTCGCAGCCGACGGCCGCTGCCAAGCGCGGCGACCGGATCTTGAGCCCCAGCATTGTCGCCAAGCCGTCCGACCGCAGCATCATGGAAGTCTCCACCATGACCCATGATGGCGAAAAGGAAGTGGTGCGCCGCCAGCCCTTCGCGCATGTGAAGATGACGCTGGCCGCAAACCACCAGCCGGCCGAAAAATATCCTGCCTTCGATCCGCTGGCGATCTTTTCCAGCGACGAAGCCGATGCGCCGCCGCCGGTGAGCCGCACCGGTACGCTCTACGGCTCGGATGTCGAATCCGAAGTGGCGCTGAAGACGGTGGATTTCCCGCTCAAGGGATCGACGCTCTCCTTCGCGCCTTCGATGTCCATGGACGAGGTCGAGGAAAACGTCCGCACCAATGGTTCGGTACTCACCGACGGCAATACCCAGCTTGCCTCGCTGTTTTATGTCGATCCGCGCCGCTTTGCCTCGGATGCCTCCGATCTCGATCTGATCCAGGGCCTGTCTGCCCGGGTGGTCGAGGAGAACATGACCGTTTCAGCCCTGGAGACGATCAACGACCAGACGACCGAATATGCCGACGACGTCATTCCGGTGCGACGCGCCACACCGATCGCCGCCGTGATGATCAATGCCGGCTATGGCAAGGCCCAGGCCGAGGATCTCGCCGGCTATTTGCGCCCGGCACTGGGCGCAACCGAGTTGCAGGACGGCGACGTGCTGCGCATCGGCATCATCCAGAAGGGCGAGAATGACGAGGCCAAGGTCGTGCGCGCCACCGTCTATACGCGCGGCGCCCATGTCTTCACCATGGCGCTCGATGACAAGGGCAATTTCGTCAAGGCCTACGAACCGCCGCCACTGGCAGCCGTGGCAAGCGCGTTTGACGACAACGGAACCCCGGCGATCAACGCCGGCCACGACCTGCCGCGCGTCTATGATGGCGTCTACCGCGCCGCCCTCTCCTACGGCATGAATTCGACGATGATTGCACAGATCATCAAGCTGCTCGCCAGCAATGTGGATTTCCAGGCGCAGCTGAAACCGACCGACCGCCTGGAGGCGTTCTTCTCTGTTGCCGACGATAGCGGCAAGGCAACCGACGATTCAGAACTTCTCTATGTCAATGCCAAGTTCGGCGATGCCGAGACGCGCTTCTACCGGTTCCAGGACCCCGACGACAATTCGATCGACTATTACAACGAGCAGGGCAAGAGTATCCGCCAGTTCCTGCTGCGCAACCCCGTTCCGAACGGCACGTTCCGCTCCGGTTTCGGCATGCGCCGCCATCCGATCCTCGGCTTTTCGCGCATGCATACCGGTGTTGACTGGGCGGCCCCGCGCGGCACGCCGATCATCGCGGCCGGCAACGGTGTCGTGGAAAAAGCCGGCTGGGATTCCGGCGGCTACGGCAACCAGACGCTGATCCGCCACGCCAATGGCTATGTCTCGTCCTACAATCACCAGAGCGCGATCGCCAAGAATGTCACCGCCGGCTCGAAAGTCGTGCAGGGCCAGGTGATCGGCTGGGTCGGCACGACGGGCCTGTCGACCGGACCGCATCTGCATTACGAACTGATCGTCAATGGCAACCGCGTCGATCCCTTGCGCATCCGCCTGCCCGGCGGCAAGTCGCTCGACGGCCAGGCGCTCGCCCAGTTCGACAAGGAACGCGGCCGCATCGACGAATTGCTGGCAAAGGACGGCAGCACGGATGTGGCGGCGGTGCATTAGGCCGATTGCCTGCTGCAATGCCAACGCTTTCCGGGCCTCTCACAGCCACATCCCCTCCCCCGCCGTTTTGGCGCGACCTTACCCGCTTCGCTTTAAACTCGACCGCGTGAGGCGCTCTCCCCCGTTGCCGCATCGGCAAAACCATCATACATGGAGAAAAGCCGCTATAATCGCGCTCCATTGATGAAGGCCGGTCAAGAATGAAACGCCATGATCTCGATGACCTCGCCGCCTTTTCCATTGTCGCCGAGGAGCGCAGTTTCACCCGGGCGGCCGCCCGTCTGGGCATTTCGGCCTCCGGCCTCAGCCATATGATGCGGCTCCTGGAAGACCGCCTCGGCGTGCGCCTTTTGGCCCGCACCACCCGCAGCGTCTCGACGACCGATGCCGGCGAGCGGCTGCTGATGACTCTGCGTCCGGCACTCGAGGATATCGGCCGGGGATTGCAGGCGCTAGGGGAATGGCGGGAAAAACCGTCGGGCACGGTGCGGATTACCACGGGCAAGCACGCCGCCTTGTCGCTGGTGGCGCCGATGCTGCCAGGCTTTCACCGCGACTACCCCGATATCAAGGTCGAATTGATCATCTCCGACCGGCTGGACGATATTGTCGCGTCGCGTTTCGATGCGGGCATCCGCTTTGGCGAGCGGATCGACAAGGACATGATCGGTGTGCCGATCGGCCCGCCATTGCGCGCAGCCATCGTTGCTGCACCCTCCTATTTCGCCCACCGCCCACCGCCGTTGACCTTGAAGGACCTGATCGACCACGATTGCGTCAACTACCACATGTCATCCGCCGGTGCGTCCTATGCCTGGGAATTCGAAGTGGATGGCCGCGACGTCGATGTCCGCGTCAATGGCAGCCTGGTGGTCAACGATCTCGAGATGATGCTGGCAGCAGCCCTGTCGGGCACGGGCCTGGTCTATCTGTTCGAAGATGTCGTCGAGGACCATCTGCGCAGCGGCAGACTGGTCCGGGTGCTCGATGAATTCTGCAAGCCGTTTGCCGGTTATTCCATCTATTATCCGAGCCGGCGGCAAATGCCGCCAGCCCTTGCCGCCTTCGTCGAGGCGCTGCGCGCAAACAATCGCCGGCCGCCGGTTCAAGCGGCCTGAAGCCGCCGGTTCAGGCGGCCTGAACGGCCGGAAGCGACGCCATGTCGATGACGAACCGGTAGCGTACGTCGCCGCGTTCAAGCCGCTCGAACGCCGTGCCGATATCCTGAATTGCGATCATCTCGCATTCCGGCAAGATGTTCTTTCGGGCGCAGAAATCCAGCATTTCCTGGGTCTGTTTCAATCCCCCGCTCGGCGTTCCCGCAATCCTGCGGCGTCCCATCAGAAGACGCAGATTGCTGAAAGCCGGCGTATCCACCAGCGATCCGGCAATGACCAGCGTGCCATCGGCATCGAGCAGGTCGATATAGGGGCCAAGATCGTGCTCATAAGGCACGGTGTCGATAATCACGTTGAAAGAGTAGGCCGCCGCTGCCATTTGCTCGGACGACGTGGACAGGACCACATGATCGGCACCGAGTTCGCGCGCCGTGCCGATCTTGCCTTCGGAGCGGGTGAGTACGGTGACTTCGGCGCCGAGCGCCGAGGCGAACTTGACCGCCAGATGCCCAAGACCGCCCAGTCCGATGACGCCAACCCGGCTGCCGGGCCCCACATTCCAGTTGCGCAGTGGCGAATAGGTGGTGATCCCGGCGCAAAGCAGCGGTCCCGCCCGCGCAAGGTCGAGCCCGTCCGGCACCCGCAGGACAAATTCCTCGCGCGCGACGATATAGTTCGAATAGCCGCCATAGGTGATATCGCCGCTGATCCGGTCCTGGCCGTTATAGGTGATGGTCACGCCGTTGCGGCACATCTGTTCTTCGTTGCGCCGGCACTGGTCGCAGTCCAGGCAACTGTCGACCATCGTGCCGATGGCAACATTGTCGCCCGGCTTGAAACGCGAAACGCCGCTGCCGACCGCAGAAACCCGCCCGACGATCTCATGGCCCGGCACCAGCGGATAGGCGGAAAAACCCCAATCGTTGCGCGCCATGTGCAGATCCGTGTGGCAGACCCCGCAATAGAGAATATCGATGCCGACATCACCGGGCCCCAAATTCCGGCGTTCGAACGAAAAGGGCTGCAACGGCACATTCGCATCGGTTGCGGCATATCCAGAGGTTTTCAAAGGCTCATCCTCGCACGGCTGTTGGACGGCGGCCGGGATGGCGCGCCACTGCCGATATAAGCGCCGTGGCCGACGGGAATTAGCCGCCCGTTTCCGGATGCTCTTATGAGCGCAGCTCAGCAATGACCGGGCGAACGCTCCGAACCTGCCTCGAAAACACAGCGATCGCCGAACAGACGCCCGCAAATTGCATGATGGCGCCAAAGGCCTCGAAGAAAGACGGCCATCGTCCCTCAAACGCGAAACCATAGGCAAGGCCGAAGACCGTTTCGGCGACGATAAGCTGGGCGGAAAGGGCAAGCGGCAGCCTGCGGGAAGCGACAACCCAGCACCACGTCGCCAGCCACGAACCGGCAAGCCCCATGATCAAGGCCCATGCCGCAAAGCGATAAAGATCGGCCGCCGGTAAGGTGTTTACCCCTGCCAGCGAGGTAAGAGGGAGAAGGGCAAGGCTTCCAACCGCTGCGCCGATCCCCTGCAAACCCGTCCACTGCAATCCGTCCGGAGCGTCGGCCGACCGCATGACCGCTGCGTTCACCAGCCCGTAGACAATCCATATCGCCAGCGCGGCCATGCTCGCCAGAATGCCAAGGCCGATCGATGGCATCCCGGCGGCATTGATGTCCCGCAGCGCTGCGATATTCACGATCGCGACCCCGGCTGCGGTCAGCAGAAGAGGAAGGGCAAGCGCCCGCCATGCTACTGAGCGATCGCGCAGATTGCCGATGATGGCGAGAAACATTGGCATGGTTCCGATGATAACTGGCGGGACCGCCGCACCGGCAAGTTGAACCGCAAATGCGACGCAGACAAAATAGCCGACATAACCCGCTCCGCCTAGAAGCAGGCCGGTGAGCAAACGTAAAGATGCGATGCCGCTCGGACGAAATCGCCGGTCGAGCATCAACAGAGTGCAAGCCAGTCCAAAAACGCCATACCTTGCCACCGTTAAATCCCACGCCGTCAACGGTTCGACTGCCCGGGGCGCAACGAATGTGAGGCCCCACAATGCGCAAGTGACAAGGCCGGCAATGATCCCGAACAGCATTTTGATCTCCTGATTGGGCCATCATTCAAGATCATCCGGCGGTTTTATATGGAAACAAAAGGGGGCGCGGGGTATTCTGCCTTCCATGACGAAAGTAAAACCCCGACCAGACATTCAATTTGGAAAGTCGTCTCTCGACGAGACGGACGCGCGAATTCTTACGGCGCTTGATGCCAATGCACGGTTATCGATGAGCGAACTCGCCCGCACCGTCGGCATGTCGGCACCAAGTGTGTCGGAGCGTGTTCGCAAACTCGAAGCCGCTGGTGTTATTCGCGGCTTCACCATCGATGTCGATACGCGAGCAATTGGTTATCCGATCCGGGCCATGGTGAAAATCAGGCCGCTTCCAGGCAAGCTGCATCTCGTCGAGCGGCTGATTGAGGAGCAGCCGGGATTTGTCGAATGCGACAAGATCACGGGCGACGATCCCTTTCTCGCCCGTCTGGTCGTCAATTCGATCGAACAAATGGACGACGTGCTCGAAGCCCTTTCCGAACACGCCGTCACCAGCACCGCCGTCATCAAGGGCACATCCGTCAAACGGCGCCTGCCACGGCTTTAGGACATGCCGGGTGGTACGGCCAAAGCGCCGATGGGTCCTTGCGCCGTTTTTCTCGCCTGCCCCCTACCCCGCCGGCTGCGTGCGCCGCATGCTTGCCCGCTCCCGCATCCGCGACCACCATTTCGAAAGATGCGCGTGGCGGGCAAGCATCGGCAAGCTTTCCGGAGCCCTGGAAAAATAATCGATCATCGGCGCCACGTGCAGATCGGCGAGTGTGATGTTTTCGCCGCCAAGCCATGCGCCGTCGCCGATCAGATCGGCAAGCGCATCCAGGATAATTGGCGCTTTGGACAGGGATGCCTGAAGCCGCTTCATGTCGCTCTGTTCGCCACGGGCAGGCTTTGAAACCTGCTCGACATAGATGCCCCAGACAAGAACCGGATAGATGTAGCCATCGGCAATACTGATAATCTGGTTGACTCGGGCTCGTCCCTGCGGATCGGCGGGCTGGAGTTGCGGGCCATCGAAGGCCTCGTCGATATACCGGGTGATCGCACCGGTTTCGTAAAGTTGAAATCCGTCGTGCTCAAAGGCTGGAATACGGCCGAACGGCTGCCGGGCAAGATAGCTCGCCGGTGGTCCGCCCTCAGCAAAGACATCGACCGGCACAAGGTCATAATCGACGCCCTTTTCGTGCAACGCAAGCCTCGATGCGAGCACATAGACACTATAGCTGGCACCGTACAAGAGCGGTTTTCCCATCATCCCTCCCCGTCCTCTCCGCCCAAAACCAAAAAGGCCGCCCCGAAGGACGGCCTCTTGTATTCTGCGTTAAGCTGCGGCCTTCTCAGTCCCGTCCCTCAGCTTGAAGTTCAGGCGATCGGAGCCGGCGAAGGCCTTGATCGTTGAACCGTCCGGGAAATTGCCCTGGAGGATCTGCTCGGCGAGCGGGTCCTGGACATATTTCTGCACGGCCCGCTTCAGCGGACGCGCGCCATAGGCCGGATCGTAGCCGCGGTCGGCCAGGAAGGCGCGGGCTTCCTCGTCGAGTTCGAGCGTGATCTTGCGGTCGGCGAGCAGCTGGCGCAGCCGTGCCAGCTGGATATCGACGATCGCCCCCATTTCGCCGCGCTTCAGGCGGTGGAACAGGATGATCTCATCGACCCGGTTGAGGAATTCCGGCCGGAAATGGCTGCGAACCACATCCATCACCTGATCGCGCACCATGTCGCTGTCATCGTTCTCGCCCAGCTGGGTCAGATATTCCGCCCCGAGATTGGAGGTCATGATGATCATCGTGTTGCGGAAATCCACGGTGCGGCCTTGGCCATCGGTCAGGCGGCCGTCATCGAGAACCTGCAACAGCACGTTGAACACATCCGGATGCGCCTTTTCGATCTCGTCGAACAGCACGACCTGATAGGGCTTGCGCCGCACCGCTTCCGTCAGCGCCCCGCCTTCCTCATAGCCGACATAGCCGGGAGGTGCACCGATCAGCCGCGAGACGGAGTGCTTCTCCATATACTCGGACATATCCATGCGCACCAGCGCCGTATCGTCGTCGAACAGGAAGCGCGCCAAAGCCTTGGTCAGCTCCGTCTTGCCGACGCCGGTTGGCCCCAAGAAGATAAACGAACCGATCGGACGGTTTGGATCCTGCAGGCCTGCCCGCGAACGGCGAACCGCGCGCGAAACAGCCTGAACCGCATCCCCCTGGCCGACCACCCATTGCGACAGCTCGTCTTCCATGCGCAACAGCTTGTCACGCTGGCCCTCAAGCATCTTTTCCACCGGAATGCCGGTCCAGCGGGAAACGACATGGGCTATGTTATCGGGCGTCACGACTTCCTGAACCATCGGATCGAGTGCCGAGGAATCCTGGCTTTCGGAAGCCTCCAGCTCCTTTTCGAGCTTCGGGATCAGCCCATAGGCCAGCTCGCCGGCGCGCTGGAATTCGCCCTTGCGCTGGGCGGCCGCCAGTTCGTTGCGGGCCTCTTCCAGCTGCTTCTTGAGATCGGCAGCCAGGCCCAGCTTCGATTTTTCCGCCTGCCAGCGCGCGGTCAGCGCATCGGCCTGCTCCTCAAACCCGGTCAGGTCCAGTTCCAGCTTTTCCAGCCGGTCCTTCGAGGCGCGGTCGGTTTCCTTCTTCAAGGCCTCGCGCTCGATCTTCAGCTGCATGATGCGGCGGTCGAGTTCGTCCAGCTCTTCGGGCTTGGAATCCACCTGCATGCGCAGCCGCGAGGCGGCTTCATCCATCAAGTCGATGGCCTTGTCGGGTAAGAACCGGTCGGTAATATAGCGGTTGGACAGGGTCGCAGCCGCCACAAGCGCCGAATCCGAGATCCGCACCTTGTGATGCTGTTCGTACTTTTCCTTCAATCCGCGCAGGATCGAGATCGTGTCCTCGACATTCGGCTCGTTGACCATCACAGGCTGGAACCGGCGGGCAAGCGCCGCATCCTTTTCCACATGCTTGCGATATTCGTCGAGCGTGGTGGCGCCGACGCAGTGCAACTCGCCGCGCGCAAGCGCAGGCTTCAAGAGGTTGGACGCATCCATCGCGCCATCCGCCTTGCCTGCCCCCACCAGCGTGTGCATCTCGTCAATGAACAGGATGATCTCGCCGGCTTCCGCCTGGACCTCGGAAAGAATGGCCTTCAGCCGCTCTTCGAATTCCCCGCGAAATTTCGCACCGGCAATCAAGGCACCCATGTCGAGCGCCATCAGCTTCTTGTCTTTCAAGCTTTCCGGCACGTCGCCATTGATAATGCGCAAGGCCAGACCTTCGGCGATCGCCGTCTTGCCGACGCCGGGTTCACCGATCAGGACCGGGTTATTCTTGGTGCGGCGCGACAGGACCTGGATGGTGCGGCGAATTTCGTCGTCACGGCCGATCACCGGGTCGAGCTTGCCATCGCGGGCGTCCGCCGTCAGATCACGCGCGTATTTCTTCAGCGCGTCAAAGCCTGCTTCTGCATTGGCGCCATCGGCGGTGCGGCCCTTGCGGATGTCGTTGATCACCTGGTTAAGCTTGGACGCCGTCAGCCCTGCCTTCGACAGGATGCCGGATGTGGCAGCCGACGTCTCAATGATCAGCGCCTGCAGCAACCGCTCGACGGTTACGAAACTGTCGCCCGATTTCTTGGCAGCCTCTTCAGCCTTGGTGAACACCTTGGCAAGCGGCTGCGACAGCGAGATCGAGCCATTGCCGCCCGAAACTTTCGGCAGCTTGGCAAGTGCAGCATCATTGGCAAGCTTGGCATCCTTGGCGCTGGCGCCGGCCCGCTCGATCAGCGACGCCGCCATGCCCTGATCGTCGTCGAGCAGGACTTTCAGCACATGTTCAGGAACGAATTGCGGATGGCCCTGGGCCAGCGCGTAGGTCTGAGCCGATTGCAGAAAACCGCGCACGCGCTCGGAATATTTCTCGATATTCATATGTCTACCTCCGGTAATCGGTCAGCCCAATCCTGGCACTGCCGACAGTTGGAATGAGGCTCCCTGAAAAGGCAAGCCGGTCTTACGCCGTTCCGCCGCATGAGAATACGGCCACGGCAACTTGAGTGGAATATGGGTGTGTCAAAATCGAAATTAAAGAGCCCGATCCGGGTCAATTCTCAGGGTCGCGGCGATCCAAACAGGATCTTCTACAGTGCAAATAAATTCAACCCGAAAATCAGACATATACTTTCAGGTGCATGAATGTTCATCGATTTGGATTTAAAATTACTTTTTCGGCAGAAAGCACTGCACGATAAATAAACTCTCCAATACTGGAACCAAATCAACAAATACTGGTTGTCGGTTGCGGACAAAATTGTAAGCCGCTTCATATCTCGAAACGAAACAACCGATGTTCTGCGCACGGGCCTTCCGCACGCAATCCATCAACGGAAAAGGTCTCCATTATGGATCGTCGCTCCCTTCTTGCAGGGCTCGCCTTCGTTGGCGCAGCGCCTGTTATCCTGTCCCAAACCCGCTCAGCCCTTGCCGCCACGCCGGCAATGCCGGTGACCAGCTTTACGGATTTGAAAACCTCCGGGCAGTTTTTCTCGACCGTCATCGGCCGGGCTGAAATTTCGTTGGCCACATCACAGATTGCCGTCGAAAAGGCCACCCAGAAGAATGCGCATGAATTTGCCGGCTTCGAGCTTGGTGAGGCGATAACGGTCAACATGGTCCTCAAGGATATCGGCGCTGCCGGGCCTGCCATGGACGCCCCTGCCGAAGAAAAAATTGAAGCCCTTAAATCGGCCGCGAAGGGCAATGCGTTCGACAAAGCCTATATCGCTCTGCAACTCGACAACCACGAATATCTCCGCGACCTGTCCGACGCCTATCTCCACAACTCGGCCGGAGCGACTGATCAGGCCGAGTTGCAAGGCCGCCATCTCGCCATGTTGATGAATGCCGTGTTCAAGGAACACGTGGCGATTTGCAAGCGCATTTCAGGCGAGCTCGGCGCTTAAGCCGTCTCTCATTTTTATCTGTTCCATCTGGAGAACACCTATGAAACGTTCAATCCACGTCACACTCGTTGCTGCGCGCCTTCTCGCAGGCGTCAGCCTCTTTGCCGCATCCGGCGCCTGGGCACAGGAAGAGCCAAAGCCCAACCCGCTTGCCGAAACGCCGGATAGCGGCACCATGAAGCGGGCGGACAAGGAAGACATGGCGCTGGTCCTGAAAAAGATGCAGGATATCGGCATCAAGCCGATCGAGTCACGCAGTGTCGAGGAGGCCCGCAGCCAGCCGACCCCTGCCGATGCAGTCAAGGCCGTCCTGAAAGACAAGGGCGAGACCCCGCCCATGCCCGCTGTAAAAAAAGAGGATATGACCTATCCGGTCACCGGCGGCACGCAGCCGGTCCGCATTTATACGCCGGATGATGCCGGCTCTGACCCGCTTCCTGTCATCGTCTATTATCATGGCGGCGGCTGGGTCATCGCCAACATCGACACCTATGAATCATCGGCCTTGGCGCTGGCTGTCAAGGCGAAAGCAATTGTGGTCAGCGTCGAATACCGCCACGCCCCGGAAAACAAATTCCCCGCCGCCCATGACGATTCCTTTGCCGCCTACAAATGGGTGCTGGAAAAGGCATCGAGCTTTGGCGGTGATCCGGCCCGTATCGCCGTTGCCGGTGAAAGTGCGGGAGGCAATCTTGCCGCAAACGTTGCTATCATGGCGCGCGATCAAAAGGTGCAACTGCCTGTCCATATGCTGTTGGTCTATCCGGTCACGGGGACCGACATGAACACGCCGTCCTATATCGCAAACCAGAACGCCATGCCGCTTTCCAAGGCCGCCATGGGTTGGTTCGTCTCGAAAGTGCTGGCCAAGCCGGAAGATGCGATGGATCCGAAGCTCAATCTGACGACCAAAGCGGATCTCAAGGGCCTTCCCCCGGCAACCGTCATCACAGCCGAAATCGATCCGTTGATGTCAGATGGCGTCATGTTGGCCGAAAAGCTGAAGGCGGCAGGCGTCGCAACGACCTACATGAACAACCAAGGCGTCACGCACGAATTCTTTGGAATGGACGCAGTGCTTGATGATGCGCGGCGCGCCCAGGACTTTGCCGCCTCGGATCTGATCAAGGCCTTCAAAAAGAAGTAATCGTCTCGCCCGGCTGGGCGAAGGCCGAAACGCACAAAACTGACACGTAAAAACCCGGCCATTTTGAACGAACCATAGAAAGTTATACTTTCGAGGGCGTGTTCAAAGTGGCCGGGTTTTTCAACATAGTCGTCTAAAAGCCACCTTCCGGCAGCTGTTTAAAGATCATTCCGTCGCAACGGGCTCCAGGGCCGGCGCGTCGCCGCCCTTTTCACCGTCGGTGCCTGCATCTGCAGCAGCATCGTCACCACCGGCTTCGCCGCGGCGCGGCTGGCGGCGGGGGCGAGGCGCGGTGCGGCGGCGTGTCGGAGCGCGGCCCGTCGGTGCCTCCTCCTCCAGCGAAACCTCGACCGGCGTGCCTTCGATGACCGGCTGCGGGCCGGAACCGTCGATCACCGGCTGCGGCGCGAGATCGGGGCGAGCCTGCTCGGAACGCGGCTGCTCGCTGCGTTCGGGACGCGGCGGGCGCGGGCGGTCCTGCCGCTGCTGGCGATCCTGGCGCGGACGCTCCTGATCGGGCTGGCGCTGGCGGTCCTGCTGTTCGGCCTGCGGCTGCTGGCGCTCGCCTTCCGGCTGCTGGCGTTGCTGCCGCTGCTGGCGTTCGGCCTGCTGGTGATGGCGCTCCTGCTCGACCTGCTGGTCCTGACCGACGGAATTTTCATCGCTGTCGTTCTGGTCCAGATCGTCGTCGCGCTCGTTGCCGTCGCGATCCTGGAATTCGTTGCGCTCGTTATAGTCGCCACGATCGTCGCGCTGGAAACGTTCCTGCATCTGCGCCTGTGCGGCTGCAATGATGCGGTTATAGTGTTCAGCGTGCTGCAGGTAGTTTTCTGCCACGACACGGTCGCCGGAGCTCTGCGCGTCGCGCGCGAGCGTCGAATATTTCTCGGCAATGTGCTGGGCTGTGCCGCGGATCTTCACGTCCGGGCCGGAACTGTCATAGGTCCGGGTCAGCGGGTTGGAACCCTTCCGGTTATGATTGTTATTGTTGTTACCACCGCCACCATTGTTGTTGCTGCTGGTATTGTTGTTGTTACGCCCACGGCCGCGCTTGTTCTGCTGTCCTGGCCTCATCGTTCACTCACCTGGATTCTCTTGATATTGATGATCTTGTGGCGTCGCGGCTTGCCAGGAATTCCGTCTCAACGGATTCCGCATCAAGCAGACACGCGCCGCGACCCAACCGCCTTTTGACGGTACCGTCGCTGGTTAAAGTCAAATTAACAGGTACCCGCACCAGGCACTGTCGAACCCTAGCAACTCTTTTTTGAGAGTAATCCCCGCGGCAAGGTCTGACCGGAACGAATCTCTGATCTTTGACCTTCTGCCCAGTGCGTGAGAGGAACCTAGCCCGCTTCCTGTGCGATTCCAAGCCTTTTCTTCACGGTTTCGAAAAAGAACATCGCAATAACCGCCGGTTTACAGGGGTTACCGCCCGAAAGTGAAGAGGATGGCGCGGTCGTTTCCGCCGAGGTCCTTCACCCGGTCGATCACGCTAAAGCCCTCCTCCTCGAAAATCTGACCGACCACCTGCAACTGGTCGTAGCCGATTTCCACCCCGACAATGCCGTCCTCAGCCAGATGGCGCGCAGCATGGGCGGCAATGGTGCGATAGGCATCCAGACCATCGGCGCCGCCGTCAAGTGCCAGCGCCGGATCATGATCGCGCACTTCGGGCGCCAGCGATGCCACCACGCTGGTGCGTATATAGGGTGGATTTGACACGATGATGTCGAACTTGCCGGCAATCGTCGAAAACCAGTCGCTTTCAACGCCGGCAAAGCGCTCACTCAAGCCGTTGCGTTCGGCATTGGCCCTCGCCATTGCAACGGCGCCTGTAGAAAGATCGGACCCGACGCCTGTTGCCTGCGGCACGGCGCTCAGCAGCGCCAGGCAGATCGCCCCCGTGCCGGTGCCCAGATCGATCAGATGGCAGGACCCCTTCTGCTCCACAAACCGCTGAGCGAAAGGAACAAGCCCCTCAACGATCATTTCCGAATCCGGGCGTGGCTCCAGCGTGTCAGGCGACATGCAGAGCGTCAGGCCATAGAATTCGCGGCTCCCGAGAATGCGGTGAACCGGCTCGTGCGCTGCCCGCCGCTCGATGGCATCGCGAATGCGCTGCGCATCCTTCGGCGACACGATCTCTTCGCCGCGCGTCATGAAGGCCACGGCCGGCAGGTCGAGCAGGCCGGAAATCAGCACCCGCGCGTCGAGCGCCGCCTCGCCGATATGCGCCCGCAGAAACCGCGACCGCGCCTCGGCAAACAGGCTGTCGAGCGTATCGGTCATCCCTTGACCTCGCCCAGCTGCGCCAGCTGATCGGCCTGGTAATCGGCCAGAAGCGCATCCACCACTTCGTCGATTTCGCCCATCATCATCCGGTCGATCTTGTAGAGCGTCAGGTTGATGCGGTGGTCTGTCACGCGCCCCTGCGGGAAATTATAGGTGCGGATGCGCTCGGAGCGGTCGCCCGACCCGACCTGGCTCTTGCGCGAGGCCGAGCGTTCGCTGTCGGCCTTTTGCCGCTCCATGTCGTAGAGCCGCGAACGCAGCACCTGCATGGCCTTGGCGCGGTTCTGGTGCTGCGATTTTTCCGATGACGTGACGACGATACCGGATGGCATATGGGTAATGCGCACAGCCGAATCCGTCGTGTTGACATGCTGGCCGCCGGCGCCCGACGAGCGCATCGTGTCGATCCGGATATCTTCCTGACGGATCTCGATGTCGATATCCTCGGCCTCCGGCAAAACCGCGACGGTCGCAGCAGAGGTATGGATACGCCCTTGCGTTTCCGTGTCGGGCACGCGCTGCACCCGGTGCACGCCGGATTCGAATTTCAGCTTGGAAAACACGCCGCGCCCGGTCACGGTCGCAATGATTTCCTTGAAACCCCCGGCATCGCCGTCGCTGGCCGAAAGCACCTCGACCTTCCAGCCCTTGCCCGCAGCATAGCGCTCATACATCCGGAAGAGATCGCCGGCAAACAGTGCCGCTTCCGATCCGCCGGTCCCGGCGCGGATTTCCAGGATCGCACTCTTCTCGTCGGCCGCGTCCTTCGGCAGGAGCAG
The DNA here is from genome assembly GCF_029277445.1 of Pararhizobium qamdonense. Classification (NCBI taxonomy): domain Bacteria; kingdom Pseudomonadati; phylum Pseudomonadota; class Alphaproteobacteria; order Hyphomicrobiales; family Rhizobiaceae; genus Pararhizobium; species Pararhizobium qamdonense. Next base: position 1,472,331 of record NZ_CP119566.1, on the reverse strand, counting down.
GATCTGCATCTCCTGCTCGAGGTTTTCGATCCGCTCCTCAATGTCAGGCTTTTCCATCTCGGCGAGATCGCGCATCTCGCGGTCGGTATCCCTCGCAGTCAAAAGCGTGTTGACGTCGGCAAGCTCGGCCTGCGCCTTCTCGTACAGCCGGATTTTCGTCACCACCGGCTGCAGCTCGGAATATTCCGACGCCAGCTTCACATAAACATCCGCCGCCGGCCCCTCGGCCATCCGCGCCTCGATCTCGGAAAACCGCCGCTCCAGCTCGCGCATCTTTTCAACAGGTAAGGTTGCCAATGTGTACTCCGTGGGGACAGCTGCTTCGCGCGTCCGTCCATTATTCTGTCTGAATTCGTGGAGGCTTACCCCCCTCTGTCACGAATGTGACATCTCCCCCTCAAGGGGGGAGATCATTCTTTTCCCTATCTACATCAAAGTCAGGGATGCACAATGCCAGCGGCCAATCTCCCCCCTTGCGGGGGAGATGTCGGCGTCGCCGACAGAGGGGGGTGGGTGCGGCCAATGCGGCCCTACAACGGAACCCCAGTCTGCGCCGCAAACTCCACCAGAAGATCGCGCACCGGCGTGTGGTCGCGCTTGTCGTCCAGCGCCGCGTGCAGCATGGCCGAGAGCTTGTCGATGTCGAGGGCCAGGAGCATCGCCTTGACCGGCCCGACCGCCGTCGGCGACATCGAGACGGAGCGGTAGCCGATGCCGAGCAGCGCCATTGCCGAGAGCGGCTTGCTGGCCATCTCGCCGCACAGCGTCACCGAGGTGTCGTTGCGTTCCCCCGCCCGCACGATGTCGCGCAGGATGCGCAGGAACGGCCGGCCGAGCACGTCGAACCGGTCGGACACCCGCGCATTGCCGCGATCGACCGCCATCGAGAACTGGAACAGGTCGTTGGAGCCGACCGAGACGAAATCCACCTCGTCCATCAGCTCGTCCAGCTGCCACAACAGTGCCGGCACTTCCAGCATGGCGCCGAATTGCAGCTTGCGCGGCAATTGCTCGCCGATCTTCGACTGCCGCTGGATTTCCTTCTGCAGCAGCTCGCGCACCGTGCGCAGCTCGGAGACCTCCGTCACCATCGGCAGCATGATGCGCAGTTCCTGGCCCGCAGACGCCCTAAGCATGGCGCGCAATTGCGTGCGCAAAAGGCCGGGACGGTCAAGCGACAGGCGGATCGCCCGCCAGCCGAGCGCCGGGTTTTCCTCTTCCGCCGCGCGGAAATAGGGCACGACCTTGTCGCCGCCGATATCGAGCGTACGGAACGTCACCGGCTTGCCTGCCGCCTGTTTCATGACGTTGCGGTAGAACAGCTCCTGCTCTTCCATTTTCGGCATGGTCGATGCGATCATGAACTGCAGCTCGGTGCGGAACAGGCCGATGCCCTCGGCGCCGGATTCAGCCAGCTGCGGCAGATCGACCAGAAGGCCGGCATTCATCTGCAGCTTGATCCGCTTGCCGTCCAGCGTCACCGGCTCGACGCCGCGCAGCGCCTTGAACTGCTCCTGCTTGCGCGCCCGCAGCCTGACCTTTTCCTCATACGCCCGCTGCAGGTCGGCCATCGGCCGCAAATGCACCTTGGCATCGTCGCCATCGACGATGATGGCGTCGCCATTTTCAGCCAGCGCCACCACACCCGCCGCCTGGCCCACCACCGAAATACCCATGGCGCGCGCCACGATCACCACATGGCTGGTGACGGCTCCATCTTCGAGCACCAGGCCGCGCACATTTTCGCGGGGATAATCGAGCAGTTCGGCTGCCCCCATGGCGCGCGCCACGACGATCGCGTCGTTGGGAAAATCCGTCGCCGACATTTTCGCGCCATAGCCGGTCAGCTGCCTGAGCAGCCGGTTGGCGAGATCGTCGAAATCATGCATGCGCTCGCGCAGGTAAGGATCCGTCAGGCGGATCATCCTTGCCTTGGTTTCGCTCTGCACGCGTTCGACCGCCGCTTCCGCCGTCAGGCCGTTGCGGATCGCCTCCTCGAGCTTTCTGACCCAGCCGCGATCATGCGCAAACATCCGGTAGGCTTCCAGAACCGCGCGGTGTTCGCCTTCCATGGATACGTCGCGGCGCGACAGCATGTCGTCGATCGAGATCCGCAGCGATCCCAAGGCTTCGGCCAGCCGGCCAAGCTCATGGTCGGTATCGTCGTTCAGGAGATTGGTGACGACGATGCGCGGCTCATGCAGCACGACATAACCGAGGCCGATCCCGTCGTTGAAGCTCGAGCCGTCGATCGTCACCGGCCGCGAAAGGTCGAGTTCCAGCCCCGGACGCGTGAGCTTCTTCAGCTCGCCGGTCGCCACCATCTCGGCCAGCACCATCGCCGTCGTTTCCATCGCCTCGACTTCGTCGTCGCGATAGGTGCGGCTTGCCTTGTTCTGCACGACGAGAACGCCGAGAGAGCGGCCGGTGCGCAGGATCGGCACGCCGAGGAACGAGTGATAGATTTCTTCGCCGGTTTCCGGAAGGTAGGTAAAGGCCGGATGCGCCTGCGCGTCCGAAAGATTGAGCGGACGGGCGGATGCCGCGATCGTGCCGACGAGGCCCTGCCCCATCTTCAATTGCGCCAGATGCACGGCGTCCTTGTTGAGGCCTTCCGTGGCATAGAGTTCGAGCACGCCGTCGGAGCGCAGCACGTAGACCGAACACACTTCTGCGACCATGTTCTGCGCAATCTGGCGAACAATCTGGTCAAGGCGATCCTGCGGCTCGAGCGGTTCCGCCATCAGTTCGCGCAACCGCTTGAGCAGGACGCGTGGACCTGCAGAGAGGTCTCTCATCGCGCAACGTCTCCGAAATAAAAGTCAACAACTGCAGGCGGCAATTTGTTCCGGCACACTGGTGCCAAACCGTCTTCGCCGCTGCCTGTCTTAACTCTTATCCAGACCGTAGACGGAATGCAAAGTGCGAACGGCCAATTCGGCATAAGCACCATCGATCAGGATGGAAATCTTGATTTCCGAGGTGGTGATTGCCTTGATATTGATGCCTTTTTCGGCAAGTGCGCGGAAAGCGGACGCAGCGACGCCCGCATGGCTGCGCATGCCGATGCCGATGACCGAGACTTTGACGAGGCCTGATTCGTTCTGGATGACGTCGAAGCCGACCTGGGCCTTGGCGTCGTTCAAAACCTTCAGCGCCTTGTCGACGTCGGTGGAGGGCACCGTAAACGTCATATCGGTCTTGGAACCGTCTTCGGAAATGTTCTGGACGATCATATCGACATTGATATGGGCCTCGGCCAGAGGTCCGAAGATCGCCGCCGAAACGCCTGGCCGGTCGGCCACGCGCCGCAGCGAAATCTGCGCTTCATCCTTGGCATAGGCGATGCCGGTGACGACTTCCTGTTCCAAAATCTCATCCTCATCACAAATCAGCGTACCGGGCGGGTTCAGAAAATCGCCCATGCCCGGCGCGTCGGGGTCTACGAAACTGGAGCGCACGAAGGTGCGAACCTTGAATACCATGGCAAGCTCGACCGAGCGAACCTGCAGGACCTTGGCGCCGAGCGATGCCATTTCCAGCATTTCCTCAAACGCAATCTTCTTCAGCCGCTTGGCCTTCGGCTCGATGCGCGGATCGGTTGTGTAGACGCCATCGACATCGGTATAGATATCGCAACGGTCGGCCTTGACCGCAGCGGCAATCGCCACCGCCGACGTGTCGGAGCCACCGCGCCCCAGCGTGGCGATCCGGTTGTCGGGTCCAAGGCCCTGGAAGCCGGCAATGACGGCCACTTGGCCCTCGCCGAAGCGGCGGATCAGTTCCGCGCCGTCGATTTCCAGAATGCGCGCCGCACCATGGGCGTTATCGGTCCGGATCGGGATCTGCCAGCCCTGCCAGGAGCGGGCATTGATGCCGATATTCTGCAGCGCCAGTGCCAGCAGACCCGAGGTCACCTGCTCGCCCGAGGCGACCACGGCGTCATATTCGCGGGCATCGTGCATCGGCGAGGCATCGCGCGTCCAGGCAACCAGCTCGTTGGTCTTGCCGGACATGGCCGACACCACCACCGCAACCTCGTGGCCGGCATCGACTTCACGTTTCACATGGCGGGCCACATTCCTGATGCGATCCATATCCGCGACGGACGTGCCGCCGAATTTCATCACGATGCGTGCCATGTGCCTCTACCGGTCGAAAATTGCGTCGCGCGCGGGCGCGATTTTTAAAAGTTGCGGTCTCTTAGCGAAATTGGGGGCGGCGTGCAATGGCGGCGCATGGCGCTTTTGGACCGCAGTCAGGGCGTCATGGAACGATCCCCGGCCAGGCGGGTTATTCCAGCTTAGAAACAAGCATTGCCACCCACCGGTGGAACACGCATTGCACAGCATGGAGACCAGATATGAACCTTCCCCAGAACACGATCATTGCCGTAGCCGATGGCGAAAAACTGAGCCTGTTTCAAAACGAGGGCGATGCGGCCAATGTGAAGCTGAAGGCAATGCCTGCGGAAGATATCGACGCCTCGAAAATCTCCTCCGGCGGCCGCCATTCCAGCAGCGCCGCCAACCCGGATGACAGCCAGCAGGAAGAAGACGGCTTCGGCAACGGCGTCGCCAGCATGCTGAACAAGCAGGTGCTCGACGGCAAGATCAAGAGCCTGGTTATTATCGCTGCACCCCGCACCCTCGGCGAGATGCGCAAGAGCTACCACAAGTCGCTCTCCGACATCCTGATCGGCGAACTGGACAAGGACCTGACGGGCCACTCGATCCAGGACATCGAAAAGGCGCTCGCAGCAGCCTGAGGCTCTATCAGAACCTCCGATTTAACCCGAACGGCCCGCCATCACCGGCGGGCCTTTTGAGCGTTTCGTCTTTAAACGGAAGCATTCTACCGGAAGGAATTTCGGTTTGACTGAAAAAGGCGGCCCACTGTGCCGGATGGTTGGCCCGATCAATCGGCAGGGCTCTGCACTATCCTTCTTGTGGCACGGCCGTTTTAAGCCAACAGAACCGCGTCCGTTTAAAGATGAAGCGCTCTCATGGCCCGCCGCTTACGTTGGCAGTTTCACTTTTCATAGCCGAATATTCACTAGGCGCTGATGAGGTGCCACGGATTATTTTGCCGAGATTGACATCTCAGTTGGCGGGTAAAGTTGGCTCAAGACCAAGCACCACGACAACCTGTTCACGAATGTTGATGCCAAAACGATGATCGTATGCAGACCATGCACTGGTTACCACCAATGCCCACAGGATGCTGAAGAGCGAGCCGACCAGAAAATATTCGGCAAACTCGCGCTGATCCATTTTCTGGAATCTGGCAACGGTCTTGAGCGCAATAACAGCGGCCAGGATTTCCCAGCTATGCACAACAATTCCCACGGCCAAAATCAGGCGTTCCAGGATCCCGATCACCCGGCCTGCGCTATGGCTGGGTCCCGGCGTCTCCAAGGTCGCATCTGTTAGTCCGGTAAGCTTGAAAATCTTGCGGCAAATCCAATTACCGCCCCAAGTTAACATGAAAATCGCAAGAACCGTGTACGCGATCGCATGGACCATTATGTCGCTCTCTTGATGGCGAAAGAGTGATCCAAGCCGGCTAGCGCCTGTTGGACCGCCTTCCAGTGAAGCAGATAGAGATCGAAATTGCCGGAATTCCTTACCTTATAAATTGTGTGTACCGAGACGTTGCGGCGTTTGGCAAGTTCGTTGGGACTAGCGCCTTGTAACAAGGCCTGGATGTCGCGGCGTTGGGTGTCAGTCCAATTGCGCTCGATTGCAGTGAGGCTTGCACCGCTGGCCTCCAGCAACGTTTCCAGCGCAGGGTGTTCAGGAATGTCGAAGCGATAGAAAGTATCCGAGCGCTTCTCGTTGAGACGTATGCGTGTACTCGCAAGACCGGGCCCCATCATATTCCAAGCGCGCTGGGTATTGAGCGGTGTCTTCAAGGTTGCAACGCCTATGGCGAAGCGGCAGTCAATTCCGTCGCTCATCAGGTCGTACCTGATTTCCCGAGCGATTTCTGCGGCCTTCAAAAGCGATGTGACAAGTCCCTGAAATTCGTCTCCAAGCGTGATCGTAAGGGGGGATGCCAATGCCTCCCCATGCAGACTATTCTGCCGCTCTATTGCGGCGTTAAATCGCACGTGAAGCTGTTCCGTAGAGGCGTTTCTCTCACTCTGAACGAGATCTCCCATCAGGACAGCGAAATTTTTCGAAACGTGACCCATAATAGGGTCAAATGTAAAATGTAACCATATTTGGGTCAATTAAAATATTGACCCAAATATGGGATAGGCACGAATAATGTGAAAAACCCTTCACGCCGCATCCTTTGTCAGCTCAAAAAGAACTTTAGTTCGCAACCGCCACAACCGCCTGTCACATACCTGTCATCAAACCCTGCTCCTGTGCCCGCGACCAACGGGGATGTGACCAATGATCGACCAACTCGACCGCATCAAGGCGGAAATTGCCGACAGCTTCGACGAGGAGCTGGAAATGCAGATGGAAGAAGACCGGCTCGACGAGCTGGTTGCAGAGGGCATGTCGGGGCCTGCCGAACCGTCGCTGGAACGCAAGATCTATTTCCGCGAACTGTTCCGGCTGCAGCACGAACTGGTGCGCCTGCAGGACTGGGTGCAATACAAGAAGCTTAAGGTCGTTGTCCTGTTCGAAGGCCGCGACAGCGCCGGCAAGGGCGGCGCCATCAAGCGCGTCACCCAGCGGCTCAATCCGCGCGTCTGCCGCGTCGTTGCCCTGCCCGCACCGACCGAGCGCGAGAAGAACCAATGGTATTTCCAGCGCTACGTCTCGCAGCTGCCGACTGCAGGCGAAATGGTGCTGTTCGACCGCTCCTGGTACAACCGCGCCGGCGTCGAGCGCGTCATGTGCTTCTGCACGCCCGAAGAGCTCGACGAGTTCTTCCGCACCGTCCCGGAATTCGAGCGCATGCTGGTGCGCTCCGGCATTATCCTGATCAAATACTGGTTCTCGATCACCAACGAGGAACAGGAATTCCGCTTCCAGATGCGCATCCATGATCCTCTCAAACAGTGGAAGCTGTCGCCGATGGACATGGAAAGCCGCATCCACTGGGAGGACTATACCAAGGCCAAGGAAGAGATGCTGGCGAAAACCCATATCGAGGAAGCCCCGTGGTGGGTCGTCCAGGCGGTGGATAAGAAGAAGGCCAGGCTTAACTGCATTGCCCATCTGCTGGCGCAGATTCCGTACGAGGACGTGCCGAAACCCGAACTCGTCCTGCCCGAACGCGTCCGCCACGACGACTACACCCGCCATCCGGTCCCGCCGGAAATGTATGTGCCGGAAGTGTATTGACCGGAGCCGGGAAGCTGTGGGGGCTTGGTAAGAGCCCCTCATCCGCCCTATCGGGCACCTTCTCCCCGTAAACGGGGAGAAGGAACTTGCGGCAAACTCTTCCCCCAAACGTTAAACGCCGTCTCTCAGATTTACCGCAAGAAGCAAACTCTGTCTTCGCAAGCCGCAAACTCCGTCGTCCCCTCTCCCCGCAGGCGGGGAGAGGGCTAGGGTGAGGGGCCACCCCCGCAACGGTCAGTCCCACCACCACAATCACTCCGCCGCATTCCGCGCCACCACCGCCAGATAAGCCGCCCGCAGCTCCGCAAACACCGAACGCTCAGGCGCAGGCGCGCCCAGATGCAGGCTGCGCAATTCCGCCATGAAATCGGTCCACATCGCCGGTCCGCCCTCTTCCAGCAACTCGGCGCGGATCGAGAGTTCCTCGGATGCCCGCGTATGCCGCCTGCCCCAGGCGCCCATCTGCGCCAGAAGCGGCACCAGCTGGATCGACGGTTCGGTCAGGCTGTAAATGCCCTTCTGCTTGTGGCTGGGATCGTCGCGGCGCGACAGCAGTCCGCTCTCGGTCAGCCGCTTCAGCCGGTCGGCGAGGATATTCGAAGCAATCCCCTCTTCCGAATGGGTGAGAAGGTCGCGAAAATGCCGCCGGTTGCCAAACATCAGGTCGCGAATGACAATCAGGCTCCAGCGGTCGCCAAGCATTTCCAGGGTCAGATTGATCGGGCATCCCGATCGCTGCGCATTGTCCACGGTCTGTCCTTCGTTAAACCGCTTGCAATATAGGATCGGTTATCGTACAAAACAACCAGTTGCATATTGAAATCAGTTTGGGAGGATATGATGACACCGCAGCTCTTTGCCCACCCGTTTTCATCCTACTGCCAGAAGGTTCTGGTGGCGATCTATGAAAACGGCACCGCGTTCGACTACCGGATGCTCGCGCCTGAAGAACCCGCCACGATCGAGGAATGGCAGTCGATCTGGCCGATCAAGCGGTTTCCGGTGCTGAAGGACGGCGAAAACGCTGTCATGGAAGCGACCATCATCATCGAATATCTGATGCTCGCGTATCCCGGCAGCGTCCGCCTGATCCCCGAAGAGCCAAAGGCCGCGCTGCGCACCCGGATGATGGACCGCTTCTTCGACAATTACGTCATGACCCCGATGCAGAAAGTCGTGTTCAACCAAATCCGCCCGGAAACCGACCGCGACCCCTATGGCGTCACCGAGGCAAAGGCGATGCTTGACGATGCCTACGGCTGGCTCGACGGCGTCGTGGGAAAAAGCGAATGGGCGGCCGGCGATACGTTCAGCCTCGCCGACTGCGCCGCCTGCCCCTCGCTTTTCTATGCCGACTGGGTGCATCCGATCGCCGAAACCTTCCCAAATGTCCGCGCCTACCGCACCCGCCTCCTCACCCGCCCCTCCTTCGCCCGCGCCATCGAAGAAGCCCGCCCCTACCGCTCTTTCTTCCCCCTCGGCGCACCTGACCGGGATTGAGAGTACGCTCTTCACAACAGCACGGCGAAGAGCGCTACCTCACAGGCCGGACGATTTGCCGGATCTCTGAAGAGAATTCCAAAGCCTGCTGGGCGTAAAATCGTAACCCAGCCGCAGCCAGTGCATGACATCGAACGGGTGCGCGACAATGAGGTCGGCGGCCTCATACCTGAGAGCCTGAAGGGTTCGCCGGCCGGAAGACGCCGTGACGACCACTTGCGTATCGATGACATCCGCATCTTTGGTCATAAAATCTTTCAAATTGTCCGTCACGAGAATGTCGGCATTGGCACCGAAGGCCGTGGCCAACACGCCCGCATCCTCCGCATCGGACATCGCGAAACGCTCCTCCCCTGCCAATATGAGATAGGGATCGAGCGCATCCGGGCCGTATTTCATGATGTCGATAATCGAACTGCAATACCCGCTGACGCGTTCCGCTGGAAATTGCTGGCGGAGAAGAACCGTTTCGAGCGTCTCGATCATCTCGAAAGAGATGACGAGCTGCGCCCTGTCCGTCATGCCCCATTGATGCCGGGCGAGCATGGATACCAGGGTTTGGTTTGCGCTTCCCGTATGACCACGGTCATACGCCATGATGTTGCCCACGAAGATGTTGACATCGAGCAACACACGGACCTCACGATCCATGGTTACGTCCGGCGCGCGGCGCGGCTGAGAGCCGTTGCCTCTTCCATCATGTCGATCTCGCTGGAAGCATCCCCTGGACCTCCGAAACGCTGCTCGGATGCAAGATCGGCCGTTGCCTTCTCAAGCCGAACCCGCGCCGCCGCCGCCATCATCTCGCGCCCCAGTCTGTTGATCGTGTCCTGATCGTTTTGCGCGTTCAACTCGAGCAAAAAATCCCGCACGCCCTTGGGAAGCCCGACAAAGACCGTGATGGCGCTCGAAACCGCATTCGATACCGACCGGTTTTCCCTCGAAGCCACTCCCTTTAACTTCGTGGCGGTCTCGCTATCGACATTGGCCGAAATTGTAGATGACATCGCAGCCTCCTATAGAAACACAGCGTTTCTATATAGCTCAAACGGTGCCACTGAACAACCTGTACGTTGAGCAGAAAGTCGTGCACAAGGCTCCCGCGAAGGCCACCGCTTTTCCCCATCCCTACCTCCGGAGACAAGGTGCCCGGAAGGCGGATGAAGGGCTTACCGCAGGCTCCCCCTTCTCCCCAGCGGGGAGAAGTGCCGAGCGCATGCGAGGCGATGAGGGGGTCTTTCCGCAAATTCTGCGCGTACCGCCCCCTCATCCGGCGCTTCGCGCCACCTTCGCCCCGCTGGGGAGAAGAAGGAGGCTCACGCACACCGATCACCCAGCATCCCCAAACCGCATCACCACCTCGAACCCGCCCAATCGGCCCGTAGCGGGAGAGCGCACGTCGAAACCGGCATTCATCTGCTGCAACAACCGCTCGGCGATCGACAGGCCGAGCCCTGAGCCCGGTGATGTGGTCGCCCCGCGGCCGAAACGTTTGCGCACCGCCGCCAGTTCGTCCGGCGGCAGGACTGCAGCGCCGTTGACGATGCGGACCACGCCGCCCGTTTCCAGGCTGATGGACACCGGCTCGTCTCTATTGCCGTGCAGAAGGGCATTTTCGATCAGGTTTCGCAACACGATCGCAAAGGCATCTTCGCTATAGTGCCCCTCCAGCAAGGCCCCCGGCGCGCGCGAAAACTGCAGGCGCGTTGCGTCCGGATCGCTGCGCTGGAAATCCGTCACCACCAGTTCCAGTACCCGCGCCAGATCGACGGTCACGGTTCCGGCGCCGATGCCGGCTTCGGCGCGTGCCAGCTGCAGCAGTTTTTCGGTCGTGTGGCTGAGATTGGTCAGCGATATCCTGATCTGCTGAGCGCGCCGCTTGCGCGGGCCCTCAAGCTCGGCGATCAGCATCTGCGTCTGCGCCAGGGCGCCGGCGATCGGCGTTCGCAGCTCGTGCGCACTGTTGGCTGTAAATTCCCGCTCGGCATCGAAGGCCGCCTGCAGCCGGCTCAAGAGGCGGTTGACGGAGCTGGCGATCGGCCGCAGCTCCCGTGGCAACATGCTGGAAGGCACCGGCGCCAGGTTGCCGCCGTCCTTTTCCTCGATCGCCTCGCGCAGATCATCGACGGGCACGAGGGCCCGGCGCACGATCAGAAAGATCAACAGGATGCTGACCGGGATCAGGACCAGAACCGGAAGGAACAGCGCCATGCTGCCTTCCGTCACCGCCTCGTTGCGATTGTCCATGGCGTCGGCAACCTGCACGAAAGTCATGCCGTCGGCGGCGCTTGCGGTGTAGAAATGAAAGCTGTCATTTTCGAAGAAGCCGCGCTTGAGCGGCACGTCGAAGGGCTCCGTCGGCGCATCATGCGAGCGGATGAGGATCTTTCCGGCCGCGTCGCGAACCTGGTAGACCAGATATTCCTCTCCCAGATCCTCGGCTTCGCTTTGAAAATGCCGGGGCGATGGCGGCCCTTCGCGCCTTTGAAGATCGTCCAGCACCAAAGGCACCAGCCGCTCGGCCGTTTCCTGCAGCGAGCCGTTGAAGAATTCGCCGAACTCATCCTTCATCACCGCAACGCCGAGACCCGCAGCAATCAACCAGAAAGCCACGATCAAGCCGGTCAGCCACAGGATCAGCCGGCTGGTTATGCTGCGCGTGCGGTTTTTCGGCACGGTCACGCCGTCGCTCCGATTTTGTAGCCGACGCCGCGCACGGTCACGACATGGTCACGCCCGAGCTTCTTGCGCAGGCGGCTCACATAGACCTCCACCGTGTTGCTCTCGATCTCGGAGCCGAACGCATACAGTGCCTCCTCGATCTGCGCCTTGGAAATGATCGCCCCAGGCCGCGCCAAAAGCGTGTCGAGCACCGCCCATTCGCGCCCGGAAAGGCCAACCTCCACCTCGCCGGCAAAAACCCGCCGGTCCACCGGGCTGATCTTCAGCTCGCCATAATGGATCATAGGGGCAATATTGCCGCCATAACGGCGGATGACGGCCAGCATGCGGGCAGACAGTTCGCCCAGATCGAACGGCTTGACCAGATAATCGTCGGCACCGCTGTTCAAGCCTTCTATCCGGTCGGAAATCTGGTCATGGGCAGTCAGGATGATTACCGGCGTCGCATTGCCGGCCGCGCGCAATTCCTTCAGGAGCGCAATACCGCTGCCATCCGGCAGGCGCAGATCGAGCAGGACAAGACCATAGGCCACGGCGCGCAAGGATATGCGCGCATCGTCCAGCGTCTTCATCCAATCGACGGCATGATCGGCTGCGGCGACGTGATCGCGCACCGCTTCGCCCAATATTTCATTGTCCTCGACGAGCAGAACACGCAAGCCGCCGGTCCCCCTATCGGTCAATTCCACCGGCATTCTTATTTCCTCTTTGGGCTGCGCCGTCAAACGGCTTTGAGGCCACGGCAATTGCCCCGCCCCCTTGAGAGAGCAGGCCTTATGATCGAAACATCTCGCCAGCCGCTTAGGACGCGGTGTGCATCCGGCGTGCCGCCACGGCATAGCGCACCGCACTGACGATGGGCGCCACAGGATTGACCGTTGCGGCGAGATCGCGATGCTGGCGCAGGGCAGCTGCAAATGTGCGCATATTGGCAGTGCTGACGGAGATGAAAACGGCCAGAAGACACAGGATCAACACGAGGTTGATCTTAAACTTCTGATAGAATGGCCGGTGCCTGATCCGCACCAGCACGATCAGCAGCGAGGGCACGGCCCCAAACAGCAGCATATGGATGATAAAACCTGCAGTCAGGAAATGGCCGGCTTCAGAGCCAGCGGTCTGCGCCGCATTGCGGATCATATCGACGTCGATAATGGTGCCAAACGTATCCATGAAGCGCGCGCTGGCGGCGGCAATGATGATCAGCAGGATGAAAAATGGTTTCGTCAGATATTTCACGGAAACCATGACGCAGAGCGCCGAAAACAGCGAAAAAAGCCCGATGGCGAGCAAAAACAGCGCCGTGCTGGGCGCCCCGAGATAGCCGGCTGCCTTCGACCAGAACGTCCTGTTGGTGAGGAAAACGAGATAAAACGCCACGATCAGGCTCAACATCTCGCTACCGATGACCGGGCGCAACACGCGCGGCGTGGCGATTGGTAGGCTATGCACCGGCAAGCAACTCTCCTGCAAAACATCGAAAAGGATGGATCCGGCCGCAGCCCGCCCGCCGGTCCAAAGCTCCAGCCACGGTCCATTGGCCGCGTGCCACGCCACAGCCGTCTCCATCCCCGGCACATCTGGTCCGCTTTTCTGACAGGAGCCTGAACGCTAGGCCGGGCAATACGGGACAGCAGCCTTTGCCGCGAAAACAACAGGCGCGCCCGCATTGGCGCGTTCAGGCTGCTGTCAGAATTCCCAGGCACGTTTCATGTCAACACTGGAGATTGCTCTTTGAAAGCGCGTCGTATTCCTCTCGGGCCGGTCTATGTCGCCACCCTCATCCTGGTGATCGTCCTGATCCCGCTGATCCAGTCTTCCGGATCCCAAACCTCCGCACTGGCACACCGGCTGTCCTCGGCTGCGGCACTGAGCGTGGACAAAGCGAAACTTTAGCGCGATCGCCAGACAAGCTGGCGCTCTCTCACAGTCCGGAAACATTCACAAAGATGGCGTCGCAGTTCCACCTCCCCCTTGAGGGGGGAGGTCGCCGCAACGCGGCGGGTGGGGGTGACCCGCCGCGAACACAATTGCCCAATGCGCATGGCGCCGATCACCCCACCCCGGAGCTTCGCTCCGACCCTCCCCCCTCAAGGGGAGGGTGAAAGCAAACGCCGCAGCCCTTTCTCCCCCCTCGGCGGGGGAGAAAGCAAAATCAAGATCTTAGCGCAGCTAAGTCTTAGATTTTGCAAGAGAGGGGGTCTGCAGGGCCAACGCTACAAACTCCCTCCCCACCCGCGACACTGCCAACCCTTGACTTTCATACCCGATCGTCCGACTTCACCAGGGGTAAAGTCCAAGGAGTTCCGATCATGACCGAGCAGGCCCGCAGCACCATCGACCAGACCGAAGTCGACCGGTTTTCCGCCATGGCTGCCGAATGGTGGGATCCGAAGGGCAAGTTCCGGCCGTTGCACAAGTTCAATCCGGTCCGTCTCACCTATATCCGCGACCGCGTCTCGGACAATTTCGGCCGCGAGGCCAAGGCGCTGCAGCCGCTGAAGGGCCTGCGCATCCTCGATATCGGCTGCGGCGGCGGTCTTCTGTCCGAGCCGATGGCCCGCATGGGGGCCGATGTGGTCGGCGCCGACGCCTCGGAAAAGAATATCATGATCGCCAGAACCCATGCGGCCGGCAGCGGCGTTGCGGTCGATTACCGCGCTGTCACCGCAGAGGCGCTGGCGCAAGCCGGCGAGACCTTTGATGTCGTGCTCAATATGGAAGTGGTCGAGCATGTCGCCGATGTCGAATTCTTCATGAGCACCTGCGCTTCGATGGTGCGCCCCGGCGGCCTGATGTTCGTCGCCACCATCAACCGCACGATGAAAGCGGCAGCGCTCGCTATCTTTGCCGCCGAAAATGTCCTGCGCTGGCTGCCGCGCGGCACCCATCAATATGACAAGCTGGTGCGCCCGGAAGAACTGGAAAAGCCCATCACCGCCAGCGGCATGGACGTCACCGACCGCACCGGCGTCTTCTTCAACCCACTGTCGAACCAGTGGAACCTGTCGAAGGACATGGACGTCAACTACATGATCGTCGCCAAACGCCCGGCGTAAAGAAAGGCTTCCCTGGACCGCCGCGCCGCCGGGTCAAACGCTGTTCTTGCGCGACATCCATTCGTCCCGCAGCAGCGCATAGATGAACTCGTCGCCCCAGACGCCCTTGAACTGGTCGTTCTCAACCAGATGCGCCTCACGCCGCATCCCCAGCCGCTCGACCACCCCGACCGACCCGGCATTGGCGGCATCGAGCCTTGCAAAGGCACGGTGGAAATTGAGCGTTGAAAACGCAAAATCCAGAATGGCCCGCATCGCTTCCGTCGCATAACCCTTGCCCGCAAAGGCCGGATTAAAGATATAGCCGACCTCTACCTGCCGCGCGATCGCGCTTTCAAGCTTCAGCACCAATTCGCCGATGACGGCTGCGTCCTCGCGGCGCTCGACCGCAAACACGGCGGCATCGCCCTTCTTGCGAAGCCGGGGCACACATGCTCTCTCGAACTTTTCGGCAGCTTCGGCGTCATCGAGCGGCTCGGCATACAGATAGCGATAGACCTCCGGCAGGCGGTGATAGGCTTGAAATGCCGCAAAATCGGCGGGCACGAACCGCCGGATGTCCAGGCGTTGCGTGGAAAAGCGAAGATCGGAAAAATCCATCGGTCTTAAAACTCCAGTCTGAACACGGCCCACAGATGGATATCAAGCCGTTGAATTAAAAGAGTGCAGCACTTTTGCCAAGGATCAGCCAAGACCTCAGATACCGGGCCTGTGGCAAAAAGCAAAGACACCATCATCCCCGCCTTGTACCGCCGTGCTAGGCTGTCAAAGATCGGACCAGAAGGACCACATTCTCGCCTCGGCCGTTCAGTTCTTTGACAGCATTATAAGACCGTCAGCACGGTCAGGCGCGACGATTTCGGTTTTTTTTTCGATTGATCCGGGGCACACTCTGCGAATGACAAAGCTTCTGGAACAGGCGGTATCAGCCGCACGGAATCTCCCTACGGAAATGCAGGACGATATCGCCCGCATTATGCTCAGCTATGCCGGTGATGATGAGAGGATCATCGAACTGTCGCCGGAAGAGGAGGCTGATCTGATTGAGGCCCAAGCCGAAATGGCGCGGGGAGAGTTTGCCACCGAAGCCGATGTGCAAACCATATTGTCCAAATATCGCCTGTGAAACTACGCTATTCAAAAAGAGCGCTCGGCAGCGCGTGGCTGCTCCCTGCCGATTTCGATGTATATTCGGCGGATATCTGCCAACGCCAAAGGCGACCAGACTAAATCAGCCGGCATGTTTCTGCGCGGCGCGAAGTTCCTGGCGTAGTTCTTCCCGCAGCTGGTCAAGGTCGATGGCGACGGGTTTGCCGCTTGCCTTGCCTCCATTCCAAAGCTCGGTCAACCTGCGTGTATCGGCTTGCCGCGCCTCCCATTTGGCGGACCAGTCACGCACAGCTTCGCGGACAATTTCGCTGGTTGTGGCATAAGCACCGGTGCCTACAGCATCGCGCAGCATCGCTGCCTGCTGCGTTGTCAGCGCAACACTGATCTTCTCTACATTGGTCACGAGACACCTCCAAACGAGTTTGGTACGAAATATTACTACCAATTGCCGCAATTGCCAACCAAGCCGGCAGCATAATCCCTGCCCCCCTTAACCCCGTGCTAGACTTTCAACGTCAGCACATGCGCAAGCAGATCGGCCTGCCCCTTGGCATTCTCCTGCGCAATCCGCCGGACTTTGTCCCGGTCGATCGCATAGGCTTCACCCCCGGCGGTGAAGGGTTGTTTGAAGGTGAAGGCTCTGCCGGACGCGCCGTGATCGTGGAGATATTCCAGCCGCCCGGCGCCGTCCTGCCAGTCGGGCACGCGGTGGCCGTCCACCCACCAGAGCACAAGCGGCGGCCAGCTCGGTTTGATGTTCCAGTTGCGCCCGTGCTTCAACGCGTCGGCGTGAACGCCATGATAGGAAAATGCCATCAGCGATTCGATATCGGTCCAGAGCGACAAGGAGGACGGCGCGCTGTCAAAACCGCTACCTTCGATGAAACGCGGAAAAACCTGCTGGCCCCAGCTGCGCGGTCCCGGAACGCCGCGATAGCCGGAGCGGCCGATGAAACCGGATGCCCGCGCGGCTGCCTCGAAATTGGCTGGCTCGCGCAACACGAAACCCTCGACGCGAGGGTCGCCTTCTGGCCCGGTATGCAGGCCGAAATTGTAGATGGCCAGACGAGGTCCGCCCGCCGTCATGTCAGTTCACGTCGTCCGGCAGCACCGGCAGGGCGGCAATCTCGATGCCTTCCTCCAGAAGCGCCTTGGCTTCGTCGATCGTCGCCTGCCCGATCAGCCCGCGCTGCTCGGCCTCGCCATAATGGATCTTGCGGGCTTCCTCGGGAAACTTTGTCCCGACATCCTCGGCATTGTCGCGGATGGACGTGACCAGTTCGCGGATCTTGGCCACCGCTTCCTTGCGGGCCTGATCCATCATCAGCACCTTGGTCTCGTCCTTCTTGCGGGCCGTCGAAACCGAAGGCGCCATCAGCTCCTTGCCGACCGTGGCAGAGCCGCAGACGGGACAGGACACCAGGCCAAGCTCCGCCTGCCGGTCGAAATCGGCGCCGGAGGAGAACCATCCCTCGAACGAATGGCCGTTGTCGCAGGCAAGCGTGTATTTGATCAAGCGGCCACGTCCCCGGAGGCGCTGAGCGGCACCTCCTCGAGCTGGAACGGCCGGCCGTTCTTGAGGTTGGGAATCTTGCCGCGCGCCGCCGCAACCTGGGCGATGTCGATATCGGCGATCACGATGCCCGCGCCGGTACCGCTAGCCGAAGTCAGAACGCGTCCCCACGGATCGATGATCATCGAATGCCCGAAAGTCTCGCGGCCATCCTCATGCACCCCGGCCTGGGCGGCGGCGATGACGAACATGCCGTTCTCGATCGCTCTCGCGCGCAGCAGGATCTCCCAATGCGCCTCGCCGGTCTGGCGGGTAAAGGCTGCCGGCACCGACATGATCTGAGCACCCGCTGCTGCCTGCGCCCGGAACAGCTCGGGGAAGCGCACGTCGTAGCAAATGGCGCAGCCGAGCTTGCCGAACGGCAGGCTCACCAGCTTTGCGGTCGCCCCCGGCGTATAGGCGGCACTTTCGCGCCAGCTTTCGCCATTGTCGAGATCGACGTCGAACATGTGGATCTTGTCGTAATGGGTAATCTTTTTGCCATCGGGCCCGAACAGGAAGCCGCGATTGGCCATCTTGCCATCGGCAAGGCCGATCGCCGTTGAGCCGACATGCAGATAGATGCGCAGTTCGCCGGCAAGTTTCGATGCTGCGGCCACGATCAGATCGCTGCCCTCGTCACGAAGCGCAGCCTTCATTGCTGCACGGTCGCGCTGCAGCGCGCCGGTCATTTCCGGCGTCTGCACGTATGTGGCACCCTTGGCGGTAGCCTCGCGCACGAGCTTTGCCATCGTCCCGGCATTTTCGGCCGGATCGACACCGGAACACATCTGGATCGCTGCGGCCTTGAACGTCATGGAAGCGTCTCCTTACGCCGCAAGCATCGCATCGAGCTTGCCGGCGCGTTCCAGCGCATGCAGGTCGTCGCAGCCGCCAATATGGGCATTGTTGATGAAGATCTGCGGGAAAGTCGTGCCGCCATTCGACCGCTCGATCATTTTCTGGCGAATTTCCGGAGCATAGGTTGCGTCATGCTCCTCGAACTGCACGCCCTTGGTTTCCAGAAGTTTCTTGGCTGCGGAACAATAGCCGCAGAATTGACGGGTATAAATGACAACCGAAGCCATGAGTTGATCTGCTCCTTCACCGGCCCTGCGCCAGTACACATACCGTGTCATATAAGACCGGACATGGCTCTTGCAAAGGTCAAAACCGTCACATCGCCTGCCCCCGCCCTCTTCAGCGCCCGGGTCGCCGCCGAAACGGTGGCCCCCGTCGTATAGACGTCATCAACGAGTACGATCCGTTTGCCAAACAGCGCCGCCCGGCCGTCCTCGGTCACCGAGAAAGCGCCCCGCACGTTCTCCGCACGCTGGCTGGCGCCCAGCCCAACCTGTTGCGCGGTGCGCCGGTGGCGGATCAGCACCGTCGCGAGATATGGCTTGCCGGAACTGCGGGCGATGGCCCGGGCAAGCTCGGCCGACTGGTTGAACTTGCGGCCAAACAGCCGGAACGCATGCAGCGGCACCGGGACGATCGCATCGCAAGCCGCAACGGTGCCGTCGCTCGCCCGGATCATCCATTGCGCCATCATCACGGCGAGATCGGTGCGGTCGCGATATTTCAAACCATGGACGAGCGCCTTGGCAATGCCGTCGTGGATGGCAGCCGAGCGCAGCCGCTCGAACACCGGCGGATTGGCGATCGCATCGGCCGACAGGATGCCCGCGCCCAGATCATGGGAAAACGGCAGGCCCAGAACCTCGCAATAGGGCCGCTCGATCAGCCGCAACGTCGCCCAGCAGGCGGGACAGACGCCGCGATGCTGCCCGGTCAAACGGCCGCAACCGGCGCAAACAGGCGGATAGACGGCATCGACCGCCGCCGCCACCAGACCGCGCATGCCTCCCCGCAGCCCCTTGGCCAGCCGCCATCCCGGATTTTCTGCCCCATCATCCGCCATGAGGTTGACTTTACGGCGGGCCGGGTTTCATTGCGATCAGATTTTTGAGTGATCAGGACAGCAAAGCCATGGATATCGTTTTCGACCAGACGCTCATCGAAGCCCGCCGCAAGCGCGCCTTTCGCAACGGCGACCCCAAGGCGCAATTCCTGCTGGAGATCGCCGCCCAGGAACTGTCGGAACGCCTTGATGTCGTGGAGCGCCATTTCGACAAGGCAGTCGAACTGCACGGCTATACCGGCCTTACCGCCCGCTATATCGCAAACACCGGCAAAGTGACGGATATCGAACGCATCGAAACCGATCCGGCCTTTGCCGCCCCGGATGAAACGGTCTCCGCCGCATCGCTGGAAACGGTGCCGCTATCCCCGGAATCGGTCAATCTCATCGTCTCGCCGCTATCGCTGCACCTGACCAACGATACGCCCGGCGTGTTCATCCAGGTGCGCCGTGCGCTTAAACCCGACGGCCTCTTTCTCGCCGCCATTCCCGGCTCCGGCACCTTGCAGGAGCTGCGCGAGGTTCTCCTGGCGGCCGAAAGCGAAATGACCGGCGGCGCCAGCCCGCGCGTCATTCCCTTTGCCGATGTCCGCGATATCGGAGCGCTTTTGCAGCGCGCCGGCTTCAGCCTGCCGGTCGCCGATACCGAAAGCTACACGGTGCGTTACGCATCGCTGTTTTCGCTCTTGAAAGATCTGCGGTCGATGGGAATGACCAATCCGCTTTCGGCCCGCAGCCGCAAGCCCCTGACCCGCAGCTTCTTCGTGAGGGCGGCGGAAATCTATGCCGAACGCTTCGCCGATCCGGATGGCCGCATCAGGGCGACCTTCTCGATCATTTACATTTCCGGCTGGGCGCCGCACGAAAGCCAGCAGAAACCGCTGAAACCCGGCTCGGCGAAACAACGGCTATCCGACGCGCTGAGCACGCGGGAACTGCCGCTGAAAGAATAGGGCCGCTTATTTCGGCGCGCCGGCGAGCGTGGTAGTGATTTTCTGAAACACGAGCAAGAGGTTGTCCGAAAACGCACCGAGACCGACGACCATGGCGGCGGAGATCAGAGTAGCCAAAAGACCGTATTCGACGGCAGTGGCTCCGGAGTTGTCGTTCATAAACCGCATCAAAGTCTTCATCTACTCCCAGCCTGTCCTGTGCATGTGCCAGCGGGAGAGATCACCCGACAGGCACCCAAATTCACCCCATCATTATGGTCAGCCTGACTAGGCTAGGAACAAGCGGGAAGGCCGGGCATCCCGGCTCCACGTCATCAGCAGCCGCTTTTGCTTCCGTCACTGTCGATAATGCAGACTGCGCCCGGCATTTCCTGTAGCACGCTGCGGCGCACCGTGTAGCGCTTGGCCGGCGGGCTGCTCGGGATCGAGCCGGTTGTGATATTATCGTAGTCGATCGGCGCGTTGGCCATCACCTTATTGTCCGATTTCGACAGCATCGGCGTCAAAATGAGGGTCAGCGCGATGACGGCGGTCCCGAACAGCAGCGACAGATTAAGCGCACCGGTGCGGCGGCTCTGGGTCGTCACCAGATCCTTGTCCTGAACCGTTCTCCAAAAATCGTCGTCGACCATTGTCTGCCTCTTCGAATATGTGCGTTTTCTTGAAGACGGCTCACCCACCGCTTCACCATGTCGACGCCTATAAAAAACCGGTATCGGCCACGGGAATCATCCCCAAACCAATAGACACCGGCACTTACTCGAAGCTGATTGTGCGGGAGGGTGATAAATGTTCGATTAATAAAATAGAAATTTCCGGGATTAGATCAGAGCAGATCCATTAAGTAGGGGATAAGTGGCTCGTCAG
This sequence comes from Pararhizobium qamdonense, assembly GCF_029277445.1. Classification (NCBI taxonomy): domain Bacteria; kingdom Pseudomonadati; phylum Pseudomonadota; class Alphaproteobacteria; order Hyphomicrobiales; family Rhizobiaceae; genus Pararhizobium; species Pararhizobium qamdonense. The sequence continues at coordinate 1,451,377 of NZ_CP119566.1, read as the reverse complement.
CCGGCGGCATTGGATAGTCGCGCAGGGCCTTGGGACGGACCCATTTCACCGCCTGCCCTTCCCGGCCATGCGCAACGCCCTCATAACGCCGGCAGACATAGAGCGGCATCAACAGATGAAAATCGTCATAGGTGTGGCTGGCAAAGGTCAAAGGCGCCAGACACGCGACCTTGGTGCGCACGCCAAGCTCCTCATCCAGTTCGCGGATCAGCGTTTCCTCCGGCGTCTCGCCGGGCTCGACCTTGCCGCCCGGAAACTCCCACAGCCCCGCCAGGGACTTGCCCTCGGGCCGCTGCGCCAGAAGGATCCGGCCATCGCTATCGACCAGCGCGCAGGCAGCAACGAGCAGAATTTTCCGGCCGGCACTCTCCATCGTCAAACTCCTTGCCGCCGGTACGCATACCGGTAGACATCCTTGAAGCCGAATTTGCGGTAGAGTTGTATCGCGCCCTCATTGTCGGCTTCGACCGAAAGCCAGGCGGTGCGGGCACCCCGCAGACGCGCCCAGCGCAGCGACGCATTGACGATAGCGCTACCGACGCCCTGACGTCTTACGCTCTCGGCAACCGCCACCTGCAAGATGCCCGCGAGATCATTGTCATGAACGGCGAGCGACACAGCGATCGGTCCCTCGTCCTGCGCCTCGAAGAGAAACAGTCCGCATTCCGGCTTGATGGCGTTGATGATTTCGGCAAGCCCCGCTTTCTCCAGGCTGCTCTCGCCGCAAATCTGCAGCCGTGCGTCAACAAAACGGCCGACATCGCGCAACGGCAGATGTTCGATCGATTCCGTCGTATCGTTCGGCGGAATATCGGCCATCATGACGATGCTCTCAGAGAAAGCGGGCCATTGCTGGTCGTCCATATAGGCAATCAGCGGCGGCGGGGTCAGCGGCGTCTGGCGGACGGTGAGCGGCCGGCCGTAATCGGAAAAACGCTTGGCGGCCTTTTGAAGCCGCACCTCGATATCGCGGCTGTCGGACGGATCGAGCGGATTGACCGAATTCAGCCGCTTGGAATCATGTCCCGCCGTCAGACGGATCAGCCAGCTGCCGTCATACTGTACCGAAGCCGCCGGCCAGGCGCGAAAGCCGACGGCTTCCAGACGGCGCACGTTCGGCAATTCCGCTTTCGAAATCGTATTCTGCACGGCCATCAGCTCCGGTAATCGCCGTTGATCTCGACATATTCCTTCGTCAGATCGCAGGTATAGACGGTCGCGCTGCCTGATCCGAGACCGATCTCGACGCGGATAGCGATGTCTTCCTGCTTCATCACCGCAGACGCGGCAGCCTCCGAATAGGTCGGATCGCGCTCGCCATCAATGGCAACGCGGACATCGCCGAACCAGATTGCCAACCGGTCGCGGTCGGCAAGCTCGCCGGATTTTCCGACCGCCATGACCACGCGGCCCCAATTGGCATCCTCGCCGGCCACTGCCGTCTTCACCAGCGGCGAATTGGCAATCGACAGACCGATGCGCTTGGCAGCAGCGTCGCTCTCTGCGCCCTCAACGGTCACGGCAACCATCTTGCGGGCACCTTCGCCATCGCGAACCACCTGCAGCGCCAGATCGCGCAGGAGATCGTTAAGGGCCACACGGAAACCATCGAGCGCCGGATCGGTTGGGCTGACGATCTTTGCCTGCCCGTCCTTGCCGGCAGCGCCAGTTGCAAACAGCATCAGCGTGTCGGAGGTCGATGTATCGCTATCGACGGTGACGGAGTTGAAGGTCGGGCCTGTGCCCTCGGACAACAGAACCTGCAGGGCTTCCGGCGTGATATCCGCGTCGGTGACGACGAACGACAGCATCGTCGCCATATCGGGCGCGATCATGCCGGCACCCTTGGCGATGCCGTTGATGGTGACGGTAACGCCGCCAATTTCGGTGCTGCGGGTGGCAACCTTCGGATAGGTGTCTGTGGTCATGATCGCCTTGGCGGCTTCGAACCAGAAATCGCCTACCGCCTTTTCGGTCATGTCGCTGAGAACGCCGGCAAATTTCGTCGCATCCAGCGGTTCGCCGATGACGCCGGTGGAGGCGAGAAACACCTCACCGGTCGAGCACCCAACCGCCTGCGACGCGGACTGTGCTGTGAGTTCCGTCGCCGCCCTGCCCTTCTTGCCGGTAAAGGCATTGGCATTGCCGGAATTGACGACCACCGCGCGGGCAAGGCCGCCGGAAAGGTTCTGGCGGCAGAAATCGACGGGAGCGGACGGGCAGCGCGACCGGGTAAAGACACCGGCGACGGCAGCCGGCGCGTCGAACACCATCAGCAGGACATCCGTGCGGTTCTTGTACTTGATGCCGGCGGCGGCTGTCGCCATGCGCACGCCGCGCACTGGCGGCATGTCGGCAAAGGATTTGGGGGCAAGCGGGGAAACGGAACCGGACATGATCAACCCTGTTTAGCGATGATGGCCCGGCCTGCGGGCCCACAAACGAAATCCCGAAGAGCCTGACGCCTCCGGGACCTTTGTCGTTCACTTGATATCAGAACGGCGTGACCGGCCGGCGACGAACGGTCACGCGTCGTCTCGTCAGTTGGCGGTCTCGGCTTCCGCCTTGTTGGCCTCGTCATAGGCCTTCTTCAAAGCCGGATCGGTGATATCGACGCCCGCGTCCTTCTTGGCTGCGGTCAGAAGCTCGATATACTTGTCGCGCATGACGAGCTGCTTGACCTGCGGCTCGACCTGCTCGAACGGCGGCGGCGGCTGCATGCGCTTGTCTTCGAGCAGGATGACATGGAAGCCGAACTGCGTCTTGACCGGCACTTCGGTATACTTGCCCTTTTCGAGCTTGAAGGCCGCTTCGGAGAATTCCGGAACCATGCGGTCCTTGGTGAAATAGCCGAGATCGCCGCCATCAGCCTTGTTCGGATCGGTCGACTTTTCCTTGGCGATGGTCGCAAAGTCCTTGCCGGCATCCAGATCCTTGATGATCGCCTTGGCTTCTTCCTCGGTCTTCACCAGAATATGGCGGGCCTTGGCTTCTTCCTGCGCCGGGATCTTGGCGATTTCCACGTCGTAGCGGGCCTTAACCTCTTCCGGCTTGACGGCATCGACGACGTGCTTCTTGAAGAAGGCATTGTGCAGCTCGCGGTCGGTCAGATAGGCAAGACGCTTCTTGAAGTCCGCATCGTTCTGCAGGCCTTCCTTGTCCGCATCCTTGGCCAGGAGCTTCACGTCGATCAGGCCGGAAAGGGCTGCGGCGCGCTTCTGGTCGTCCGGCAGCTGGGCAAGCTGCGGATCAAGGCCGGTCAGGGCATAATCGAGCTCGGACTGGTGGATTTCCGTATCGCCAACCTTGGCAATAACCGGATCGGCCGCGTCCTGCGCTGCTGCCGGGCCCTGGGCGGCCATGACAGCGATCAGGGCAACTGCCGCAAGCATTTTGTATTTCAACATCCTCATACCTTCCACGATGGTATCCGAACCGCGGTCACGGCCGGCCTGAAACGTTCCACATCATCAGATTGTGGCCGTTCTGTAGCCTTGGCGTGCCTCAACTCCGTTGACATAATTCGACCCCCCTCTTATCTGTCACGCAACCTCGCGTCCAGAACAGTTCCGGGCGTTTCATAGTATTTCGCGGAAATTGACCGCGTTGGCGACATAGAAGAAAGGACCATTCTTATGGTCAGTCTCGGCGGCCTCGCCCGCAAAATCTTCGGCTCATCGAATGACCGCCGTGTGCGGGGCTACAAAGCCAAGGTCGATGCCATCAACGCCCTGGAAGCTGAAACCAAAGCGCTTTCCGACGAGGCCCTGGCCGCCAAGACCGTTGAGTTCCGCCAGCAGCTGGCGGATGGCAAGACGCTAGACGATCTGCTGATCCCGGCTTTTGCCGTTGCCCGCGAAGGCGCGCGGCGGGCGCTGGGCCTGCGACCTTTTGACGTCCAGCTGATCGGCGGGATCATCCTGCACGAAAAGTCGATCGCGGAAATGAAAACCGGCGAAGGCAAGACCCTTGTCGCCACACTGCCGGTCTATCTCAACGCGCTTGCCGGCAAGGGCGTTCACGTCGTCACGGTCAACGATTACCTCGCCACCCGCGACTCGGCGACGATGAACCGGATCTATTCGTTTCTCGGCCTGACCACGGGCGTCATCGTCCACGGCCTGACCGACGACCAGCGCCGCGACGCCTATGCTTGCGACGTCACTTACGCGACCAACAACGAACTCGGCTTCGATTATCTGCGCGACAACATGAAGTACGAGCGCAACCAGATGGTCCAGCGCGGACATTTCTTCGCGATCGTCGACGAAGTCGATTCGATCCTCGTCGATGAAGCCCGTACGCCGCTGATCATTTCCGGCCCGCTCGACGACCGCTCGGATCTCTACAACACTATCGACCGGTTCATTCCGCTGCTGTCGCCGGAAGATTACGAGATCGACGAAAAGCAGCGCTCGGCCAACTTCTCTGAAGACGGCACGGAAAAGCTCGAAAACCTTTTGCGTGAGGCAAACCTGTTGAAGGGCGAGACGCTCTACGACGTGGAAAACGTCGCGATCGTACATCACGTCAACAATGCGTTGAAGGCGCACAAGCTTTTCCAGAAGGACAAGGACTATATTGTCCGCAACGACGAGATCGTCATCATCGACGAATTCACCGGCCGCATGATGCCAGGCCGCCGCTATTCGGAAGGCCAGCATCAGGCCCTCGAAGCCAAGGAAAAGGTTACCATCCAGCCGGAAAACCAGACGCTTGCCTCGGTAACCTTCCAGAACTATTTCCGCATGTACAACAAGCTCGGCGGCATGACCGGCACGGCTTCGACCGAAGCCGAGGAATTCGGCAATATCTACGGCCTCGAAGTCGTCGAAGTGCCGACCAATCTGCCGATCAAGCGTATCGATGAAGACGACGAAGTCTACCGGACGGTTGAAGAGAAATACAAGGCGATTATCGCCGAGATCAAGGAATCCCAGGACCGCCAGCAGCCGGTTCTGGTCGGCACCACCTCGATCGAAAAGTCCGAGCTTCTGGCAAAGATGCTCAAGGACGCCGGTTTCACCAATTTCCAGGTCTTGAATGCCCGTTACCACGAGCAAGAAGCCTATATCGTTTCGCAGGCCGGCGTGCCCGGCGCGGTGACCATCGCCACCAACATGGCAGGCCGCGGCACCGACATCCAGCTCGGCGGCAACCTGGAAATGCGCGTCGAGCGTGAGCTCGGCGAGATGGAACATGGCCCCGAGCGCGACGAAAAGGAAGCCGCGATCAAGGTTGAGGTTCAGCGTCTGAAGGACATCGCCCTGGGTGCCGGTGGCCTCTACGTTCTGGCGACCGAACGTCACGAAAGCCGCCGCATCGATAACCAGCTGCGCGGCCGTTCCGGCCGTCAGGGCGACCCCGGCCGCTCGAAATTCTTCCTGTCGCTGCAGGACGACCTGATGCGCATCTTCGGCTCCGACCGCATGGACTCGATGTTGCAGAAGCTTGGTCTCAAGGAAGGCGAAGCGATCGTCCATCCCTGGATCAACAAGGCGCTGGAACGCGCCCAGAAGAAGGTCGAGGCCAGAAACTTCGACACGCGTAAAAACCTTCTGAAATACGACGACGTTCTGAACGACCAGCGCAAGGTCATCTTCGAACAGCGCATCGAGATGATGGATGCAACGGATATTTCCGAAACCGTGTCCGACATGCGCCACGAGGTGATCGAGGATATCGTTGCCAAGCGCATTCCGGAAAAAGCCTATGCCGAGCAGTGGGATGCCACCGGCCTGAAGATCGACGTGCAGAATTCGCTGAACCTCGACCTGCCGATCGTCGAATGGGCTGCCGAGGAAGGCATAGACGAAAACGACATTCGCGAGCGCATCACCGCTGAGGCCGACAAGGCAGCGGCAGACCGCGCCGAACGCTTTGGCCCGGACATCATGCTCTATGTCGAGCGCTCCGTGGTTCTCCAGACGCTCGATCATCTGTGGCGCGAGCATATCGTCAACCTCGATCACCTGCGCTCTGTCATCGGCTTCCGTGGCTATGCTCAGCGCGACCCGCTGCAGGAATACAAGTCGGAAGCCTTCGAGCTGTTCCAGGCGCTGCTGGGCAATCTGCGCCAGGCCGTGACGGCACAACTGATGCGCGTCGAGCTCGTTCGTGAAGCCGCCGAAGCGCCACAGCCGGTTCCGCCGGAAATGGTCGGCCATCACATCGATCCCGACACCGGCGTCGACGACTTCGCCGAAAGCGTCAACCTGAACTTCGTCGAACCGGAAAACCGCAATCCGCAAGACCCGTCCAGCTGGGGCAAGGTTTCCCGCAACGAGCCCTGCCCCTGCGGCTCCGGCAAGAAATACAAGCATTGCCACGGTGCATTTGAAGCATAAGCTTTGAGAGCTTGATTTTTTAAGCGATATCGCTTAATTCTGAAGTGGCAGACGGGATTGCACTCCCGTCTGCCTTGGACTTATTTAGCGAAATTTATCCGGACGGCGATTGACCAGCCCGTCCGGGTTTTCCGCATCATAAGCGTGATGCTAAATGGCTTTTGCCACATAGAACACCTCCAGATTCGACAGCAAGGCCGTTGCCACAGCCGGGGAGGCCATCTTCCCGGTTGCGCGGGCTGGCTTCGCGCTCGCTGCTTCTGCTATCGAATACAACCGATAATAGCATATGATTTTCTGTTGTCAGCCACCGGCGGCTTTGTAAAACTCCGTGCCGGCGGCTCCCGATTGCACCCTTTGTTAACGCTGTTCTGTCAAGACTGACATTCTGTTTTGCGTAGTTTCGGGTACTCCATTGTTCATGGCAGCATGTCAAACGGCTGGACGAATTCTGCCGCCCGCATTGAGGGTGCGGCTATCGCCTCTGCTTGAAAAGCTCGTTCCCGTGCTGACGAGCAGCGATCCCAAACATCTTGCACAGCGCATGGCGCTTGTCGCCTTCGCCATCCGTGTCGTCAGCGCGGCCATCGCCTTCGTGTCGCAGATCATCCTGGCACGCGTTATGGGCGAGTTCGAATACGGCATCTTCGTTTTCGTCTGGGTGCTGGTGGTTCTGTTTGGAAACCTCTCCTGCCTTGGCTTTCACACCGCCATCATCCGCTTCCTGCCACAGTACCGTGCCCGCGAGGCCCTGGCTGAAATTCGCGGGATGACGACGACGGTGCGCATCTTCGCGCTGATGTCGGCGACCGGCGTTGCCGTCATTGGCATCGGCGGCCTCTGGCTGTTCGGCGAACGGATCGAAAGCTATTATCTTGTCCCGCTCTATCTCGGCGTCTTTTCGCTGCCGATGATTGCGCTTGGCGACGTGATGGACGGCACCTCGCGCGCCCATAGCTGGGCGGTTTCGGCGATGAGCCCGACATACATCATCCGGCCGGTCCTCATCCTCGGCTTCATGATGCTCGCGGTTGCGATCGGCGAGCCGCATACGGCCCGCACCGCGATGATCGCCGCAATGGCAGCCACCTACCTGACCAGTGTCAGCCAGTTCTTCATCCTGACCTGGCGTTTGCGCCGGCGCTACGTTAAGGGGCCCAGCCGCATCGAATTCGGCATCTGGTTTCGCGTTGCGCTGCCGATCTTCCTGATCGAGGGTTTCGGCTTCATGCTGACCAATTCCGACGTCGTCATCGTCGGACTTTACCTCGATCCGGCAAGCGTCGCGATCTATTTTGCCGCCGCAAAAACCATGGCGCTGGTGCATTTCGTGATGTTTTCTGTAAAAGCCGCCGCATCCCCGCGCTTTTCCGCCGCCATGGCCAATCCCGACCGCCAGCAACTGGCCGTCATCGCCATTGAAAGCGCCAAATGGTCGTTCTGGCCATCGCTCGCTGTCGGCCTGATGGTGCTTGCCTGCGGCTCGTTCCTCCTGTCGCTGTTTGGCCCCGCCTTCGTTTCCGGCTATCCGCTGATGGCCATCCTGTTTGCCGGCATCATGGCAAAGGCGCTGGTGGGCCCGGCCGAAGCCTTTCTCACCATGGCTGGCCGGCAAAAACTCTGCGTCGCGCTCTATGCAGTGGCCCTTGTGTGCAATCTGGCGCTCAACGTCACGATGATCCCGATGTTCGGGCTGACCGGCGCGGCGATCGCCACGGCCGGCGCCATGGTCGTCGAGGCCATCCTCCTTCACGTCGCTGTCCGGCGTACTTTCGGCATTGTTCTCTTTGCCTTTGCCGATCCCCGAACCATCAAAGCAGAGGCACCCCGCCCATGACCGGCAACCCGCATTTTCCAGATGACGCCAACAGCCGGTCGGCCCGTATCCTCGGGGGCCTTGCGCAGCCGGTGCCGGACCAGCCCGTTGCCGACAACACCATTGCCATCGGCCGCCCCGGCCGCCAGCTTTGCTTTTATCCCGCGCGTCAAGGCTATGAACTGCAGGCCGAACTCGATTTCCTCTCCAACCGCGCCATGGAGCCGAACGTCTTCTTCACCGGCCGCTTCCTCGCGCCTGCCATGCCGCGCCTCGAAGACCGCATCATCCGCCTGGCGCTGATCCGCGACAATGACGAACGCCGCAGCCGCATTCGCTTTCTGATGCCGTTCTCGATCGAGAAGCCGGGTTTTTCCATCGGCGCGCCGATCATCCGCGCCTGGTCCAATCCGTTCGGCCCGCTCGGCGTGCCCCTGCTCGACGCGGAAGATGCGGCCGAAACCATCGACAATTTCTACGAGGCGCTCACCTCGCCTGCGGCAAATCTTCCCGGCGTTCTCGTGCTGCCCGATATTCGCCTCAAGGGCAAATTCGCCCAGCTGGCCCGTGCCGTCGCCATCGGCCGCAATCTGCCGCTGACGGTGACCGACACGTTCAGCCGGCCGATGCTGGAAAGCCTGCAGGACGGCCAGACCTATCTGCGCCATGCCATCAGCGCTGGCCATCTGCGCGAGTTGCGCCGCCAATGGAAGCTGCTCGAACGGCTCGGCCGCGTCTCCTACAATGTCGCCCGTCAGCCCGCCGATATCCGCGTCCGGATGGAAGAATTTCTGGCGCTGGAGGCAAGCGGCTGGAAAGGCCGCGCGGCAACAGCCATGGTGCTCGACCGCTACCGCGCAGCCTTTGCGCGCGAGGCAATCACCAATCTCGCCGAAGCCGACAGCGTCCGCATCCACACGATCGATCTCGATGGTACGGCGATTGCCTCGATGATCGTCTTCATGATGGCGGGCGAGGCCTATACCTGGAAAACCGCCTATGACGAGCAATATGCCAAATACTCGCCGGGCAAGCTGCTTCTGGCCGAACTGACCGAATGGCATCTCGACGATGCCAACATCATGCGCTCCGACAGCTGCGCCGTCCCCGATCATCCGGTCATGAGCCGTTTCTGGGAGGAGCGCGAGGAGATGGGAACGCTGGTGATCGGCCTCAAGCAGAATCGCGACCGCGATGTGCGCCAGGTGGCGGCCCAGCTGCATCTCTACCGCAACACCCGCAACATGGCGCGGCTGCTGCGCGAAAAGATCCGCTCGCTGGCACCCCGCGTCCTGCGCTAGAGCCTCGTACGATCAATGAGGCTCTAGGCAAATCGGCCCCGGAGACACATCAACCCTCGGCGACGGCCCTGTCGCGCAGCAGGCGGCGGATGACCTTGCCGGAGGTTGTCAGCGGCAGGCTGTCGAGGAACTCGATCTCGCGCGGATATTCATGCATCGACAGCCGCGTCTTTACCCAGTCGCGAATATCTGCGGCGAGTTCTGGGCTTGCCACATAATCTGGCCTCAGCACCACATAGGCCTTGACGATCTCGGTGCGCACCGGATCGGGCTTGCCGATCGCAGCAGCCAGCTGCACCGCCGGGTGGCCCGCCAGGCAATCCTCTATCTCGCCCGGGCCGATCCGGTAGCCGGACGACGTGATGACATCGTCGTCACGGCCAAAGAAGGTGATATAGCCCTCTTCGTCCTCGATGCCCTGGTCCCCCGTCGTCATCCAGTCGCCGATAAACTTAGCCGCCGTCGCCGCCTCATTGTTCCAATAGCCGAGAAACATCACCGGATCAGGCCTGCGGACAGCAACCTGCCCGACGGTTCCGGCAGGCAGCCTCACGCCCGCTCCATCGATGATCGCAACCTCGTGGCCTGGCGCCGGCTTGCCCATCGAGCCCGGCTTGAGCACGCCGAGATTGGCAGCGGACGACAGGACGATATTGCACTCGGTCTGGCCATAGAACTCGTTGACCGGAACGCCGAAGGCGGCACTGGCCTGTTCCCAGGTTTCGCGCCCGAGCGATTCGCCCGCCGAGCCGATCGTGCGTAGATCGAGCCTGTAGAGTACACGCGGATTGTCCACCGCCTTCATCAAGCGCAACGCCGTCGGCGGGATGAAGGCATTGCGCACCTCCATCTCCTCCAGGATGCGAAACGCCATATGCGGATCGAATTTCTGGCCGGGAGAAGACACCACGGGAACACCGAGAAACAAGGACGGCAGGAGCGCATTCAGGAGCCCGCCGGCCCAGGCCCAGTCGGCCGGCGTCCACATCCGGTCGCCCGGCTGTGGCAGGAAGGCATGGTGGAACTGGAAGCCGGGGACATGGCCGAGCAGGACCCGATGCCCATGCAGCGCGCCCTTCGGCGGCCCTGTCGTTCCCGACGTGTAGATCATCATCGCCGGATCATCCGGCACCGTATCGGCGGCGGTAAAATCGGCCGCTAGCGTCTGCGCAAGCGCGGCAAAACCGATCGTGTCCTGCCCTTCGCCATCCACCAGCACTACCGTTTTCAGATCCGGCAGCTGCCTGCGGATCGCTGCAATTTTTTCATAACCGAAACGATTGGTGACAACCGCCACCGCGCCCGCATCGCGCAGCCGGTATTCAAGCGCTTCAACACCGAAGAGCAGCGCCAGCGGCAGCGCGATGGCACCCAGCTTGTAGATGCCGGCATGGGCAATGGCCGTCTCGAAACTCTGCGGCAAAAGGATCGCCACGCGATCTCCGGGCCTGACACCCTGATCCAGAAGCCCTTGCGCAAAAGCGGAGGATTGCGCCGAAAAAGCCCCATAGGTCAAAGACAGATGCGCGCCATCGGGGCTGAAATGCTGCAGGCAGACACGATCCGGATCGCGCTTTGCCCAGGCATCGCTGACAGCCACGCCGATGTTGAATTTGTCCGGAATCTGCCAGCGGAAATCGCGGCGGAGATTGTCATAGGTATCGCTGATCGGAAGCATGTGCCCGCCGCAAGAAATGTCGCTGCAGCGCACCTAACACTTCCGGCCAAGGAAATTCAACCAAAGCTCGCTGAGCGTTGAGAACCGGCGGCGCGTTCCCGGCACGTCAGGACGCAAAAGCAACTTCGCGGCTATGCCGGTCGTTCAAAGCCCCCAGCAATTCGTCCTGCGTCGTATAGCCCGCAAAGAACAGATCGATGACGGCACCGGCCGCACTGACGCCTTCCTGGCTGCGCAAACGAACGCCACGCTCCGCGCAAAAGGAAAACAACGCGCCGGACAACGCATCGATATCATCAAAAATGGCGCAGGACGCAGCAGACTGGGACATGCTCGGCTCCGGTTTAAAGGCAGAATGTGCCAATGAGGGATTTGATTTGTCCCAGACTGATCACGACAGCCGCGTTTTGCAACGCTGATGCCACGAGGCGGTTAATCGTCTATCCGAAGTGTTCTGATATGGCGCACACCAAAAGTGATAGCGCGAATTCGCGCGCCAAATGGTTGTGTTTCGATTAAGCAACTTACGCGCCGCGCGAAAAGGACTGGCGCGTTCGACGGAGCGATACGCAATACAACAGCTGTGATTAAAAATCGAAATGGTGCCCCGTGCCGGAATCGAACCAGCACTCCTCTCGGAACCTGATTTTGAGTCAGGCGCGTCTACCAATTCCGCCAACGGGGCACGGATACCTTTCGGGGTAGCAAAAAGCGTTTACACGAACCGTTTCGGAACGGTCAACCGGGATTTTGAAGATCGGGGGCCGGGAATCACAAAACTGTGCAATTCGCGCTGTAGCAAATCATTTACAGCATGGCCAATCCTGCCTAAAAGGCGGGAACCGAAACTGGAAATCCTTGATGCTTCGACGCCTTTACGACTGGACCATGTCGCTTGCCGCCCGGAAATCCGCCGAAGCGTGGCTCGCAGTCATCGCATTCGTTGAAAGTTCCGTCTTCCTGGTTCCGGCCGACGTTCTCTTCCTGCCGATGGCGCTGGCCAAGCCCGAGCGTGCCTACCGCTATGCGCTGGTGGCAACGATCGCGTCCGTTCTCGGGGGCATTGCCGGCTGGTATATCGGTCATTACGCTTTCGAGGCGCTGGCCAAGCCGATCCTGCATTTCTATGGCAAGCTCGAAGCCTTTGAGGCGATGAAGGCATCGGTCGGCTATGAGACGCTGGTGCTGCTGCTGGTCACGTCAGGCCTTGCGCATCTGCCGCCGATCAAGGTTGTGACCATCCTGTCGGGTGCTGCCAATATCAGTCTGGGGCTGTTCATCGTCTCGGCGGTCATTGCCCGCGGCGCCCGCTTCTTCCTTCTCGCCTGGCTTTTGCAGCGCTATGGCGAAGAAATCCGCCATTTCATCGAAAAGCGTCTCGGTCTTCTGGCAGCGGCTTGCGCCGGTGTGCTGATCGCCATGTTCGCCGCCTACCGTTTCCTTGCCTGAGATTTTGCCTGACATTCCGATGGAGCCCGCCGTGAGCGACAGCCAGACCCAGTCCCCCCGCGGCCTTCTGCCGTCTGTCCTTGCCACGCTCGGCATGACCGGCACCGTCGGCGGCGCGCTCGCGTTCGAGCATATCGGCGGCTACATCCCCTGTGCGCTCTGCCTCTTGCAGCGCACGCCCTATTACTGGGGCATTCCGATTGGGCTCGTCGCGATTGCGACGTCCTTCCTGCGGCTTCCGGTCTGGACGACCCGCGCGCTGCTGGTGGTCATCGGCATCCTGATGCTGGTGGGGGCCGGAACCGGCGTCTATCATGCCGGCGTCGAATGGCATTTCTGGGAAGGTCCAGCCACCTGCGCAACCTCTGCCTCAGGCGTGTCCGGCAATGTCGGCGACCTGCTCGGCGATCTCGACAGCAAACACGGCCCGTCTTGCACGGATGCAGCCCTGCGCGTGCTCGGTCTGTCCTTTGCCGGATGGAATGTCATTGCCAGCCTGATCCTGGCGGCCATTGCCCTGCGCGGCGCCGCCAAGGCGTAAGCCTTGACGCGGCTGCAAGCGCAGCCGCAGCCGTTACAGATATCCAGCCCGCTCGATCAAGGCTGCAGTTCGACATCCCAGTAGAGATAGTCCATCCAGCTGTCATGCAGATGGTTGGGTGGGAACAGCCGGCCGTTATTGTGCAGGTCCTGCACCGTCGGGTGGAACGGTTTCTGGTGCGGGAACATGCCCGCCTGGCGTGGCATCTTGCCGCCCTTGCGCAGATTGCACGGCGAGCAGGCGGCGACGACATTTTCCCAGGTGGTCTGGCCGCCGCAGCAGCGCGGGATCACATGGTCGAAGGTCAGATCGTCCGGAGAGCCGCAATACTGGCATTCGAAACGGTCACGCAGGAACACGTTGAACCGCGTGAAGGCGGGATGGCGCGATGGCTGCACGTAGCTTTTCAGGCAGACGACACTGGGCAGGCGCATGGAAAAGCTGGGGGAAGAGACCTGATGATCGTATTCGGCCAGGATATGCACACGGTCTAGGAAAACGGCCTTGATCGCGTCCTGCCAGGACCAGAGCGACAAGGGGTAATAACTCAGCGGCCTATAGTCAGCGTTCAGCACGAGCGCTGGAAGGCCGTGTGGTGAGACTGCAATCGTCAAGCCAGTATACTCCTGCTCGATTCGGCACCTGCACCTTCTATATTAGGCCCGTTGCGTCAGGATTGTGAAGCCAAAAGGAAAAAGGAAACAAAAGATTCGCTTTTTGTCTCAAAGAGGCGCCGGAGTGCCGTCCCGGCGCATTTGCGTGGCATAATAGGCCCAGAACAAACGCGCCGCGACGCTGCGCCAGGGCGCCCAGAGCGCCGTCAGCGAATCAAGTTCACGCACCGACGGGCGCGTCTCCAGCATCAGCGCATGCCCGACCGCATTTTGCAGCGCGATATCGCCGACCGGAAACACATCGGGATGACCGGCGCAAAACAGAAGATAGACTTCGGCGGTCCAGCGGCCGACGCCCTTGATGGCGGTCATCTCGCGGATCGCGGCGCTGCCCTCGATCGAACAGATTGCCTCAAGGTCCAGCTCGCCGTCCAGTACGGCGCGCGCCACCCGCCGCAGCGTATCGGCCTTGGCGCGCGACAGGCCGACCACACGGCAATCCTCGTCGGACATGGCGGTCACGCTGCGGGCGTCGATCACACCCACCGCCATCTCCATGCGGTTCCAGATCGCGGCAGCACTGGCTTTCGAGACCATTTGCGAAACGATGATATTGGCGATGCCGCGATAGCCGGGATCGGTGCGGCGCAGGGGAACGGGGCCTGCCTTCGACACGACATGCTCCAGCCGCGCATCGAGCATCACCAGACCGCTCAGCCCTGCGGTGATATCCTCATGCGTGCGGATGATCCGCATGTTCATTCCTCCACCGCCACCCGCCTTTGCTTGCCGACGGACAAAACCCGTGGCCGGATGCGCGCTTCCGTGCCAAGACGTAAATATGAACAAACCAGCCTCAAAACAACCGGTCTTCCGCTTTGCACCAAGCCCGAACGGCCAGCTGCATCTCGGCCATGCGCTCTCGGCCATTCTCAACCATGACATGGCGAAACGGGAGCTCGGCCGCTTCCTCCTGCGGATCGAGGATATCGACATTGCCCGCTCCACGCCGGAATTCGAAGCCGGGATCATCGCCGATCTCAAATGGTTGGGACTTGACTGGGAACAGCCGGTGCGGCGGCAATCGGAGCATCTCGATCTCTATCGCCAGTCGCTCGGCCAGCTGATCGCGCGCGATCTGGTCTATCCGGCTTTCCTGACGCGCGGTGCGATCAAAACGGCGGTCGGCGAATTCGAGGCAAGGGGAAAGACGTGGCCGCGTGATCCCGACGGCGCGCCGCTCTATCCCGGCGAGGAACGCAGGCTGTCAGATGATGCGCGCCAGCGCATGCTCGCCGGGGGCAAGCCGCATGCCTGGCGGCTGGACATGGCCAAGGCGATGGCGCAGCTGAAAGAACCGCTGACATGGCAGGAAAGCGGCAGCGGCCCGACGGACGAAACAGGTTTGATTGCGGCCGATCCGTCCGCCTGGGGCGATGTCGTGCTGTCACGCTTGGACGCGCCATCGAGCTATCATCTGGCGGTGACGCTGGACGATGCGCTGCAAGGGGTCAGCCATGTGGTCAGGGGCAGCGATCTGTTCCATGCCACATCGGTGCACCGGCTGCTGCAGACCCTGCTCGATCTGCCCCACCCGGTTTATCATCATCACCGGCTGATCCTTGGTCCAGACGGCCGCAAGCTCTCGAAAAGCAATCGCGACACAGGCATCGCCGCGTTCCGCGAGGCGGGCAAGACGCCGGATGATATCAGACAGATGCTGCTGTTATAGGACGTTTTCCCTGGGAACCTCGGTCTGCGCGGCTTCCGGCTCTGCCTTAACGACCTCTTCGCGCGGCCCCATGATATGGCGGATGACCATGCGCTTGACCTTGTATTTCATGATCGCCGCGTTGATCTCGGCGCCGAGAATGAAGATGACGCCGACGATATAGAGAAATACCAGCGCGATCATGATCGAGGCAAGACCGGCATAGGTCGAGACGTAATTGGCGAACGTGGACAGGTAGGACGCAAACACATAGGCGCCGACCGACCAGGCGATCAGCGTCAGGATGATGCCCGGCAGCACGTCCATGATCTTGCGCCGCCCGTCCGGCAGCCAGAGATGGCTGACGATGAGGCCGGTGGTCAGCATGATGAAGACGCCGGCAAGGCTCCAGCTGTCGATCATCGACAACAGGCCGTTGAACCAGGGCAGATAGGTGCCGGCATAGCGGATGGCGAGCGGCACGGCGACAAGCAGCAGGCTGACGATTGCAAGCACCAGAACGCCGGCCAGCACGAAGGCAAGGCTCGCCACACGCGTCTTGTACCAGGCCCGGCTTTCGGCCACCCGGTAGGCGCGGTTGAGCGAGACGCGCAGCGCCTCGACGCCATTGGAGGCGAAATAGGCGGCGGCGAGAACCGACACGGTCAAAAGTCCGCCGCGCGGCGTGGTCAAGACCCGCACGACTTCATCGGAAATCGGCTTGGCGATCGATTCGGGCCAGGTATCGAAAATGAAATGCACCGCGGTCGTGGCAAACTGGTCGGCGCCGAGAAAGCTGCCGAGCGCCGTGCCGAAGATCAGGAAGGGAAAGATTGCCAGAAGGGTGGAGAGCGCCACATGGCTCGCCATCGCCCAGCCGTCGTCTTCGCTGAAATGCCAGACGGCATCGAAAACGACCTTCCAGGCTATGCGTACGAAGGCCGGCATTCTCTCTCCAACTGTCTCATCATGCTCCACGGATTGTCACCCGCTCATGAATATGGGAGACCGGTCGGCAATTTCTACAGGAAACGACCCATTATGATCGACCGTCCCTCGATAATCGTCACCGGCTGCTCCTCCGGCATTGGTGCCTGGTGCGCCCGCGCCCTCCTTAAGGACGGCTGGCGGGTCTTTGCCACCGTCCGCAAGGCGCAGGACCTTGCCGCACTGGAAAATGACGGCATCGACGCCTTCCTGATGGATTATACCAAACCGGACACCATATCCAAACTTGTCGATGACGTGTTTGCCCGCACCGGCGGCAGGCTGGATGCCCTGTTCAACAATGGCGCCTATGGCCAGGCGGGCGCCGTCGAGGACCTGCCGGTGGAGGCATTGCGGCTGCAGCTGGAAACCAACGTCATCGGCTGGCACGACCTGACCCGGCGGATCATCCCGGCGATGCGGGCACAGGGCCACGGCCGCATCGTGCAATGCTCGTCCATTCTGGGCATTGTCCCGTTCAAGTGGCGGGGGGCGTATAATGCGTCGAAATTTGCGCTGGAAGGCCTGACCTTGACCATGCGCATGGAACTGGAAGGCAGCGGCATCGAAGTGAGCCTGATCGAGCCCGGGCCGATCACATCGCGCTTCACCGCCAATGCGATCGTCAATATCGAGCGGTTCATCGACCTCAAAGGATCTGTCCATGCCGTGGAGTATGAACTGCAGATGCGGCGGCTCAAGGGGGAAAGCGGACCGGCAAAGGGCAAGCTTGAGCCCGATGCGGTGTATACTGCGCTGAAACGCGCATTGACCGCGAAGAAGCCGAAGCCGCATTACATCGTGACGCAGCCGGCCAAGCAGGGTGCGCTTTTGAAGAAACTGCTGCCGGCCGGGCTGTTCTATCGTTTGATGGGCCGCTTCGGCTGAGCTGAAAGGCAAGGGTTAGTCACATGCATAGTTTTCTCACCGGTCTGACACTGCTCGTCATGGGCCTTGTCGCCATCGTCCTGATCCGCGGTCTGCTCCACATGGCAAAAGGCGGCGACGGCAACACGTCCAACAAGCTGATGCAGGCGCGCGTATTCCTGCAGGCGGTGGCGATCGTCCTGATCATGCTGACCCTGTGGATCACCGGCGGCGGCCGCTGATCGATGGTAAAGCTCAACAAGATCTACACAAAGACCGGCGACGACGGCACCACGGGGCTTGCCACCGGCCCACGCCGCCTGAAAAGCGACCTGCGCGTCGAGGCCTATGGCACGATCGACGAGACCAACTCCTTCATCGGGCTGGCACGCCAGCACACGCAGGAATTGGCCGGGCTCGATGCGATGCTGATGCGCATTCAAAACGATTTGTTCGACCTTGGCGCCGACCTTTCGACGCCCGATACCGGCGAAACGCTGGCCTACGAGCCGCTGCGGATCATCGCAGCGCAGGTGACGCGGCTGGAAGCCGAGATCGACGAACTGAACGGCGACCTCGATCCGTTGCGCTCCTTCGTCCTGCCCGGTGGCAGCGGTGCTGCCGCCACATTGCACATCGCCCGCACGGTAGCGCGCCGCGCCGAACGGCTGATGGTGGACCTTGCCCGCATCGACGGCGAGATCGTCAGCGGCGAAGCGCTCGCCTATGTCAACCGGCTGTCCGATTTCCTCTTCGTTGCCGCCCGCTGGACCAACGGCAAGGGCAAGTCGGACGTGCTTTGGGTTCCGGGGAAAAACAGGTAATCTTCCCGCAGGTACAGTTGAAAAAGTCTTTGATATACCCGAAGATAAAACGACCTTAGGCAAGTAAGACAATCATCCAATCGACTGAATGAATTGATCATATTCGAATATTATTGAGAGGGAAGCTATGATCTCGGGACGACCAGACATTGACGTCTATGCCGCAGTCGCAGTTCGGCGTTTTTGAAATGAACCGTTCCTGGTCGAAGCGACCACTATTAATCCACATTCTCATATGGATGACACTTGCTGTTTTATCCTATGCGACCGCTGGCCACTACAGGGCCGCAAGCTGCTGGCCGATCCTGTTGATTTACATTCCTCTTCTTGGGTACGCCTTTCTTGCGGTCGCTATAGGTAGCTTAGCCGGCTTGCTGATATCCGTTTTTTATCGGAATTTCCGTACCACTTGGTATTTTTTGGTCCCGATTCATGGAATGATATTTACCGTCGGAACTGTGTGTTGTGTTCTGGCCGCTTATGCCTCGGCGGGCCATGTAAGTTGCCTCTAAGGAGGCAGTGACAGTTCTTGTATATCACTGGTTAATATCAGACGATGACAGGACTTTATTGGGTGCCTTCGGTAAACTCTGTACTTCCAGTCGCTTCGAGGAACCAACGCGCCTATGTTCATACCGCTGCACGACGCGAATTCTCTCAAGCATATCAAGGTCCAATACGTCACGATCGGCCTGATCGTCATCAACACCATCATCTGGCTGCTGACCGGGCCGCTACTGGCGCCCGAGCAGGTCACCAATGCCGCGACGATGGGCCTGGGCTATATCCCGGCAATCGCCTTCGACAATGCGCATCTGGCGCCGAACCTGGTGCTCGTACCCGATGATGCCACCTATCTGACCTATTCCTTCCTGCATGGCGATTTCTGGCATCTGGCCGGCAACATGCTGTTCCTTTGGGTGTTCGGTGACAATGTCGAGGATGCGCTGGGGCATTTCCGCTTTCTCCTCTTCTATCTCCTCTGCGCGGCCGCCGGGGCGCTGATGCATGGACTGATCAACACGCAATCGCAGGCGCCGCTGATCGGCGCATCCGGGGCCATTTCCGGCGTCGTCGCCGCCTATTTCCTGTTGCATCCGAAGGTGCGCGTCTGGGTGCTGGTGCTGTTTCGCATCCCGCTGCCCCTGCCCGCCTTCATTCCGCTGGCCTTCTGGATCGGCCAGCAGTTTTTCATGGTTCTGATCGATCCGGAAGGCGACGTGTCCTGGGGCGCACATGTCGGCGGCATCATTGCCGGGCTGATCCTGGTGGTCATTTTGCGACGCCGCGACGTGCCCCTGTTCGACCGGACGATCGTGACACCCCGCGCCGTGCGGCATGTTGAAGCAGCCCCGGTCGCCGTGCCACCGGCTGCCTCCGAACCGGTGAGGAAGCCCACACAATGGGGCCGGCCAAGCTGAAATCATCCGGGCAAATGCTGGTGGTCCGGGATAGCCGATTGAAAACAGCGCGTTAATGGACTTGGGACACGCGCAGGATACTCCGGCCTCCCAGAAGAAGACTGCTTTCTTCGAGTTTATGATTGACGCGCACGTAAACGTCAGCATTTTTCCCGTGGCAATCTTGCGGGCGAGCTATGGGCAAAGATTGTAATTGGAGAAAAAACGCGTATCGATGTCGCCAACCGACAATCAGGCCGCTGCGTTAAAGCGCATTTTCTCGCAAACGTTTCGTAAGGAAGGACATCATGAAAGTTCTGGTCACCGTCAAGCGTGTCGTCGATTACAACGTGAAGATCCGGGTAAAGCCGGATGGATCGGGTGTCGAGCTTGCCAATGTGAAGATGTCGATGAACCCGTTCGACGAGATTTCGGTCGAGGAGGCACTTCGCCTGAAGGAAGCCGGCAAGGTCGAGGAAGTGGTCGTCGTTTCCGTTGGCCCGGCGAAAGCCGAAGAGACGCTCCGCACGGCTTTGGCCATGGGCGCCGACCGGGCGATCCTGGTCGAGACCGACGATGCGGTCGAACCGCTTGCCGTTGCCAAGATCATCAAGGGCGTTGCGGAAGCCGAACAGCCCGGCCTGATCATCGTCGGCAAGCAGGCGATCGATGACGATTCAAACCAGACCGGCCAGATGCTGTCGGCACTGCTCGGCTGGGCGCAGGGCACGTTTGCCTCCAAGATCGAGCTTGGCGATGGCAAGGCTGCCGTGACGCGTGAAGTCGATGGCGGATTGCAGACGATCGAGATCAAGCTGCCGGCGGTGGTGACCACCGACCTGCGTTTGAACGAGCCGCGTTATGCCTCGCTGCCGAACATCATGAAGGCCAAGAAGAAGCCGCTCGACAAGAAGAGCCCGGCCGATTTCGGCGTCGAGACCAGCCCGCGCTTGAAGGTCCTGAAGACCGAGGAGCCCTCGGGCCGCAAGGCCGGCATCAAGGTGAAGACCGTTGCCGAACTGGTCGACAAGCTGAAAAACGAAGCCGGCGTCCTCTAAAAGCCCCAGAATAAGGAGACTAACACCATGGCCATTCTTCTTCTGGCTGACCACGACAACGCAACCCTGTCCGACCAGACTGCCAAGGCGCTGACGGCTGCAAGCCAGATCGGCGGCGACGTGCATGTTCTCGTCGCAGGTAAGGGTGCACAGGCTGCAGCCGATGCCGCTGCAAAACTCACCGGCGTTTCCAAGGTTCTGCTGGCCGACAGCGACGACCTTGCCAACAACCTGGCAGAACCGCTCGCAGCCCTGATCGTCTCGCTCGCCGGGTCCTACGACACCATCCTGTCGGCGGCCACCTCGACCGGCAAGAACGTTTTGCCGCGCGTTGCAGCTCTGCTGGATATCGTGCAGATCTCCGAGATCACCGAGGTCGTCTCGGCCGACACGTTCAAGCGGCCGATCTATGCCGGCAATGCCATTCAGACGGTGCAGTCGGGCGAGGCGAAAAAGGTGATCACCGTGCGCACGGCCTCCTTCGCATCGGCTGCAGAGGGCGGTTCGGCCTCGGTCGAAACCATTTCGGCTGCCGAAAACCCCGGCCTCTCGACCTTCGTCAAGGACGCGCTGTCCTCATCGGACCGTCCGGAGCTGACATCTGCCAAGATCATCATTTCCGGCGGCCGTGCACTCGGCTCCTCGGACAAGTTCCAGGAAGTCATTCTGCCGGTCGCCGACAAGCTCGGTGCCGCCGTCGGCGCATCGCGCGCTGCCGTCGATGCAGGTTATGCCCCCAACGACTGGCAGGTTGGCCAGACCGGCAAGGTCGTCGCCCCCCAGCTTTATATCGCTGTTGGTATTTCCGGCGCGATCCAGCATCTGGCCGGTATGAAGGACAGTAAGGTCATCGTCGCCATCAACAAGGACGAGGAAGCCCCGATCTTCCAGGTGGCGGATTACGGCCTCGTCGGCGACCTCTTCACCATCCTGCCGGAGCTTGAAAAAGCCCTCTGAGCTTTCTGACGTCGATATCGGCGGCCGCGCAACTGAGCGCGGCCGTTTTTCGTTTTATAAGCAATGCGTTTCCTACATCGCCAATGCCGTCCGCCGCGAATAAAGGCTGGAAAATTGGCTGCGATGCCTTTATCACTGGCATCCGGATATCTCGCCCCGCCGGGCGTTTTGCCTTTTGCACGAACGCAAGCGCAATCGCACTTTCGTTAGGATGATGGAAAATCGGCTCGATGATCAAAAATGTCGGAATTGTTGGCGCTGGACAGATGGGCTGCGGCATTGCCCAGGTATCGGCTTCGGCTGGCTACAAGGTGCATATTTACGACATTTCGGCCGACCGGGTTGAAGCAGGGCTTGCGACCATCAACGGCAATATGGCCCGCCAGGTGTCCTCCGGCAAACTGACGGACGACGAACGCAAGAAGGCGCTGTCGCTGATCAAGGGCTCCGCCGATGTCAACGACCTCTCGCCGATGGATCTGGTGATCGAGGCCGCCACCGAAGACGAAAGCGTCAAGCGCAAGATCTATGGCCATGTCTGTCCAGTTCTAAAAGCCGACGCCATTCTCGCCACCAACACCTCCTCCCTGTCGATCACGCGGCTCGCCTCCGCGACCGACCGGCCGGAACGCTTCATGGGCATCCATTTCATGAACCCGGTTCCGGTGATGAAGTTGGTCGAACTGGTGCGCGGCATCGCCACCGAAGAAGGCACGTTCGCAACCGCCAAGCAATTCGTCGCAACACTCGACAAGACGATCACGGTTGCGGAAGATTTTCCCGCTTTCATCGTCAACCGCATCCTCTTGCCGATGATCAACGAAGCGATCTACACGCTCTATGAAGGTGTCGGCAGCGTCGATGCGATCGATACGGCCATGAAGCTCGGTGCCAACCATCCGATGGGCCCGCTGCAGCTTGCCGATTTCATCGGGCTCGATACCTGCCTGTCAATCATGCAGGTGCTGCATGATGGCCTGGCGGATTCGAAATACCGCCCCTGCCCGCTGCTCGTCAAATATGTCGAAGCCGGCTGGCTCGGCCGCAAATCCGGCCGCGGCTTTTACGACTATCGCGGCGAGGTTCCGGTTCCGACGCGGTAAATCAGGCGGCGGCGATATCGGTCCTGGAAAAATCATTGCCTTTGAAGAGCAAGGGCATGCCATGCACCTTGGCGCAGGCATAGGACATGCAATCGGCCAGATTGAGCTGTGCTGGATGACCGCGCCCTTTTCCATACGCCGCAAACGCCCTGACCGATGCTGTAGCAATCGTTCCATCAATCGGCAAAATTTCGATCTCCGCCTCATCAATCAGTACCCGGACGCGGCGTTCTATGAGAAGCGGGTCAAGATCCAGCATCGTCGATAAACGCATAGAGGCTTCCAGAATCACCAAGCCCGATGTGGCGCGCGATGGTGCGCCAGAAATACGCCCCGCAAAATCACCGGCCTCCGGTTCGCCAGCCAGCAGCGCAATAATCGCTGACGTGTCGATGAACATCAGGAATGACCCCACATGGCGTCTATCTCTTCCTTGGTCATCGTTTTGCGATTTGGACCAGCCTGGTTTGCGAGGTCGGCAGCAATGCGCGCGATGCGATCCGCAAGCGGTTCCTTTTTAATGTCCCGGCGCAACTCGCCTTCGAGCGCCTGAATAACAGCCGCCGTCATCGTCACATTGCGCCGTTCGGCCAGTTGCTGCGCGAGCTCTCGGGCTCGTTCATCGCGGATTTGCAAGGTCATCGTAAAACTCCATCAACGTGCGATATTATCATTACACAGAAAGGAAGTCATCCATACAATATTGGAGGTTATGCGTCGAAACACACCGTGACCTCAACTGCCAGCCGCCGCCTTAACCAAGGCCTTGGCATCCTCGCTGTCCCAGGCCGCAGGACCGTTCATCGACGAAATCAGGCAGCCCTTGTCGTCCATCAAAAGCGTCACCGGCAGACCAAAGGCAAGGCCTTCCGTTTTCAAGGCATTGAAGACGCCCATCGAGGCATCGCGGTAGTAGCCAAGGTCGTGCACGCCGGTTTCGTTCAGGAATGCGGTCGGCTTTTCATCGCCGCCGATATCGATATTCACAGCCACGACTTCGAATTTTTCGCTGCCGGCCGATTGCTGCAGCGCGTTCAGCGCCGGCATTTCCTCGCGGCATGGCACGCACCATGTCGCCCAGAGATTGAGAAGGACGGTCTTGCCGGTGAAATCGGCGATGGTCATGTCCTTGCCGTCCTTGCCTTTGAAATTCAGGCCGGGGAGCGGGCGGGGATCACTGGCCGGCGCCATGGCGGCGACCTGGCCCTTGAGGAACGGGGTGATGGCCGCGACCTTGTCTTTTGCCGCCTCGCAGCTCTTGGCACCTGCGGTTTCCACCGCCGCACCATTGCCAGACCCGCTTTCCCTGACGTATACCGCTGCCGCACCGGCGATCAGCCCCCCGAGGGCAGCGATCATAACCAGTCTGGCAGGGGGAAAGCGTTTCTTCCTGTCGTTTACGTGATTTTCCAAAACGGGTCATTCTCCAGGACGGGCATCTTCATGGCTGACGGCACTTCTGAAACCAAAAGCTCCAACCAGATGTGGGGCGGTCGCTTTGCGCAAGGACCAGCGGCGATCATGGAGGAGATAAATGCCTCGATCGGCTTCGACAAGAAGCTTTTCGCCCAGGACATCCGCGGCTCAATGGCGCATGCGACCATGCTGGCGCATCAAGGCATCATTTCGGCAGACGATAAAGACAAGATCGTTCACGGCCTCGACACGATCCTGTCAGAGATCGAGAGCGGCCAGTTCGAATTTTCCCGCCGTCTCGAAGATATCCATATGAACGTGGAGGCGCGCCTTAGCGACCTGATCGGCCCGGCGGCCGGTCGCCTGCACACCGCCCGCTCGCGCAACGACCAGGTGGCGCTCGATTTCCGCCTCTGGGTGAAGGAAGAGCTGCAGAAATGCGAGGGCATGCTGAGCGACCTGATCGCCGCCTTCCTCGACCGCGCCGAAGAGCATGCCGAAACCGTCATGCCGGGCTTTACCCATCTGCAGACCGCCCAGCCCGTCACCTTCGGTCATCACTGCATGGCCTATGTCGAAATGTTCGGCCGTGACAGGCAGCGCGTGCGCCATGCGATCGAGCATATGGACGAAAGCCCGATCGGCGCTGCTGCGCTTGCCGGCACCGGCTTTCCGATCGACCGCCACATGACCGCCAAGGCGCTCGGCTTCCGCGAACCGACCCGCAACTCGATCGACACCGTGTCCGACCGCGACTTCGCACTGGAATTTTTATCCATCTCCTCGATCTGCGCCGTACACCTGTCGCGGCTGGCCGAAGAGATCGTCATCTGGTCGACGCCGCAATTCGGTTTCGTGCGCCTGTCGGATGCCTTTTCCACCGGCTCCTCGATCATGCCGCAGAAGAAAAACCCCGACGCTGCCGAATTGGTGCGCGCCAAGACCGGCCGCATCAACGGCTCGCTGATCGCGCTCTTGACCGTCATGAAAGGCCTGCCGCTCGCCTATTCCAAGGATATGCAGGAAGACAAGGAACAGGTGTTCGATTCGGCCGAAAGCCTGGAACTGGCCATTGCCGCGATGACCGGCATGGTTCGCGACATGACCATCCGCGCGGACCGGATGAAGGCTGCTGCAGGCTCCGGCTATTCCACCGCAACCGATCTCGCCGACTGGCTGGTGCGCGAAGCGGGGCTTCCCTTCCGCGATGCTCATCATGTCACCGGCCGCGCCGTGGCACTGGCCGAGCAGAAGGCTTGCGAGCTGGCGGAGCTTTCGCTGGAAGACCTGCAGGCGATCCATCCGGATATTACGGGTGACGTCTTCGGCGTCCTGACCGTCGAGGCCTCGGTTGCCAGCCGCACCTCCTTTGGCGGCACCGCTCCCAGCGAAGTGCGCAAGCAGATCGCCTGGTGGCGCAACCGCAACTGATGCGAGGATGAGGGCAAGATTCAGGGTGCACAATGCCCTGAAAAGCCGATATGAGTTTTGACGAATTTGCGCTGAAGGGCTGATTGCCCGGACCGGGAACCATCGATGCTGTCACGAAACACCGCCATTTTGATTGCAGCCCTTGCCATTGCCGGCCTGACGCTGTCGGGCTGCGGCCGCAAGGGCGACCTTGATCGTCCGGGCTCTTCTGCGCCGATCAACACCAAGGCGGCACCGGGCAGCCCCGAAACGAAGGACGAAGCGCCCGGCAAGCCGTTCTTCCTCGATCCCCTCCTGTAACAGAGCACACTCGTGAACCATTTCGAATATCGTGACGGCATTCTGTTTGCGGAAGACGTCTCCGTCATCGACATCGCCAAGGCGGTGGGCACACCTTTCTACTGCTATTCCACCGCAACGCTGGAACGGCACTATTCGGTGTTCTCCAAGGCGTTTTCCGATATCGACGCGATGGTCTGCTATGCCATGAAGGCGAATTCGAACCAGGCCGTGCTGAAGACGCTCGCCCGCCTGGGCGCCGGGGTCGATGTCGTCTCGGGCGGCGAACTGCGCCGGGCGCTTGCAGCCGGCATTCCTGCAAAGCGCATCATGTTTTCCGGTGTCGGCAAGACGGCACAGGAAATGGACCTGGCGCTGGACGCCGGCATCTATTGCTTCAACGTCGAATCCGAGCCGGAACTGGAAGTGCTCAATGCCCGCGCCGTGCGCGAAGGCAAGAAGGCGCATGTCTCCTTCCGCATCAACCCGGATGTCGATGCCAAGACCCATGCGAAGATTTCGACCGGCAAGAAGGAAAACAAGTTCGGCATCGCCTATGAACGCGCCCGCGCTGTTTACGCCCATGCCGCGACCCTGCCCGGGATTCAGGTCACCGGCATCGACATGCATATCGGCAGCCAGATCACCGAGCTGCAACCCTTCGCCGATGCCTTCAAGCTCCTGCGCGAACTGGTCGATACGCTGCGCACCGACGGCCACAGCATCGATCATGTGGATGTCGGCGGCGGACTGGGCGTGCCGTACAAGCAGGACAACAGCCCTCCGCCCCTGCCCGACGCTTATGCCACCATCGTCAAGGACCAACTGCGCGAGCTCGGCTGCAAGATCATCATGGAGCCCGGCCGGCTGATCGTCGGCAATGCCGGCATCATGGTTACGGAAGTCATCTATGTGAAGGATGGCGGCTCCAAAACCTTCGTCATCGTCGATGGCGCCATGAACGACCTGATCCGCCCGACGCTTTATGAGGCCTATCACGAGATCCAGCCGGTGCGCATCTCCGCCGCCAACGCGCCGCGCATCAAGGCCGACATTGTCGGTCCCGTCTGCGAGACCGGCGACTATCTGGCGCTCGACCGCGAAATGGCCATGCCGAAGCCGGGAGACCTGATCTCGGTCGGCACCGCCGGCGCCTATGGGGCCGTGCAGGCCGGCACCTACAACAGCCGCCTTCTGGTCCCCGAAGTGCTGGTCAAAGGCGGCCGGTTCCATGTGATTCGTCCCCGCACCACCTATGAGGACCTGATCGGCCTCGATTCGGTCCCCGACTGGCTGGATTGACGACGGTTAAACGGCGGCCAACCGGCCGCTGTTGATGGGCCGTGCACCGCGCGGCAAAATCGATCACGATTGCGTTGCCGCCCTCGTCTTCGCCACAAAGAGTGTTATCCTCCACACGCACGTTTCAAACGTTGAAAGGGAACGGATGACGCAGATCCGGCGGGATAAAGCGACGGCAGCGCAAGGCTTCATGAAAAGTCTTGCGGTCAAACGAACGCTCGCGCGCATCGTTCTTGTCGCCGAGCAGATTGCTCCCCGTGCCCTGCCCCCGATTGCCGTCGTGCTGTTGTTTCTCTCCGCCGCCTGGTTCGGGTTCTTCCGGGTTGTGCCCGGCTGGCTGCATGCGGCATCGCTTTTTGCCTTCGCTGCCGCCTTCGTCATCTTCCTGATCCCACTCCTGCGCGTGAAATTGCCTGGCAACACCGATGCGGACCGGATGCTGGAGGAGCGCAACGACCTGCCGCACCAGGCCATTCGTGTTCAGGACGATCAGCCGGCCACCAGCGGCGCCTTCGGTCAGGCGCTGTGGCAGGAACACCAGACGCGCATGGCGCGGATGATCGGTTCGCTGGAAGCCGGACTGCCCAAACCCGATATTGCCCGCACCGACAGCTACGGCCTGCGCGCCGTTCCGGTTCTGATTGCCTGCGTGGCTTTTGCCTATTCCTATTCGAACCGCGCCGGCCTGATCTCCGATGTCTTCCACCCGCCGCAAGACATTGCCGCCGTGCCGGATGTGCGCATCGACGCCTGGGTGACGCCCCCCGCCTATACCGGCCGGGCACCGGTTTTCCTGACAGGCAGCCAAGGCCCGCAGGAGGTTGCCGAAAGCACCGGAGCCTTGCGCATCCCGCAATTCAGCGAGCTGACCGTGCGCATCACCAGCGGCGGTGACGATACGCCGGTGACCTATCTGGAAAACGGTGCAACCCAGCCGCTGGTGATTGCAGCGCAGGCGGCAAAGCCGAGCCCGGATGAGAAGGCTGCGGCGGAAACACCGCCAGCTGGATCTGCCAGGCCAAGCAGCAATACGCATATGATGAAGATCACCAAGGATGGCGCGCTGTCCGTCGGTGGCGAACAATGGGCCTTTACGGTCATTCCCGACAGCGTTCCGGATATTGCCTTCGACGGCATTCCGCGCACGACGGTCAACGCGGCGCTGGAAATCGGCTTTGCTGCCAAGGACGACTACGGCATTCAGGAGGCCTGGGCCGAAATCACGCCGCTCGACACGCCCGCAGCCGACGCGCGGCCGCTATATCCGCGCCCCGAATACCGTCTCGACCTGCCCAAGCGCAACGCGCGCGAGGCCAAGGGCCTGACCAGCCGCAATCTCAGCGAACATCCGCTGTCGGGCAAGCGCGTGCGTGTCACGCTGGTTGCCAAGGACGCGGCCGGTCAGGAAGGCCGCAGCGTGCCACAGGACATGATCCTGCCCGCGCGTCCCTTCTTCGAGCCTCTGGCCGGTGCCGTCGCCGAAGAGCGCCAGACATTTGCCCTCAACGCCAACGACCTGCCGCGCGCCATCGAACTCAACGACGCCCTGTCGGTGCGGCCTGATGAGACCATCCCCAACCTGACGCATTTCCTCTTGCTGCAATCGGCCGGCAGCCGCATGGCGCTGGCGCGCAATGACGACATGCTGCGCGACGCGGCGGGCTATCTCTGGGAAATCGCCCTTGGCATCGAGGCTGGCGACATGGCGCTGGCCGACAAGCGGCTGCGCGATGCCCAGCAGAACCTCTCCGACGCTCTCGAAAAGGGCGCATCGGACGAAGAGATCGCCAAGCTGATGCAGGAACTGCGCGACGCCATGCAGGCCTATATGGAGGCCTTGGCGAAGCAGGCGGCGAAGAACCCGCAGGTGGCCGCCAATCCGAACCAGAACAACGTGCTGCGTCAGCAGGATCTGGAAAAGATGATGAACCAGATCGAGAACCTCGCCAAATCCGGCGCCAAGGATCAGGCACGCCAGCTGCTGTCGGAAATGCAGCGCATGATGAACAATCTCCAGGCCGGCCGGCCCCAGCAGCAACAGCAGGGCCAGGACAACAGCGAGATGCGCCAGCAGATGGACAAGCTCGGTCAGCTGATGCAGGAGCAGCAGCGCCTGATGGACGAGACGTTCAAATACGACCAGGCGCTGCGCGACCGCATGCAGCGCGGCGATCCGCTGGAGGGACAGGATCAGGAACTGTTCGGCCAGGACATGCCGCAGCAGCCCGGCCAGCAGCCGGACGAACAGGGCCAGCAGCCCGGTCCATTCGACAATATGACGGCCGAAGAGCTGAAGCAGGCGCTGAAGGATATGCAGGCGCAGCAGGACCAGTTGGGCAAACAGCTCGGCGAATTGCAGAAGGGCCTTGAAGGCATGGGCATCAAGCCCGGAAAGGGCTTTGGCGAAGCCGGCCGCGAGATGAAGGGCGCTTCGGGCGCGCTTGGCAACGGCCAGGGCGAACAGGCCGTTGGCAGCCAGGGCCGAGCGCTGCAGGCGCTGCGTGACGGTGCGCAGGACATGATGCAGCAGATGCAAAGCCAAGGTCAGGGCCCGGGGCAAGGCCAGGGCCAGGGCGTGCCGCAATATGGCCAGAACGGCCGCGACCCGCTCGGGCGCCGCCAGCAGAATGCCGGGCCGGACTTCGGCGATCAGGTCAAGGTGCCCGACGAAATCGACACCCAGCGCGCCCGCGAAATCCTCGACGAAATCCGCCGCCGGCTGGGCACGAATTCATCGCCGGAGACGGAGCGGCAGTATCTGGAGCGGTTGCTGGATATTCGGTGAGGTGTGATTGGGGCCGGTGGCGGCGCTGATGGAGTATGCGGACACGACCCCCCTCTGTCACTCCGTGACATCTCCCCCGCAAGGGGGAGATCATCACTCCCCTCAGAGGACAGTCATCCTTTTCCCTTAAGAACAATGCCCGTCAGGGGCGCAGAAAGCCGGTAGCCAATCTCCCCCCCTTGCGGGGGAGATGTCACGGAGTGACAGAGGGGGGGGTGCGTCCCTGCAAAAATGCTCGACGAGTTGCTTAAGCCGCCAGCGCCACCGCAACAGCCTTGCGAATATCCGGCAACGTAAACGGCTTCGACACGACATCGATGACCTTTCCCGTCAAATTGTCGGCCCGTTCGCGCTGTTCGGCATAGCCGGTCATCAACAATATCTTCAACGCCGGAAATGCGGCGGATGCCTGGTGGGCAAGCTCGATGCCGTCCATGACAGGCATGCGGATATCCGACAGAAGTAGATCGAAATTTGCGCCCTTCAGGCAGGCCAGCCCCTCGGCACCATCGGCCGCTTCGACGGTCTCATGACCATCCAGCTGCAGGGCGCGGGCAACGAAACGGCGCAGGCCGTCCTCATCTTCGGTAATCAGGATTTTCGCCATCATGGCCTCCGTTTCGTCAACACCTCACTGGCAACCCGCTGCCCTTGATGGCGCTGGTTCCCGGACCCGCAGCACAGACGCTGCGGGGTCAACACCACCAGAGTTTTGTTTGTTTTCCGTAAACGCCGATGCCCCGATCAGCGGCTTTCCACAGACTAAGTCTATTCGGCGTCGCCGGTGACAACGCCGACGAACGGCAGCTCGCGGAAGGCATAGGCGACGTCCATGCCATAGCCGACGACGAAATAGTCGGGGCATTCGAAACCGACATAATCGGCCTCCAGATCGGTCGAACGCTTGACCTTCTTGTCCAGCAGAACGGCGATCGTCACCGATTTTGCGCCGCGCTCCAGCATCAGTTCCTTGGCAAAGCGCAGGGTGCGGCCCGATTCCAGGATGTCGTCAATCAGAAGAACATCGCGGCCATGCACATCGCTGTCGATATCCTTGATGATCTTGACGCCCTGCGACACCGTACCCGTTCCATAGCTGGACAGCGTGATGAACTCGACCTCCGGCGCAAGGCCGACCGTGTGCATCGCCCGGATGAGGTCGGCGGCGAAGATGAAGGAGCCCTTGAGAACGGCAATGACCAGAAGGTCATTGAGCGGGCCCTTGACGATCTGCTCGGCCATTTCAACGTTGCGCGCCGCAATCACCTCGGCGGAATAGAGCGGATCGATATTTTTTCCACGGACGACGGGCATGGGCATAGTCTCCAGAACGATAGTGGAGACTGCGCCTCCGGAACCTAGCCGCTTAACACAGTCAGGGCGCCGAATCACCCGGTTGACCGAAGGAAACGGCGACACCGGGCAGTTTTCCACCTGTGTGTAGGAGACGGGTCGAAAACGGACGGCTCTCGCCCGGAGCCAGAACCGTTTCGCTGGCGTCGATACGGGTGGCCGGGCGCCGGTGGCCGTTTGCGATCACATCGACCAGGATTGCCGGCACGGCCTTCGGTGCATCGGAGTGATTTTCGACCGCGCCGTAGACAGAGAGGATCTTCATGCCATTGGCATCGTTGAGCGACGTGGTGACATCGCTGATCGACAATGCCGGCGCCGGTGGAAGGGCCGGCTGATACTGCGGCAGGCTGGCAAATAACACGAAGACCGGGGCGCATAGGCAGGTGACCAGGACGGCGAAAGCTTTGGGGGATGCCGTCTGCAGCAGGCGCTCGACATGATTGACCACCCATCCGAACACCGCTGCGACAGACCGCGGACTTGCCCCAGACCGGGCTGCCGGACGCGCGCGATTATCGTTGAAAACCGGATAGACATGGCGCCGCCCGGGCGACACGACGGTCTCGAACTCTGCGTCAACGATATCGCTGCGTTTGGGCACAGCCCGTGCGGAAGCAGGCCGCCCCCGGCGTTCCGGTGGCAGGAAATCCATGCGGCTGGCAGCGCCGTTGGAGCGGAAAGCGTTCATCGTCTCTCCTTCGCAGCCAGACCGGCTCTCCCCGAATACCCCAAGGTATAGGCAGGCCAGATTCGGGCATTGAAACAAACCTTTCCCAGACGTAAACCTAAATGGTTAATGCTTCGAAAACGGCACTGCCGGACCGGCCCGTTTTCACGCAAAGTTAACCACTGTTTAACCATGTTGGCGCTGTAACAGGCATGCTGCGCCATATGCTGCAACAAGGGCCATCAACCTGCCGCGAAGACGTGGCAGGCTGGATCGAAGAGAAGCTGGACTGACCCGTTGATTCATTTTGAAAATGTCGGATTGCGCTATGGAATGGGCCCGGAAATCCTCCGCGACCTGACCTTCGACATTCCCAAGAAATCGTTCCAGTTCCTGACCGGTCCTTCCGGTGCGGGAAAAACCACGCTTCTGCGGCTGCTGTTTTTATCGCTGCAGCCGACGCGCGGCCTCATCCGCATGTTCGACCGCAATATCTCGACCATTCCGCGCGACGAATTCCCGATGCTGCGCCGCCGTGTCGGCATCGTCTTCCAGGACTTCCGCCTGCTCGATCATCTGACAACCTACGAGAATGTCGCCTTGCCGCTGCGGGTGCGCGGCAAGGACGAATCGTCTTACCGGGCCGACGTTCTCGAACTGCTTGGCTGGGTGGGGCTTGGCGAACGCATCAATGTTTTGCCGCCGGTGCTTTCAGGCGGCGAAAAGCAGCGCGCGGCGATTGCGCGCGCCCTGATCGACCGCCCGGAAATCCTGCTGGCCGACGAGCCGACGGGCAATGTCGATCCACCGATGGCGCGCCGCCTGCTCAATCTGTTCCTTGAGTTGAACCGGCTCGGCACCGCTGTCGTCATCGCGACGCACGATCTCTCGCTGATGGATCAGGTCGAGGCGCGCCGGATGATCCTGTCGCAGGGGCGGCTCGACATCTATGAGTGAAGCGCCCGTCAACAATCGCACCAGCCCGGCTGCGCCGCAGGAGCGCAAGGCGGCGCTGCGTGTCCGTCCGACCGCGCCGATCGTGCCGCCGGGAAATGTCTCCGGCAATGCGCTGGTGCTCGTCATCGCCATCATGGCGTTTTTGGCCTGCCTGACGCTTGGCGCCGTCAGCATGGTGCGCTCGACCGCGCAAAGCTGGGAAAGCCAGATTTCCCGCGAGATCACCATCCAGATCAAGCCGGACGAAAAGCTCGATATGGAAAAGGCCCTGGCGGACGCCCGCGATCTCGCTCTCACCTTTGACGGCACCACCAACGGTACCATCGTTGACAAGGCGGCGACCGCGCGCCTTCTGGAGCCCTGGCTTGGAGCCGGCCTTGATCTCGATGACCTGCCGGTGCCGCGTCTCGTGATCATCACCATCGACGAGCAGAACCCGCCGGATTTCGCCGCCATGCGGGTCATGCTGACGGAAACCATTCCGCAGGCCTATCTCGACGATCACCGCACCTGGGTCGACCGGCTGGTGGCGATGGCCCATACCACGGCGCTGATCGGCACCGGCGTGCTCGTCCTGGTGTTTTCCGCCATGGTGCTGACGGTGATCTTTGCCACGCGCGGCACGCTCTCGGGCAACCGGCACATTGTAGAGGTTCTGCATTTCGTCGGGGCGGAGGCTGGCTTCGTCGCTTCGGAATTCCAGAAACACTTCTTGAAGATCAGCCTGAAGGGTTCGGGCGCTGGCGGGCTTCTGGCCGCGGCCTGCTTTGCCATTGCCAGCTTCTGGCAATCGCGATCATTGGCAACGCCGCAGAGCGACCAGACCACCGCCATGTTCGGCAGCTTCTCCATCGGCTATACCGGCTATCTCGGTATTGCCGCCATCATGATCGTGATTGCGCTGTTGACGACGCTGACGGCCCGTTTCACGGTGATGCGCACGATCTATGAAATCGATCTGATCCGGTCCGATCCGGCACGCATCGACGGCAATCAGACCTGATTGTCATGATTGCGCTGTCCTGCATCCCTCCGTTGCCGCAATCTGCTTCTATGGAAGAATCAGAATCACTCCTGGTCCCAGCGGAGCAGGTGGAACGGCAATGAGCGAAAACGGCGAAACACGGCAGAAGGGAACGTTGGTGCGGCGGCATGTCAGCCTGCGCCGCCGCCTGGTGCGCCTGACATTTTACGTGCTCATCCTGGTTGCCGCCATTGCCGCTGCGGGCTTCCTCTATTTCGCCGATTCGGTCGCCTCTCTGCAGCCGCCCGCCAATCCGAAGGCTGATGCGATCGTGGTTCTGACCGGAGGCTTCCAGCGGATCGACCAAGCGGTCGAACTGCTGCAGATGGGCGCTGGAAAGCGGCTCTTGATCTCGGGCGTTCACCCCGCGACCACCGGTGGCCAGATTCGCCGCAACACCCAGAGTTCGGCCGACCTGTTCAAATGCTGCGTCGATATCGGTCATGATGCGATCGATACGATCGGCAATGCCAACGAGACCGCCAACTGGATTCGCGACAATGGCTATCGCAGCATCCTTGTCGTCACCAACAATTACCATATGCCGCGCAGCCTGCTGGAATTGCGCCGGGCCAATCCGGGCATAGAGTTCATCGCCTATCCCGTCGTCAATTCCGATTTGAAAAGCACCAACTGGCTGGCAAACCCGATGGTGCTGAAGACGATCCTTCTGGAATATCTGAAGCTGACGATCGCGTCGGTGCGCGATGCGCTCGGCGCGCATCCGGCCAGCGGATTGCGCACGGAAACCAGGGATGCCGCCAGCAGCGGCTAGACATCCTGCCCGATCGCGCCACCCAGCTGTTTGCCTTGGCGGAATATTGGTGTAGGCAGCGGGCTAACCTTTTCGCTGCGAAAGCCTGCCCGATGATCATCCTGCGTTCAGTCCTGTTCAACATCGTGTTCTACATCAACCTGATCCTCCAGATGGTCGTGATGACGCCGTTCTATTTCCTGGCGCCGCGCAAGACCTCATGGTTCGTGCCGAAGAACTGGGCGCGCAGCAATCACTGGCTGTTCCGGGTCATCGTCGGCACGACCTTCGAGATCGAGGGATTGGAGAATATCCCCAAGGGCGGCTATATCTTCGCGCCCAAGCACCAGTCGTTCTGGGACGTCTACGCCCTTTTGCCATGGCTGGCGGACCCGTTCTTCATCCTCAAGCGCGAACTCGTGTGGATTCCGCTGTTCGGCTGGTATGTCCAGAAGCAGCGCATGGTGCCGGTCGATCGCGGCGCACGCGGCAAGGTGATGGCGGCGGTGATGAAGCGCGCCAAGGATGAACTAGCAACAGGCCGCCAGCTGATCATCTATCCGGAAGGCACCCGCCGTCCGCCGGGCGCGCCGCCGGAATACAAATATGGCATCGCCAGGCTCTACCGTGATCTGGACATGCCGGTGATCCCCGTCGTCATGCATCCCGGCCTGTTCTGGCCGCGCCGCAAGTTCCTGCGCTATCCCGGCCATTTCAAGGTGCGCATCCTGCCGCCGATCGGTCCAGGGCTGGACCCAGACGTGTTTTTGAAAACACTGGTCGATGTTATGGAAAGCGCCAGCGATGCGCTGCTTGTGGAAACCGTCCGGGATAATCCGCAGGTGCCGCTGCCGCCGACAGCCATGCAGCGGCTGAAGGAGTTGAACGAACTGAACGGGAGCGGCGCTTAGAGCCTCGTACGATCAATGCGCCTCATTGATCGTACGAGGCTCTAGGCCTGAGACAGGAGCCTCTCGACGATGGCGGCGACGTCCTCCAGCCAAGGATCGCGAATGCCTATCTCTTTTAGATGGGCGAGCGTATTGACCACATATTCCGGATTGGGTCCTGATTTGCCATGCGATACCGCGACAATAGCGGCGGCATCCTCGGCGCTGAGCGCACCTGCATATTGCACATGGTTGCGGTCGATCGTGTAGGTCAATGCCGCAACCCGGCGGCCGTCGGCAAGCAGGATGGGCATGATGCGCTCAAGGTAGACATGGGTGACCAGTTCGCGCTCGCGCAGGTAGCTTAAAACATCGTCCTTATCCTTCGACGCCACCTGGAACGCCATGCCACGGCAGGAGCCGCCATGGTAGAGCCCGAGCACGAGGCCCGGCCGTTGCGGTGTTCCCCGGTGCACGAAGGAGCGGACGCAGAGCGAGCGCCGGTAGCCGAACGCCCGCGCCGTCATCTTGTCCGCAAAGGCAAAGCCGGGGTTCCACATCAGCGAACCATAGCCAAACACCCAAAAATCGTCCATATCCACTGCCATTCACATCCATGCCATTCCGGCGCCACAAAACGGGGCCAGGAGCGGCGGACAGTCCACTCTGGTGCTTTCCTAGCGCATCTGCCCGGCAATCGGAATCGATTTCCTGCACGGGTATTGGAGCGCATGCGGCGGTGGACGGCCAGACCGGCAGACCAGACTTCCCGTGCGGAAGCTTGCGCACGAACGACGGAGCAGACCATGACCGCAGCAGATATCGCCGCCCCCTCCGCCGGTAGCCGGAAAATCAAGCGGCTGGCGATCGGCATCGTGCTGTTCCTGATCGTCTATTGCGGCGCATGGTTTGTCGCGGCCAACCAGATCGAGACGCGGCTCGCACATTTTCTGACCGAGAAGAAGGCGAGCGGCGCATCGGCCGAATGCGACGATATGAACGTGCGCGGCTTTCCCTTCCGCATCGGCCTATTCTGCAACAGCGTCCGCCTCGATGATATCAAGCGCGGCGCATCCGCATCCTTCGGCGCGCTGCGCTCGGCAGCCCAGGTCTACAGGCCGGGCCATGCGATCATCGAGCTTGACGGCCCGGCGGAAATCCGCTTCTCCCCCGGCATGACGGTCTCGGCAGACTGGGAACTGATGCATGCCAGCGTGCAGGCGGCGCTCTCCGGCCTTGACCGCACCTCGCTCACCTATGACAAGCTGGCCGGAACCGCCATGCTACCCGCTTTCGAGGATGATGCAGCACCTGGCGACACCCATAAGGTCATCTTCAACGCCGGGCATGGCGAAGCCCATTTCCGCCAGAATGGCCCTGATCTCGATGCGGCCCTCAGCGTCGATCAATTCGATCTGAAGCTCGATGCCGGAACAAGCCTGCTGCCGCCCGTCAATGCCAGCGCCGACATGACCTTCGCCGGGCGGGGCATCCTGATGCAGCGGGGCGGCTGGAAGCCGGACGCGCTGCGCGGCAGCAAGGGCGAAATGCGCAACCTGACGCTCGACCTCGGCAATGACATGATCACGACCGCCTCCGGCCCGTTCAGCGTCAACGATCAGGGCCTGATCTCCGGCGAATTCAGCGTCACCATGAAGAATATCGAGGGCTGGCGCCAGAACCTCGTCAAGGTCTTCACCGACAAGGACGGCACCGTCATGGTCAACAACATCGCCAACATGCTGACCGCGCTTGCCGACGGCAAGAACGAGGCGACCGTGAAGCTCAATGTGCGCGACGGGATTGCATTCCTGGCGTTCTTCCCGATCGGGGAACTGCCGCAGCTGTGATGAGGATTATGCGAACACGCGATCAGTGCGCGTGTTTTGCAAAAAAGAACCCGCCGAAGCGGTCACCCTGATCGCAACTGTTAGCCTAGAAGCAAGGCGATCTTTTCTTTGAAAATCATGAGGGCTGAGAACAGTGCGAGGGCACTGATCGTGGCAGTGACGATAAAGCCTTTGCCTGGAAGATGCGCAACCCGCTCGACAAGCGTCGCGATCTGGATTCGCACGTCACCAAAATCCTTTTGCAAGGAATCGAATTTCGTTTCTATCTTGTCGAAGCGCTTTTCGAGTGCATCCATCCGCTTTTCCATGCCGCCATTATTGCCACCATCGCCACCTGATTTCAACTGGGGCCGTTCGAACGAAGCGACCCATCCCTTGACCTCGCTACCAATCTCGTTCTGGTTTGACTCTTAGGCATCGCCATCTGGCTCTCCCTTCGATGGGGCTAGATTTGTTACGCCGCTACCAATCCCGTGCATGAGACTTTGCAGAGGTCTGCGGGCTCTTTCGAATAACTGGCGCTGCTCCGAGGTCAGTTGCATCGATTCGAACGCCTGCCCCATCGCAAAGACGATGTCGAGGATGGAAATCATGTTCAGATAGACTTCTGCGACATGCTTGATCTCAGCGGGCCGCTCATCTTGACCAAAGGTTTCTCGGATAACTCGTTGAAAATGTTCGCTAGCGGCAACAGAATCGTCGTTTGGTTTATTGTCACTCACTGCATCACGTCCTTCCAGTGCTCAACGCACTCGACATTCGCGAGGTTGATCAGATTTTCGCCTGCCCATCATATTCGTCAATACAAACCATGTGAAACACTCTGGTTCTTATGAAGCGGCTCGTTAGCCATCCACTCGCTATCCTCGTAAGTTCGACGCGAAACACGCATAAGTCAAGCGGCAGCGCACGCAAAAACACTTTTCACTATAGAAGAAAATCTACTTTAACGTGCATTCACGTGCAAAAGCCTTACGAAGCAGAATAAACGTCTTCGAACGTTGCCAGACGCCGCAGCAAAGAACCGCCTACTTCTGATCCATCGCATGCCGGCCGAAGTCAGCCATGTCCGTATCCTGGCCCGCCTGAACGATCGAGCGGCGGATGGCGCGGGTGCGGGTGAAGAGGTCGAACAGCTTGTCGCCGTCGCCCCAGCGGATCGCCCGTTGCAGATAAGCAAGGTCCTCGGAAAAGCGTGATAGCATTTCGAGGATCGCATCCTTGTTGTGCAGGCAGACATCGCGCCACATGGTCGGGTCTGATGCTGCAAGACGGGTGAAGTCGCGGAAACCCGAGGCCGAATATTTGATCACTTCGGATTCGGTCACCGCTTCCAGATCATCCGCCGTGCCGACAATATTGTAGGCGATGATATGCGGAAGATGCGAGACGATCGCCAGAACCTTGTCGTGATGCTCTGGGTCCATGTCATCGACCATCGAGCCCAGCGTTTCCCAGAACGTCCGCAGCTTGGCCTTGGCGGTTTCGTCAGTATCCGGCAGCGGCGTCAGGATGCACCAGCGGCCCTTGAACAGGCCGATAAAGCCGGCATCCGGGCCGGAATATTCGGTACCTGCAATCGGATGGCCGGGGATGAAATGCACGCCCTGCGGCATATGCGGTGCCATCTGGGCAATGACAGAGCCTTTGGTCGAGCCGACATCGGTGACGATGGCGCCCGGCTTGAGGTTCGGCGCAATCTCGGCAGCGACAGCGCCGGAAGCGCCGACCGGCACCGAGACGATGACCAGATCGGCATCTTTCACCGCATCGGCCGCCGATGTCGTGTAGCGGTCGCCCAGGTTCAGCTGCTCTGCCCGCTTCAGCGTCGCGTCGCTGCGCGTCGAGACCACGACGGTACCGGCGAGGCCCTTGTCCTTGATCTCGCGGGCGATCGACGAGCCGATCAGGCCGATGCCGATCAGCGCGATGGTTTCGAATTGCTGTGCCATCACGCCCGGCCCATAAATTCGGTGAGTGCAGCAATCACGCCCTCATTGGCCTCGGCCGAGCCGACGGTCATGCGCAGCGCATTGGGCAGACCATAGCCACGCACCGCGCGCAGGATGAAGCCACGGCTGGTCAGGAATTCATCGGCCTCCGGCGCACGCTTGCCGTCGAGATCGGGGAAATGGATCAGCACGAAATTGGTGACCGACGG
Organism: Pararhizobium qamdonense; assembly: GCF_029277445.1. NCBI lineage: Bacteria > Pseudomonadati > Pseudomonadota > Alphaproteobacteria > Hyphomicrobiales > Rhizobiaceae > Pararhizobium > Pararhizobium qamdonense. The sequence continues at coordinate 1,411,852 of NZ_CP119566.1, read as the reverse complement.
CGTCACGCGCAGGCCAAGCGCCGAGAGCGCATCGGTAAGTTTGCCGAGCCAAAGCTGATTGTGCTCGACCGCAGCTGCGGCAAAAGCCTGATCGCGGATCGCAGCGGCACCGGCGGCGATGGCCGGCGCATTCATGTTGAATGGCCCGCGCACCCGGTTCAGCGCATCGATGATGGCAAGCGGCGCATACATCCAGCCGATCCTGAGCGCTGCAAGCCCGTGGATCTTCGAAAACGTGCGGGTCATCACCACGTTCCGGTTGGACGACACCAGCTCGAGGCCCGCCTCATAATCATTGCGGCGGACATATTCGGCATAGGCAGCGTCGAGAACCAGGATGACGTTCTTCGGCAGGCCGGCCTGCAGGCGGCGCACTTCGTCGACCGGAACATAGGTGCCCGTCGGGTTGCCGGGATTGGCAAGGAAGACCATTTTGGTGTTCGGCGTGACCGCAGCGAGGATCGCATCGACAGTGACCTGGCAATCGTTTTCCTTCACGGTGACCGGCGTCGCGCCGGCCCCCATGATCTGGATCTTGTAAACCAGGAACCCATGCTCGGTGATGATCGCCTCATCGCCGGGCGCCAGATAGACGTGGCAGAGCAGGCCGAGCAGTTCATCGGACCCGTTGCCGCACATCAGGTTGGCGATGTTGAGGCCATAGACGGAGGCGATCGCCTCGCGCAATTCGATTGCCTGGCCGTCCGGATAGATTTCAAGCTTGGCCGCAGCCTTCTGGAAGGCCTCGATCGCCTTCGGGCTTGGCCCCAGAGGGGTCTCGTTCGAAGACAGCTTATAGACCTTGGCGACACCCGGCGCATGCTCCTTGCCCGGCACGTAAGCGGCAATATCAAGGATACCGGGGCGTGGCGTGGGGCTCTGGATGTCTGCGCTCATGGGATCAGCTTTCGGCAACAGGGAAATGACGCTCAGCCAATACCGGTGCGGCGGGTTTTTGTCGAGTGCGATGCCGATTTCTTGGCTCTCGCCTGTGAGTTACCCCCCTCTGTCGGCGACGCCGACATCTCCCCTCAAGGGGGGAGATGTCACGAAGTGACAGAGGGGGGCGAGCGGGCTCCGTGGCCAAAATGGACCTACCCAACATCCCGCGTCGTCGGAACGCCCTGTGGCGCCAGCACCGGCACGAAGACCCGGCGCGAGGCGCGCGCGGCGACCGGAAGGCCCTGGTAGAGCCGTTTTTGCGCCTCGACGATGATGACGCCGGAAAAGACCGGCCAGAGCGAGCGGCCGATACGCTCGAACGCCTGGCGCATCTTCAGGATCAGTTTCAGTTTCGACGGCGGGAAAAACAGGGCATCGGCGGAGGCGCCGGGGGTGAAATTGGTTTCGCGCAACAGTGCCGTCAGCTGTCCGCGCGAATAGGGCCTACCTGACCCAAACGGCGTGTGCTCCATGCGCGCCCAGACGCCACGGCGATTCGGCACGACGATGACCAGCCGTCCGCCCGGCGCCAGAATGCGCCAGAGCTCTTTCATCGTCTCGCGCGGATTTTCGGCAAATTCCAGCGAATGCACCATCAGCACCCGGTCGATCGACGAATCGGGCAGCGGCAATTCCTCGTCGAAGATCAACGCCGTCGAGGACAGCTCTGCCACCGGCCAGTTTACCGCGCCCTGCCCCGCCGGCATGAAGGCAAAGGTGCGCTCCGTATCGGCGCGGAAACGATCGAGATAGGGAACGGCATATCCGAGCCCCACCAATCGCTCTTCCGGCAACCGCGCCCACACGGACGACAGCGCCATGCCGATCGATTGTTCGGCAAAGCGCCCGAGGCGGGAATGATAGAACTGGCGAAGGTCGACGATATCTGCATGCATGACATGCATGTTAGACTGGAACAGGTGGACTTCAAGGCGCGGCTCACTACATTCGCCATAACGCCCCGCCCCTCCGCAGGAATTCTCTCATGGCCAAACTCGACATCGAACTGTTCCCATGCCGCACCGACAATTTCGGCGTGCTGATCCACGATCCGGAAACGGGCGCCACCGCCTCGATCGATGCGCCGGAGGAACAGCCGATCCTCGACGCTTTGAAACGCCGGGGCTGGACGCTGACGCATATTCTCACCACCCATCATCATACCGACCATGTGGACGCCAACCTGGCGCTGAAGACGCGCTATGAGGCGACGATCATCGGCCCGGAAAACGAAGCCAAGAAAATTCCCGGCATCGACATGACCATCGGTGATGGTGGTGACTTCGAATTTGCCGGCCACAAGGTGCATGTTTTCGAAACGCCGGGGCACACGGCCGGGCATATCTGTTTTTATTTTCCAGACGACACGCTGCTGTTTTCCGCCGACACGCTGTTTGCGCTCGGCTGCGGCCGCCTATTCGAAGGTACACCGGCGCAGATGTGGGCTTCGCTGCAGAAGCTGATGGCGTTGCCGGATGATACGGTGGTCTATTTCGGCCATGAATATACGCTGTCCAACGCCCGCTTTGCCGTCACCGTCGATCCGGATAATGCGGCGCTCAAATCTCGGGCGGCCGAGATCGAGGCGTTGCGCGCCAAGGGCGCCTTCACCGCGCCGACGACACTGGGACTGGAAAAGACCACCAACCCCTTCCTGCGGCCGCATGACGCGGCCATAAGGGCACATCTGTATATGGACAACGCATCGGACGCTGAGGTCTTTGCCGAAATCCGCAAGCGCAAGGACAATTTCTGATGGACGTCCAACTGCCGCTCTCGGCGAAAGCCATTATCGAAACGTTGAACATGCAGCGCCATCCGGAAGGCGGCTGGTATATCCAGACCTTCAAGGACACCGCAGGCGGCCCGCGAGGATACTCGACGGCCATCTATTATCTCTTGGAGCGCGGCGAACGCTCGCACTGGCACCGGGTCCGCGATGCGGTCGAGGTCTGGCACTTCTATGCCGGTGCGCCTCTGGCGCTCAGCATCGCTGAGGATGGCAAGCCTGCCACGACCATCAAGCTCGGCTCGAATATCCTGATCGGCGAACTGCCGCAGGCCGTGGTGCCGGCGAACGGCTGGCAATCGGCAACCTCGCTTGGCGCCTGGACGCTGGTCGGCTGCACCGTTTCACCGGGTTTTGATTTCTCGGCTTTTGAAATGGCGCCGCCCGGCTGGCAGCCGCCTGCGCTCTAAGTCTACCCGGCGGGCTGCGCGGCGCGCGACCGGTCCCGGAAAATGATATCCTTGGCCGCCAGCACTGCGCCGCCCGTGACGAACAGGCAGGCGAGCGCGATGCGCCACGACGGCTCGGCAAAACCGAAGGCGATCAGCACCAGCGTGGACAGAACCGGGGCCGCATAGCTGGCAACGCCGAGGATCTGGATATTGCCGTTCTTGACGCCGTAATCCCAGGCATAGAAGGCAGCACCGACCGGCAAGAGGCCAAGACCCACAACCGCAATCCATTGCGTGGCGCTTTCCGGCCAGACCGTGGTTTCCAAGCCAAGATGGCACAGGAACGACAAAGCGGCGGTTGCCAGGCAAAAGCCGGTGACGACATCGGTTGAAACCGCCTCGAACCGCCGCGTCAGCAGCGAATATCCCGACCAGGTGAAGGCGCAGGCCAAAGCCGCGCTATAGCCCATCACATAGGCATCATCGAACTGGACGCCGTTGCGCGCCACGATCAGGATCGTACCGGCTAGACCACAGACCGCGCCCGCAACATGATACCAGCGCAGACGCTCGCCCGGCAAAAGCGCCGAACCGACGACGATCAGCAGCGGCCACAAATAGGCAATCAGCCCGGCCTCGACCGCCGGCGCATTCCGAAGCGCCGTGAAATAGAGGAAATGGTAGCCGAACAGCCCGGCAATGCCGACGATCCAGACCTGTGCCGGCTGCCTGAGAAGCTTGAGCCGCTCGGGCTTCAGCGCCAGAACCACGAGGCCTGGAATACTGCCGATCGAAAAGCAGATGGCCGAAAGCTGGAAAGGCGGCATCGTGCCGGAGGCGGCGGTAAACAGCGCCAGCAGCGACCACATCAGGATCGCCGAAAAGCCGATCAGCGTTGCCTTGACCTTCATGCCTGTGCCCCCCCGGCGCAAATGGAAATGTCAGCTTCCGAACCGCGTGGCCCAGATGGTGACCGGGCCGTAGCTGGTGGGGATGCGGACGTAGACGGGAGCATATACATTCACGGCTTCAGCCTTGGCAAACCAGATTTCCATGGTTTCCAGCTTGCGCAGATAATCGACGTCGTCGCGGCCCTTGCGGAAACCGGATTTCGGCACGAACTTGATGCCGCAGACGATGACATCGCCCGAAAAACCCTCCGTCTTGAAGGGCTTCGTGCCCTTGGGCGAGAGCTTCAGGTCCATGCGCGATTCGCCGTCAAAGACCGGCACGCTTTTCGGGCAGACCCGCGTATCGGCCGGAAAGATCAGGCCGGAGAGCGGATCGACGACATTGCGCATATCGGCCTTGGTCACCGGCACCCAGTTTTTCGGGATCTTGCGCGGCGGTTTCATCGAGGCGGATACCACATCGCCATCACGGAACTGGACATCGATCGCCCGGCCCTTCTTGCCGCTCTGATAGCGCACGCGGTATTCGGAAGCACTCAGCTGGTCACGGCCGATGACGCCCGATACCGAGGTTTCACCCGAGGTCTTTGCAAAGATATCGGCAAGCCCTGCTGAGTTCATCGTGCCGGAAATGGTGTAGCGCTTGTCGTTCAATGCCGTGTGGAACGAAGCCTTGGCAATCGGCAGGCCGGCAAGCGAGATGCTGTAATCCGTATTATGCGTGATATCGGCGGCAAAAGCCGTACCTGTGGAAAACGTTGCCGTTGCAAACGCCAGAAGCGCCGAGACACCGATGCGCCAGTTCATTCCTCAGCCCTTCCAAATGGTCATGCGACAACAGCCGATACGGTGTGTTTACGGCATTTCTGCGCCGCAAACCCCGCTTTTGCCACAAGCCTTAACCCATGGACCAATAAAGTGGAATTGCCCGCCGCAAAGATGTATAGGGACGAGGAGAATCCAAACCGTACGGCATCTCCGGCTTGAAAGACCCCGCGTTTCTCAAGAGTTTTTCCCGGAAAACGAAGGTTTGGCTTGACGCCGCGGCTCTGTCTGACTATAGAACCGCAACTTTCCAATCATGGCCAACGGAATGCGGCCTGGGCATATGGCCCGCCAACGCATGGACCGAAGGCGAAAAGAAAAATAGGTGCATCATGTCCCGTAGTTGCGAATTGACCGGCAAGGGCGTCCAGTCGGGCAACAATGTGAGCCACGCAAACAACAAGACCAAGCGCAAGTTCCTTCCGAACCTGTGCCAGGTTACGTTGATTTCCGACGTGCTCGGCCAGCGTTACCGTCTGCGCGTTTCGGCCGCAGCCCTGCGTTCGGTTGAACACCGCGGTGGTCTCGACGCATTCCTGATCAAGGCTGACGAAGTCGAGCTGTCGATGCGCGCTCGCCTGCTGCGCCGCCAGATCGTCAAGAAGACGGCTGAAGCCGTCGCTGTCGCCGCTTAACCGGCACACGTGACTGTACAGATGAGAAGGCTTGCCAGGGCAACCGGCGAGCCTTTTTCTCGTGTCCTATAGACTGTAAACCGTCTGCGGCTTGCCGGCCCAAAAGCATGGCAAAGAGCGGGCTCCGATCGCTCCAACTGGTGGCATACCCCAGGATAAAAAAATGCTTAAAAACCGCACGTTTCTCACCTATGTCGCGCTGATGACCCTCGTGGTCGTGGCCTCCAATTTCCTGGTCCAGTATCCCCTGCCCGGCTCGATCGCCGGCATGCAATTGGGTGACCTGCTGACCTGGGGCGCGTTCAGCTATCCGATCGCCTTTCTCGTCACCGACCTTACCAACCGCCAGTTCGGACCACGCACTGCCCGCAAGGTGGTGATTGCCGGCTTTGCCGTCGCCATCGTCCTGTCGGTGCTGGTCGCCACACCGCGCATCGCGATCGCCTCGGGTTCGGCCTTCCTGTTCGGCCAGCTTCTGGATATTTCGGTGTTCAACAGGCTGCGGGCGCAGAGCTGGTGGCGCGCGCCGCTGATCGGCTCGCTGTTCGGCTCTTTCCTCGATACCGCGATCTTCTTCTCGTTTGCCTTTGCAGCCGTCTTCGTGGTCTTTGGCCCGAACGATCCCTTCGCGCTCGAAAGCGCCCCGATCCTCGGCGTCATGACCGCAGAAGCACCGCGCTGGATCTCCTGGGCGCTCGGCGACCTCAGCGTCAAGATCATCGTCGGCCTGGTCATGCTGTTGCCCTATGGCGCATTGATGAACGTGATCAAGCCGATGCCGGGTGCGAAGGCCAACGCCTGAGACGAATACCCAGTGAAAGCAATCCAGCCCGCATCACTCCCATGATGCGGGTTTTTTCTTGCCCGTTTCTCTATTCGGTCAACCGGAATTCCAGCATCAGGTTGCGCTCAAGGATCGAGTGATTGTCGTCGGACACGAGGATGAGGCGGGTCTCGCCGGGCTCGACGATCACGTCGAGGCCTTCCATATTGTCGATCTGGTAGCCCATGTCGGCATTCAAAAAAATCTCGCCATCGACCACCGCGCCCGGCTTGATATCGTCACCCTTGATGCGGCGGATCTGCATGCCGATGCCTTCGGCAAAGCTGAAGCGGCGCTCCAGAATGAGCAGGTCGCCATTGGGCAGGAACGCGCCGTCGGTCACGGCAAACGCCCCCTTGCGGACGACACCGAAAATGCCCTTGCGTGGACCATCAAGCACGGCAGCCAGCAGGTTTCCGTTCGCGTCGAAACTCAGCTCCGACACCACGGTGACGCCGCCTGCAAGCGGACTGTCCTTCGGAGAGACGGCGATGGTTTCCAGGCCACGATTGCCACGCAGCGACGTGACCGGAATGAGAAGCGGCAGGGTCGCCACCGGCCCTGACTGGGCAAAGCCCGGATCCGGATAGACATCGACGCGATGCAACCCCTCATAGCTGGCCAGAACCTCACCGTTTCGCAGGGCTACGCCCTCGCAGTCCATCCGCTCCTTGACCTGCTCCGAGCGGCCATTGGCATCGATCATCGAGGTGACGGTGAGATCGCTCGTGCCGGAGAGCTTGCCCTCGTGGTCGCGCCGGATTTCACCTTCGACCCAATGGCCGGTATCCATGATCGCAAGGAAGGACTTCCGGTCCGGACGAAAGCGGATCGACGAAATCGCGCCGAGCAGCGCGTTCGACGACGACATTTCGATGCCGCCGATAAATTCCAGCTTGCCGAACTGTTTCTGGTCCGACCCGATCTTGAAATTCTCGATCTGTCGGCTTTTCACCGGAACGGTTTCGGACGGTGCGAGCGGCGCCGCAACCGAGGGCGTGACGGCCAGGAACAGGGAAAGGGCGGCGGCCTGGATCAGTGTCGCTTTCAAAAGACGTCCTTCTGGCAGGCCGGCAGGAAGCACAAAACGGCTCCGGAAAATTCACCACGCAATATGCAGAAAAGACCGGAGCCATAGTCGTGCCCCGGCCGGCAAGACAATCAGCTCGCGCGCCGCCGTGGCGCAGCAGCCCGGCGCCGGGAGCTCTCATCGTCGAACAGCGACGCCAGCTGCTCGGTCATCGCACCTGCCAACTCGTCGGCATCGACGATGGTCACGGCCTTGCGATAATAGCGCGTCACGTCGTGGCCGATACCGATCGCCAGCAATTCGACCGGCGAGCGCGTCTCGATCTGATCGATGACAGCGCGCAGGTGCCGTTCGAGATAGTTGCCCGGATTGACCGACAGGGTGGAATCATCAACCGGCGCACCATCCGAAATCATCATCAGAATGCGGCGCTGCTCGGAGCGGCCAAGCAGCCGGTTATGTGCCCAGATCAGCGCTTCGCCGTCGATATTTTCTTTCAGCAAACCCTCGCGCATCATCAGGCCGAGATTGCGGCGCGCGCGGCGCCACGGGGCGTCGGCAGACTTGTAGATAATGTGGCGCAGATCGTTGAGACGTCCCGGCATCTGCGGCTTGCCGCTGGCCAGCCATTTTTCACGCGACTGCCCGCCCTTCCAGGCCTTGGTCGTGAAGCCGAGGATTTCGACCTTGACGCCGCAGCGCTCCAGCGTGCGGGCCAAAATATCCGCGCAGGTCGCCGCGACCGTGATCGGCCGTCCGCGCATCGAGCCGGAATTGTCGATCAGCAGCGTGACGACCGTATCGCGGAAATTGGTATCCTTCTCGCGCTTGAAGGAGAGCGGCTGCATCGGGTCGATGATCATGCGCGTCAGCCGCGCCGAATCGAGATAGCCCTCTTCCAAGTCGAATTCCCAGGACCGGTTCTGCTGCGCCATGAGGCGGCGCTGCAGCCGGTTGGCCAGACGGCCGACTGCGCCCTGCAAATGCGCCAGCTGCTTGTCGAGGAAGGCGCGCAGGCGGTCGAGCTCGGCTTCGTCGCAAAGCTCTTCGGCCGTGGTCGTCTCGTCGAATTCCTCGGTAAAGACGCCGTAATCGACCTTATCGTTGAAATCGTCGAACGGATGGCTCGGCCGCTTGACCTCGCCGGGCGTTTCGCTGTCGTCCTCGCCATCGTCCGACATCTCCTCTTCGGAGATTTCGGCACCGTCCATCTCGCCGTCGTCCATCTGCTCGTCGGCAGATTCGTTTTCGTCGGCTGGGGCGGCGTCGGAGCCGGCATCGTCGTCGGAGCTGTTTTCGTCCTGCTCCTGGCTGCGCGGCTGGTCCTCGTCGGTCTGGCTTTCCTGATCGTCCGGCTCGACATCGTCGTCGCCGTATTTCTCGGCCATCTCCATCGAGGTCAGCATATTGCGCACGACGCGGGCAAAGGCCTGCTGGTCGTTCACAGCGGCAGACAATTCCTTCATGTCGCCGGCGGCTTTTTCCTCGATGAAATCGCGCCAGAGATCGAGTACCTTGCCGGCGGACGCCGGCGGCTTCTGGCCGGTCAGCTTTTCGCGCACGATCAGGGCAACCGCCTCTTCGATCGGCGCATCCGCCTGGCGGTCGATATTGCTGAAATTGGCCCGGGCGTATTTCTCGTCCAGCATCGATGTCAGATTGCCGGCAACGCCGGTCATGCGCAGCGACCCGATCGCCTCGACGCGCGCCTGCTCGACGGCATCGAAAATGCCGCGTGCGTCGGCACCCTGCGGCGCCATGGTGGCGTGGATGCGGGCATCATGGCAGGCCTTGCGCAGCGCCATGGAATCGCCGAGCCCGCGGGTGACCGCAAGTTCCTGGCGCGTCGGCCGCTTGGAGATTTCCGGCAGCCGCACGCGTTCGCCCGAAAGGCCCGGACGCTCGTTGGCAAACACGACCTCGACCTCCGAATCGCCGGCAATCGAGCGGATACAACCGGTCAGTGCGCGGCGGAACGGCTCCACATCCACGACACCGGCCGGCCTTGCTTTCGAATTGTCGCCCCGGCCTGCCATCGATCAGGCCGTGGCTTCGAGCACGATATTGGCAGCGCTTTCCTTCAGCTCGACACCGAAGGCGCGCTGATAGTGTTCGGCCACCAGCGCCCGCTCAAGCTCGTCGCACTTGTTGAGGAAGGTGACGCGGAACGCAAAGGCGATATCGCCAAAGATATGCGCGTTTTCAGCCCAGGTGATGACGGTACGCGGGCTCATCACGGTCGACAGGTCGCCGTTGATGAAGGCTGCACGGGTGAGATCGGCAACGCGGACCATCTTGGAAACCGTGTCGCGGCCGCGATCCTTGGTGAAGCCCTTGACCTTGGCGGCAACGATATCGACCTCGTTGTCATGCGGCAGATAGTTCAGCGTGGTGACGATCGACCAGCGGTCCATCTGCGCCTGGTTGATCTGCTGCGTGCCGTGATAGAGGCCGGTCGTATCGCCGAGGCCAACAGTATTGGCCGTCGAAAACAGGCGGAAAGCCGGGTGCGGCCTGATGACGCGGCTCTGGTCGAGCAGCGTCAGGCGGCCCGACGATTCGAGCACGCGCTGAATGACGAACATCACGTCCGGGCGGCCGGCATCATATTCGTCAAAGACGAGCGCGACATTGTGCTGGTAGGCCCAGGGCAGGATGCCGTCCTTGAATTCGGTGACCTGCATGCCGTCCTTGACGACGATCGCGTCCTTGCCGACGAGATCGATACGGCTGACATGGCTGTCCAGGTTGACGCGCACGCAGGGCCAGTTGAGACGGGCCGCGACCTGCTCGATATGGGTCGATTTGCCGGTGCCGTGATAACCGGACACCATCACGCGGCGGTTATGGGCAAAGCCGGCCAGGATGGCGAGCGTCGTCTCGCGGTCGAACAGATAGTCGGGATCGAGATCCGGCACATAGGCATCGCCCTTCGAATAGGCCGGCACGCGCAGATCGGTATCGATACGGAAAACGTCACGGACGGAAACCGTCGTATCGGGGAGATTGGAAATATCGAGGTCTACCTTGCTCATCATGTCTCCAGCACGGTAAAGCCCCTACGATCAATTTGCGGGGGCGCTCCCGTCTATGCCTTTATAAAAGTGTGACCGTAATAAAACGGGTTCCTAGCAGAAGCCAGCCTGTTTTAACAATTGATATGCCTGGATCACGGCGCGAAAACGCTCTTCCGATCCCCTGTCTCCGCCATTTGCATCGGGGTGATGCTTTTTTACAAGCTCTTTATACGCCGACTTCACATCTGCCGCAGTTGCATTGGCATGCAGACCCAGCGTTTCGAAGGCCTTGGCCTCCAATGTCTTCAGCTTGCGCAGCCGCGGCTCCTGCCGGTTGGCGCGGGCCCGCGCCTGATCGACAAAGCCGAAGGGATCGCGCATGCGCGCCTGCGCACCGGCCGACCCCGACCGTTGCTGCGACTGCTGCGGCGCATTCTTGGCGTTCTTGTTGACGCCGACCGTCCAGGTCGGGCGGTGGCCGGTGATGGCTTCCTTCTGGTAGCGCGCGATCTCGCTGTCGGACAGGCCGGAAAAATAATTGTAGCCCTTGTTGTATTCCTTGACGTGTTCGAAGCAGAACATGAAAAACTCGTTCTCTGCATTGCGGCCCACCGGCGCGCGATGGACGGCGTTCTCCTCGCACCCGTCCCACTGGCACTTCGGAGCCATCGGCTCGGGCTTCTGGGTCGCCCTGCGGCGCGTCCGGATCCCATCAAAGTATTTTGAATCAAGTTTCATGGCGCTAATTATGGGGCGTGGCGGACGCCACAACAAGAATTGACAAACGGGAATGTTGCAGGCTTTGTGAAGCCATTTTGCACCGCGCACAGCGCAATCCCGGACGGGCCGCTCGTTTACGATCGATGCCAGCCGAAAAGCCAGAGAATCGGGGCTAAAACATGTCGCTTCAAAGCCGCATCGAAACAAAACTCAACACGGCTTTTTCGCCCGAACGGCTGATCGTTGTCAACGAAAGCCACCTGCATGCCGGTCATCATCCGGACATTGACGGCACCGGCGAAACCCATATGCGGGTGCGCATCGTCTCCAGCGCGTTCATCGGCATGAGCCGCATCGCCCGCCACCGCGCCATCAACGAGGTTTTGCAGCCCGAGATCGATGCCGGATTGCATGCGCTGGCGCTGGAACCGGCCGTTCCAGGCGAAGCCACCCGCTGGTGAGCGGCATCGGCAGCCATAAGGGCTGACCGTTTCAAACCTAGCTGAATTACTCGACGCTTTCGGTCTTCACCGGCAGCGGGGGCAGTGTCGGGTCATCGGCCGGCCGGATTCTGAGCCGCGTAATCCGGTTCTTGACCCGCTTCATGACGATAAAGCGCTTGCCGTAGAAGGTGAAGGCCTGCCGCTCCTCCGGGATCGTCCGGGATTCGTGGATGACAAGCCCGGCAACCGTGGTCGCCTCCTCGTCCGGCAGGGTCCAGTCGAGTGCGCGGTTGAGATCGCGGATCGGCACGCTGCCATCCACGACGATCGAGCCGTCGGCTTCCTGGCGCACGCCCTGGATTTCGATATCGTGCTCGTCGGAGATATCGCCGACGATTTCCTCCAGGATATCCTCCAGCGTCACCAGCCCCTGCACCTCGCCATATTCATCGACGACGATGGCGAAATGTACCTTGCGGCGCAGGAAGGCGTTGAGCTGTTCCTTCAGATTGGTGGTTTCCGGCACGAACCACGGCTTTTGCGCGATGCGGACGATATCGAGATTTTCCGGCTCGACATCCGGTTCCGCCAGCGCCCGCAACAGGTCCTTGGCATGCACGACGCCGATGATGTTATCGGTCGATCCGCGCCAGACCGGCATGCGGGTGTAGGGACTTTCGAGCACCGCGCGAACCGCCACTTCCGGCGCATCGTCGGCATTGATGCCGCGCATCGAGGTGCGGTGGATCATGATGTCGGAAATTTCCAGCTCGCCCAGATCGAGAACGCCGCCGAGCCGGTCGCGGTCGGCCTTGATGACCGAGCCTTCCCGGTGCAGGAAATCGACCGCACCGCGCAATTCCTCATGCGCCGTCAGCATCGGCATTTCCGAGGACAGATTGATGCCGAACAGGCCGAGAATGCGGCGCACGATCCAGTTGACCAGGCTCGAAACCGGGCCGACCACCAGAACGATGACATTGACCGTGCGTGCCACGCCAAGCGCAAATCGGTCCGGCGATGCGATCGCCCAGCTTTTCGGCAGCACCTCGGCAAAGATGACCAGAATGATCGTCATGGCGAGCGTCGCATAGGCAACGCCGGACGCGCCGAAGAAATGCAGGAACAGACTGGTGGCGATCGATGACGACAGGATGTTGGCAAGGTTGTTGCCGATCAAAAGCGCTCCGATCAGCCGGTCGCGGCGTTCGATCAGGCGGTTGACCATGCCCGCCCGCTCATCGCCATTGGCCTCCAGCGTGTGCATCCTTGAGCGCGATGCCGCAGTCAGCGCCGTTTCCGAGCCGGAGAAAAAAGCCGACAGCACGATCATCACGAGAATGATCAGAATGCCCGGACCGTAGTCGGTCAGGAAGAGCGTGAAGGCTTCGTTGCTCATCCCGGATGCTTTTCCTTGAGAAACGCGGTCACTTCCGATCCCGGCACGTCATCGGCGACAAAGGACTGGCCGATGCCGCGCGTCAGGATGAAGGTGAGCTTGCCGCCGCTGACCTTCTTGTCCTGGGCAATCGCGTTCATCAGCGTCTCCACGGGCGGCAAGGTGCCGGGAATTTCATCCATACGGGTCGGCAGGCCCACCGCTCGCAGATGCGCTTCGACGCGCCTGGCGTCATCGGGGCTTGCAAGGTTCATGCGCGCGGAAAACTGATGCGCCAGCACCATGCCGATCGACACTCCCTCGCCGTGCACGAGACGCGCGCCATCATACTGCGTCGCCGCCTCCAGCGCATGGCCGAATGTGTGCCCGAGATTGAGCAGCGCCCGCTGGCCGTTCTCGCGTTCGTCGGCAGCAACCACATCGGCCTTGGCCTGGCAGCTGATGGCGATCGCCTCGATACGGGCGTCGCCGCCAGCAAAGACGGCCTGCCAGTTGTTTTCCAGCCAGGCAAAGAAGTCCGGCTTGTCGATCAGGCCATATTTGGCGACCTCGGCATAGCCTGCCTTGAACTCGCGCGGGCTGAGCGTATCCAGCACATCCGTATCGGCCAGAACCAGATCCGGCTGATGGAACACGCCGATCAGGTTCTTGCCGTGCGGCGAGTTGATGCCGGTCTTGCCGCCGACAGACGAATCCACCTGGGCCAGAAGCGACGTCGGGATCTGAATGAAGCGCGATCCGCGCCGGGCGATACCGGCGGCAAAGCCGGTGAGATCGCCGATCACGCCGCCGCCCAGCGCGATAACGGCATCGTTGCGCTCGATGCGGGCCCCAAGGATCGCCTCGCAGACCGGGATCAGATGTTCGAAGCTCTTGGTCTTTTCGCCGGCCGGCAAAACCAGCGACACGGCGGTGATGCCACTGGCCTTCAGGCTTTCCATCAACGGCTCGAGATAGAGCGGCGCGACATGTTCGTCGGTGATCACGGCCATGCGCCGGCCCTTCAGCCGCCCGGCAATCTCGTCTGCGGCCGTTGCAATAAGGCCGGGACCGATGAGGATATCATAGGACCGGTCGCCGAGATTGACGCGGACGGTTTTGCGGGCGGCAGATAAACGGGTCGTGGTCATGGCTTCACTTCTTCGGGAGACTGGCGAGAGCGGCAAGAACCTCTTCCACCATCACCTCTTTCTTGACATCGCGCGACAGCACCGTCAGGTCCGCCTCAGCATAGATTGGATAGCGGGCGTGCATGAGGTTTTCCAGCGTCTGCTTGGGGTTTTCGGTTTTGAGGAGCGGACGGCTGTCACGCTTGTTGACCCGCTCCCACAGCACCTCAAGCTCGGCATTCAGCCAGACGGAGAGGCCTTGGCGCTTGATATGCTTGCGGGTACGCTCGTTGATATAGGCGCCACCGCCGGTGGAGACGACGCGCGGGCCGGTCTTGAGCAACCGCTTGATGACGCGGGTTTCCAATGCGCGGAACTCGTCTTCGCCATAGGCTGCGAAGAGTTCAGTGATCGTCATGCGCGAAACACGTTCGATTTCATGATCGGAATCGACGAAGGGAATTCCGAGCGCCGAGGCCACGATCCGGCCGACCGCCGATTTTCCGGCCCCCATCAGACCGACGAAGACGAGGTTTCGTCGCCCGAGCGCGGCCTTCGCCCGCTCGACCAGCGCTTCGGAAACCGGTTCAATCACGTCGCTCATGCAGTTTTAATTTCCCCGTTCCGCTCCGGTATCGACAAAACAGCTGGAAGCGTCAAGACTTCACGGCATACAAGGTCACGGGAATCCCGCGCGATACAGCGGTTCTTGCACTTGCAAACAGGCATGGTCATATAGGCCCCTGACGTCAGAGCCTCGTATGATCAATGAGGCGCATGCTGTTGCCTCATTGATCATACGAGGCTCTAGGAGTTGAAAATGCCCACCCTGTTCCGGTTCCTGTTCATCTGCGCCCTGATCGGCGGCGTGATCTATGGAACGATGGTGGCGCTGGTGACATTCGTCAATCCGGTCGAGCGCGACGTCACCATCCGCATTCCCTCCGAGCGGATCAACAAGCCGCAATGATCGATCTTTCCGCCGCCCATATGGAATCCTTCCTGGAGATGATGAGCGCCGAACGGGGTGCTGCCAACAACACGTTGATCTCCTATGAGCGCGATCTCGAAGACGCCTATTCCTTCTTAAAGCAGCGCGGCGTCAAGCCGACGGATGCCGCTTCCGATGACCTGCGCGCCTATCTCTCGCATCTGGCGCAGCAGGGCTTCAAGGCCTCTTCGCAGGCCCGCAGGCTCTCGGCCTTGCGGCAGTTCTACAAGTTTCTCTATGCCGAAGGCCTGCGCACGGACGATCCGACCGGCGTTCTCGACGCGCCGAAGAAAGGCCGGTCGCTGCCCAAGGTGCTCAGCATCGACGACGTGTCCAAGCTGATCGGTCAGGCGGAAGCGGAAGCGGCAAAAAGCGGCGGCGATACGGTTGCGCGGCTGCGCATGCATGCGCTGATCGAACTGCTCTATGCCACCGGTATGCGCGTCAGCGAACTCGTATCGCTACCGGCCTCCGTGCTTGCCCAGAACGGCCGTTTTCTTGTCGTTCGCGGCAAGGGCAACAAGGAGCGCATGGTGCCGCTGTCACATTCGGCGATCCGCGCGATGCAGGCCTATGGCACGGCGATGGCCAGCGACAATGCCGCGCAGAAAACGCCGCCGCCGGAAAGCCCGTGGCTCTTTCCCTCTTCCGGCAAGGCGGGTTACCTGCCGCGCCAGGTTTTTGCCCGCGACCTCAAGGATCTTGCCGCCCGCGCCGGCATCCGCGTTGCGGCGATCTCGCCGCATGTGCTGCGCCATGCCTTTGCCAGTCATCTGCTTGCCAATGGCGCCGACCTTCGCGCCGTGCAGGAACTTCTCGGACATTCGGACATTTCAACGACACAAATCTATACCCATGTGCTGGAAGAACGGCTGCATCAGCTGGTCCAAAACCATCACCCTCTTGCCAAACAGGCGAAAAAACAGGATTAGGAGCGCCAGAACACTTGGCCGGGACGGCTGAAACGTCTTACCCGTAGCCACTGGCGCAATATGATCGGAAACGCATCACATGCACAATTATCTCGATTTCGAAAAACCAATCTCCGATCTCGAAGGCAAGATTCACGAGCTGAAGAAGATTGCCAGCGAGGACGAGAGCATCGACACGGCCGACGAGGTCGAGCGTCTGGAAGTCCGCGCCCGCGAGGCGATGGCCGAAATCTATTCCAAGCTGAACCCCTGGCAGAAGACGCAGGTCGCGCGCCATCCGCAGCGCCCGCATTTCCAGGAATATGCCGCCAACCTCTTCACCGAATTCACGCCGCTGGCCGGCGACCGCAAGTTTGCCAATGACGAGGCGATCCAGGCAGGCCTGGCGCGCTTCCGCGGCACCCCTGTCGCCGTCATCGGCCAGGAAAAGGGCAACGACACCAAGTCGCGCATCAAGCACAATTTCGGCAGCGCCCGTCCGGAAGGCTACCGCAAGGCAATCCGCGTCATGGAAATGGCCGACCGTTTCGGCCTGCCTCTGATCACCCTGATCGATACGGCCGGCGCCTATCCGGGCATCGGCGCCGAAGAACGCGGTCAGGCCGAGGCCATCGCCCGCTCGACCGAAATGTGCCTCAACATGCGGGTTCCGATCGTCTCCGTGGTCATCGGCGAAGGTGGTTCCGGCGGCGCGATCGCGATCGCGACCGGCAGCCGCGTCTACATGCTGGAGCACTCGATCTACAGCGTGATCTCGCCGGAAGGCGCCGCCTCCATCCTCTGGCGCGACAGTACGCGTGCCAAGGAAGCGGCAACCAACATGAAGATCACGGCCGAAGACCTGAAGTCGCTCGGCATCATCGACGGCATCATCACCGAACCGGTCGGCGGCGCGCATCGCGATCCCAACGCCGTCATCGAGAAGACCGGCACCGTCATCGCCGATGCGCTGAAGGAGCTTTCGGGCCGCACCGGCGACGAATTGCGCTCCGACCGCCGCCAGAAATACCTGGCGATCGGCCGCCAGCTCTAAGCAATTTTGCTGGCTTTGGGAGGATCTGCGTGGCAAATCTGTGCGCGGTCCAACCTTGGCCATATTCTGGGCGTCTGGAACGGTTGAGCAGGGCGGTTTTGTAAGGTTAATATTTTGTGAAGTAAAAAGGCATATTGATTCCCTGTGGACCGCCTGCACGGAACGCCACGTTCGACAGTTATCTTGATGGACCTTTGCCGATGCGTTTGACACATCTTGTTGCCACCGCAGCCATCGCTGCGCTCCTTTCGAGCTGCACCGCCAATGAAGCGATGGACACCGTCGATGTCGACCTCAAGAAGGTCTCCAGCAAGGTCAACTACCAGCTCTCCGGCAAGATCGTCCAGAAGATGCAGGCAATGAGCATGGCGAAGGATTCGCCGATCATGCTGCGCATCTTCAAGGAGGAAGGCGTTCTCGAAGTCTGGAAGGCCAATGCCTCCAACCGCTACGAGATGCTGCGCCAGTACAAGATCTGCGCCTGGTCGGGCAAGCTCGGCCCGAAGGTGAAGGAAGGCGACCGCCAGGCGCCGGAAGGGTTCTACCCGATCTCGCCCGGCCAGATGAACCCGAATTCCAGCTATTATCTGGCCATCAATACCGGCTTTCCCAACCGCTTCGACCAGGCGAACGGCCGTTTCGGCACCAATCTGATGATCCACGGCGCCTGCTCGTCGTCGGGTTGCTATTCGATGACCGACGAGCAGATGCAGGAAATCTTTGCGCTATCGCGCGATGCCTACAAGGGCGGCCAGCAGGCGATCCAGCTGCAGGCCCTGCCCTTCCGCATGACGGCCGAGAACATGGCGCGGCACAAAAACAGCCCGAACATCGACTTCTGGAACATGCTGAAGCCCGGCTACGACCAGTTCGAGATCACCAAACGGCCGCCGGAAGTGAATATCTGCGAGAAGAAATACGTCTTCAACCAGCAGACCGACGGCAAATTCTCGCCGACCGGCCAATGCCCGGCCATGTCGACCCCGGCCACCATGCAGGGCGCGCTCGCCAGCTACAACAAGAAATACAACGACGACTACGCCAAGGCCACCAAGAAGCTCGACGGCATGGTCTGGTATGAGCCGAGCGAAGCCGAGCGCAAGGCGATCGTCGCCAAGCAGCGCGTCGGCAAGGAACTGGCCTATGCCCCGACCGGCACCTCGCTCGACGCCGGCAAGCTGATGAAGGTCGCCGACCTCGAAAAGCAGGAAGCCCGCCGGGCCGAGCTGGAAGAGGTCAAGAAGGCGATCGAGATCCAGAAGGCCGAGCTGGACAAGTCCACCAAGAACGGCAAAAACGTGCCGGTCCCTTCGGAAAATCCGTTGCCCAAACCGGTGCAGCAGGCCGCCGTCGAACAGCCGGGCGCTGCGCGCAAAGGCTTCTGGGGCAGCCTGTTTTCCAAGAGCGGCGCCGATGCGCAACAGCTCGAGCCGGCAGCCGCAGCGCCTATCGACGCGGCTCAAGAACAGCGGCCGGCTGGCCAGAAGCAGGCCGTGCAGCAAGCCGCCGCAACGGCAACGCCCCAGCCTGTTACGACCGCAACGGTGAAGAAGCCCGCCGATGCGGCAGCCGCCCAGACAGCGGCCGCCACCGAAGCGGCACCGGTCGCCGAACAGGCTGTCGTTGAACAACAGCCGAAGAAGCGGCCATTCTGGAAACTCTGGGGCAATTGATGCCCGACGGCCTGATCTATGACCTCAAGGGGCTGAAATGCCCCTTGCCGGTCTTGCGAACACGCAAGCGCATGCTCTCCCTTGCTCCCGGCACGCTGATCACGGTCGAGACCACCGACCCGCTCGCCATCATCGACATTCCGCATTTCTGCAACGAAGACGGCCATAGCCTGGAGCAATCCGAGGCGCTGTCCGGCGGCCACCGTTTCGTCATCCGCAAGAAGGCTTGACGTCCAAGGTCAAACTTGACGGCGAGAGACCTGTTCAGTCCCGCCGGACACATTCTGCCGTAAAGACGGCCAAGCGGCCCTCTCCATCACAACTTCTCTAGATTTCTCAAAAAAATTCCGGAACGATGTCGATCGAGCCGGGCGTCGTTCGTCGTATGGTCAGGAAGGCCATTCCGGCTTCCAATAATCAAGGGAGAACACAATGCGTGTGATGGTGATCGTCAAGGCATCGAAGGATAGCGAAGCAGGCGTCATGCCGACGACCGAGCTTCTGGAAGCCATGGGCAAATATAACGAGGAGCTGGTCAATGCCGGTATCATGATGGCCGGCGAAGGGCTGCATCCCTCCGTCAAGGGCAAGCGGATCGCCTTCGACGGCCCGTCACGCACCGTCATCGATGGGCCCTTTGCCGAAACCCGCGAACTGATCGCCGGTTTCTGGCTGTGGGAAGTCAAGGACATGGCGCAGGCCGTCGAATGGGCCAAGCGCTGCCCCAACCCGATGCCCGGCCCAAGCGAGCTGGAAATCCGCCAGGTCTTCGAGGCAGCCGATTTCGGCGAGGCATTTACGCCGGAACTGGCCGAACAGGAAGAACGCCTGCGCGAAAAGGCAGCCAAGCGCTGATTTCGCCGGGCCGCGTCAGACTACCGCTGGCTTGACGCGGCCTTTCCCGCTCGTTTAATCCACACATATGGCGGCAAACGAAACGCATCAGGCAATCGAGACAGTGTTCCGGATCGAACAGGCCCGCCTGATCGGCGGCCTGGCGCGGATGGTCAGAGACGTCGGGCTGGCGGAAGAGCTGGCGCAGGACGCTCTGGTAACCGCGCTCTCGGATTGGCCAGTAAACGGCGTTCCGAAAAATCCCGGAGCCTGGCTGATGTCCGCCGCCAAGCGCCGCGCCATCGATGGTTTGCGCCGCAAGAAAATGCTCACGCGCAAACATGCCGAAATCGGCCGCGACCTCGAAGATGAGCGTGATACCAGCGTCGAGGATATCGAAGCGGCGCTGGACGACGATCTCGGCGACGAGCTGCTGGGTCTCCTCTTTGCTGCCTGCCATCCCGTGCTTTCGACAGAGGCGCGGGCAGCACTGACCCTGCGGCTGATCGGCGGTTTGACGACCGATGAAATTGCCCGCGCCTTTCTCTCGAACGAAGCCACCATCGCCCAGCGGATCGTGAGGGCCAAGAAGACGATCGGCAATGCCGGCCTCACCTTTGCGGTGCCGCGCGGCGCAGAGCGCGCAGAACGGCTCGCATCCGTTCTGGAAGTGATCTACCTGATCTTCAACGAGGGCTATGCCGCCACCGCAGGCGAAGACCTGATCCGCCCGGCGCTCTGCGCGGAGGCCCAACGTCTCGGCCGCATCCTCGCCGGCCTCATGCCGGACGAGCCGGAAGTGCTCGGCCTCTTGTCGCTGATGGAAATCCAGGCCTCCCGTCTTAATGCCCGTGTGGCCCCGGACGGATCGCCGATCCTTTTGACCGAGCAGAACCGCGCCCATTGGGACCAGCTCCTGATCCGGCGCGGGCTTGCAGCCCTGCAGCGTGTGGAAGCGCTCGGCGGCGCGCATGGTCCCTATGCCCTGCAGGCAGCTCTGGCCGCCTGTCACGCCCGCGCGCGCAAGGCGGAAGACACGGACTGGCATAAAATTGCCGGGCTTTACGACACGCTGCGCGAGGTCATGCCGTCGCCGGTGGTCGATCTCAACCGGGCCGTCGCCCATAGCATGGCATTTGGACCGGAAGCCGGGCTCGCGCGCCTCGACGAGATCGATCCGGCAGCGGGACTGCAAAACTACGTCCCCCTGCCCGCCGCAAGAGGCGATTTCCTGTTTCGGGCCGGACGCTTGGCGGACGCCAAAGCCGAATTCGAGCGCGCGGCAGGCCTCACCCGTAACAGCAGCGAAAAGGCGTTCTTTCTCGCAAGGGCCGCTGCCTGCGGCAATTAGAGCCTCTTACGATCAATGAGTACGAGGCTCTAATCCACCGGACCATCATCCGCCGTCAGGTTGTGATCGGCCCATTCGCTTTTCGCAATCTCGCTGCCAACCGCAAAGGCAAACGAGACGACCTGCTTGAGGTCCGGCGTCACTTCGCAGGTGAACCCGATCTTGTACCAGCGTCTCTTGCTGCGGAACGCCCCGCCGTCCGCCTTGAGCTTTTGCCCCGACAGCTCAGTATCTGCCATCGCATAGGCGACCAGAAAATCCGGCTTTAACGTCGGCTTCCAGAGATGCACCTGTTCCATCGCCTCGATATTGCAGAGCTGGACGATACGCTCCGAGGATGCAAGCTGACCCATCGCCTTCCGCGCCTTGGCGCTGCGCGGATCGGCCAGAACCTTGGCCGACTGCAGGTGCTTTGCCTGAACCATCGCATCCACCTGCGGGCGCAGCTGGTCCGTCGGCAGTTTCTCAAATGCCGGAACCGGAGTTTCTCTTTGTGGCGCATTGACCGCATCACTCGTGGATTGTGGTTGGGATTGGGATTGCGGCGCCGGCTGGGATTGCACCTGGGCAGCCGCCGGGCTGCTCGCGGCCTCGAACTGCTGCTGCGTCAGCACATTGACGCTGACGCTCTCTTGCGATGACGGTGCCTGCCGGCGCGGCGTCACGGCGAAAAGCAGGGCGAGCCCGATCAGGAGATGGAAGCCGAGGGAAGCGCTGACACTCCAGCCGCCGGGACGGCTGGCAGGATGGGCTGGCGCCCGCATGTTGCCGATACCGCCGCCCAGCTCCGGAAACATGCAAAGCCCCTCGCCGGTGCGTTACAGTCTGAGCCCTGGAACCGCCAGCGGATTGTCCTCGAGCGCCTGCCGGTCGGGCCGGTCGATGCGCGGCTTGCCGGTAAAGGCATCGAAGAGATCGCGCACGAAGGCTTCCGGCAGGTCCTTGGTGATCAGCACCATGCGGGTGCGCCGGTCGGACGGATCGGGCCATGCGGCCATGCGCTGCGGCGCATGGAACACGGTCTGCACGCCATGCAGGATCAGCGGCCGGTCGGGATTGTCGGTCATCGAGACGATCGCCTTCATCCGCAACAGCTTTTCGCCATGGGCGGAGCGCAGGAGATCGACGAACATTTCAAGCGCCATCGGCTCGATCGACCGGTCGTGGACAAGACTGAAAGACCGGATATCCGCCCCATGCCGGTTCTCATCATGATGATGATGGTGGTGGTCATGACCACAATTGTCGTGGCCGCAATGATCATGAGCATGGTCATGATCGTGGTCGTGGTCGTGATGGTCCGCAGCCACCTCGTCCTGCAGCCAGCGGCCGACATCGGCGATCTTGGTGGCGGGATCGTAGAGCCCGCAATGGAAGAGTTCAGCCTTGCCCGCTTCCGGCAGATCGCCATCGATCATCGGTGCGCGCGGATTGAGGGCGCGTAGCCGCGCCTTCAGCGCATTCACCACATCCGGCGTCGCCAGCGATATCTTGCTGATCACCAGCCGGTCCGCCATCGCCACCTGCTTGACCGCCTCTTCGTGATGATCAAGCGTGGAAAGGCCGTTGGCGGCATCGACGACGGTAACGACGCCATCGAGCCGGTAGCTCTGGGCGATGACAGGATTGCCCATCACCGATTGCAAGACCGGCGCCGGATCGGCAAGTCCGGTGGTTTCGATGACCACGCGCTTCAGCGGCTTGATCTTGCCGGTCTGCATCCGGTCCATCAGATCAGCCAGCGTATCGACCAGTTCGCCCCGCACCGTGCAGCAGAGGCAGCCATCCGACAGTTCGATGATCCCGTCGCTCGATGCCTCGACCAGAAGGTGATCGAGAGACACATCGCCGAACTCGTTGATGATGACGGCGGTATCGGTAAGGTCGGGATCCTTGAGGAGCCGGTTGAGAAGGGATGTCTTTCCCGCACCGAGAAAACCGGTGAGGATCGACACCGGCACGGCGTTTGAAACAAGGCTCATGGCTTATCCGATCAGCAGGCGAAACTTTAGAAAACGGGACGGGGAACCGGGACCGGCACATTGGCGACATCGCCCTGGCCTGCCTCCATCTGCCCCCTGGTCTTGACATCGTCCACCTTCTCGAGGCCCGGGATCAGCCCGGCAGCGACAAGGTTCAGCGGGCGGTTGATCTCATGAATATAGGGCGACAGCAGTTTCTGCCGTCCACCTTCGTCCCGGTTTTCCGAGCGCACCTTGGCGGCCTTCGGGTTGCAGATTTCCTTGCTGACATCGGCAACCATGTCACGCGTCTCGCCATAGGGTGCAATCTGGCCAAGGCCGGGCTTGCCGGCATTGCTTGAGGTAAGCCCCAGCTGCAGCAACCGCGCCGATTCGTCCGCCCGGCCGCCAAGGCTGTCAGCGCCGAGAACGACGGACACGACGGCACGGCCATTGCGCGTGGCGGAGGAAACCTGGTTGAAGCCCGAGGCGCAGATGAAACCGGTCTTCATGCCGTCGGCACCATCGAAACGGCCGATCAGCATATTGAAGTTGGGATAGTTTTTCTTGCCCGTGGTGAAGCCTTCATAGGCAAAGTACGGCGCATATTGCGGAAACTCGCGCTTGATCGTGATCGCCAGAACGGCGAGATCGCGGGCCGTGGTGTACTGACCGGCACCGGGCAATCCATTCGGATTGACAAAATGCGACGAGGTCATGCCGATACGCTTGGCTTCGGCATTCATCTGGTTGACGAAAGCGGGCTCGGACCCAGCAACGGTCTCGCCAATCGCAACGGCAATATCGTTGGCCGATTTGATCAGCATCATCTTCAGCGCGCTGTCGAGCGTCACGGCCTGGCCGGGCTTGTAGAACATCTTGCTCGGCGGCTCGCCGGCGGCGTTCTTGCTCATGATAACCGGTGTTTCCAGCGTCAGCTGCCCGGATTTCAGCGCCCGGAAGGTGGTATACGCCGTCATCAGCTTGGTCAGCGAGGCCGGATACCATTTCTGGTAGATTTCCCGTTGCTCGTAAACCTTCAGCGAACTGACATCGACAACCAGCTGCGGATTGGCCACGCTCGGCAGTGTGGCCGACAGCAGCGAGGCGCAGGCGCCGGTCAGGACTGCGAATAGCTTCAACGCGCCACTCTTGCGAATTCCAGTTGTCTGCACATCAAACCTCGAAATTTCGGGAATTGCCTCGTATCGTCCGGCTATTTAACCTATATGGCGAGGAGATGGCAAAGACCATTCTTTTGCGCCGATGCCAAATATCCCGTATCCCATGCCCGCAATGGACCCACAGGAAACCAAAATGCCTATTCTCAACCGCGCAGCAGAACTCCAGACCGAAGTCACGGAATGGCGCCGCCACCTCCACACGAAGCCGGAACTGCTGTTTGCCGTCGAAAATACGGCAGCTTTTGTTGAAAACAAATTGAAAGAATTCGGGGTTGACGAAATCGTGACCGGGATCGGCCGCACCGGCGTCGTCGGCCTGATCAGGGGCAATCTCGGCGAAGGCCGCACCATCGGCATGCGCGCCGACATGGATGCCCTGCCGATGACCGAAACCAGCGGCAAGCCCTGGGCTTCGACAACATCCGGCAAGATGCACGCCTGCGGCCATGACGGCCACACCGCCATGCTTCTCGGCGCGGCAAAATATCTGGCCGAAACCCGCAATTTCAAAGGCGCGGTCGCCGTGATCTTCCAGCCGGCCGAAGAAGGCGGCGCCGGCGGCCATGAAATGGTCAAGGACGGCATGATGGAGCGTTTCGCCATCGAGGAAGTCTACGGCATGCACAATATGCCGGGCATGCCGGTCGGCCAGTTCGGCAGCCGCGTCGGCCCGATCATGGCCTCCACCGATGAATTCACCATCACCATCGATGGCCGCGGCGGCCATGCCGCCCAGCCGCACCGCACGATCGACCCGATCGTCATCGGTTCGCAGATCGTCAACGCGCTGCAGACGATTGCCTCGCGCTCGGTCGATCCCCTGTCCTCCGTGGTCGTTTCGGTGACGAAGTTCAATGCCGGGTTCGCCCATAACATCATTCCCGAACAGGCCAAGCTCGGCGGCACGGTCCGCACGCTGATGCCGGAGGTGCGCGATCTCGCCGAACAGCGCATCAAGCAGATTTCCGAAAGCCTCGGCACCGCCTATGGTGCCAAGATCCAGGTCTCCTACGCCCGCAACTATCCCGTCACGGTCAACCACCGCCAGGAAACCGCCCACGCCCTTTCGGCAGCGCAAAATATTGCCGGCGAAAGCCAGGTCTTTGGCGATCTCGATCCGATGATGGGCGGCGAGGATTTTTCCTACATGCTGCTCGCCCGTCCCGGCGCCTTCATCTTCATCGGCAATGGCGACACGGCCGGCCTGCACAATCCGGGCTACGACTTCAACGACGAGGCGATCCCGCATGGCATCTCCTATTGGGTGAAACTCGCCGAAATGCGGCTGGCGGCGTAAGCCGTCACTGAAAGGGTGGGACATCCGATGCATGAGATAGACAAAATCGACCGGCGGATTCTCAACATCCTGCAGGCGGACGGCCGGATCACCAATCTGGAACTGGCCGACCGCATCGGCCTTTCGCCGACGGCCACCAGCGAGCGGCTGCGCCGCTTGCTGAAGGAAGGCTATGTCTCTGGTTTCGGTGCGCGGCTCGATCCGCACAAGCTGGGCTTTGGTCTTCTCGTTTTCATCGAGGTCATGCTCGACAAGACGACGCCCGAAGTCTTCGACAAATTTGCGGTTGCGGTCAAACAGGCGCCGTCGGTGCTCGAATGCCATATGGTGGCCGGCGGTTTCGACTATCTCGTCAAGACCCGCTTTGAGGACATGAACGCCTATCGCAACTTCCTCGGCCAGGTGCTCTGGACGCTTCCGGGCGTCAAGGAGACGCGCACCTATGCGGTCATGGAAGAGATCAAGAACGACGGGCCGCTGCCGCTCGCCTGACCCCGATCACCACAATTTTGGTTCTTTTCAAACGGTACCAATTGCGCATAGGCTAAAATGCGCTCGATCATCGAGCCATTTTTTTGAGGGGACCCATGAAAAAGATCATTTTCGCGGCAGCACTTTTGCTGGCGGCCGCTTCCACCGCGCATGCGCAAACCGTCAATGCCGGCAAATATACCGTCGAAGGCACCAATCTCGACGGATCCAGCTATTCCGGCACAGCTGAAATCACGCTGGCCAGCGAAACCACCTGCATCATCGAATGGGAGACCGCCGGCGTCAAATCGACCGGCGTGTGCATGCTGAACGGCGATGCGTTCGCGGCCGCTTACGTTCTGGACGATGCCATGGGGCTGATCGTCTACCAGGTCAAGGGCGATGGCATACTGAACGGCGCCTGGACGATTACCGGCAAAGATGGCTCCGGCACCGAAGTCCTGACCGAAGTCAAATAGCCCTTTGATTCTCAATTGATACTAAAAAGGCCGGCGGGACGAACCTGCCGGCCTTTTCTTCTCAAAGCTTTACAGCGTCGCCATGTCGATGACGAAGCGGTAGCGCACGTCGCTCTTCAGAACGCGCTCATAGGCCTCGTTGACCTGATCCATGCGGATCAGTTCGATTTCCGAGACGATATTGTGCTCGCCGCAGAAATCGAGCATTTCCTGGGTTTCCTTGATCGAACCGATCATCGAGCCGGCAATGCTGCGGCGCGACGGAACGAGCGAGAAGGCATGGACCGGCACCGGCTTTTCCGGAATCCCCAAGAGCACCAGCGTGCCATCGACCTTGAGCAGGCCAAGATAGGCATTCCAGTCGATCTCGGCCGAGACCGTGCACAGGATGAGGTCGAACGTTCCCGCCAGCGTCTCGAAGGTTTTCGCGTCGGAGGTTGCATAATAGTGGTCGGCACCCAGCTTCAGGCCGTCCTCCTGCTTTGACAAGGACTGGCTAAGAACCGTGACATCGGCCCCCATCGCATGCGCAAGCTTGACGCCCATATGGCCAAGGCCGCCCATGCCGACGACTGCGATCTTCTTGCCGGGGCCAGCACCCCAGTTGCGCAGCGGCGAATATAGCGTGATGCCGGCGCAGAGCAGCGGTGCCGTTGCCTCGAAGGGCAGATTCTCCGGAATGGAAAGGACATAGCCTTCCTTGACGACGATATGATCGGAATAGCCGCCCTGGGTTGGCGTCTTGCCGTCGGCTTCCACACCGTTATAGGTGACGACGAGACCGGGCATATACTGTTCCAGATCGAGATCGCGGCTGGCGCATGTGGTGCAGCTATCGACGAAGCAGCCGACGCCGACCCGGTCGCCGACCTTGAACTTGGAGACCTTGGAGCCGACCGCCGTGACGATACCGGCGATCTCGTGGCCGGGGACCATCGGAAATGCCGAATTGCCCCACTCGTTGCGGGCTTGGTGAATATCCGAATGGCAGATGCCGGAATATTTGATGCTGATGACGACGTCGTCCTCGCGGGGTTCGCGCCGTTCGAATGTGAAGGGCTGCAGCGGCTTCGACGCATCCGTCGCAGCATATCCTCGTGCCAGGGCCATGGGTCACTCCTTTGTCTGATGAAAGTGGGGATCGTGATCGAAGCATAGATTGCCTCTCCCCGGAAGCATAGTTGCAGATCATGCGCGACGAACGATAGAGCAATCCTGCAAGATTATTGTACGATCCTGCAAAACATGCCCCCGGGGTTTTGCGGATAATGTGAAAACCACTAACTTACGGTTTGCGAGACGAAATCTAAATAGCTGGAAAGACGTTCGATTATGACAGCTTCACCAACCCCGCGCAGTCAGGAACTGATTGATCTTATTGCCCGTTTCGCCAAGGAAGATGGCGATCATGCAACTGCCATTCCCGGCGTCAGCGTGCACCGGCGCTCAGACACCGGCACGAAAGCCTGCGGCGCCTATCGGCCCAGCCTGGCGCTGATCGCCCAGGGCGCAAAACAGGTCATGCTTGGCGACGACACCTACCGCTATAACGGCGCCGACTATCTGCTGACCTCGATCGACCTGCCGGTGACCACGCAGATCGTCGAGGCATCTCAGCAAAAACCCTATCTGAGCGTGACCTTCGGCATCGACACCACACGCATTGCCGGATTGCTGGGCCGGGCGGGCGTGCAAACCGGCGCGCCGACACCGGCAGCACGCGGCATGACCGTGAGTTCGGTAACGCCGGACCTCGAAGACGCCGCCATCCGCCTGCTGCGGCTTTTGGACCGGCCGGACGACATTCCCGTCCTTTTGCCGCTGATCGAACAGGAGATTATCTACCGCCTCCTGACCGGTCCGCACAGCGCCAGACTGCGCCAGATGGCCGTCACCGAAAGCCAGTCTCACCAGATCGGCCGCGCCTGCGTCTGGCTGAAGGAACATTATGCGCTGCCGCTGAAGATCGAAGACCTGGCCAGCCGCGTCAGCATGAGCGTCTCTTCCCTGCACCACCATTTCAAGGCGATCACGGCCATGAGCCCGATGCAATATCAAAAACAGCTGCGGCTGCAGGAAGCCCGCCGGCTGATGCTGGAGGATATGCTGGACGCTGGCTCCGCCGGCCATCAGGTCGGCTACGAGAGCCAGTCGCAGTTCAGCCGCGAATACGCCCGCCAGTTCGGCGAACCGCCGCTCCGCGACGTCGGCCGCGTCCGCCGCAGTCTGATGGACCGCCTGACCGGCGGCATGGAGGTCATGAGCGAGGGGTGAGGTCCCCGCGCATGATTGTCGTTTGAGGGGAGGCTGGCTCAGGCGAGCGCTAGAACGTCGATACCAAGGTATCGAGAATGGCAATCGGCTCCGAACTCATGAAAAATCTTGGGATTCTGATCGCGTAATCCTGCCATCTGATGAGATTATCCCGGCCTGCGAGTGTGACCTGCTGATGCATCTGCCTGACCCGCAACCACCGCAACACAGCAACGTCATTGGAACTGTGCGCCGCGATCTTGACTACGGCGATCGCGGCGTCCACCGCTTCCGTTAGCCGGTTGGCAGCCATGAGATAGTCCCGTTTCACCCGGTGAAGTTCGAGGCTCTTGGGAAGCAAGGCAATGCCATCGTCTAAAGCCGCAATCGCTCCAGGTATATTGCGAACCCGCTTGTTGAGATGTACGAGATGAAGGATATCGGCAATGTTGCGGCGTGCAAGCAAGACCACGCGGCCGGCAGCCTCGACCGCATCGTAATGGCGCGACAGAGCATCCAGGCAGTCCCGGCGGCGCCGCAGCGCAAGTAGGCTAGCATTTTCATCGATCGCGGCATCGAGATGATCAAGGGCCCCGGCATAGTTCCGCATCGATATCAGGTGACCGGAAACATGCAGATGGTCGGATGGAGAGCCGAAACCCGAGTTCAGAATGAACAGGCCATCAGCATAGGCCTGTTCGAAGCGCTCCATTTTCTCCAGTGCATTGCGCCGCGTGCGCAAGAGACCGATGCTCTGCGGAGATAGCTCTAGTCCGGCATCGGCCGCCGCAACCGCCTCTTCCAGCCTGCCAAGCCGCACCAGGAGGCTGGCCATCCGATGAAACAGGGATGCCGACCCGCCCCGGGTACCGATCATCGTTTCGGTCAGCTTGACAGCACCGTCCAGATTGCCGGAGGCAATCATCAGGGCGCCCTTGTGATAGAGAAAATCCGACTGCTCTCCCCCGATCTGCAGCGCAGCCTCCGACAGGCGCAAGGCCCGGTCCAGCCGTTTGCGCGTCAGGTTCCATTTCGACATCTCGTTCAGAATGGTCGCGGAGCGGCGCTTGACGGCCCGCGATACCAACCGGGCCGGACTGGCATTGCCCTGGAGCGCGCCCGCAACAAAGGATTTGAGATGCCCGGCTTCCGCCATGGCCCGTGCGGAGGGATGGCCGGAAAAGGCAAATTCCGTATAGAGGCCGTCCGGGAAGGCCGGACGCACCTCCTTGTCGATATAGGTGAGATCAGCCTTCACCCGTGGATCGAAAACCACGTAAGGGCGGATGCCGGGGTTCGAGACAGCCGACAAAGCCAGGTCATGGTTGGGCCAGGAATTTCTAAAGCGTGCGTATTCGGGCAGAAAAAACCGCGGATCGATGGAATTGCGCGGCGAAATGGCGATTGGTTGCGCATGGATGATGGAGGCAAAATACAACGCCGCATACCCCCCCATACTGGCGCCATATGTAAAGCAATGTTCCGCCCTGCCGCAAAACGGCATGACGACATCGGCAAAATCCTGAAGGCTCAGATCACGATACCAATTGTCGGCGCGTTTCTTGACGGCGATAACAAAACAGCCGTTCTTTTCCAGAAATGCCTGGCCAAAACCAGGCAGAGATGGATCATTGTCACCGAAAGAGGAAAATGTAACGACCAATTTCTGAGCAGAATGAAGAACATGACCCGCTTCAATAACGGTGATCTCATTATCGAATAAAATAGTCCCCATTTCAAACCTGCCACGATCTTCATCTATAAATCGGCATGAACTACAAAATTTGAGGCGTTACCTTCGCGACACCCACCCCGATGCTACGCCAAGAAATTTTAATGGTGTCTATTTTGAACTGCCCCAGCATTTCTGCGAAAAGAGAACCCGCTAGTCAACTTAATATTGCAGCATCTGCGCAGCCGTCCCCATAGGCTGCGACATCGTGCAAGCGGCGCATGCCTGTTTTCGCACGGGTGGTGGAAAGGAGACTATGTGTAAGCCTGGCAGAATATGCGTCTGCAAAATGATCCACACGTGCCTTCAGCCAAGGTGATTGCATTGAAGTCATTGCGTTTTCGATTGGATGCAGCGAGGCGGAGTCCCGATCACGGTTTTGGATCGCAACCAAACCTGTTGCCGTTACTAGAAAAAGGGCTCTCGAGAACAAGGAGACGTTCACTCCGCTTCTGTCCCAACTGGAAGACCTCATCGTCCCCACCGGCATGCCACATTGAACTGAGATTGTTGAAACCAAAGCATCGTTCAAGACGGCGTGGCGACAATGCATATCCGGATATAGGACCCGTCTTTATCCTGTGAGTGCGCCGTAAATCTGCAATTTTCTTGGGCGCCGGATTTGCCGCCGTGTAAGCAAGCAGCCGGATATCCACGCCCAACCTCTCGTACAGGTCTTTCGTCCGGGCAGCGAGTTCATCATATCGTATGGCATCGGCCACCCCGGCCCCGTCAAGTGGTTCAGAGGTTATGGGATTGGGACCACCATGCCAGACGACGAGGGAATTGGTTCCGGCCACAACGGTCCTGGCAATCGGCACAAGGTAATTGGCGCAACTTGAAAAACAGGCCTCATCCACATAAAGCCGTTCAACCTTGCCGGCCAAATGCTCGGCGATCAAAAGCCAACGCTCAACAGGACCGCCGGTTGAACGGACCACAATGTCGAGTCTCGGCGTTATGGCGAGAACGGAGAGAAGGCTGGTCAGGTCTATATCCTGAAGGCTCCCAGCAATACAAAGTAGCGGATATGTTTCCCATTCGGAGATTATCCAGCCGCCCGAACCATTGGGAGTGCCGCCGTTGCCAAGTTTCTCCCTGCACGTCTGGATTCGTCCGTCCGCCTCCGCAGCGCTGCCGGCTCCGTGAGAGACAAACAGCAGCGTCAGAGCAATGAAAACGCTACCGGTCCAATTCCACATAAATCTTCTGCCGACTGATCGTAACCGGAATCTGCTCGCGTTTGATCTCCACCTCCTGACGGGCCTTCTGAATCTCAACGGCGCTCTTGTTTCTGATCGTCTCGACAGCCGTGGCGGCTTTGTTGACTTCCACCACCTTGTCCGAGAACTCCGGTGAGACTGAAACCTTCTCGATCTCGATCAGTACGTTCTTCCGGCATTCATCCTGCAGCGAAGCATCGCCGCACAGCCGCACGTTCTGCCGCTTGATTTCGACCACGAGGGCCTCTGGCCTTGCACCAAATAGAAACTCGACGCGCCGGTTCCTGGCCTTGTTCCGCCCACTGTTATTGGGAGCGATCGGCATGAATTCCCCGAACGAGACGCGATAGATCGAGGCCTGATAGATCCCGCGCAGAACCAAAGCCGAGGCGACAGCATGCGCCCGGGCCAATCCGAGTTTCACGTTGGATTCGTCGTCTCCATCCGAATCCGTATGCCCCGAAACGAAGAGAGCCACATCCGGAGGTTCAAGCTTCAAACTGCCGGCGATGACGTCCAGCAATCGATAGGCTTCCGGACGGATCGTATCGCTGCCACTGTCGAAGAACACATTTTGCTGCGCAACAACCCGAAGAACGGGAATATCGGCCGGAAAATCGGCAAGGCCGTGTTCGCTGGACGAGACGATATCCTCGTGAAACGAGAACCCCCGTTCACCCCTCGAGAGCCGTTTCAGCCTGTCCATGCGGTCGGTATGCTCGACACCCACCGTTTGCCAAGCCTCGATGGGGCACGGAACCCCTTCTGGCAGTTCAACAGCGCAAGTTCCGGACGCAGCAACGGACGGACCGCTTTGAAAGAGTGCGGCCAGTGTGATTGCAAGAATGGCGCAATACCTAGAACACCGCATTCGGAACCCGCTGCAACTGGAAGCTTATGCCATCCTGCTGACCATTGATGACACAGGTCGCGTCCGCGATCTTCCCCGTCAATTGATCGCCTTGCGTGGAGAAAGACAGATCGCGCAGGCCGCCAAAAGGCATCCAGCCTTCGCATGTCGGGGTGGGGCCAGGCTTGTCGCTCCAGATCTGCGCGAACACCCGGTCGCCGACGAAGGTGCACGTATCCTCGCCGGTACAGTTGAGAATACCGGAAAAGGGCGAAAACCGGAGCCGGTCGGACTGCTCCTCGATCCAGGACATGATCACCGAGCCGTTCTGATCGCGTGCGACGCGCATCCGGATGGGATATTGGTCGGCGCCATAGGAGATGCCTCCCTGGTAGACTGTAATTTTCACAGGCGCGCCATTGCTGGCAAGGACACCGCCTTCGCCCGCAATCGTCTCGACTTTCCCCTTGGCCGCCAGGAAGAAAGACTTCAGATATTCGGTGGCCGCCTCGCTGGTGGCCTTGCCGGGCGTAAAGAGATCAACCTCGACGCGCTGGAGATCGATGGCGATCGTTTCCGCGTCGGAACGGCCCTTTGCCCTGGCCGTGGCCGTATCTGCAACGGGCAGGCCGTATGCGGCGAGATGCGAATAGATGATCAAGCGCGGCAGACCGTTTGACAAGGAATATGCTTTTGCCCGGTTGAGCGATTGTATCAATCCGCCATGGGCGAATTCCGCCGCCGGTTCCGTGGCGCCGATCTTGGCCTTGGTCAGCCCCTGCACCAGCGAGATGGTGGCGGCTCTTGAAAAATCTTCCGCAGCCTTCTCGTTCGAAGATCGCCAATCATTGCCTAGAAAACGCTGCATGCCGGTCGTTTCCTGGTCCAGTTTGGCCGCCTCATCCTTGCCGACGGTCGGAAGGCATCCGGTAAACAGCGGCGTCAGTCCAGATCCGTCCGAATTGGCCACAGCGATGGTAATGCGCTCGCGCGGCGCCATCACCTGGTCGATGGTGGGATTGCGGGCATCGAAGAACTGGGCGGCAAACCGCCGCCATCCCGTGTTGTCGGGCGATGGCCCGTCGGCAAGGTCCTGTGTGATGACGTTTCCATCGATCACCACGAAGGTCTGGCGAAGCGCAGGTGCGCCAACGCCGCTGGTGCAAAACGCATCGGCAGTCTTGACCTGGGCTACTGCGGAAAAGGCGATGCCATAGAATAATATGCCGGAAAGGAGATATGTTTTCATCGCCATGCTCCTAGAGATACTTGAGCTGAAGGGGACGCGCCGCATACTGAGTGGCATCCAGCGTCTCCTCGTCTGTGGTTTCAAGTTCCGGCTGGACCTCGAACTGGATGCGTTTGCCCTTAAGGGCCGAGATCAGTTGCATCCTGTACAGCTCAAACGCCGCGATCACCCGCGTATCCTGCTCGCTGACCTTAGCGAGAAGAGCGCGGCCATCGGCAAACTCCCGGTCGGAAGACATCGATGCATGCTTGTTGCGAGCCTGCTCGATCGCCTTGTCGCAAGTCGCATCGATCTTCACAAATTCCTTCTTCAACGGCTGATTGATACGCTCATAGAGCGCATACATCTTCTTCTCCGCCCTCATCTTGTTTTTCAGCGCATCCGGATAGTTGTGATCTTCGTCATGCGCGAAAAAAGCGATGGCGACACCGAGCAGCCAGACGATCATCGATCCTCCAATCATCAGGAAGGCACTTGGTGCATCGCCACCAATGACTGAAGTCTCCAGCAGCTGATCTGCGAGCAGACTATTGCGCGCATACCAGACGAGAGCGATCACTGAAAAGAGGAGGAAGAACCCGATACCCAGCATCCAGACCGAGCTTGCCCGATCGCCGTCCTTTCGATGCGCTCCGAACCGCGACTCAAGCTGCCGGATAACGGTTCCATGCAGGTGAGAGGCCGTCGCAAGCGCTATGGCAACGATGACGGTAACCCCAAGCGCGATGGCGGGGGTGAACATCTTGATGGCATTGAAGCTGTCGAAGTTGATCAACCCTTCGAATATGCCAATCAAACCCATCGCCGGTAAGTACCATATCGGTGTCAGCTTGGCTTCACGCCCGTGGCGGGAGCGGAGTTCGTCATAGTCTTCTTTAGACTTGAAATATTCGAGCTTGGCTTCATCGTAGCGGTCGTATTCGGCCCCGCGCTTTTCCCGGCTGCTCTTTTGCGACTGGCGCTTTTTCTCGATGCGGCGGTCCTGCTCGACCGACATTTCGCGCTCAAGAAAGATCCCGCGGGTTCTTTTTTCGTCGCTATTCGCTCCAAGCACCGTCGCAACGGCATCGAGAGCCTGTCCCCGTGGCCCCGCCACGTAGCTGCGGTACCACGAAGCCATCAACGGCGTCAGGTTACCGGGGAGTTCACCGACATGGTCCGTGAGCCGGATGAGCGAGCCGTCTGCCTCGGCCGGCACCCCCGCCAGCAGTCCCTTCACGATGTCGCCGCTTGGAGAAAGGTCAAGACGCCGATAGCTATCGACCTGCACATTGTCTGTCATGATAGTCATCTCCATGGCCTCACGAGGCTATCGGCTTCCAATCGCCGGTATCCAGGCGGCACCATAGCTGCCGTCCGCCCCCTGCTGATTGACCTTCAACGCTGACGGTCTGTTGCGCGTAACGGCATGCGGTGAACTGCGGCTTGGTCTCCACGGCAACCTTGGCAGCCGTCGCGCTGGACGTTGTTGTCTTTCGCGGTGCCGGAATCGGCGCATTCGAGACGCTGGTCGTCACCGCCACGTCCTTTCCGCTCTTGTTGGAGAAGCGCGTGGTTCCGCTGGCGTTTTGCGCGATTGCATCCCGTTCCGCATTGCGGACACGGGCGCGATCCTCCGCTGCAGCGACCTGAATGAGCACGGCACATGCCCCCACCCCGGCAACACCGCCGATGATCGCTCCCCGCCCTGCGCCGTTCCCGCCATCTATGGCGGCGCCAACCAGCGCTCCAATACCGGCCGATATCACCACACTGGCCACACATTGCCCGATCGCCTTGTCTGTCGCCGTTTGCGACGCATAGGACGCGCCACCCGCAACCGTGGTGCAACCACTCAACGCGCTCGCGAAAATCGGAAAAATCAGTGCAGCGCCAATGATGCGCTTAAAATTATTGCTCATACCTGCCCCCATATCTACAGCTCTAAACTGTTATCGGGTCGCTCCGGTTTCGTGCAATGGAAAAACATGATCGCTTCATAATTGTATTTTTGTGTTGTAAATTACGCACATTTAAGTTGCTGTAGATTTTTAAGCCACTTTTAGCTGAAATTGTCTTCTCTCTCGTGGAAGGTCCTGGCCAGAAGCTTCAGGGTCCAACGCCCCGAGATGGACGGCCGCGCCTCAATCGGGAAGCTTGAAGAGAACCAAAACTGATGTTTTACAACGCGCGAAACTCCTCAGAGCAGTTGACGTCGCGGACGTTGATCTGCTCTGCTCGGTTTCAGTCCACACGGCGCAACGTCTCCTGAGTGGATTGTTTAAAAAATGCACGACAGACGAACGTCACGAAAGCAATGACTGCCGGTGGGGTAGTGTCGTGTGTTGCTGCGACGGCAGGTGTTACGCGGGCGGCCGAGTGTGGCTCTGTCGCAGGTTTGTTGAATGGTGAGATCGGAGAAAATGGTAGCGGGAGACCGTTGTGGTCACGACAGCCGACACCAAGAACCGAACGTGATCAGTTTGGGAACATGGCAAGTTTCCATGGTCCGAGCGGTTCGCGACTACTCTGGAAAGCTGCGGCTACCCTCTCCTGCAAATGCATCCGACTCGGCGTGTTTGATTTCACTACCCCGATAAAATCGGGGTACCTCCTTAATCCCTAAAGAAGTTCGGGATGGCAGAATAGGTGTGGGTACCCTCACCCATCTTGACCTCCGACCAATTGGCAGGACGTTCCGGCGCCTATGGCGCTTGAAACCTGTGCACGGCTTGGGTTAACTCATAGCGTTTTCATTGGAGACTTTTTATGAACCGCGCAGATCGCCTTATACTTTGGAACCAGCTTGAAATATTGAAGGCCCAAAATCCAAACCAAGCCGCCGATTATGATCTGCAGCAGGACATTGTGGCACATGGGTACACCACGCTCTACTCTGATGTCTTCCACTGCGTGACCGAAGACGAAGCCTCTCTGCTTATGCAGCGCGAAGTTTGGGAAACTCTCGACATGTTCCGCGCATTGGCTAACGCCAAGCAAGGTGGTTGGGTTCCAAGTGTTCCTGGCCGTGAGGTGTTCGAGGGCTTCGATGCGAATAATGATGAACATTACTGGTTCGCTGATTACCTCTTAAGCAAGGCGAACCTATATCAAGAGTCAGCTCCCAACAAAAACTCTCACAATGTAGCGACAGTTTCCCGATACCGCCGAATGCTGACGGCCTGGGAAGCCGCAGTGGAAAAACATAAACTGACAGCGGCAGAAGCCGAAGCGGTGCTGCTTGCATGAGCATTAATGGGCGAAGGATCATTGCGTGCATCGTTTCATGGATTACGAACCAGAGTGGGTGGGGCGGATCTCGTCGCATCGAATGACGACCGCAGAAAACAGTGGTGAGGAATAAAATGGCGACGCCTGATGAACGCCGAGCCAGGTGGGAAAAGTCACTGGAGCAGAAGATCGCGCTAGGTTTCAATGTGGAGACCGATCCGGCATTCCTTGGCTGGATCGAGGAGTGGATCGCTGGAAAGATCACCATTCATGAAGTGCAGCGCCGTTACGCCGGTTTCAATCGTTTGCGATACCAAAGCAGCCCCATACAGCCCGACGTTAACCTGACAGGGCTTTTGGAGAAGTTGCGCGAGGGAATCCCCGAGCTTGGTGACCTTCCGCTTCAAGAGACAGGAGAGCGGACCCAGACCTCACGCACGATCGACGCTGCGTGGGACATTGATGAATAGGCGGGAAAGAGTTTGAGCGACGATAGAACCGACACCCACCCGAACTCCCCAGTGCATTTCGAGCACTGGTGCCGGCATGAGGGCTGCACGAAATGGGGATCGTTTGGGAAAGAGCGAGGCCGCGAAACCGACTGGCGCTGCATGGAGCACATGGCGGCAGACTACTGGGACGGTCGGCCAGTGGCACCGATCCATTGAACAAGCCAACTTTGGCTAGTTTCTTTCCGCAACCGTACCGTAATCCACGAATCCGGCCTTCCCTATTTGATTAACGAGACTATTGTCGTCGGCGGCCGGTCTCTCTGGGCGGCCACTTCCCCGCATCCGCATGAGCCAAGTGTTAGATGCGTCTTTGCCCCGCCCTTGCCGGCGGGGTTTTTTATGAGTGCGTTTGTGTTGCTGGCGGACGGGCAATTCTGTGGGAAAAGACGAAAGGCCTCCCGCGCTAATCTAAACGGGAGGCCTTTCCTGCCCGCAGCGTTCGAGTTCCACGGGCACCGCAATCAAGCACACCCGTCCTTGAAAGGTCAACAGCCCAGACCGAGTACGGCGTCAAATGCGGCACTGAAGCAAAACAGCCCCCGCCATTCCCTGCGAGGGCCTAAATGCTTTGCTGCTCAAATGCACCGAGCGCTCCACTCGACAAAGGCAGCGTCTCATATTTGTTCTGGCTAATGTAATATACCAGGCGTTAAGGTTATTTGATAAGGTGAATGGCCAAGATCGAAGCCATCATTGCCTTATCAATACCGCTGGCCTTGGTCGTACGACCTTCTTTGTTCGCGGTTATTCCGTGACTGGCCGCGCCGTTCGCAGTCGCGATCACGAAAATGATCGATGTCATCGATGCGTCCCCGACTTCCGTGCAATGCGATACATGTGCGACCGTCGTACATCAGGGCCCACGTCGCCCCGCGTTTCGTCACATGGCCGGCGTCTCGGAAGCCGTCGTTTCTCAGCGACTGTTTGACACTCTCGATATTGCCATCGAGATATTGATCCAAAAATTGTTGAGCGGTGACCGCAGGCGCGACCCCAAACAGGGTTGCACAACATATGACCGCGCCAGCTAGATACTTATTCAAACTCTCTCTCCCTGCGTCCAATGCGACATCAGTGTCGTCACACGGACATGGCGCCGCCAGGGAGGGTTTCAAGCATAATTTCCAAAACACGGTTAGGACTGGATTTCGGAACAATCCTGCCGCGCCTTGGTTACAGCCGCTGACCTATCAGCCGGAGGTAGCCCTGCAATCCAGAAGGTCTGATCACTGCACTCACACAGGCCAAAGCAAAGGTGGCCGAATAAGCATCGGAGGCACGAAATGGACGTTCATAAAAAGAGGCGCAAGCGCGGGCCATCCGCGCTAGGCAACTTTGACCAGTCTAAAGCTATAGCCGAGGAGACGATCAAAGAGCATCGCGAAGCGGAGAGACAAAAGACCGAGCGTCTTCGCGAACTCAGGCTCGCTGAAAAGCACAACTTTCCGCCTAAATAGAACCCGGAACATTTCAACGATACTCGGGTTTGCGAGGATGGAGGATCGACCATGATCAACACGCCGAAATTCCCAGTGTCCCACGAGGATCGCCATCTTCTCTGCCAAGAGGAAGTGGACGGTCCGCTTCAGGGTATACTCGAGCAAGCAACGATGCATGGGTGGGGGACGCTTGAGACAATAACTGCCATGGAGGAGGTGCTGCGAAATCTCAGGCTCGCGTACATGCATGTGGATGACGATCCAAAAGACAGTAACGAGGGCCATGCCTTCATTCACGGGCGTGGGGGCAAGGAGAACCCATGAACTTCTACGCATGGACAATCTCAAAGCGAGGCTGCCCGGATATCAAAGAGGTGACGACGGTTAATGAAATCCGTGACGTCCTTCGAGTTTTGGACCTCCCCGGCGTTGCTCCCCCAGAATTCACGACACTTGAGGCCGAAGTCGCAGACCACGGATCTTATCACCACGACGTCGGTAGCATGGACCAGTGGTCACTGACCTGGACGAAGGTTTCCGGCGATAGTCTGGTTGTCGATTAACTACATGGCTTAGGGAATTCTCAGCCAATGCCTTACGGCGGCAACAGCCGTCTCGCTCATATAGGCAACGATTCCGCCAATCGTCAGACCCGCAAACGCGATAAGTCCACTGATACCGACACCCAGCGTTTTCATCCGCTTCCACTCATCGATGGCGGGAGTAACAATGCCTTGGTTCTTTTCCACCGTCTCTTTCAGTGCTTGGATTTCTCCCCTCACCTGAGCGTCTATCTGCCCGCTGACGGCGATCGTCGTTTCCATGTGGGCGATCTGTAGCGCCTGATTGTCTAGCCGCTGGTGAATAACAGCCCGGCTCTCATGGGCCATGCCTTTCTCGTCTTGGAAATCGACGCGGAGGCGATCTACCCCCTCCTGAAGTTTCCCAAGCGCGAGCATGATGTCATCATTTGAAGCCATATCTATTTCCGACACCCAGGCTGCGCATTGCAGGTTCGGTTATGGCCCGCCACTTGCCGCCCAAAGGGCTGATCGTTGGCAACGATGAAGGCTCGCGTCTCGGGCGATGGGGTCAGCAGCTCGAAACCGCTACCGTCACTCACAGACGTTGTCCGCTGGCACCCAGTGGCCACCCAGCTCACGGCACAGAGCACCAGTATCAAGAACACGTATTTCCGCATTGGTCTTTCCCCGCTGTTCGATGTTTTTCATGGCTTGCCTGAGGATGGCGCCCCGCTCGATCTCACGGCCCTCGTTCACCGCCACAGGGCGCCACACGGCGATGTTGATGAGGTGGTAAAGCAAAAGGCCGATGATCAGGCCAAGGATGCCTCCTGCGGCCAGCGAGACGCGGGAGATCATACCGCCTTGCTCCGGTTGATCTGCCAGCGACCGGACAGGAACATGAAGGCCGCGAGGCATGAGACGGCAAGCAGCGCGATGGCAAAGATCAGCGCATAAACGTTGTTGATCCCAGTGACGATCGGCACGGCCAGGCCGGTTGCGGCAGGAACAAGGACGGTGGTGATCGCGGTTCCACTCTGGCCAGCTGGCTTGTCATCCGCCTTGGCATCGGCTTTCGCCACGTCAGGCGGCGGGAGGACTTCCCTTGCCGCCTCGATGGCATCCATGAAGTTCTTGTGGTAGCCGGCGATCAACGCCTTCTTGTCCGTCCCATTGACGATCTTGCGGGCGCCCTCGGCATCGTTGGCTGTGCCGTTGAAGTAGTCGGACAGCTTGCGGCCGGTGAACATTCCCTTGATCATGCCATCGAACAGAGCCTTGATAGCGATCGGCATCGTCAAGAGTTGGCCGGGGCGAGTTGCCCCGAATTTCCGGTGGTTTACTTCCCAAGTGACCTGCACAAGGCCCTCCCCCACCCAAGGATAGTATTTCTTGCTTTTGAGGTAGCTTTCTCCTCCGGCCTCCCGGATCGGTTGCATCTTGCCGCCTGTCTCATGGAACGCCGTTGCAAGCATATAGGCTAGCCAACGGTTATCCAGCAGTTTTCGGCGATCCCATTCCGCAAGGATGGAATTCATCCCGTCGATCTGGGCTTGTGTCAGGCGGCCGCCGAAAGGTGCGCGCCTCACATATGCGAAGAACGTGGTGAGGTTCATGATGATGTCCTTTGATTTAACACGGACAAGCCCTTGAGCCGAGTTAGTCTCGTTCATGGGGTATCCGTGGATTGTGGGGGTTGACGTTCTGATGTGCCGCGCCAATTCTGTGCAAAACTGAAGGGGCAGCGATGACTTACGACTGGGATGGAAAGCGAAATCGGCTGATGAGAGCGGCGCGTCTAACGACCGGCGCCGCGCTTACGTTGGCGATTCTCAGCCTTCCAATTCTTCTTCTCGTTTGATATGGCGTCGCCGCCTCGCGCTGTGATACGCGATGGCAATCAACCCGGTCGCTTTTGGTCAGGCAGCGACC
The DNA here is from genome assembly GCF_029277445.1 of Pararhizobium qamdonense. NCBI lineage: Bacteria > Pseudomonadati > Pseudomonadota > Alphaproteobacteria > Hyphomicrobiales > Rhizobiaceae > Pararhizobium > Pararhizobium qamdonense. Next base: position 1,370,687 of record NZ_CP119566.1, on the reverse strand, counting down.
GGGTTCGAACCCCCAGCATTGAGCACGGAACAATTGGGTTGCGGTGCCAGTTAGGGCGCATCTGGCTCGAAGCAGATTAAGCCGGAAGTCAGCCAGAGGCTCGGCGGCGATCCCCTCCCCGCTGGGCCTCGATCTTTTTCTGCCGAGTGACAACGTCAAGGAGAAATCACCGTGAAGACGCTTCTCATTCTCGCTCTGGGCTTGCTCGTCGCCTCATGTACAACATCGCAGCAATCGCTCGAGCCTATCCCAGGGAGCATCACCTATGGCGGCCAACCAAGAACGAAGCTTATGAAGTCGCCGATCGGCAGCACATTTGACCACCGGTTTCTTGGCGCCAACGGCACCCGCTGGATTGAGACCTATCGTATCCAGCCCGACCGAACAGTCGAGATCGTGGACCGTAGACGGGAAGTTGAAATCGAGTTCTTCAATCACGACCGCTAAAGCTCGGCATTACTGATCGAATACGGGTGAGCCATGGCCGAGATGATCTCGCCCATGGGTCCTTCGTGATGTTGGGTTGGAAAAAGGACCCGCGAGAGTGCCCGACACTAAAGTTTAATCAGGCGGGTGCGTCCCGCTTGATCAAGGTTGCCAAGAGATGAGGGCGGTCAAAGCATTTTTCCTGTTGCACCGATCGTTCAGCAATGCTTTCTCGCCAAGGAACGTCCTGCATCGAAACAAGATGACGCTATGAACCGACGAAGTTTTCTCGCCGCTGCCGCTTACACCGCGTTGGCATCCAAGGGCCTTGCTAAGGGACCGTTGCCACAGGTGACTGAACCGGATGTGAAGACGCCTGGTAGGTCACTTGAAGAATTTCGTCGGACGCGGATGTCTGACACTGATCTCCTCCATGAAGCAACATCAAGCGGAGAAAAGAACCTCTTCATTCCATCCCGCTTATATCGTCTAGAAAGCACTATAGAGCTACTTTCCGGAGTGACGCTTTCCGGCAATGGCGACACAAGCTGTCTCCGCCTTGAGTTAAGCTCTGGCGAGCCTGCCATTCCGTTGATCGTAGCCAAGCAAGGCGAAAGCCAAATTTCACTCTTGAATTTCTTGATAGATGGCAACGGTGCTCAGCTATCAAATCCTCGCGGCGACCAGTTCGCGGTTGTGAGCGGCTCCGCAGTCATTGTGTCGGCCAGTGACAGTCTCGTTCAAAATCTGGCGGTGAAAGACGCTTGGGACAATGGAATTGTTATCCTCCACTCCAAAAATGGGAGGGGACAACCGGGCCAGCCGAGCGATGTCCGACTCTTGTTCAATCGCACGGAAAACTGCGGGGTAGGTTTTCACGATCCAGGCGGACCAGGCCAGATCGGTTCGGGGGCGAACAATGGTTCGGGTGCCCGATGCATGATAGTCGGACACCACGATCGTGGAAGTAGAGGGGCAGTGACGGTTGACGACGGCGGAGGCGCATCCGGGTTCGCATTAGGATGCATCAGTATCGAAAACGCCGGAGACGCACGGGTAGGTGCAGGTAACCCGACCCCGGCAAGTCAGGGAACCGGCACTGCTTTTTATAGCGGCAACCCCGACTGGTCATTTGATACCTGCAAGGCATACTTCCCTCGCAAACACGGTTTTTGGCTCGCGGCGGCCGGCGGAATGCAGGCGCGTGGGTGCGAAGTGATTGGCGCTCAAGAACACGGTTTCTACCTTTCAGGACCCAACCATAATCTTTCGAATTGCCGCGCCAAAAACGTTAGTCAGAAGCGAGACAACACCTATTCGAGCTACTTCGTCGAAGCGCCGTTCGGCAACGCTGAGGGCATTGTCCTGAATAATTGTGTTTCTGAGTTCGATCCCGCAGTCGAGAAAAAGCCCAAATTCGGTTATGAGGAGCTTTCGTTTAAAGGTTTTCACCCTTCGGCAACCCTCACGGGAGGCAGCTTCAACGGAAAAACCGCAGGCATTTCCCCTTTGCAAGGTTCGACGTCTCTCAATATGGTGGCAGCAAATGACGAGATGATTTTTGACATGCCGAAAACAACGGGCAAAGCCAGAGGCTCACTTTTTCGGGATGACAATGGTTTTCTTCGAGTGAGGTAGCGTGCATTACGTTACGGCTTACCTCCATACATCAGCGCGACCTAAAGCAGAAAGAGAATGCCAATGTACGATGCCGTGTTCAGCCTTGGCTCGAACTGTGAACCAGCCCATCAACTGAGGCGCAATGGTATTTGGCATAACAGGGGGCCATTCGATTGGATGGTCACACCGTTTTCATCTATCTTGAAGGTGATCCAAGACGATGGCCGTGCTTTGGGCAACTCGTTCACATCTGCCTACAACGGCACGAAAGCCGCATCGCAGGAGTATGGCTGCGTCTACTTCCACGAATTTCCGCCGACTGAAGACGGACGTGGGTTCATTTTCAATGCAGAGATCGAGCGCGCCTGCAAAAGCAAAATGCAACACAAGTGGAGCACCTTGAAAACGGCATGCGAAGCACCGGGAAAAGTTTTGTTCATCAGGTTTCGTTCTGTAACTGACGTACCCGGCGACGAAATTGCCGCTGGAAAAAAATTTGGCTTCCGCGATTTGAACGCACTTTGCGACGTTATTGCCACACGGTTTCCTGCTTTAGAGTTCGATCTCCTTTATATTCACGGTGACAACCCAATATTCGACATCGTGCAAACAGACGATACGCTCGATCCTCGCGTAACGATACGATCGTTGGAGTTGGCTGGGGGTGACAGTGGCAACGGTGCAGATGAAGCGTGGGATGACATTTATCGTGAATTTGGGCTGATCCCCGCCGCCACCCCTGCAAGCATTGCTATTTAAAGGCACTCGAATGAGCACGTTAAACTTCGAAACCGCCCTATCCCAAGTTGGCGACATCAGCAGCAAGTCAGACGATTTCTGGGGCTTACTTGCGTTGCGTGATGAATGGAAGATTGCAGCTGGCGTCTCATTCGCCGCGGATGTTTTCGCCGAGTTGTACAAAACCAGCCCTGCACCTGCCTTGGCGATAAATTACGGCATCGCGCTATTCGAGCGTAATCACTTCGAAAAGGCGGAAAAAATCCTTGGAAAAGTGCTGGCAGATTATCCTGCAGCGCCAAACCACCCCGACTATGGACACACGCTTTCCCTTTACTACAGCTGGTCCTTGGGCAAAGCAGACCAAGGCAAGGCAGCCGAGTTCATTCTGAGCCGGGTGGGCAAAGGCGACAGTTCAAGCGCCCAACTTCTCGACGTGTTTTTTCGTGACTTTCTGAACGCCGGCACTCGCCAACATCTTGCGCAACTGCGTTCGTCTGGTGAGAGAGTAAGCATCAGCCCGTCCAGCTTCCGCATGCTTTATAGCAAGCTTTCTGCCTCAAACTCTCTTGGTTTGCTCGATGAAATCCTGCCACTTATTGGAGGCAGCGATGAAATCGCGAGGGAACGCGTTATCGCTGACGTCGTATATGGGTTGGCGGATCAGACGTCATGGGCTGCCAGCGTTGAGCGTCTGTTGCAGCAAGGCACGCTAACCCCTTCTGACAGCTATTTCATTGCGCTTCAGTCCATTGATCGACTACCGAAGGAAGAGGCTGAAAGCCTGATAAACCGGTTGTCCGAGAAAGGCGATCAGTATTGGGCGTGCGATCGGGTCGCAGCGGCTTTCCTTGAGATGACAGGAAGAAGGGTGGATGCAATCCATAGGCATTACACCGCTTCAACCAAGGAATACCGTCTTAACAAAAAGGAAGTGTCATTTTCCGAAGTATCGAGATCTGACGTCCAGATCAGTTGCATCGCAATCTCATTTAACGACAAACCCTTGGTTGCTCACTTTTGTGATGCAATCATGCCTCACTGCAATGAAATCATTGTCAATGATGGTGGCAGTACCGATGGTACGATCGAAGAATTCGAACGCATTGGCGCAGAATCCAACTTCCCAATAAGAGTGATCCGTGATGTTCAACACGGAAACCGCGACCGCACCATATTTAACAAGGAAGGCTATCGGGACAAAGGTCTTGGAGGGGTTCTCGGATTTGATGCCGATCGTCGGCGCTCAATGACGTTGGCGGCTGCAAAGCATGATTACATATTGATGGCCGATCTTGACGACTTCTTCCCAGCTTATCCCAATCTTCGAACGCTGGTTGCAGGCTCCTACGGAGTGGAACATTTCACAGGAGCAAGACTGGAAACACTTAGCCAAAATGCTTTCACCGTCCTTCAACTCGGCAACATACAGGGCGCTCCGACGTTATTCAAACGGCACGTCGAACACGTTTATGCCGGGGTGAGCGGTGATGACGAATATTTGGCACGGCTGGATAAGCCCTTGGGCGATTGGGCATGTAAGTACATGCATGAGTCTTTGACCTTCTGCTTCAATTATTGGCATCTGAAATTCTATTTGGACAACCGGCACCTGTCCTCCCTCGAGCATCTTTTAGGTCCAAAGCATTCCATGAAGAACCGGTTTGACCGGCCAGACTTCAGCCGCATCCCGAGAAAACAGGCCCAAACCGCACCGGCCAGCATTGTGAGAGATCAGGAGAGTCCCGTGCAAAAACTTACACCGCGTGAAGAATACGAGATAACAAAAGCTCACCTTCAGGCAGAGCTGCCGAAGGTTAAAGCTGCGGCGGCAAAGCTTGCGGCTACAGACCCAAGCCTTGCCTCCGGAATGCTACAAACGGCATGGCTGCGGGCGAATAAGCCCTACATGTTTCCAGACGACTAAGTCTGCGTTCCGACAGCCGCCCCATCGCCTTCAGAGGTTGGTTGTCCGAATTTAATTCGCAAGCGTCCACCGCTGTCAACCCACAGGCGGTGTTCGCCCAATTGCATGGGCGCTTGCCACGTTCCACCTGACACATAAGTATTTCCGCCGGACAACTGCATCTGCATGGCACCAGCTGAGTTGCGCAGCCAGATCAACTCCTTGCCATTGCGGTTCACTTCACCGGAAATGCCTGCCAGCGATCCACCGATAACTTCCACACCAGCATTGCCTGAGCCGACAAGGTTCATGCCGTAGCGGGTCTGGGCTGTGTAGAGAATTCGCGGAGCGATGAACGACAAACCGTAAACATTTCTTGCCCCTCCCTCTCCGCCGGTACCTCCAGTGTCTACGATGATCGCATCATTGGGGCCCCCACCGCGCCAGGCATTGGAAATGTGAAGGCCAATCCACGTGCTGTCCCCGGCCTTTGTCCGCAGGCCTTCCCGGCCCGAGCCGTTGGAAAAGCAATTCGTGTACTGGTTATTCGTTGCAGGGCTGTCGATGTCCCACCCCGCCCAATCCGGCAGTGTGCAGCCGCAATTGACGAACTGACTATCACCGGTGCCCACGTACCAAGCTGTTCCACCGGTACCGTTCACGGTGTCGCGTTTCGTGCCCCAGGCATGGCAGTTGGTCCACATGGCGGACCCACCAGCACCGACGTCATGAACAAAGCCCTGAGAGCTTTCCTTATCGAAGCAATTGTTGATGAGCACGCCCTTGCCCGATGCGACGGATACGCCGCCACCGAGCCTGCCTGAGAACCCGCTTACAGCTGTGCCATGAATACCCATGCCGCAGCTGTAGGTCTGGATATCCTCGACAATCGCACCGAGAGGCTTGCCGGGGATGCCGGCCCATGTCGTCTCATTGTAGGCGCCGACCGTAATGCCATTGTCGAAGCTATTGGTAACGGTCCAACCGCGAAGGATAGACCGATCTCCTGCCACGATGATGCAGTTGCCATGCGGTTTGACAAAGCCGCCAGGGTTAGGCTCTGGCTCGACATAATTACCAGCCAGGGCGTTGTGGTCAGCGAAGAAATCGCCGCAAGCAAACGCATAGTCCTTGAACCAAAGCTGCACCTTTACCAACGATCCAGCCGTGGCCGCGTATTTGAACTGGACGCGGCCCAGCGCGATCCAGCGCTGTGGCGTAGTCATCTCGATGCTGTCAGTCGTTTTGTAGACGCCTTCGTGCCAGACAAGCGTTTTACCGGAAGCGGTTGCTGCTCGAATTGCCAAGGTATCATCGGCTACGCCGTCTCCAATAACTCCGAAGCGGGTAACCGGGGTTCCCATCCAGCCCAGAGGCACAACACGGCCGGCATTGTTTTTAAAAAGGAGCTTTTCATCCACAGTGTTGACCGCAAGTTCGCCAGATTGAAGCTGCGCCGGCGTTGGAATAGCCCCCGCAGTTGTGGACTTCTTGAGAAGAAGGGTCGCGTTTTTCGTCACCATTAGTAGGTGCCTCCATTGATGCCATCAAACTCGGCTGATTTTGCCGCAATCGCCGCCGCCATCGTCGTGGCAAAATTGGGATCATTCCCCAATGCGGCGGCCAGTTCGTTCAATGTGTCCAGTGTGCCGGGTGCAGCCGCAACGAGGGCGTCCAACGCCGCCTTAACGAATGCTGTTGTGGCAAACTGGGTCGTATTGGTGCCAGCCGCCGGCGTCGGCCCGGCCGGCGTTCCGGTGAAGGTTGGAGAGGCCAGCGGAGCCCGTGTCGTATCTGTCGGGTGGACGTGATCCGCCCTGGCAAACTTTTTGGATGTGCCGATGGCCACGGCCCCGTTGGCCGCCGGGCTCGTAGTCGAGGCCTGCCCGACTACATAGGCCGTGGTAGCAAGCTGAGTGCTGGTGTCATCCGCCGCAGCAGTCGGGCCAGCAGGTGTTCCGGTGAAAGTCGGAGACGCCGAGTTTGCCTTGGTGTTGTGCTCCGTCATGCTTGGAGCAAGCTGCTTCACCGCCCCACCACTGTCTTTAATGAACAGCTTTCCATCGGGGAGATTGACTGCCGGCTCGGCCGTGAGAAGGCCAGCCGCAGCCGGTACCGCACCGGGCGTCGCGCTGTTCTTCAGCTTGATAGTTACTGCCTTGTCGGCCATTAGAATGATCCTCCATCAAGGACGTCAGTGGGTTGCAGGGATTTTTCGATTTTTTCTCGCTCGGCCTCGGTGAGGAACTTATTGACCTCACCTTCCGTAAGTTCATCAGCGCTGTCTTCAGGCTGAAGGGCGCGATTGATCCGGCGCAGGAGTTCTCTGCCGTCCATTAGAACGCCCCTCCATCCACCGTATCGAAGGCAAATACTGAGTTGAAACCGGTCCCGATGACCATTTCAACGGAGGCAGCACCATCCGTGTCAGCAGTCGTGAGAGGGGGAAAAGTGATCGTGAGACCGTCGGGAGCGGACCATGCGTAGAACCTCAGACTGTTCAAAAAAACGTAAGCTACGACGTCATAGCCGCCTGGGATGGTCACCGAACTTTGACCCAAGAACACAGTGAAAGGTGGATGCTCTGTAATCACCGCAATAGATGCGACGATGCCGGCGATATCGTCGCGAGCAGCTTCGGCATCAGCGACGGCATCGGTAAGCAACGAAATGCTCTTGTTTTCCAGTTGTCCGGCGGTACCCCATCCGAGGAGCGAGCCATCTTCTGCAGGCGGGAAAACAGGAGGCGCGACGCCGATAGGCGTGAGAATGGCCCGGCTCAGTTTTTCGGCGAGCTGCTGGTCACGCATGGTCGCGAGATCGAAAGCGCGTTCGACTGTCTCGGCGAAATAGGCGCCTTGGTTTCCAAGAGCTGTTTCCTGTGTGAACGGAACGTCTCGGGACAGCCAGAGGACATTTCCTCCCGCGACGGGTTGAGAGGTGGTGACATTGCCACCGCTCTCCTCTCCAACGCCCGAAACAGAGAAATCGCCATCGCCAAGAAGCAACTCAGTCGTGACATCGAGCGCGTCCGTAACGAAAGCCCGCATATGAGCGGCAGAGGTAATCTTGAACTCGTAGGGGAACACGGTCGTCACACCGTTCCCGGTATAGGGGCCGCTGCAGCTGACTTCGCTTGACACTGTCATTTCAATATCCCACGGAAAATCGACCCGCGCCGTGCGGGTTCGGTAGGTTCAAAGGTCTGATGGGCTATTGCTCGGCCAGCTAATACCGCCCGACTACTTGGATTTACCCATGATGTATTCGATGGGCGAAACATCATCGCCTTCGCTCTGGCGCCAAGCCGCATCGATGAAGCGGTTGATCTGCGTCGATGGCGCATGGAGGAACAAGCCGCCGGCATCGACGACGGATCGGACAAAGGCTTTGTCCACGTCGCCCTGCGACGCCTGGTAGATCGGACGGGCCATCGTATCCATGATGGAACCGTAGGCACCGCCGCCACTGAAGCCCTGCACACCGCTCGCAAGGTCACGGATGAACGGCAGCGTGGCAGTGATGCTCAACGCCGTTTGCTTGGCGAGGTATTCCGCCCAGCCATCCTTATCGTCGTCGTCATCGTCACCCCAGGGCAATTGACCGCGAACGAGACCTGCGAGCACCGCTTCGACCGTGAACAGCATCACCATGTCCGTCGTCCATGACAGAACCTGTCGTGGATCCGCGAACTGCGTTTGCTGCGTCCGCTCGTAGGCGACATTGAACTTGGCGAACATGTAGGAGCCAAGAGCGGTAAACAGGCGGACGACATCATTCTGCCGGACATCCCGTGAAAGCGACCCCCGCTCGATCGGCGAACGGTCGGAGAAATTGCCGGAGGCCGCCGCTCGCGCGACGATCCGGTCAGCGTGGGCGATTGCATCAGCCTCGCTCTTGCCCTCGTCGGTGGCTTGCCGAAAGCCCGCAAGCCATGTCGGCATATCCACTGTGTAAAACTGCGCCTTCTGCATCAGCCAGAAGCCCCAGGGCGCGAGGATATCGCTCGTGAACTGCGATACCCGGTTTTGCGAAGGACCCGTCTTGGTATCTCCAAGAAGGTCGTAGATATCCTTGTTGAACGTCGTCTCCCGTTCCCGCATGAAAGCTGACTTGCCGATGATCTGGCTTGCCGCACTGCCGGGGCCGGAAAGCGGGCGGCGAAACACATCTGTCATGCCCAGCAGGAGGTTCTTCTCGCCCACGACCACCATGGACTGGGCGATACCCGTCGGCTGCAGGAGAACAGTCGTCAGGTTGAAAGCTAGCTTCGAGACCGTGAAGCCGGATTTCATCTTCCGAGCCCACCGGTTCATGAAGTCCGAGCCGCGGATTTCACCAGCCGCGACGTCCTGCACCCAGACTTCAAGTGAATCGAAATCCGATTTCAGCCCGCGATCGAGAAAGGCGCTCTTCACCTCATCGTTTTGCAGGATGCGCCACGAGTTTGCGACGGTCTCCGAAAGCGCAAGATCATGAACGACCTGGTTGACGTGACCATGAAGGACACCAATGTCGATCAGCACAGGCCGCCCCGACGACTGCGCACGTTCCTTTGTGTGGCCATTGCGGGTCTGGGCCTTGCCATACCGACCGCCAGCCATCGCCGTTGCCAAGTCCTTGAGGTCATCATCACGTGACAGCGACGAAATCTCAGCATCATACTTCAGCGGGAAATAGCCGCCCTTGAACTTGCCGAACTTCGTCTGCACTTCGCGCGGTGCAATCTTCTCCGGAGCGACACCGGTGACCCGCTTTTCCCGAGCTTCGATCTCCGGCCAATAGCCGCCGATCAAGTCCCAAGCAGACTGCACAAACTCCCAATCGCGCTGTTCCAACTGCAACAGGGCCAGCTCAATCTGTGCGGTGGTGAAGTGACCTTTGACCCGCTCGTCAGTCAGGCGCTGGTAGTTGCCCTCATTGCCGACGTTGAATGCCAGCGAGATCAGGTCCCACTTCGAGAACTGGCCGTTCAGTTCCGGCACGGACATCAATGTCGTCATGGCCCTGCGCTCGGCCGCCGTGTAGACCGAATAAAGCTGCTCGAACTGCTCACCCGCCTCACGGCGCTTGATGGTCAGGTCGTTCATAGCCTCATCGATCGGCGCCTTGATATGCCGGTACGCTGCGCCGTCCTTGAACCCGTCAATTTCCCGCAGGATCGTGTCGGCCGTCTTGACGATGTTCAGATAGCTGCGGAAACCCGGCTTGACCCCGCCCCGCCCGGACTTGGCGCGCGACGGTGCATCGCCTTTCACGTTCGCCTCGAACTCGGCCAGGATATCGCCGACGACAGCGTCGAGATCGCGTTCGCGCTTGGCGTCCTTCAGCTTCTGCTTGAGCCGTGCCGTGTGTTCGATGTTCTTCAGCGTATCGACCACGCCGCGCAGCTCATCGACGCTCAGGCGCCTGTATGGCCGGCGCTTGGCATCGTTCAGTACCGCGTCAGGGATCGACAGTTCGTTTTCGCGGCCTTCCGCTGTCATGCGAGCCACATAGTTCAAAAGCGAGCCCTTGCGCTGCTCTGCCTTCACAGAGAGCTTGCGGAAATCATACCGCTCAAGCAGTTCGTCTATCGCTTCGAGATAGTCGCCCGCCAGGTTGTCCCGAGTGGACTTCTTTCCGAGCCGGGACACGAAGCGTTCAGCCTTCTCGATCTCTTCGGCGACGGCCACGCTTTCGGAATAGAGCATGTGGTTCAGCAACTGCCGGCGCTTCTGCTCTACCAGGCGCTCAACGGCGTCATTGTAGCGATCCGTGGAAACGTTCGCCCGCACCGTTGCGGCGTTGGTGCTGTCCAGCGAGCCGGAGCGGACCGCAGACTGGACATCGCGGCGCTTCTGCCGGGACCACAGGTTTTCGCGTTCGACCAGCCGGGCAAGCTTGACCGCCTCGTTTGCGGCCTTGCGCTCGGCAGTCAGGAAGCGATTGCTCGAAACCGCATCGCGCACCTGCATCTTGTTGATGGTCTGGCGTGCGGCCTCCCTCGCCTGCGACATGGTCATGTCTGGCGAGGTGTCCCCGGCGCGCGCCTTGAGAATTTTCAATTCAGCCGCAAGGAACTGCCCCCGCTTGTCGTTGTGGACCGCTTCGATGGCGCGCTCTTCGATCTGACCGTCCTTCAGGACATCACCATGCCGTTCGAGCATGACCCGTTCCGTCTCGGCAGCGATGGCATCTTTCCGAGGCGTTGCCTGTTCGAGCGCCTTGACCAGATCGTCGCCGGACTTAAAGCCAAACCAGCCTGCAACCTCGTCCGGGTCCATTCCGCCTTCGTTCGCATAGAGCGTGAACTTGCCACGCGGCAGCGTTTTTAAGACGCCTTCGCCATAGCGATCAACCAGCATGCCGCGATCAAACCGCATGTCCGGCATATCCGTCGGGTCTGCATCGCCGAACCAGCGGCGGTTACCCATCCATTCCCAAGCGCGATACACCGGCATGCCATTGATCTGGCCTTCGACTTCATCACGGACCTTGGCTTTCTCGACCTTGTAGGCCTTCTCGGTCTCACGCTGGATGGGTCCCATCACTTCCTTGCGGAGCTTCTGGGTCGCAGCCTCTATCGACTGTTCATGCAGCTTGACCAGCTGGCGATAATCGTCCGGCGAGACACCGGCCGCCTCGGCAGCAGCGAACAGCATCTCGTCCGACACATCGCTGCGGGCCGCTTCGATCTCGGCATCAGTCGCGACCAGACGGTCAAACACGCTCTGGATTTCGGGCGTGATGTTGACGTCCAGCGCCTTGATGCTGCGATAAAGGCGAACCAGCCACTGTGCGAACCGCTCGAAAGCCGATCGCAGTTCGATCGAGGGAGCCTTGCCCTCCATCAGATACGCTTCGAAGCCACGCGCGAACTGCTCGTGAAGGCCGGTATCAATTGCCTGATCGACGACAGTGTCACCCGAGGTGCCGTTATCCAGCATGGCGACGACATCGGCAGCACTCACTTCAACGCCGGTCACCTGTTTCGCGTCACGCGCCACATCGGCAGCATTGTCGCGCCACCAGCCCTTTACCGAACCGTACATATCGACGATTTCCTGGCTGACGCCGGGAGGCGTTGCCATGTCCTGCAGGATGTTCAGGAAGTAGTGGCCCGCTTCGTGGTTGAACGTCGAGAGATCGGCGCTTTCGAACAGGCTTATGATAACCGGGCTGTTCGCCGCGCCGTTTGTCGGCAGCTGGATCGAGCCGCGGTTTGCCTGCTCATATGTTCGATTGAAACTGAAGCGCCCGGTCTGCGCCGGCTGGCCATACTTCTGACCTTCGGCATCTTGTCCCTTGGCGATAGCCGCACGGATAACGTAGTCGCTATCGTCAAGAGAAACGCCGAGGCTGTCCAAATACGACACCGTGTCGTCGGCCCACGAGGCTTTCGGATCAATCTCGCGGTTGCCGGAATACTGAACATTGCCGCGCAGCTCTTCATCAATCGCCTCCAACAGGCCCCGGCCGATGTCCGGCAACTCGCCGCCGGTCTCGATCGCATGCCGGTAAGCGATGGCAGCGGGATTGTCCTGCAGATACCCAGCTTCAATCATGGCCTGCGCCACGTCGTCTATGCCGTGCTTCTTGCCCCCGCTGGCACCGAACATGTCCTTGACGCCGTCGATCAGTCCGCCCCGCGCCAGCTTCAGGTTCTTCTTGCCACGGCCGCGCTTGATGACAGCGGCGTCACGCGCCTTCAGTTCTCCACCGACGTCGTTGATTCCGCCGTAGTCGGAGATGGCTTCCAGCAGCGACGGACCGTTCTTTTCCGGCTTGGCGACATAGGACCGCAGTTCGGCCAGTTGGCGCGTCAACTCGTCGACGTTCTTGGTCTTCATGCCCTCAGGTACCGCGCCACGGATTTCCGGAAGCGGGTACTTGGCCGCAAACTCTTCCTGCGAGAGACCAGAGCGCTCTGCCATCGTCCGGCGCATTGCCACGAGCGGCATGGCTTCAAACTTCGCGACGTCAGTTGCCCGGCCGGCGGTGCGCAGGCGGCTGACGACATCGTCGTATTCCTGCTGATCGACTTGGCGCGAAGCCTCATCTGCCACTCGGGCGGCTTCCGATTGTTCGAAAGCCTCCATCTGGATTTCTTCGGCTCGATCGTTGAAGTCACGCGCTTCTGAAAACGTCATGCCGTCCGGGTCGAACTTCATGTTCTCGCGCAGGACTGCGTCCATCTCCCCGCCTGCCAGCTTGGCGGCGTAGACAGCCGTCGGGATTTTCAGATCACCGCCGGTGGCGAGCGCCGTTTCCCACTCGGCAAAATCCACGCCTGGCAACTCGGTAAGGAACTCTTCCGGATTGTACCGGAAGGACTGAAACAGCTCATTCAGTTTTTCGGCAGGCACATAGACATCCTGAACCGGCGTACCTTCCGTCGCCTTATCGACGAAATCGAGAAATGATCCGTCCATCCGTTGGCGCAACTTGGAGTTCACCGCCATATCGCCGAGCTGATCAACCGCCGCCTTCGTCTGCTCTGCCTGTTGCGCCTTAACCGACAGACCCCGGACGCGACCCGGCAGCGCGGCCTGGAAAGCGATCCGGCCAGCTTCAACGATGGCACCAACAGCGCCGCCGGTCGCAAAGCTCGACATCACGTCGTCGAGCATATCCTTGTCGGGCGCATAGAGGCTGGATGCGATAGCGTTCTGCATCAGCTGCTGGACAGCTTCCTGTCCGCCTTCCAATGCGGTTTGCTTGCCGACCGATCGAAGGAAGCTTGCGAAAGCGCCTTTGACAACAGGATTGCCAAGCAAGCGCTCGATCGGGATCGCATCAGTCATGCCGGGCGCGATACCATACAACGCGGCAATCGTCTGGGTGTCTTCGTCCTGACCAGCCTTGCGCGCATTCCCAGCGGCCTCACCAGCGCCCATTGCTCCGCCAACTGTTGCGGCGCCTGCCGGGCCGGTGACAACGCCCACGCCGAGCAGCGCCAGCATAGAGCCCAAGCCCGATCCGATCTCGCGTCCGAAACTCTCTTCCATGCCGGGCGCAGCCGGGAGGATGGTCGCGCCGTAATCCTGCGTCTTCTCGCCACCCCTCTGCAAGGCTTGGCTGGCAGCCTTGAGCGCCGGTTCGAACAGAGGTTCAAGCGACTGATACGCCTCGTCAGCCGACATATTGCCGGACAGCACGTCCGACAGAACAGACTGTGCCACCTGCGGATTAATCTCGCCCTGCTTGAATATCTCTTTGCGGAGGGCTGCAATCTCTTCAGGCGACCGCTGATTGGCCATCACGATGCGGGTAGCCATAGGCATGCGCACGGCGGGATCGACGGGCGTAAGCAACTGGCCAGCACCTTCCAAGGCTGTGCCTGTGGCCGAGACTGCGCCGCCGGGAATCCCCTTGCCCGCCTCGATGACCTGTCCACTCAGCGCGCCTTTGGCGAACTGCTCCCACCCGGACAGCGCCGTCAGATCGTCCGAAGCAAGCTTCGCATTGTCCTTGTCCTGCATCCATGTCGCGAGGCGCGGGTTCGCCGACAGGATCGTTTCGTTACGCTTCGCCATCATCTTTTGGGCGAACGTGTCACGGAACTGCGATGTCAGCGACGTGGGCAGGGCAAGCGACTGGGCAAGCTTCATGTCGGACGCATGTTGATCCGGCGTCGTACCTGCATCCTGCGTCACCGCAAACGCCGTCTGCTTGACTGAAGCCGCGTGCTGCTCGCGGCTCTGCGTCAGATACTCATCAGGGTTCATTGCACGTGCTTTCGATGGGTGAACATCAATTCTGCCCCAGGATTTCCATGACGACAGAGGCGTATTCCGCCTCAATCTCCTGCTTTGTCGGCGCTTTGCCGGTTCGTTCGGTCAGCGCCGTCTTGATAGAGGCCTGCCATTCAGGCGGGATCTGCTGGTATTCGACCGCCGGCTTAACCGTTGCACCGTCCGGCGCATTGCCGCGCTCGAACATGAAGCCTCCGTCGGTTTGCGAAGTGCCGTCATCGAACAGGCGCATCGGAGAATAGGAACCGCGAGGCTCGCTGTAGATCGACTTCATCAGCAGAGCGTTGATGAGGCTTTGGGTCTCGTCGTAGTTCGGCGTGGTGCCCTTCTGCGTCCGAAACTGATCAATCTCCATCTTCAGCGAGTTTTGGAATGTGGCGATCCGGGCTTGCATCTCTTGCACCTTGGCGGTGTTCGAGCTGGTTATGCCAGTCGTCGTCAGACCCACAGAGCTAAGCGCCTGTTCAGCCTGCTTGTAGGCCGCGTTGTAGGTGGCGCCGGTCTGCTGAGCCTGCACGTCGCCGCTCAGAAGCTTGTTCTGATCATCGGTCACCGCCTTCCGATCGGCACGGGACAGGTCGGAGTAGTAATCCGTGAGGTCCATCGTCTTGAACACCTCAGGGCTTTCTGCCGCCATCCGATTCAATGAGAATAGGACGTTCTGGTCAGTGACCGCCCGCCCCTCCTGTTCCTTCTGGATGCTTTCCTGGATGCTATCAACGGCGGTGTTACCAGCCGCGATCCGAAGATCGACCGGCGCTTGATCCGGCGTCGTACCGTCGCGCTGCCACATCTCCCACAGCTGTTCGCGGGCGCCCTTCTGGTTCAACTGACGGATTTTGTCCTGCTGATCCAACGACTGAAAAATCTTCGCTTCTGTTTTGCTCCGGACGACGGGATCGTCGATGGTGCCAAGGAAGGTCTGTATCTGATCAAAGGACGGCGCCGACGAGCGGCTAACAGGTCCGTCCACCTTCGACGCCACAGTTGTCCCTTTTGTCCCGCGCGTGCCGTTCGGCTCGACATGCCAGGGCTCATAGCCCATCGGGAAATACATTCCGTACCTACCGGCGTTGGCGTGCACGTAGTCGATGACGTTCTGCGGAACCTTCCCAGGCTTTAATGTCTGGCCGTTCCACGCGAGATCGACAGCCTTGGCTGTGCCGTCGGCGCGAGGCTCGTGATTTGAGTGACCAGGGCGCGCCACAGTGCGGCCGGTGCGATCCGATGCGGCAAACAACTGCTTTTGCCGCTCGTGGGTGCGCTCCCCGCTCATAATCTGAAGGCCATCACGAATAGCCGGTGGCGCGTCCTCGATCAGGGCGGCGAGGTTTGTGGCAAAGCCCTCATCGAGACCGTCCACTGCCGCAGCGCCCTTGCCCGGCGCCTTGCTGATCAAAAGGGCGCGAGTGCGTGACGGTCCTGCTGCTTCAAGCCGGCGGCCGGTCTGGGATGGTCGAGGACCAGTGCCGCCGCCTTCAGCCGCGTCCACCACCTCTTGCACCACATCAACCTGCGCGCGCCCGAGCTTCAAGGCTTCAGCAGCCTTCGCGTCAGATTCCGCCTCCTGGACAATGGGCTTGAGCTTCACGTCCAGTTCGAACTTATCGTTAGCCGAAAGCCGCTTGGCATTCTTGGTGATATAGTCCTGCGCAGCCAGAGGGCTTTTCGTGGCAATCTGCAACGCCATCCGCTGGGTGGCGTCGGAGGTATACTGGCGCTCCTTTTCGTCCAGCATATCGGCCGTCCAGCCCTGCTTCTGGCCGAGATTGCGAATTTCGAGCAGGCCAGCCGCGATGTACTTGTCGGCTTTCGCCGGATCCTCAGAATTGACCAGGGCCTCGTTCATGAAGTTGTTGGCCGACGCCTGCGCATCGTTGACGATCTGATCCTTCAGCGCACCGCCCGCATGGCGAACGATTGAATCGAGCCCATCGTTCTCGATCGGATCGATCGTCCGGTCAAAGAGCTGTTGCTGGCTGGGAGACAGGCCCTCGGCGTATTTGGTGCGAAGGCCTTTCAACTTGCCTTCGAAGTCGGCGCGCTGATCGAGTGCGTTTTGACCTGCCTGATTGAGATATCCCGTCGAGGGATCATTCATTAGGGCCCGCTTCTCCTCCATCAGGGCATTGCGCCGCTGACGGACAAGAGATTCATCCTTGAGAGCGTTGACCTGGGCAAAGGCCGTGCCGGCATTATCCAGCCCCTGTGCAACAGCGCCCATGCCCCGGCCGACAGCCGCGCCGAAGTCGTCCGCTGTTGCTTGCGTCGTGATGCCTTGCTGATTGTTTGGACGAAGCCGCTCAGTGCGCTGATAGATCGGGACAGTCGCCATTACCGACCACCATACGACAAGCTGCCGCCCTGCCCATAGGCTTTGCCAGCACCCGACAGCAGCGTTCCGAAGGCTGCAAGGTTGCCGCCCTTCTTCGCCGCACTGCCGTTCATGCGGCTCAACGTGGCATCGGCGCGACCGTTCTCAGCCTGAACACGATAGTCATACGCTTCACGTGCGGTATTCGACCGGATTGTGAGGGCGTCAAGCTCGCCCATCGTCGCAGTATCGACCAGGACGTCGAGAGGCGAACCGAACGATAAATCGACGCCATTGGCCGACATCGCTGCCTTTTGGCGGCCGGCAACCTGGGCGGCCTCATTCCGCTTTTGCTGCTCTTCAAGCTTCCCGCGCTCCAGAGCGTCCCGCGCGCGCCGTTCGGAGAGTGTGGCGTTCATATCCTGAACTTTGGCATTGTAGCTGGATGCTGCGGCACTGGCATCCGCCTGTTGCTTCTGCCCGGCCGCGCCTACGAGCGTCGAGGCTGCCGTCAAGACGAGACCAAAATCACACATCGAGCACCTTCAATTCAAAAATCCGGAACGGACGCTGTTCGTACCCCATGGGCCGGGGCTGGCTTAGGCTAAAGCCCATCCATTCAAGCCAGCGTTTGGACACCGTGTTGCGATCATCGACAATGTTGCGCAGCATCGAGTACCGGCGGGCCATTTCTGCCGACCAATACCGCGAGCCGCGCAGAAAGTGGCGGTAATGCCGCTCAAGGGCATTGGTCCCCAGCAGCCAGGGAGCGCCGACGCGGCTGATCACATCAATCGTCCCGCAGCCGAACATGGTCTCCGGCACCCCATCGAATTCGACCGTGTAGGCGAAGTCCGACCGCTCAAGCGAGTAGAGCAAGGCGCCCACCGGTGTCCGCCCTGAAGTTGCCCTCACCTCTTCGACATCGGCGTCACGCATCCGAGGCGCGATGATAAGAGCATGCTCCTCAGTCGATGGCACGATCCGGAACATCAGCTTCCTACCCGCACGTCGGGAAGGATGGCAAGGATCGTCATCGGCAGTGGGTCGAACTGCTTGATGTAGATCGTGGCGCCTCTTGTCCAATCTGGTGTCGGAGTGATCTCGACATCGTCGGTCGCCAGGCGGATTGCCTCGTTCCAGTTTTCATACTGGCGCTGCTTCAACTCGTTCAGCTTGTTTTCCTTCGGCCCAACCCAGATGCCGCGTGTCTTTTCCACCCGCAACGTGACATTTGCTACCGACTTGAGGCGGCTTTGGGTAGTGCCGAGCCCTTGAACGACGCCGAGGTCGAGATCGAGGGTCTTTATGAGCGCCTCATAGGACTTGCCGGCGTGCACCACGGATGCTGCGTTCGGCAACGTGACCTGTCCGTTCGTCACGGTCAGGCCGCGCACCACGTTGCCATCGGCGAGTGCGACGATCTGCTGACCCTCAAGGTGGAAAAGCCCCTGTATCGTCTTTAGCGGGGCGCCCTCGTAGGACAGCCCGCTATCGACGAAGAAGCAGTCCTTCGAATCCTCGAAACGCCGGGAGTGCATCCGCTCTATGTATCGCTGCGTGGTGCCGTTGACGGATCGGCGAACAACGAAATACACGGCGTCCTCATCGTCTTCCGGCACCACGTTGACGGCCTCGAACACTCCATCGGTCTCATGCCGGGTCCAAGCCCAGACATCGTGCTCACGCATGTAGGTAAGCGAGACGCAAAGCCCGCTATCGAGGATGGCCCAGATGATGGAATGCGGGGACTGCGAATAGGCCCACGAGATAATCTTGCGCCCCTCGAAGAGGTGCCGAGCCATGACGGTGAGATCACGGCCGACAAAAGCGTCGTTAGCAAACTCATAGGAGAAGTCCTGCACGACACCGCCGCGCGCCCTCGCGAACAGCATCACATCGCCGACCGAGATCGGCTGCAGCGCACTGGAGCCACGGTTGCCCTGCTTCTTCACGTTGACGTTAGCCGGGGTGAGGAAGTCTTCGCCCCCGCCCGATACGGTGAATTCGCCTGCCGAAGAAAAGACACCGAGGCCGCGCGTCTCGATCAGCGCCCGGACCGCATTCTTCTCGCGCGACCGAATTCGAAATGTGATTGCGTCACTGGCGCGAACCGGCGATGCTGACCCGAAGTTCTCGTAGTTAGACGACTGCCCCAACCAGACGCCAGACGGCACCTTTTCGGTCCCGCCCATTGCCAGGCGCTGTTCAAAGAAGTTGACGCAGGCGGGATAGTTGCCCGTGCCCGCAAAGGGGTTATCAGCCTGTTGCGGCCCGCTCGCCAGATCGGGCGTGATATTTTCATCGGTGAACGTCGTTTCTTCCGTCGTTCCGATGTACCCGTAGCGGCCGTTGTCGAGGCGGTAGACCGCATAGCTGCCGGCGCCGCTCACAGCGTTCCAAACGAGCACGTTCCGGTTTCCCGCGAAGCTCATGTCATTGCGCAGCACAAATGCTGCTGACGGTAGGCTTTCCTCCCCGCTTTCATCCGAGATGGCCGACACCTTGTAACGAAAGGGCTTCCCGAAAACGATCAGACCGTTTACGCCCGTTGGCACCGGTGGAGCGCCAGGAGCGGACGAGGTCGGCACAGCAGTGCCATCGCCGACATACTGCGTCTGTTCCAGCTCAATCGAGGTGTTCGGCGTATCGGCAAGCAAGCCGATTGCATCGTCCGATCGATAGATGCGATAGGTCACGGCCCCTGTCACCGCTGGCCAGCCCAACCGAACCCGGCGGCCATCCTCGTTTTCGGTCTGCACTGTGACTGAGACGGTCGAAGAGGCTGCACTTTCAGCCCCTGACGCCGAAACCGCGGTCACCCGGTACGAGATCGCCGAGCTGTTGCCGCTGCGCCGCTTGTAAAAGGCGGTTCCATCAAGCCCGGTCGGGATGGAGACCAGCGGCGCAAAGGTCGGGACTGTGATTGTCCAATCATCATCAGCCAATCGCGAAAGCTTACGTGGCGCATATTTCTGATGAGTGATGTACATGACATCGTTTTCCTGCGCGAATACCAGCTTGGTCAGGACTGCTTCTGGATAAGGCGACGCGACCTCGTAGAGCCTGCGGGTCACCGCACCGCCGGCATAGGCGGGAAGGCCCGCCGTGCTGACCGCAACGCCATACAAATCCTCAAGCGTGAAAGTGTTAGTGGTGACGTTGCGAACGACGAAGTTGCGGGCGTTGAGGAGCGTGGGGCCGATGGCGCCGTTGAAGAACACCTCATCGCCGTTGGCATAGCCATGGGCGGCTGAGGTGAGCACACCAGCGCCCGAGATCGCGGTGACTGCCTTTGCGGCTTGAAGGATCGGTGCGCCGGCGCGATAAATTCGCAAGCGCAGGTTGGTGAATTCCAAGTTGTAGGTCTGGTTCGTCTCAGCATCGTAGACGAAAGGAATAAGGACGGCCGTAGCAGCGTTCTTCGTCCGCCCGATGAACTCCAGCCCCGCACGGTTCGATATGCCGCCATGGGGATGCACGAACACGTTCTTGGCGGTCTTGAGGCCCGACTGATATTTTGCGAGGTCAACGCGCGCCCATAAGGCAGGGCTAAGCTCTCCTGCCGTGAAGGCAGGCTGCATCGTGCGGAGAATGGCCATTGATCAGCCTCGCGAGCTTATGAAGGCGGATGGATAGTCGTAGGACGATGCCTCCTCGTTCGCGTCAGCAGTCTTGGCGGTTTCCATCGTTTGGCCTGCAATCTGGAAAGCATCCTTCCGGACGGACTGGTCGCCAGTGAGGGGCATGGCGACTTTTGCGGCGATCGACCAGGACAATGCGTCCTGAAACAAAGGGGGGAACTTGTTCGGGTCGATGATCTTGCGCGTATACTCAAGGGTGGCCGGTGATACGCCACAGTAGATTGCGCCCTCACTGACGCCCATCGGGACCGTCGCAGTATCGTCGGGGTTGTCGATATCGAGGACGATCCGGCGAGCCTTGAGGCAATCCGAGGGTCGCTGATAGGCATACTGCCACCGCTGCTGCCAAGTGTTCGTGATCTCAGCGAGGACGATCATCGTCTTGGCGAATTCCCAAGGGTAGACCTGAAGCATCGTATCGCGGGTCAGCTCATATTGAAGCTTGCACTGGCGAGCTTCTTCGGACGCTTCGTCCAGGTCGGTAATCGTGGGTTTGCCGATATGGGACAGCGCGATATTGCAGATGCCTACGACCGATGCCATGCAAACCTCCTAGGAATGAAAAAGCCCGGCAGTTTCCCGCCGGGCTCAAGCTTGATTTCAGCGGCTGCTGATCAAGGCTTCGTCGCGAGGTCTTCGAGCGCGGCGATGATCTCTGCCTTGTTGGCAGGGGTGCCCTCACCGAGCAGCTTTGTCGCGGCCGATTTGAACGACATAAACTGAACGTTCGGGTCGGTGGCCATCGCGAGGACTTCAGCGGCGGACTTCGGCTGTTCGTTGGCCGAAGTGTCAGTGCCTTCAGGCTTGGGCTTCTTCGAACGCTTCAGACGCTCGTTTTCAGCCTGGCTTTCGGCCAGCTGGACGCGAAGCGCTTCAAGCTCTGCATTGTCAACGACAGAGGTATCTACGACGTGCCGTTCGGCCTCGGGCTCAAGTTGTGCAGCCGCCTGAAGCTTCTTTGCCTGTGCGCTGGTGATTTCCACCATCCAGTTCTTCGAGAAGTGCTTCTCGGTGTCGATCTGGAAGACGGCGCCTTCTTCGCGGTAGTGGCCGTAGGTACCGGCCCGCGTTGCCATGACAGTCTTAGTCATAGTTGTTGTCCTCCCCTGCAGCCACGACGCCGGCGGTGACCTTGCCAGCCGTCAGAGGGCCTGTTGCGACGGTGTAGTTCAGACGGGCATAGCGCTCGTCGGTGCCACGCGGGAGCCATTCCAGCGGGAACACATAGCCAGCGACAAGCGCTGCCTTGCCGATCGGCCCGGAAGTCCAGACGGTCTTGGGAGACGCGAACGCCTCGTTATCGTCAGTCTGAAAATCGACGGTCAGCGTTGCGGCGCCAGCGGCGAGCGCAGCTTCGACCATCTGGACACGAAGGTTCACCTTCATGCCACGGCCCATGTCCTTGCGGATGTTGGCTGCGGCGCCGACGGGTTTGCCCGCAGCGCCGAAGTCGATGGTGTTGGTGGATACGGCAGAGGCCGTGATGGCCTGCGCATCCGAGAAGAGGTTCTGAGCATCGAAGATCATGGTTTTTTACCTTCCATCGGATCGCCGGTTAGACGATCTGGCCTTCGGTTTCGAGGATGTTGTCATCCCGGCGGATTGGCAGACCGAGGAACGAAACCTGCGGCTTGCCCTGGGCCTGATCGAGCGTCAGGTTGACGTTCGTCTTGTTCATGGCCTGCTTGTGCAGGAAGGTCTGGATCGTCTTCGGCGCGTAGATGACCGTCTTCCCGTTCGGCTGGTTCGGGTTCTGCAGGGCGTAGTAGGCGTCGATCATCAGGTTGATGAGGTCGGCACCCGTTGCAGCGTTGGCCCGCAGGTCCGACACATCGATGTTGGCGATACGCGCCACACCGCGCCAGTCACGGACCGAAAGGCCGATGTCCTGCGAGAACTTTTCGCGATAGACGTCGTAGAGCGAACCGTCGGGCAGTTCCTTGGTGGTCTTACCCTTGTCTTCGCGCTGCAGACCGGCCTTCGTGCCTTCCGGGTAGAGAAGGTGGACCGAATCCTCGCCCCAGGTGATGAAATAGATGGACGTGTTGTCCGATCCGGTACCGCCCGCGTCGATGATCTGCTTGCCGTTGGATGCCGTCTTCGAGTTGAAACGGGCATGCAGACCGGTGAAGCGCTCCGGAAACACGTCCGTGTCGCCGTAGTAAACCGTCGAGCCCAGCATGTTCGCCATGCCGGCAATGTGGCTCTTGGCTTCGTTCAGACGGAACTTTGCCGGGTTCTTGGAGATTTCGACGAGCTTGGCGTCAACTTCGGACCAATCTTCAAGCATGCCGGTAGCATCCTTGACCTGTGCCGTGGTGCCCTTGGTCGGCAGGACACCCTTGTAGAGCTTGCGCCAGGTCGGGGTCGGCAGTCCGGTGCGGACCGTCGTCAGGTGACTGGCACCCATGTTGCATTCGAGGATGGGAGCATCCTCATACATTGCGTTGAACTGGACGAGCATGTCGATGATCGTCGCGATATCGTCGCCCCATTCCTGCTTTTTCAGGTCGGAGAGCGTCGGATACATGTTGCCTACTGTGGCCATGGTTTTATCCTCGTGTCGTGGGAGTGGTCGCCCCGTACATCGCCTCTTCCGGCGATTTCTTGGACGCAGCGGGGGTTTCCGACGTGACAGGCTTGTCATCACTGTTTTCGTTGCCGACACGGACCAACAGTCGGAATAGCCCGGGATAGTTGCCTAGCCCGAGTTCGGTTAGATCGCTTCGCAGCTCGTCATCGCCATAGGTGGCAAGCGCGCGCTCGGCGGTCTTGAGGGAGACATCGAGCTTATCGCCACCGAAATCCTTGTCGGTCTTGATGCTCTTCTGCCAATCTTGAATGACTTTCTGATTGCGCTCGTTCAGCGCGTCGAACTCAGCCTTGCGGACATCGGCGATGACGCCGGCGAGCTTCGTGGCCTGCCCGTTCGTGAGGTTCAGTTCTTTCATGACCGGAGCCGCCTTTTCGAGCAGCGCCGAATCCAGTTCAACGCCGTCAGGCAGGGCAATGACGTACTTGCCGTCAGCTGGCACCTGGTTGAGCGGATCATCGTCCTTGGCCTTGTCATCGGCCGGCTTGGTCCTGTCATGCTCGGCCTTCAGGCGGGCGTTCTCTTCCGCCGTCTTGGTGGCGTCAGGCGCATATTCCTTCCACTCGGCGGCGGCATCAGGCTTCTTTTCGCCCTCCGGCGTCTTCTCGCCTTCGGTGGTCTTGCCGAATAGGATGTTTTCCGTCGCCTTCTCTTCCACCTTGGCAGGCTCGGTGACCTTCGCGGGCTCCGCGGATGTTGCAGCGGCTGCGGCGGCGACAACCTCGTCGGTGCCAAAAGCAATATTATTCCTCAACAGGTCGAACATTCTCTTCCCTCTCGCGCTTGTCCGCGCGGTTGTGAGCCTCGATCATCATTTGAGCGTAGGCAGTGGGGTCCGTGGCGTTGATCTGGTTGATGATCGTCACGCCGATGATGCGGCGACCGATGTGGATACCGGTCTCTCCGTTGACGGTATGGGGCGCGTTGTAGACGCCGCACTGGGAGAGCACCCACCACAGGAACTCCCGTGCACGCGGGTCTGCCAGCACGGACTGGGTTGCCAGTTCGAGTTCTGTTTCTTCCCGTGTTTTCTGTGTCATCCCGCGATACCGAGGTTGCTCAGCAAGTCTGCCGGGCTGCCGTTGTCATCAGTGCCTGCGAGGATCGACGCGGCCTCTGCCCCCTGCTTCATCGCAGGTGCAAGCTGGCTGGCCATCTCTGCGCTTTGCGCGGCCTGCTGCTGTTGGGCTCGGCCATCCCGCAGCGCTTTGACCTTGTCGTCAGACCTGATGATGGTCGGCTGGACGCCGAGTGCGTCGGCGTACTCATCAATCGCCTGGTCGCCATCGATCTTGTCGATGCTGTCCGGGAACGCCGCAATCATATTGCCCGCAAAGCTCATCATGCGCTCAATTGATCCAGTCGAGACGGCAAGCTGGGCCTGCGCCAGTGTGGAGATGTTCTCAATCTTCAGATCGGTGCCCTGCAGTTCTTCCGGCGGTTCCGGCAGCTGGTTGTCTTCTTCCAGCGCGTAGAACACCCAGTCGGCCAAAGGCATGATCAGTTCATGATGCTGGCGCTCAACGGTCGGGCCGAGCTGCTGAAGCTGCTCTTCCTTGCGCTGGGTCAGTTCGTAGACGTTCTTCGGCTGGATGCCTTCCATGTTCGTGATGGCCATGAACAGATCGGCATAAAAAGCGCGATCAATGCGCCGGTTTGTGTCGCTGATGTCGGCGGCCAACTCGCTGATCGACAAATCCACGTCGAAGGCCCGGCGGTAAGATGAATTGACGCCGACCTCATCGACATAAGTGATGGTGCCCGGCAGAGAGGAATTGCGTTTGTTGCGAAGCGATGTTGGGGCGACGACGGCGGGTCGCACCTTGTGCTCGATCCCGGAGCCTTTCCACTTTTGCTCCGTTTGAAGCATCTTCACGTCCGGCAGCGCGTCCATTCCGGGGCAGTACGCGGCATAGACATCCTCGCCGACAACATCCCAGCGCGGAGCAAGGATCGGGTTGCGATCAAAGCCGCTGACTTCGCTCATGACATCCTTGTCAGCACCGGCTTCCCAGTAATTCGACATGAATGCCTTGTTGGCCTTGGTCGGGCTGCTCGGATTGCGCTCCTTGCGGGGTTCGATGGCGTTATAGGTCTCAACCCAATCGTCATACGAGCCCTTATCCCACAGGTTCTTGACCGTGTTGGAGACTTTGGACCAGTCCATGCCCCTGTTCGGTCTGGCAACGAAGCGTCCGACCATCTGTTCAACCGTCATCCAGATGCGACGGTAACAGGTATCGACACGACCGGCACCGCTTTGCGCAAGCCAGTATTGCCCGGCAACCGGCATGATCGCATGCAGGCGATGCTGCTCATTCCGGGTGAGGATCATGCAGAACTGGCCGAACAGCAGCTCATCGCCATAGCCTGAGTGCAGGCAATTGTAGATGTTCGAGACTGCGAGAAAGTCGCGTGCTTTGCGGGTGGACTGATACAGGTAGTCTTTGACCGGGCCGTATTCCTTCAGATCGTCATCGAAGATGCTGTAGCGCATCCAAGGCCGTGTGGGAGACGTTAGGCCCGCCTGCATCCCGGATCGTGCCACGCGGTGCGCCAGCAAGGGCGAGTTGTCCACGATCTTGTTGCGGTCCTTCTTGCCCTTCGGGTCTTTCGCATCACCTTTGCGATATCGACCGGGCGCGATGAAGTCGTTCAACTCCTGCCACTGTGGCTCGTAGTCGTTGCGCTCGGTCTTGAGAGCAGCGAGACGCCGCTCGTGCCGGGACCTGATGGATGTATCGACCTCAGGCACCCAGAAGCACCTTCTTGCCAGCGGTATCGACAGCGCCGACGCCTTGGGAGCCGGTCAGCATGGTCGATGTGGCCGCGCGGAGCTTGTCCTTGGTGCGAGCGCCTGCCTTATCCACACTTTGATTGTCAGGCGCGCGCTGCGCCGCGTATTCCACCGGCATGCGGGGCGTCTTCGCTTCGGGAGTGCTGTTGCCAAAGATGCACATGGGATGCCTCACAGGTAAAAGATGATGAGAAAGGACGCGACCGCGCAGGCAACGCTGACGATCGACAGGACGGGCTGAAATCGAGCGCCTGGGCCATCGGCGAGATAGGCCGCACCGATTGACAGGATGGGCGCGAACGCGAGCCAGAGGGCGTCCTTGTCGTTCTGGGCCGCGACAACGATGATGAGGACGAACATCAGAACGATGAACAGCCTGCCGTTAGCGGCAGCATTCTTCATCCGCTCGATCGTGAACGGCTCGGCAAACATGGGAAACCTCATCCGTAGGGGTTGTAGTCGTCGTTCGAGGACGATCCGTATCGATCATCGGTTCGGACATTGGACCGGCCGTCGTCTTCCTTGGCGACGACGGGATAGGCAAAGGTAAGCGCAAGGGCGTCGGCGCGGTTCGGCGATGGAATGCCGCGCACCTTCATGTCTTCCTTGCTTTCCAGCTGCAGCTTTCCATCCGTCCGGGGGACAAGCTCTGGCCCTATAAGATCCTGGTAGAGCACGTCATCCTTGGGATCGATCGCACCGCCCTGTTTCAGCCAGTCGCGCATGTTCTTCCAGATTTCGACCCGCTTATTCAGGCAGCCAAGGTCTATGCTCTTTCCGCCAAACCACACCAGCTGCCATGATCGGTTCATGGTAATGCCGACCGAGTAGATGCCTGTGCCGTGCCCGCCGTCGATGAAGACCGCGTCGGCCTGCAATTCGTCCTCAAATCGCATGACGTGGTTGGCGACCAGGACGTCATTGTCGTTCTTCGGCATTTTCATCAGGAGCTTCGAGTAAAGGCCCTGCCGGAAGTAAATGACCAGTTCGTCATCGCCGGTCCACGCGGGATCGACACCGATGATCTTGGGTGCGAAGGAATACTGATCCTTGCGAAGGTGGACCTTCTGTGCGGCGTCAACGTCGTCGGTGCCAATGAACTGCTTCGCCGAGGATGATGGAAACATGCCGCGTACCCGAACCTTTACGAAATCGTGATCTTCGCCATAGTCCTCGACCCACTGGTCAAGCTTCTTCTTGTTCGTGCCCGGCACTGTCCGGCTATCGATCTGCCGTCTGATCCAGCGCTTGCGGTTCCGGCGGAAGCATTCGCGAAAGCGGCCGGTGTTCTGTGTCGGGTTGCCGAACACCAACCAGATGATGATCGTGTTTTCGTCGGTGAGCGCGCCTTCGGCCACTTCCCAGACGCTGTCGGCGATCTTGGATGCCTCGTCGAACATCAGGACGATGATCTTGTCCTTGTTGTGCAGCCCGGCGAACGCCTCCGTATTGTGGGCGGACCACGCGACGAAGTCCTGGCGCCACAGGTCGGAATGCTCATTGTCGCGGGCCTTGATGGACATGGCCTGGACGTTGAACCAGTGGGCTGTGATCGACGAACGGAACCACTTCCCGATCTCCGGCGACGTCTTGGTGCGCAGCTGGCTTTCGGTATTGGCCGTCGTGACGATCTTGCAGTCTGAAAAGCAGGACATCGCCCAGTTGGACAGCATGCCCATCTCGGCCGACTTGCCGATACCGTGGCCGCTGGATACGGCGATCTGCAACGGCGAGTATCGGTTCTCGCTGTTCAGGTGTTGGCGTATCTCTTCGTTGATGTCCGCCTGCCACTTGCGCGGCCCGTCCATGTCCTTCAGATCGCCATTGCCCCAATCCCATGCGAACAGCGCCCATCCTTGCGGATCGAACTGGTAGAGGGCTGCGGCGTCGGCGATATCATCGTCCGGATCGCGCGACTGAGCGGCCAAAGTCATTTCGGGGCGTTGACCCTGCCCTTTGCACGGGCCAGACGCTCAGCAAGGGAGCCGTTCACCTGAAGCTCCACTTCCTGTTTGTCGCGCCAGTTTTTCGGATCACGATTTTTCATCCAGAAGATGCCGGCCGTGGTGTCCGGCGGGTAATGCTTGACGATGTCGGTCTTGATGACCTTGCCGTCGATTACTCGGATATCGACGTCGGGATGAGAGAAGCCGATGGCGCGCTGATATAGCGACCGCTTAACGTTCTCGTCCGGGACTTCCTTGCCGAGCTTTAGGGACTGACAAAACTCTTCATGGTCGATCTTCCACCGTTGGATGGTTCGATCGGTGACCTCGAAGAAATCGGCAAGCTCGGTATCCTTAGCGCCAAGTGCGCAGAGCTTTTCCGCCTGTTTGGCGTACTCGGGCTTATATGCGGTCGGCCGTGCCATGCTCTTTGCCTTCTGATTGGGCCAGGTGCCACCGGATTTCGCCCTGATCGTCGGGTCGCTCGGTCCAGCCTTCCACCAAGGCCAACTGCTCATCGTCTTCGTCCACCGAGAAGCGGCCGAAGGTGCAGCCTTGAGCCTTGCCTTGTTCCGCCTGCGCTGCGAACCAGTCGCGATGCAATGACGGATCCTGCCTGATGAAGGCGATGTAGCTGGGCTCGCGCTCAGTCATTTGCACTCCAAAATTGGAAGCAGTTTATCGCCTTGCCTTTGGCGCGCGGCTGAGCGAAATTCTGGTGCTGGACTTTTTGGATGACTGGCATCTGGGAGAAACAACGTGACCGTTCAAATTAAAGCTTACGACCCCGACAATAACGGCATCGGGATTTACTTTGGTCAGTACCTCAATCAAAAATTTGCTGCCTTCGACAACGTGTCGGGCGCTCTCTCGACGGACGCAGCCGCTACCGGTTACGCTTTCGTCGGTGCAGATGGCGGCGGCGTCGTCTTCAACTCCGCTACTGGGTGGAAAGTCGATCCCACCACTGGCCATGTGGTTGGTGAACTGAACAGCATTTCATTTGGCCAGCAGATCACGATCGCCTCAGACGGCTCGTTCATCCAAACAACTGAGATGCAAATGAGCGGGCTTCAAATCTCGGCGGCCGAACTGCAGCAGGTTTTTGATCAGGCCTCGGACGGAGAGTTCGACTACTTGTACGACTCGATACGTGATGAGCAGTTCTTCGTTGAGGGCTCTTCAAGCAAAGACAGTCTTGTCGGAGGCTCAGGCGAAAGCACCATCTACGGCGGCGCCGGTGATGACCGCATCTACGGTAGAGGCACAAACGGAGCGACCGACCGTTTGTTCGGTGGCGACGGCAACGACAAGGTTGTAGGGGGCGATGGTAATGGCGTCATTTATGGAGAAAACGGTGACGACAAGATATACGGAGAAGGCGGCGAGGACATTTTGAAAGGCGGGTCCGGTAAGGACTACGTTTATGGCGGTACCGGCTCGGATAAGTTATATGGCGATAGCGGAGACGACGCGCTTATGGGTGGCCGTCAAGAGGATCGTCTGTATGGCGGCACCGGCAACGATACTTTGCATGGTGGTTCAAGCGCCGACACATTCATTTTTCAAAAGAACGCTGGCCGAGACACTATTTTTGACTTTAAACCAGGCAAGGCAGGCAAGGACCTTATCATATTCCAAGGCACTGACTTGCATTCGTTCGCCGATGTCATTGACCACGCAAAAGATACTCCGCGCGGCGTTGTCATCACTTATGAAGAGGGCAACCTACTATTGGCCGACGTTCGGTTGAAGTACCTCGACAGCCACGATTTTTTCTTTCTTTAAATCGACAAGCAGCCTGCTAGGCCTGACCCTCAAGCAAATCCGGGCAGTTAGCCCGGACCCGCGCAGTTCGTTGAGGCGTTCGCCTCTAATGGTCGCCGAGGACCGTCGCAACGATCGCGCAATAGATGTCATGCTCTCGGCTCAGGAAGGAATGGCTGGGCATCCCCCCGGCCTACTCGGGCAACAACTGCCCGCCTTCCCGATCTGTGCCCTAGTCGGACCCGAAGGCCAGGCGCTCACAAGGACTTTTCGCCACGCTTAACCGACTGTCAGGGTATCGACGGTTTCTCCGTCACGGCATTCTCACTGGTTTCGGAAAATATCCGTGAACCCATGGCGAGATGCGCGCCTGATATGACCCGCCGGGGTGCGCTTCCATGGAGAGGCGTGGCGGGTTCAGTTCTCTATCCTCCGCGATTTTGATCCCGCGAGGTACAAGGAACCTTTGTGTAAAGTCCAAGTTAGCCGGTCGAAGGATTTCACAAATGCGGAACGCCAAAGTCATAGTAGCCATCATTGTCGCCCTGGTCGCCGTCCTTGCGCTCGTGCTGCTTCTGCCTGGTCACGGGGATACGACACCTGGACAGCCGTCGCCTCACGCAATCGATCAATCTCAGTAAAAATTGGGCTCAAGCCGAGGGGCCGCTGAAGGATACCACCATGGATGAAAGTGAGACACCAACCGGACTGGCGCCATCGGCTGATGCACCTGCACAGAAGCGACGCAAGGTTTTTGCCGGCAACGGTCTTGTGATGGTTATCGCCAGCATCGCTGTTGGCGCATTCTTTATCTATGCGTTCATCGCCATGTATGGCGTACTGTCCTCTCAGTAACCAATCATTGGACTTTGGAGCGGACTGTGGGGATCGAACCGACCTTGGCAGCTTGGAAGGCTGTTGCCTCACCCTGAAGAAGCCCGCGAACGCAAAAGACAGGCTTGAAGCCTGCCTCCGTAGTTTTTGCTGTATCCGTCAGCATCCAGCGTGCCATTTTTTGGTATGTCACAAGCCTCACTGCCGTCCCGGTTTTTCGAGCTTGTGAATCGTAAAGATTCCTGCGAGCAATGATCGAAGTACTGGCTGAGGGGCAAGCATGAGCGACGGAACATTTTTTAATCAGAACGATGTTAAAATTGATAAAAATCTGGCGAGATTTGGGACAACATCGTACCCGATTGCTAATATCGGAAGTGTCAGCGTAAAAAAACTTGGTGCAGGAGGGCAAGCTCCAATCGGCGGCCTTATCGCTCTATTCGGAATTTATCTGGCTCTCCTCCAGCACAAAACAGCGCTTGGGGTTGGCATGATCGTCGTGGGTGTCGTCATGTACTATTTAGCTAAGCCGAAGTACGCAATCCTTCTTCGGACTTCCAGTGGCGATCAGCAGGCCTTCGAGAGCAAAAACGAATCCTTGGTGTCAGAGATCAAAAATGCGTTAGAAACCGCGATCGTCACTCGCGGTTAACTGCTGGCGCTGACGCTTCGTCGCTCGTGGAGCCCGGCTCTACATCCGCGAATCAGCGGGCTTTTCATCGGTCGGCATCCACGCATGCAAACCGGATGTTATCGATTTGCCTGTGTGTTGTGCCTCTTCGTGTGCCACCTGTAAACCAGCCGTATCATGCAAGAGAATTGCGCTCTGGACCAATCCGGCGCTAATTTGTTGCAAGGATTTCTCAATCCATCGATATATCGTTCGTTTAACCCACTGCTTTTTTGTCTTCGATCGGCGGTTTCGCTGCTCCAGGTAGCGGCTCCAGTCCCATCCACGGGCCTTAACCTCCGAATATGCCAGCAGCGCGAGGCGCATTTCCTGATCCCAGACGAAGCGCGGCACCCAGGCCAGTGCCTCTTCCATCCTGCCGATGCGATCCTTGCTGCATTTCGCCCGGCGTTCGGTGACGGCGTCGATCGCGCTGTTGCGGTGGCGGATGTGCATGCCGTCGTTCTCGTGGGCATCGACGAACTCCAGCAGGGTATTTTCGGCTTCGCTGGTCAGTCCCTCTGGCATGGAGCTGCCATACATGCGGGGCCCAACCCTCCCCGGCATCGCCATGTCGGTGTCCATCGCCTCTATCAGCCGCTCGAGGATGGCCGCTTGCTGATCGGTCATAGACATCCCAGCGTCGGCCTCGCGGATCAGATGGCCCCCCATGTCGCCATAGAAGTCCCGGCCGTCTGATTTGAAATGGCGCTCCTGCCCCATGCGGGTCTTGCGCCGGTCAATCTGGTATCCAGCAAACACCT
Source organism: Pararhizobium qamdonense (assembly GCF_029277445.1). NCBI lineage: Bacteria > Pseudomonadati > Pseudomonadota > Alphaproteobacteria > Hyphomicrobiales > Rhizobiaceae > Pararhizobium > Pararhizobium qamdonense. The sequence goes on along the minus strand of NZ_CP119566.1, from coordinate 1,338,931 downwards.
TCAGGCCGCCGGCGGTCTTGCGCTCGCCCAGGATTACCACCTTGCGTCCGCTGACATCGATGTACTCGTTTCCAAGCGAAATCTTCATGCTGCATCATCCTCCGGTATCAATGCGTGTGCGATCAGGCTGCTGATCTTTTCTGCCGTCTTTCCCATGCGCCCATATTCGCCTCTGGCGAGGCGCTGAGCGCGATTTCTGATCTGGGCTAGATCGATGCGTCCGAAGTCGGTCAAAACGTCTCTGGGGCGCTTGTCGTCAGCGTGGGCTCCAATAAAAGACCAGACCGCCCAGATCATGACGTCGTCAAAACACTTCGGGTTGCTCTCTTGGATGCAGCGCACCGTCAGCGCCGCCCGATCGGAGTCGATCCGAAGCAGCCGCGCGATGGTCCGGCCGCCGTAAACCACATTGGCCGGGCGGTCTGGTCCATTGCGGCCTTCTCGATAAGGTCGGACGCGGATGCCATAGCTTTCGAGAAAGCGATAGACATTCACGCCGTTCGGGGATCTGGTCAAATCTCACCCCGCGCGGCTTTTTCAGCCAAATAGACCGTTGGGTCGATGTGCTTGACCTCCGAGGCCGCACCGAACGTCCCGAGTTGATGGACGCGATATGAGCGTTCAGCGGCAGGGTCAAACTTGCCCATGGCGCCGGAGCGAATCCAGCCAACGGCCTTGCCGGCATTTACCTTCAGACGATGTTCTTCCTGTGCAGGCGTTAGCTTCCGTTGCTGGCGCTCCTGGCGGCGGGCCTTCTTGGACTTCTTCTTCTCGGGCTTCCCCCACAACACCTTCTTGTTGGGCTTGACCCGCTCGGGCGGCCGGTTGCTGCCGACGTTGTCGATCCGATCAAGCGCCTTCCAAGCGGCGGCGTTGGTATCGAATGGCCCTTCGACCATATTGCCGTGCTGGTCGGTGATCTCGAAATGAAAGTCGTCCTTCCGAGTGATGTTCAAAATGCGGGTCATGGGCGAACCTCCCTCTTGCGACGCCAGAAGCGCAGTTTCAGTTTCAGGATATCGAGCCAGATCATCACGCTGCCTTTCCGACCGCTGGGCGGCTCTTCTTCGTCTTCCGGAACCAGTGGATTGCTAGCGCCCGCCACAGCGGCCACTTGTGCGTGACAGAAAGCTGCTTGGCCTCGTCGAGATCGACCGCCCAAGTGCCCTGTATGGCCGCAGCAAGCGCGTCCGGCGTGATGCTGTCCCGATACTCATCATGCGTGAGCAACAGCTCCACGGCCTTGATCTGGGGTTTGAGGATGGGTGCGAAGCCGCCCTTCGCCAGAACCGTCAGGATGATCCGAGCCGATTCATTACCGCGCTTGTTCAGCAATTCGCTGATGGCGTTGATTGATACCGTTTCGCCAGGCTTCGCCTTTCCACCTGGTCCGGGATGACGAAGAATGCTGACGCCAGCCTGCTTGCAGACGATGTCGATCGTGATGGCGTCGAGATCGTGCGCCACCAAGCCGGACTGGTGGAGCTGCAGAGCCGTGACGCCGAGCCGTTCGGTGTTCTGTCCGACAAAGGCTGCGGCCTGGGACGAGGTCGCGGATGCGTCAACGATCATCACCGGGATGAAGTCGATCTCGGGATGGCTGGCTGCGGCGATAGCCGTGTGCTGCCCGTCCAAGACCTTCAGAACCGTTTGCCCTTCGTGCTCAGCATAGGCGCAGATGGGCGGTTTGAACTTGTTCCAATCGAAAGCCTCTATGATTTTTCGGATCTGGGAAAGCCCGCGCGCGCCGATGTTGCGCTGATAGCTTGGATCGACCATCAACGATTCCGGCCGGACGACCTCGCAGATCGGCTGTCCATTCTCCGGCGTCGCGATGTCGAGCCCTGTCAGGCTCACCGGCTGGATTGGGCGCAGCGCGAAATTCTCATCGACCTTCAGTATCCGGTTGGCGATGTTCATAGCCTCGCGCAACAGCTCACGATCTGTGTCGGGAAATTCCCGAGCGCAGGTTTTGGCCACGGCCTCGATCATATCCGCCGCCGTGCATTTCTTGCCAGTCTGCTTCGCGGCGTCGTCGAGCAGGAATTTCGCTATCTCGATGGCGTTCATGCGACTTCCTTCCACGCGAGAAAGGACAGGGCGAGCTTGTCGCCACGAGCGGCCTTGCGGCTGGCGGCGTCTTCCAGCCGGGCGTCTGGTGGCAGCATGACGAACAAGGGCAAGAAGCGCTCAAGCACCGTGAATGCCTTTGCATCGTCGATCGTCAATTTGCCGTGCACTTCGCGGAAGGCGGCAAGACTACGAGAAATGTCGGCGTCTGCGATACGGGCCTGCCGTCCGCATGCGATGATTTGCTCGTCGGACGCATCCCAGCCATACCCCGCCTGCCACAGCTTTTCAGCGATCAAGCCGCCGCACACTTGCTCAGCAATGATGTTCAGACCTTGGATTGCGGAATGCTTCCTCGCAGCCGGGCTGAGATCATCATAAACCGATTCAGACAGGGCGAGCAGGAATGCGTCGTCGAAGTCGTTCGGGTCGCGGCCTTTCGCAATCTCGGCAGCTACCGCCGCCTCAATTTTCTTTTCATACTCGGCCATGTTCAAGTTGATGACGTTGCTCACGATGGAAACCCTCCGTTTCCCTCTTCGGCTTCGTCGCGTTCCAAGTCGGCAAGCGCTTCGTCAAGCTCCATGATGGTAGTGCCGGGCAAGTCAACAACGATCTTCGCTAGGACTTCCGAGCTGCTCATGCCACGGCAAGACCGGATGAAATTCTTCAGTTCCTCGTTGCGTTCGGGGGTCATGCTGATGTTCCTTCGGTGAGATTGTGACCTTCGAGGATGGCGCAGCTCTCCAAGGCGATATCCAAGGAGGCATTCGCGTTCGTGAGAAGGTCGATGATGTTTATGCGCAAGGCGGCGCGGTCTGGAACTGACATCCAGATGACCGGCTGCCCGACGGCTTCGTTGATGCTCGTTATTTCGCTCTTGACCTGAAGAGCTGCGACGACAAGCCGGCCGTCGGCAATTACCACGCCGCGAAAGTGCATGGCGTAGGTGTTGCCGACGCCGCACCGGTGCCAATGGCCCAGCCAAGTGGCGTAGCGCATGACCATCTCGTCGATCGTTGTGGCCCTACGGACCCCGGAAACCGCAACGAGGGTCATGCTGCGCAGGTATACCAGCGCCGTTTTCAGATCGGCCGCTGCATTCCGGACGCTGGCAATATCGTAGAGCGGCGGCGGTTCAAACGTGACAACGTTCATGCCTCCCTCCCATGATTGGCGAAGAAATCGGGCAGCACCCAATCAGTCCGGCCGCACTCATGCATCCCCTTGATGAACTCTGGGTCTGTCGGCTCGCTGGATCCGCGCGGTACTTTGGTATTGATCTGTCGTTCGACCTCGACCCGCATATCTTCCGGCCAAAGATCAACGACAGACCGTCCCTCCTCAGCGAAGATCACGAATTCCCAGGGTTCTGGCCCATCGGAGATTGCGCGCATCCACCATTCGTCACGGGCTCTTGTCGCCTTGCTGCGATGATGGTGTTTCTTCCGCTCGACAATGTTCCAGCCAAACAGCCGAAACGAGCAAAAGTCATAATAGAGGTAGGCTTGCGCCTCGGTCATTTTCGGAAGGGACATCATGCCACGCTCCTTTTGATTTGGACCAACTCGCCGGCTTTGGGAGTTGGCGGCCAGATAGGCTCAGCTGCAATTTTGCGGATGATGGCCGGCATGATGTCGATCACGTTTGCCGGATACTTCTCCCGGTCGGCTTTGAAAAAATCGAGTTGCGTCATGCTGCACTCCTCGCTTCAGAAAGGATGCCTTCAAGGTCGTAGGGGCTGAGGTTCCCACCAAGCAGGATCGGTAAGCATGAATCGAGCAGTTCTTGAGGAACGCCTTTGCTTAGGAGAAACGTTCTTCCTTCGGCTGCTGATGAAGGGATTGGAAACGGTGTGAACATCGTCTCTCGCGTATACGTACCCTCTGTAGAGTCGCGTTCTTCATCATAAGCAGAATCTTCATCTCTGCTCTCTGCTCTCTGCTTCTCTGCTCTCTGTATAGGGGAACTCTTCGGGTAAGCCTTAGGGGAAGCCTTCGGGAAAGCCTCATGCACCGCACTTTTGAACGCCTTACCCATCCCCTCAGCGTATGCGATAGACCTTTGAATAATCAGGCTTTTCAACTCGCATTCAGGCAACATTCCGGCCGACTTGGCCCATGCCTTTACGACGTTCGGGGACTCAGGTTTGTTGTATTTCAGGAAGTTCGGGAGCGCCAAAAGGTTGGCCTTCGGATCGTAATCTGCCATGCCTTTGTCGATGACATCCTGTAAGGCTTCACGGAAGGCTTCCCGATAGCCTTCGTCACCTCTGGACAGTTCAGCGGCAAGCCCGTCAGGTGTGGCTCGGATGGCACCGAGAGATGTCATCATCGGGTGCGTGAGCAGCATGAACCAAGCGAGTTGGCCATGCAGGGTGAGCGACATGAACCGGGCATCGTTCCAGACGTGCACGTCGATTTTGCGGTAGTGGCTCATGATATCGCCCTCCGCAGGAGCTTCATGTCACCGGCCAGGTTGATGGCCTCGCAGGCCAGACGGGGTTTCAGACCGAAGCGAGTATTCAACTCGACAGCGATCGGATGCGGCGGATTGGATTGATCGGCGAGCCAGCGAGCGGCCTCGACGACGGTGGGATCGTGGGGGAGTTGGCGGGGCGTCATGACGACACCGCTTGTTTGCGAGAGAGATAACTCTGCCGAGCCTGCATCCAGGATGCCGTGGTTACCTGTCCTTCACTGATCATCTCGACTTTCGCAACGATCGAAAGCGGCGGCTGCGAAGCCCCCGTTTCGTAGCGCTGCCAAGTCCTCGAAGGATTTTTCCCCCCAATGCCAAGCATCATGGCGATGCCTGCCATCGAGAGTTTTCGGAGCTGTCGCCAGCGATATGGGGATAAGGTTTGATTTGTCATGGCGCAGTTAATATAGCATTAAGCGCTATGCTGCCGTCAAGCCAAATATAGCATTCGAGGTTATATCCTTATTAACTCGCCTAAGTCATAAATGCTGCATGACAAAAATTAAGCCCGCCCCCACGAACCGCATCGCCGAAGTGCGCAAGCGCCAAGGCCTCACTCAATCGCAGCTCGCCGACAAAGTCGGCGTGCATTGGATCACGATAAGCAAGTTAGAGCGTGGACAAATTACGTTCACCGAAGAGTGGCGCTATCGACTTGGCGCGGCAATGGACGTGGACGCCGACATCTTCCTTCCCACGAACCGGCGCCTCACTACGATAGAAGTGCAGGGCGAAATCATGCCTGGCGGGATCGTCGAAATGTACGGGACCGAGGAGGACCAACACACTTTCACACTATGGAACGGTGCTTTTCACGCTCTCAACAAGCTCTGGCTCTATGTCAACACTGACGCCCTTTATCCACTTTACCACGACGAGGATTTGCTCTGCTTTGCCCGGAATGACAGCATTGATGGCCTGAAGCTTGTCAATCGCTTTTGCATGGTTTTTGGAACCGATGAAAATGGTGCGGACCGCCAAGTATTCGGTTATCCGCATTTGACCGCGAAGGCCGACCACTACACCATTCTCGTCCCAAACGGCCCGCCTGTGACAAATTTAAAGGCCGAAATTTTCTTCCCCTTAGTGTCTGTTTTCTTTCACATTCCGTCGATCGATGACGAGGATGAAGAGCGCGACTAAGCATTTAATGCTATTTTACAGTTGACGATCACATAGCGTTTGATGCTATGTTAACTCCATCTTAACCGATGGAGCGAACATGAACGCGCAAGCGAAGTTTTTGGACACAGCCCAAATTAACGGCAAGCCGGTCTCTTTCTTTTCACCGCCGCATGACGAGCCGGATTTCTTGTGGGTGGACGTCGAGGAATTGGCAAAGGCCTTCCTTCCGTGCACCGCCGCACGCAAGATGATCAAGCTGTCCCACAAGTTTGAAACAGAGAACCGGCTCGCCCGGCATGGCACACGCATATCGACGATCACATGCCATGCGATGGCGCAGGGCATGTGCGGTGCTATCGATCAAGCCCTGCACGGATACGTGAAATCGGGTGACGAATGGGGCGGTGGGCCGTCCGAAACCGCCTACTGCATTGCAGCAGGGCAGATGATGGCAAACCACTCGCCAATGCCGATCTCCGAGCTGGGCCGCGCGTTTCACAATCTGGGCGGTCCCTTCATGCGTGACTTGCGTGGAGAGGGCACACGATGAACGCTCATCATCAATTCCCGGCTATTTCGGACCGCTCCATTCACGGGCAAGCCGTCAAGACCGTTGACGGTCGCGAGGTCCACCGGTTCCTCGGCGCCCGGAAGGACTATTCCAACTGGATTAAGGACCGCATCCGGAAATACGGCTTCGTCGAGGGCGTCGATTTCATCAAACTCGAAGATTTGAGCTCGCCCAATTTGGCGAACGCAAAATCGCGTTCTCAGGCCACCGTCGAGTATTTCCTCACGATCGGCATGGGCAAAGAAATCGGGATGGTGGACCGGTCTGAAAAGGGCCGAGCTATCCGCAAGTACTTCCTGTCGATCGAGGAAGCAGCGGTCGCCCCTCACCGGGTGTTGACCATGGCAGAAATCGCTTTGCAGAATGCGCAGGCCCTCGTGGACTTCGAGCGCCGGCAGAGCGAGCAGCAGGTTGCCATCGACGCAATCGGCATGCGCGTGTCCCTGGTCGAGCAGACGGCCTCCCTCACTGCCAAGCCTCAGCACACTGAAACCAAATCGGAAGTGAAAACCCGTATCGGCAAACAGTATGGATTGCCCGCATGGGTGATCGACCGGGTTTTGACGACATCGCCCTACCGCCCGCCGGTGTTTGCGATGGTGAAGAACGGGCATGAGAACGCCCAGGGCAGCAGCTTCGCCGTCTACCAGATCGTTGAGGTGACAAAACTATTCAAGCGGTTCGTCAGCGAGTGCAAGCTAGCCACCCCCACGACAGCCACCCATCCAGACTTTGATGTCCGCTTCAAGCTAGTTCAACGCGAGTAGCGCCGGGCCGCGATAGCCCGATCCCTTTTCAATTTGGAGAATGAAAATGAAAACTCCGATTCAGTCGGCCGGCGAAGCTATGCCGAGAAAAACCATTGCTGATTTATTTGAGGCTCCAATCGACGACGCGCGACGGATGGCCTCGATCTTGGCCGATCTGCTTGAAGATGCCGTCGGCAAAGATTTGACCAACATGGGTTATCCGGACCGGTATCATCTCACGAGCGATCAGCGCGAAAACCTCTTCTTCTCGATCTACAAAACGCAGGATTACATTCGCGGGATACAGGCCGCATTTGATGAGGTGTTGAAATGAGCTATTCTGATCCTCTTCACGAGCTTGTTGACGACTTTCTCACTGCCGAGGCTGTGTATAATTCCACACCCATGGCCGACGAGAACACGCCGGTTCAAGCAGCCTTCTCCAAGGCTGTTTCCGATATCACGTCAACAACGGCTCTCGCAGTCACGTTCCCTGGCGCTATGGCCGCTCTTCGCCTCGCCAACCGCGATATGATCGACAACACCAGCACCGAAATGGTTGAACCTCTCGTCAAGGGTGCCATGGCCTATCTCGACGGGATCGAGGCCAAGAATGGTAGCGCCCTCGCTGACGCGGTTCGACTTGCTGAAGACCTGTCGGTTTCGGAAGTGTCCGGCTTGGGATGGGTGGCCATCTACGACGCCCTCTCCATGTGCATTCACGGCATGGAAGGGATTGTCTGCCAGCCCCGATGCGAGGGGCAACGGAACACGCTAAACCCCGCCGGCCAGTACATCGAGGCGCTTGTAGGCTTTCTGCTCTTTGAGCGCCGCAGGATCATGGCGGCATGCAAGGCGTCGATACCAACCGACAAGATCGATAAGGAAGTCGTCGATCGACTGATTTTCGTTCACGAGGTCTACGAGGAAGACATGTCGTTTTCCGAAATGTCAGAGTTGGCTCAGAAAATGGGAAAGTACTATGACCGGCCCCCGATTGGAGGGTTTGCGTCATGAGAGCAGTGCTCGAATCCTCGATCGACAACTATCAAGCCAGCTTGGACGCATGGCGCGCGACCGAGACCGACGGGAACCTCGACACTGAGGATCCAGCTTATCAGCTTTTCGCCCAGGCCGAATATGACCTCGTATGCTGCCCCTGCGGTTCGGACGCCGATGTGCGCCGCAAGGTCCGGCACGCCGAGCGCACCCGTGAGATGCGGGAAACATTGGAGCTTGATCGCGATGCCGATGGCAATCCCTACCTCTTGCTTTTCCTCAAATCGCTAAGCGCCGCATGGCCTGTGGATAGTGGGGAAATCGGGGAGAAGCCGTGATGCAAACCGACTCCCCACTGATTGCCTTCGTGAAAGCGCTTGCCCGTCGCCAAGCCCGGCTTGACCTGCAAATGCCACCCCCGGCTAATGACGATGTCAAAAAAGACCAGGACAAGGCCAAGAAGCAATGAAGCGTGCCGTCATCTATGCTCGATACTCGACCGACCTACAGAATGATCAGTCGGTCGAGGACCAGATTAGGCTGTGCATGGGGCATGCCGAGCGGCTTGGCGTCGAGGTGACGGCGCAGTTTTTTGATCGCGCCAGATCAGGGGCGTCCATGTTCGGGCGGCCCGGCCTGTCCAACCTTATGCAGGCGGCAGAAGCTGGCAGCTTCGAGGTGGTGATTTCGGAAGCTCCCGACCGCCTATCCCGTGACATCGCCGACCTTGCGCACATCCACAAGACTTTGAAATTCCGAACCGTCGAAATCAACTGCGTCAACGGCGGTCTGATGGATACGTTGCAGATCGGCATGCATGGCGTCATGGGCCAGATGCAGCGTGAGGAAGGCGCGAAGAAGGTTAAGCGCGGCATGGTGGGGGTGGTGAAGTCTGGGCGGCATGCCGGTGGCAGGGCATACGGCTATAAACCGGTGGTCGGCTCTCCGGGCCAACTGGAGATCGTCGAGCAGGAAGCCGACACGATTCGAAGAATATTTGAGTTGTACGCCGGAGGCGCTTCGCCGCGCGCCATCGCCGGAATGTTGAACGAAGAAAATGTTTCTCCCCCACGCGGCGTGAAGTGGAACGCCTCAACCATTAATGGCAGCGGCAAACGCGGTCATGGCATTTTGCTGAACCCGATTTATGCCGGCCGTTTGGTTTGGAACAGGGTGAGGATGGTGAAAGACCCGGCAACTGGTCGGCGGATTTCTCGCGCCAATGACGCATCCGAACACGAAGCCGTCGCAGCGGAACATCTGCGAATCGTCAACGAAACGCTTTTCCAGGCAGTAGGTTTGCTAAAGGGATCGCGCGCCGGGCCGAACGCCAAGGCGTTGCCGAAAAACAAGCGCATTCTTTCCGGACTGTTGAAGTGCGGGGCATGCGGGGGAGGCTTGTCGATCGTCGGCGCCGACCGTAGCGGCCCGCGTGTGGTTTGCAGCACACACAAAGAATCGCGCAGCTGTGACAACGGCGGCCGATACTACGTCGAGAAGATTGAAAAGCAGGTTATCGACACCTTGAGGATTCAGTTCGCCGACACGGCCATCATTGACGCCTACGTGCGGGAATACGAGGCCGAGAAGAAGCGTGGCGAAGCTGATCGTCGTAAAGGCCGCGCTCACGCCGAGAAGGCGCTGCAGGATACCAAGGACGCGATCACGCGCATCGTCGAAAAGCTTTCGAAGGGATTGATTGAAGATGACGACGCTGCCGCCCTACTGCCCGGCTTGAGGCTGGAGCGTGAAAAATGGAAGATAGAACTGGAAACGGTACCGCCGGTGTCGAACGTGTTTGAGATAAAGCCGAAGGCGGTCGAGCGCTTCCGCCAGAACATCGAAAACCTCGGCGATATCCTTGCCAGGCGCGGCGCTGAACCGTCGCTGGAGCTTGCCCAGGAGTTCCGCCGCGTCGTAGCTGCAATAGTCGTTGCACCTCGGCGGCCGGGTGAAGATTATCGAATTGAAATAAAGGGATATCTGACCAGCCTTGTCAGTGAAGAAATGTCGGCTGTTTTGATGGTAGCGGGAGAGGGACTCGAACCCCCGACACGCGGATTATGATTCCGCTGCTCTAACCACCTGAGCTACCCCGCCATCAGACTGTGACTTGGGCGCTTGGCCGCTGTCGTCGCCGTCAGTGGGCGGCTTATAAGGTGCGGTTCATGCCGGTGTCAAGCCGAGCGGTTTCAAAAAACCGGAAGTTTTTCAACGGATGGGGGACAAGGCGCGGATGACAGACAGGATCGGCCATCCCCTGCCCATAATCAGGCTGCGACCACGCTCTGCAGCAGGTCTTTCAGCGCGGCTTCGGCGGCCGCTTCCCGCTCGGAACGCAGGATGAAGCCGCCGCCATAGACGCGGGCGTCTTCGCCGATGCCGGAATAGAGCGCGCAGGCCTGGCCAGGAGCAACGCCCGCCTCGCCTTCGAGAAGCTCGACCGAGATCCCGCCTGCATCGGCGCGCAGGATGGCGGGTGCGGGCTGACGGGTGGAGCGGACCTTGGCAAAACAGGCGAAACCATCAGCCGCCACATCGAAAATATCGCCGTCGCCCAGCCAGTTGATATCGCGCAGATAAACCCTGCGGGTTTCCAGCGCTTCCTTCGGGCCGACGATGACGCGGCGCGAGCGGGCGTCGAGATGCACCACGTAGAGTGGCTCGCCGGTGGCGACGCCGATGCCGCGGCGCTGGCCGATCGTGTAGTGCAGAATGCCATCATGGCTGCCGAGCACGCGGCCGTCCAGATGAACGATATCGCCCGCCAGCGACGCGTTCGGCTTCAGCTTGTTGATGATATCGGCATATTTGCCCTGCGGCACGAAACAGATGTCCTGGCTGTCGGCCTTCTTGGCGACGACGAGGCCCATGTCCTCGGCGAGCTGCCTCGTTTCCGCCTTGGTGAGATTGCCAAGCGGAAAGCGCAGATAGTCGATCTGTTCCTGCGTGGTGGCAAACAGGAAATAGCTCTGGTCGCGGTCCGCATCCGTCGGGCGAAACAGCGCGCGGCGGCCGGGCGCGTCCGGCTGCGGATTGGCCTTCGAGCGGATATAATGGCCGGTCGCCAGCGCATCGGCGCCGAGATCGCGCGCCGTTGCCAGGAGATCGGCAAATTTGACGGTCTGGTTACAGGCAACGCAAGGGATCGGCGTTTCGCCGGCCACATAGCTCTCGGCGAAAGGATTGATCACCGTTTCGCGAAACCGCTGTTCGTAATCCAGCACATAATGCGGAATGCCCAGAACATCGCAGACGCGGCGGGCGTCATCGATATCCTGGCCGGCACAGCAGGAGCCGGCGCGGTGGACGGCAGCGCCGTGATCGTAGAGCTGCAGCGTGATGCCCAGAACGTCATAGCCTTGCCGTTTCAGGATGCCGGCCACAACGGAACTGTCAACGCCGCCGGACATGGCAACGACGACACGTGTATCTTCGGGCTTGCGATCAAAATCGAGACTGTTCACGGCATCCAATCCGGCATTCCGGTCCATCGGCGGGTTTTCGGCATTTTCGCGCGACCATACCCTGTTTCCTGCACGCGGCCAACGCCGCAGCAATGCGATTGCCGGCAAAGACCGGCCATCGCGCAAGCCGCTATATAGAAAGTCCTAGAGAATTGAACAAGGGCGGCGGCGTGCCGCCGCTCAGATCAGCTTCATGCGCATGGCGCGGGCGATCGCCTGCATGCGGTTGACGGAATCGAGCTTGCGGGTCGCCGTCTTGAAATAGCTGGAGACCGTATAGGCGGAAATGCCAAGGATGATGGCGATCTCGTCACTGCTCTTGCCGGCGGCTGCCCAGCGCAGACATTCGATTTCACGCATTGACAGCTTGTCACGCGCCGACGCGCCGACTTCGAAGGTGCGCTCGAGGGTCTCGAACAGTTGCAGCAATGTGAGATAGAGATCGGCGGTCTCGGCTCTGTCCGGCTCGCCGCGCGCGCCGCTGAGAAGAGCGGCAAAGGCCTCGCCATGGGTCGTGTGCAGCGTCACGGCAAAGGTATTGCCCATCGCCTGCGCGCAAAACAGCGCATCGACCGTGTCGCGCGCCGCCGTCCCCGGAGCGCTGAGCAAAGATCGTGTTGCGCCAAAGACCGGCAATTTCGTCTGCCGCAGCCGCTCGATCAGCACGCTGACCTGGAAAACGGCAGCACTGTCATAGTTGCGCACCAGTTCCGACGGCCAGTTGCTCAAGACGAGACGTTCGGCAAAGCGCTGCTGCTCGCCAAAGGGAACACGCGCGATCATGAAATGGCTGAAACCGAATTGCACCGTGCACTGGCGCATCAGCTGGAGCACTTCATACTCCGTCTGGACTGCAGAACTGTTCATGCCCGAAAGGAAATCAGCATAAGCCTCGCTTCGCAAGGTCAGCTTGTCAGGGTCTCTCATATTTTTAATCACCAACCTGCCGGCCACCGGTGCCGGCTCTCCAAATCCCACTCCGGAATTTTTCAAGCAGCAGCACGATTAGTCGAAACACCGACAAAAGCCCCGAGAGGCCCTGAGGGACACAATCGAAGCGAAAAGACCAGCATTTTGAAATAAGTGGCGTATCGCGAGCATTCGAAAGCAATAATATATTGTTTATGCTCAATTACTGGCCCCAACTAGCAAAAATTTTAGGCAAATTGAACAGTTATATTTGCATAGCTCCTATGCGGACTTTGGAAATTCGATCAAAATATTTGAAAGAGGGCACTAAAGAAGCAGAGGCAAGTAGAGCCAACAGGATCAGGCGTTTGCTTTTACGATCCGCAATTGGTCGAAGAGCGCTCTGGAAGTCTCTAAAATTATTAGCAAATTGTTACCACCCGCTTAGGCAAATGTTAAATGTGGCAGGGTAAGTTGAGCCTATATGGTCTTGAGTATGTGTAGAGAGTCCAATGACCGAAATGATACGACCCCGCGTGAAATATGTCATCGGACCCGATGGCAGCCCCTTGACGATTGCTGATCTTCCTCCGGCCAATACGCGCCGTTGGGTTATCCGCAGAAAGGCAGAAGTCGTCGCCGCCGTGCGTGGCGGACTGCTGAGCCTGGAAGAAGCCTGTGAACGCTATACCTTGACCGTTGAAGAATTCCTGTCCTGGCAGTCCTCGATCAGCGACCATGGCCTTGCCGGCCTGCGAACGACCCGCATCCAGCAATATCGCCACTAGCCAGACCCTTCATTTGAAAACGTTAAGCGGCCGCATTCAGTGCGGCCGCAGCCATATTTGCAGCAGCCCGGTCATGACAGCAGATCCGGCATAGAACCACAGGCCCGGCTGGGTGAACGCCTCGGCCATTCCGCTGGTCTTGGCCGCAAAGATCACGATAGCCACGAGCATCACATCCATCATCGACCATTTGCCGAGGATCGGCAAAAGCCGGGCAACCAGTCCGCCCGCAGCCTTGCCGTCTGCAGCCGCCGTTGCCTCGAACGCGATCCCGACAAGCTTTGCCAGCGGGAAAACGACGGAAAACAGCGTCACGACAATGGCCAGCATGACATTGCCATCGTCGAAGAGCGAAGACACGATGCCAAGAAGCGACGGCGTTTCGTTGAAAAAGACCAGCTTTTCGAACCGGACAAGCGGCAGGACGAGCCCCAGCGCGAGAAAAAACGCCGATAGAACAAGCAAAAGCGGTGTGATCAGGCGCATGTTTCCTATCTTCTGTTGAACCGGCAGGATTACATAACACCTTTAGGGATGCTGAACAGCGCGGCCGGCGGGCATGGAATGCTGGAATACCCGGCCTGTGCATGTGCAGCAATGAACCAGGCTTGAAACAAAATCATTCCGTGCGCGGCCAAAAACAGGAGAGATGTGATGGATATCGTCAACGAAGAAACCGGCTCGCATGGCCGTTACAGCACGCAGCTCGATGGTCATACGGCTGAAATGACCTATTCCCGGTCATCGCCGCATCTGATCATCATCGATCATACCGGCGTTCCCGATGCGTTGCGCGGCAAAGGTGTCGGCCAGGCGCTCGCAGCCCATGCCATCGGTGAGGCGCGAAATGGCGGATGGAAGATCATTCCGCTCTGCCCCTTCATGCGCGCCCAGGCGCAACGCCACGCCGATTGGCAAGATGTGATCCAGGCATAGGGGCCGGGATCCATGTGCCAAAATGCACAAGGCCCTTCTCACGGACTTAAGATAAGTCCGTGAGAAGGGCCTTTAGGCCTTAAGCAAAAATCTCAAGCGCGCCTTAGGCGCGCATGCGAGCGCCGCTGTCGCGTTCTTCAAGCGCCGCGGCCTTGGCGAACTCCGCCTGAACCTCTTCCAGCGCCAGCTCGGCCGCATCCTGCTGCACCTTCAGTTCCCGAACGGAGACCTGGAGGTTGTCTGCCCGCTGTCTGGCAGCCTTGGCAAACGTCGGATAGGCGAAGTGGGTGGGATCGGTGATCCCGGACTTCTTTTCCTCGAACGTGATCTGGTTTTCCAATTCCTTGGTCATCCGCTCAAATTCGGACATCATCAGCTGCAACTGGCTCAACTGACGCTGCTTCTCCTTCACCTGAAATTCCTTCAGGCGAACAAGGCTCTCACGTGACTTCATACGCAATACTCCCGTGATGCGAGACCCCGGTTACTGGATTTGACCCGTTCAACCGACCTTACGGTGTCGGAAACAAAAAAAATTACAGCGATCTTAACAAAATCCTACCGCTGGTAACCTTTCGTTTACGGGCATCGTTAATCATAGGGACGATCATTTAAGGGTCAGTAAATGCCGGACACGAAATTTTAGGTTCGGCATAGATTGAGTCAGATGAGTCAGATAGCCGATTTCCTTAATGTTGTGCGTTAAGGATATTATTCTAGATTCACATGCAAAATCAGAGGACTGCAAAAAATATTTAACATTTTCGATACACCTTGCCAGAGTGAATCAGAATTTGTTAACCATTTACTGGCAGCCTCCAAATCAGGCAACGACTGGATCCGTATCGCGTAAGGGGGCCACAACGACCTTTCGGCGGCGGAAAAGGGGACAATTATGCGGGTTCTACTCATCGAAGACGACAGCGCGACAGCGCAGAGCATCGAACTGATGCTCAAGTCGGAAAGTTTTAACGTTTACACCACCGATCTTGGTGAAGAGGGTGTTGATCTCGGCAAGCTGTATGATTACGACATCATTCTGCTTGATCTGAACCTGCCGGACATGTCCGGTTACGAGGTTTTGAGAACATTGCGTCTGTCCAAGGTTAAGACACCTATTCTGATCCTTTCCGGCATGGCCGGCATCGAGGACAAGGTCCGGGGCCTCGGCTTCGGTGCAGACGACTACATGACCAAGCCTTTCCACAAGGATGAACTGGTCGCTCGCATCCATGCGATCGTGCGCCGTTCCAAGGGTCATGCACAGTCGGTCATCTCGACCGGCGAACTGATCGTCAACCTGGATGCAAAGACTGTCGAAGTCGGCGGCCAGCGCGTTCACCTGACGGGCAAGGAATACCAGATGCTGGAGCTGCTTTCGCTCCGAAAGGGCACCACCCTCACCAAGGAAATGTTCCTCAACCACCTTTATGGCGGTATGGACGAGCCTGAACTGAAGATCATCGACGTCTTCATCTGCAAGCTGCGCAAGAAGCTCGCAAATGCCGCCGGTGGAGCAAACTATATCGAAACCGTCTGGGGCCGTGGCTATGTGCTGCGCGAGCCGGAAGGCGAATTCGCAGAAAGCGCCTGATATCACCGGCCATTTTCGCCGGCGGTGTTTTGCATCCCGCATAATGCAGGGACGCCACGGCTGATAGTGCCGGAATTTTCGAAAAAGCCCGCCGATGATGGCGGGCTTTTTCGTTTAAGGGGTTTCCATCCCACAGCAGCCCGTCTTTACGGCAGCCGCATGAAAAAGCCGCTGCCTGGGAGGGCAACGGCTCATGTGAAACCAAACGGGGTGAAGGGATCGACGATCAGGCGGCGACCGACAGGCTGCCGAACACGCTGGTCAGGATCTTGCGGTCGAAGGGCTTGAGCAGAAAATCGTCGGCACCGGCGCGCTTGCCCGCCATCATCTTCTTCAGATCCGCCTCGACCACGCAATAATAGATGCGCACGGTCTTGCCTTCGGGCAGAGTGCGGATATTGGCGATCAGTTCCAGCGCGCCATCGAGACCCGCATCGACGATGATGATGTTGGGCAGTTCCGCTTCGCAGCGCACCAGCGCTTCCAGACCGTTGGCGGCTTCGGAAACGAGGAAGTTGAGGCCAGAGAGGATGCGCTTCCCGACCTTGCGTACGACGTCCGAATCATCGGCAATCATCAAGCGTTGCATCTCAAGCTCCCCTTTGCGCTACGGCGGGATTTTAACCCCTATCAACAACCGTATGCCGCTTTGGCAAAGAATCAGTTACCGCGGGAACGAAAAGGCCAATTATCTTTCAGCTTCAGGCTGCAGCCATCTTTGCTGAGAACACGATTTCTTCAGGCGTCGAATTGACCTCGATCTCCATTCCGGCCTCGTCGGCGAGCAGCACCGTGTAATAGGGCTGGATCGTATGGGCATCGACGGCTTCCTCAAGCGTTCCCGAAAGAAGCTCGACCAGCTTCGGCGGCACCCGCATCATCCGGCCCTTGCAGATCAGCTTGAAGGCCGCGTCATATTCCGGATTGTCCAGGATGACATCGATCGAACCGCCGCGCGGAATGGCGCCGTAAGCGATCAGAAAGAGATTGAGCAGCAGCTTGACCCGGTTCTTGGCGATGATGACGCGCGGGCCCGTCCAGGTGACCTCCGTCTTCTTCTCAACCGAGGCAAAATCCTTGGCAGCCTTTTCCGCTTCACCCGTATCGATGGAGGCGCCGACCGAGCCGGACGCGCCAAAGGCCAGCCGGGCGAATTTCAGCCGGACCGAAGCATTCAGCGCGCTGGTGCGGATCAGGTCCATGGCATCGGCATCCGCCCCGCCCTCGTCGAGCAGTTCCAGGCCGTTGTTGATGGCGCCGACTGGCGAGATGATGTCGTGGCAGACACGGCTGCACAGAAGCGCTGCGAGATCGGGACCGGTCAAGGTCAGGTTCGGGTTCTTTCCCATGGTCGTATCCTCACTAGCCTTCGAGCGGCTGACAACGGGATCAGGCGGCCCTCCGCGATCCCTTTACCCCCTATCTAACCCGCGAAGATTGCGCGGGCATAGTCTGAAGGCGAAGATCATAAAGACACCACATTTGGTAAACCGATTGTTAAGATCATCGGTTCAAATTGCTGACAATCAGCCCGATCCCCATGACAGACCCGTCCTGGGCGGGACAGCAGCCCGCGCATGACGCCGCGGGTCCTCCTGAGCTTACGGAGAAAGCCATGCAGCGGATCGTCAATGCCGTGAAATTCCCACTCTTGCACTTGTTGGCCGCAATGATGGCTGTCCTCAGCCTGACGCCGGCGGCGCTTGCGCAGCAAAGCAATGGCGAGCAATACACGATGCAGGAAATCGTCGATGCCGGCCATGGCTTCTTCGGCTCCACCTCCGGCGGGCTTGCCAAGGTGGTCGAGAACGCATTTTCCAAATACGGCCTGCCGAACGGCTATATTCTCGGCCAGGAAGGCTCCGGCGCATTCGTGGCTGGCCTGACCTATGGCGAAGGCGACCTCTATACCAAGAATGCCGGCCAGCATAACGTCTTCTGGCAGGGCCCGTCGCTTGGTCTCGACTGGGGTGGCCAGGGCAGCCGCACGATGATGCTGGTCTACAATCTGCCGGCCGTTCCCTCACTCTACAAGCGCTTCGGCGGTGTTTCCGGCTCGGCCTATGTGGTCGCCGGCGTCGGCATGACGGTGCTTACCGACGAGAATATCGTCCTGGTTCCGATCCGCACCGGCCTCGGCGCCCGCCTCGGCATCAATGTCGGCTATCTGAAGCTCACCTCGCAACCGACCTGGAACCCTTTCTAAGGTCAAAAAAGCCATAATTTTTCAAACCCCCTTACCAGTCACTGCGGTGACTGGGGAAAAATGCGCGTTCGCGAACACTTGAAGTGATATCCTCCTTCGTCTTTAGTGCGAATGAAACGAACACCATGGATGATAGGGTGTCGCCGCGTGTTCTGAACTGAAATGGCCAGCCCGTGATTGAATTCGCACTCCTGTTTGCCCTGGGTTTTCTCACCGCAGCCATTCTTGGCCTTTTGGCGGCACCGGTCGTTCACCGGCGCATCGTCCGCTTTGCCGAGGAACGGCTGACGGCAACTATGCCGCTGTCACCCCAGGAGGTGCGCGCCCAAAAGGACGCGGCCCGTGCCGGCTATGCCGCCGAAAATGCCAGGACCAGCCAGATGCTGAAACGCGAGCGCGACAAGAATGTCGTGCTTCTGCTGCAAAACGGCTCTACACTGAAGGAAACCCAGCGCCTCGCCGGTGAAAACGCCGACCTGCATGCACAACTGGCCGACATGAACGTGGAGGCAGCCGACCTGCGCTCTGCGGCCCGCCAGCTCGAGCAGAACATCGAGCGGCTGAAGGGCACGCTTGCCGACGTCGAGCGCGACAATGTCAAAAAGAACATCGACATTACGACCCTCACCCGGCAAGTGGAACACCTCACCGGCGATATGGACAGCCTGAAGATCGATGTTGCCGCCCATGATGCAGAGGCCGAAAACCTGAAAAGCCGCATTGCCGGCCTAAAGGACGAGCGCGAGATCATGCGCAATGACCTGAAAGCGGAAAGCACAAAGGCGCGGGAACTGGAAGTCCGGCTGGCGCGCGACGAAACCCGCCTGAAGCAGTTCGAGGCAAAACTCACCCGCGAGATGGCCGCCAATGCCGACAAGGACAGTTTTCTGGAACGCCGCGGCAGCGAAATCGAACGCCTGAAGTTGAAGGTCAAGGACGCCGGCACCGATCTGCGCGAAGCCTCAAAGGCGCTGCGCGCTGCAGGCCTGACCATGCCCGTGCGCCGGGACAAGAAACCGGCAGACATCAATGCGGCACCAGAGGGCAGTCCGACTGCCGCAACACAGGACACCGCCGATGAACCAACAGTTCTGTCTCAGACAGCCCCGATCGATCTGACCGTGCCGGCCGAATATGCCCGCAACCGCGCCGCAGCCCTCGCCGAACAGCTGATCAGCTCGACGTCGGCTGCCCATGACGACGCCCTGCGCGAAGACATCGCCGATATCGCTGCCACCATGGTGGCTTTGACGGCGGCCAAGGAAGGCGAGGACTCGCCGATACCAGGCCTCTTGTCTACAGCTGCCACCGGGCCTGACGGTCCGGATAAAAGCCTTGCTGCCCGCGCCCGTGGCATGCTGCCGCCGGGGCAGCCATAAACGTCAGATTAAACCGTTGATCATCGCCACCTGATGCAGCGCGATGCCTGTGGCGGTGGCCACGTTGAGGCTATCGAGGCCTGGGCGCTGGCGGATACGGGCGGTCCGGATCGACGCCATGACACTTTCGGGCAGCCCCTCGCCTTCTGTACCCACCAGCAGCACGGTGCGCGGCGATGGTGGAATGTCGTGCAGATCGGTTTTTCCACGCGGCGACAGGCCCCAGATCGCAAAGCCTTGCGCCTGCAGGCGCCCGATCAGCGCACTCACCGGCCCCTCTCGGACAAAGGGAATGCTCAAGACCGAGCCGACCGAGACCCGGATCGCCTTGCGGTACATCGGATCGCAGCTGGTTTCATCCATCAGGATGGCATCGGCACCGAAAGCGGCGGCGTTGCGGAACATCGAACCCATATTGTCATGATTGGAAATTCCGCAGGCCGCAAGAACGAGGCTCCTGGGCGCAAGGTCAGCGACGAGCGCATCGAGGCCAGGGGCCAGTTGACGCCTGCCGAGCGCCAGCACGCCC
Source organism: Pararhizobium qamdonense (assembly GCF_029277445.1). Taxonomy (NCBI): domain Bacteria; kingdom Pseudomonadati; phylum Pseudomonadota; class Alphaproteobacteria; order Hyphomicrobiales; family Rhizobiaceae; genus Pararhizobium; species Pararhizobium qamdonense. Next base: position 1,319,128 of record NZ_CP119566.1, on the reverse strand, counting down.
CTATGCATGTTGAACCCGGCAATCGCATCGAATACCGCAGCATTGGCGACATAGATCGGAATATCCGCCGGGAATTCAGCAAGGATGTCACCGAGGCCGGCGATACGGTTTTCCAGGAGCAGGATCGCTTCAGCCTCGATGCCGCGCCGGGCGCGATGTGCGGCCGCCAGCATGCGCAGGACAACCGTGCCCTCGGCGATGAAACGGCCATGCCTGCCTGTCAGGTCGCGCTCCTTGATCGAGACGAAGCCTGCAATGCGGGGATCGGCCGGATCATCGATACGCAGCGGGATCAAGATTAGGCCTTCTCAATTGGTCTTGACGGATACATCTGCAACGATGCGGCCGGCGGCGATATCAAAGACGATTGCCTTGCGTTCTCCCCCGGCAACAGCGCCGTAGAACAGGATCTGGCCACCCGACAGGGCGACATCGGACACTTCGAACCCGGCAGGCAGCGCGGCGATTGCGGTGACCGGCGCCTCGCCCGGCACGGAGACGGCGGCACTTTGCGTCACATCGGCCTTGCCCGGACGCGTAAGCTTATAGACAATCGCTGCCAGCACGACCATAAGCATCACCAACATGATACCACCCGAGACCAGCTGCAGCTTGACCATCTTGCGGCGCACGTTCTCCATCACCGGATCGAGCGGCTTGTCTTCCTGTTCGACGGGTTTCTGATTGGACATGGGTGGCCTACCTTGCGGAATGGAACGAGAATGAACGACCCCTTTAAACAAGCCCCGGCCATTAGGAAAGTCCTCACGGCAAATGAGGACGCGGCCGGCCGCATGGATGCCTATCTGACCGAAGCGCTCGGCGGCGAGTTTTCGCGCAACCGTATCAAGAGCCTGATCGAACAGGGCGAAGTCTCCGTCAACGGCAAGACGGTGAAGGAAGCCAAAAAGAAGGTCACGCCCGGCGACGTCTTCGAGATCGGATTGCCCGAAGCGGAAGACCCGGAACCGAAGGGCGAGGATATCCCGCTGGATGTGCTCTATGAGGACGACGATCTGATCGTGCTCGTCAAGCCGCCGGGCCTCGTCGTTCATCCAGGCGCTGGCAATTGGACCGGCACGCTGGTCAACGCGCTGATCCATCATTGCGGCGCCAGCCTGTCGGGCATCGGCGGCGTCAAGCGCCCCGGCATCGTCCACCGGCTGGACAAGGACACAAGCGGCGTCATGGTCGTCGCCAAGAACGATATCGCCCATCGCCACCTTTCCGACCAGTTTGCCGACCATGGCCGCACCGGACCGCTGGAGCGCGCCTATATGGCCATCGTCTGGGGCCGCCCGCGCGGCCTGAAGGGCACAATCGACGCACCGCTCGGCCGCGCCGGCGACCGCGTCAAGCGTGCGGTCAAGCAGGAAGGCTCAGACGACGCCCGCGAGGCGATCACCCATTACGAGGTGATGGAGCGCTACCACGAAAAACCCGACGCGACAGCGCTTGCGGCGATGATCAAGTGCAATCTCGAGACCGGCCGCACCCACCAGATCCGCGTGCACATGGCCCATATCGGCCATCCGCTGATCGGCGATCCCGATTATGGCGCGGCCTTCAAGACCAAGGCCAATCTGTTGCCGGATGAGGCAAAGGCGGTCGTCAACCGTTTCCCGCGCCAGGCGCTGCATGCTTTCATGCTGGCCTTTGAACATCCGACGACCGGTGAAACCATGCATTTCGAATCGCCGGTGCCGGACGACATGAAGGAACTGGTGGACGCGCTGCGCGGCTGAGAAGCTGACTGAACATCTTGGCGGCACACCCCTTCGAGGCATGAGCTCTCTGGAAACCGGTGCGCCCATGAGCCGTTTGCGGCCACGACGATTGGCGATACCGTGATGGTCTGCCGCCGCGACGAACCGAAACCGGCAATGATGGAGTGAAGGTTTTATAGCCATCCTGCCCGGATTTGGTGACGGACGGTTTTCTCACACCGGCATGCATCCTTTCCGGCTCTCACGCGTTTTGGCAGGACCATAAAAGGAGAGCCCCGATGGTTGATGTCACACAGATCAGAGAGCATGCCGAAGTAATCAGCGCCGACGGTCTTCATGTCGGAACGGTCGATCGCGTCGAAGGCGATCGCATCAAGCTGACCAAGAAAGACAGCGGCTCCGGCCATGAAGGCCACCACCATTTCATCGCGCTGGAACTCGTCGCAAGCGTCGATGAAAACCGCGTCCGCCTCAGTGCCAATGGCGATGTGGCCGTCATGTTCGAGGAAGAACAGGACAACTCCCCCATCCATTGAGTGCCCCCAGCCATTGAGTGAAGGGTATCAGAGCCCCGTTCCCGGCGGGGCTCTCGTCTTGCTTCAGGACCGTTCGCAGGACGAAAGCAGATGTCCGGTCATGGCCTTTTTCCGGGCCAGCAGTTTCCCCATGGAATTGACCGCTTCCTGCATTTTCAAATGAGCATCGTCACTATCGCCCCCAGCGTTCCGGATGTTGGCTTTCGCACGCTCGAAAGACAGATTGAACTTTGCTGAATAGTGATCAAAAACCTGCCTGTCCTTATCCTCCGCATGCGCATCGCTCAGCAGTTGGAACAGCGCACCACACAGGAAAGGCCGTTGATCATGAATGTAGACGGCTTTTACGGTCTGGTCCTGCGCTGACGCTGTTGCCGCAGATAAAACGGCTATACCAGCAACCGCTAGGATCTTGAGCATTGTCCATCCCCTCTTTGCCGATCCTCGCCGTGACGATCGTCAGGGGCATTTCAGCACAAATTAGATCAAATGCAATCTAAAATTGATCATGTACAAAATACACGCAAAATCTGGGACCACGCCGCCGCGTTCGGCCTGTCAGCAGATGTCGCGGCATGGAGGATTTTTGCAGGAAAAGTGCCAGTTCCAGCCTTGATATTTCAGGGACGGACACAATTTACGTGTCGTAACCCGACTGGAGCATGCGCTTCTCTGGCTTCACATCTCTGTGAAACCGGAGTTCTTGAATCATGCTTTCGCCGCGCTTATCTATGAGGATGTGGGGTCGGATAGACCCACATGCCCGGCCTGCCAAGAGGAGGCCGGAACGCGAAAGGGGGGTGCATCATGGCCCGCAGTACGTTACCGTCGATTACCGCCGGAGAAGGCGGTCTCAACCGTTATCTCGATGAAATCCGCAAATTTCCCATGCTTGAACCGCAGGAAGAGTACATGCTCGCCAAGCGGTATCAGGAGCATGACGACCGTAAGGCCGCCCATCAGCTCGTAACCAGCCATCTGCGCCTCGTAGCGAAGATCGCCATGGGTTACCGTGGCTATGGCCTGCCAATTGGTGAAGTCGTTTCCGAAGGCAACGTCGGCCTCATGCAGGCGGTCAAGAAATTCGATCCGGAACGCGGCTTCCGTCTGGCCACCTACGCGATGTGGTGGATCAAGGCTTCGATCCAGGAATATATCCTGCGCTCGTGGTCGCTGGTGAAGATGGGCACGACCGCCAACCAGAAGCGGCTGTTCTTCAACTTGCGCCGCCTCAAGGGCAAGATCCAGGCTCTCGACGAGGGTGATCTGAAACCCGACCAGGTCGCGCATATCGCCACGACCCTGAAGGTCTCGGAAGCCGAGGTCATTTCGATGAACCAGCGGCTTTCAGGCGACGCATCGCTGAACGCGCCGATCAAGGCGGGCGAAGGCGAATCCGGCCAGTGGCAGGATTGGCTGGTCGATGACCACGACAATCAGGAAGACATCCTGATCGAACAGGACGAACTGGAAAACCGCCGCAGCCTTCTGTCGAGCGCCATGAACGTTCTGAACGACCGCGAACGCCGCATCTTCGAGGCCCGCCGCCTGACTGAAGATCCGGTCACGCTTGAGGACCTGTCGACCGAGTTCGACATCAGCCGCGAGCGTGTCCGCCAGATCGAGGTCCGCGCCTTCGAAAAGGTCCAGGACGCCGTCCGCAAGGCGGCGCAGGATCGTCAGAATGCGCTTCGGGTCGTCGAAGACGCCTGATCGCGGCATTACCTGAACCAATAAAAAACCCGGCTGGATCGCTCCAGCCGGGTTTCTTTTTGTGCTTTTGAGAGAGCTATACCAAAGATTACTGACCGGCCGGGTTAGGCGTTGCAGCCAGGCTCCAGGCCTGCATCGCCTTCGTAAACGCCTCCGTGCCGGCGGCTCCCTTTTCCAGGGTCAGCAGCGCGCGTCGGCCGTTGCGGTAGGTCAGCGGAATATCCATCCAGCCGCGTGTGCGCAAAAGCTCAGTATTCGTCGCAACGGCTTCCGGGAAGTCGTTGAGCGCGATCATGTGGAAATCCTCGGTGATCTTGGCCGGAACCGCAATCAGCGCATCGCCACGATCCTGCTCGTTGCGCTTCATCGAAACACGCTGCACGCTATCGATGCTGCCGCCTTCGAAATTTTCCGGCAGCGAGAAGACAAATTCAATCACATGGCTGGCCGGCAGCGACGAGTCGGCATTGCGCTTGATCGTCATCAGGGCCGTCAGGCCGCGCTCGGGCACATTGATCTGTGCCTGAACGACCGGCTCCGGCTTGGCATCGCCCCCCGGAGACTCTTCCTTGACCGACCAGGCAACATTGCCCTCGATGGCGGTCGGGGCCGACTGGCCGAGCCGCTCCTCATAGAGAAACATTTTCTGGGCACCGGCCGGGACCTGCTGCGTCGCAGGATTGGCGGCCGGCTGCTGGCCCGGCACCGGCTGGGCAGGCTGCGTCCCATCCGTCGGCTGGGCGGCAGGGGTCGTTTGCGCCGCCTGCGCGGTATCGACGGGCTTGCCCGCCTCCGTCTGCGCCGCGACCGATTTACCTTCCTCGGTGGCGCTGGCGCCAGTGGCAACCACAGCCGGGCCCGGATCGATCTCGCTGCCATCCTGCTGCAGGCGCTGTGTGAACTTGCCGCTGCCTTCGACAGCTGCGACCTCGGTATTGGCCGGCGTCTGCGTCTGGTTGTTGGTTTCCGGCGTGCTCAGATCCCTGGCGCCCTCTTCGGGTGCTGTGGTTTCCGGCGTGCTCTGGCCCGGAATATTGGCGGTGATCGATGCCAGCGTGCTCGAGACCCAGGAATTCACCGTGGTCTGGTTTTGCCAATAGGCATAACCGCCACCGCCCAGGATCAAAAGGAGCACTGCAGCAAGCCCGATGGCCTTGCCGTTCAAACGCGAGCGTTTCGGCTCGACGCGGTAGGAAACGGGCCGTGACAGTACTTCGACATTTTCGTCTGTGGCAGCCGGCGCCCTGCCCGTCTGCGACGAAGCTGCCGCACCAGCCGCTGCCGCCGTGCCGCCATGGGCCAGGAGCTCGTCAATATCGTTCCAGCTGTCATTGGCAGCGGCGCGCTGTTCAGGCTCAGCGGCAGGCGTTTTTTCGACCGGCCAGGACCAATCGGCAATGGCCGGTTCCGACGCTTCGGCAGGGGCCGCTGCGGGCGCTTGCGTGAAGGGATCCTTGTCGTCCCAGGCCCAAGCATCAGGCTCGCCCGGAGCCTGCTCTTTGGCGCCGATTTCCTCGTTCAGCAGCGTTACGGTTTCAACCGGCTCGTATGTTGTAAGATCGGGAATGTCATCGGCAGCAGGGGCAGCTTCGGCAGCCTCCGTCCAGACCGGTTCGCTATGGGCGGTCGCCGGGACAGGATCGTTCCATTCCGGCAATTCCCACTCGGTGGACGCCGCAGGCATGGGTTTTTCTTCGACCGGCTCTGCAGGCGGTTCGACCGCTGGCTCGGCAACCTCCTGCGGTTCCGGTTCTGCCGCAGTATCAGGAACGTAAACCGTTTCCTCGACCGCGCCATCGCGCTCCTCCGGCGCATATTCGGCCGCAACCGGATGATCCGGATCATACGGCGTGACCGGCCGTGGCTCTTCGGCCTCAACCGCATGCTCGGGCTCGGGCTCGGGAATATGGTCTTCTACGGGAGCCGGGTCATAAGCGGGTTCCACAACCGGTTCAGGCGCCACATAAGCATCTTCCACCGGCGGCTCGACGGCATCCACAGGCTCAGCGGCCGCAACAGGCTCTTCGACGGGTTCAATGGCCAGCGGCGGCTCGGCGGCGAAGGCCGGGCGTTCGTCCTCGACGGGCGGGGCTTCCTGCTCATATGGCTCCGCCGCAGGTGCGGCGGCATGATCCCCGGCCTCGGCAGCTTCTTCAACGACCGAATCATCGTACGCCTCTTCAAGGGGCGCAAGCGCTTCGGCGTGATCGTCCTCGACCTCGGTGATCGCCGCCTCGAGCTTGACCATCTGGCGTTCGATCATCTCGTCGGAAGGACGAGGCTTCATGCTTTCGAGCTGACGGCGGACGGCGCCACGGGCCTTGTCATAGACCTTGGCCCGCATTTCGGGAACATTGTCCGACAGACCATCGACGGTCCTTCGAATAACTGCAACAAAATCCGCCATCAGAACTTTCTCATACCATCGGCGTGTTTACGCCAAATTCTTCCCTGGTCGTCAACGTCAGACTAGTCCTCAAACGGGTCCGTCACAAGTATGGTGTCGTCACGCTCCGGACTGGTGGACAGAAGAGCGACCGGCGCACCGATCAACTCCTCGACCTGACGCACATATTTGATGGCCTGGGCGGGAAGCTGGGCCCAGCTGCGGGCACCGACGGTCGATTCTTTCCAGCCTTCCAGCGTGATGTAAACGGGCTTCGCCTGAGCCTGCTGCGCCTGGCTTGCCGGCAGGTGATCGATCTCGGCACCATCCAGCGTGTAACCGACGCAGATCTTCAATTCATCAAGGCCATCGAGCACATCGAGCTTGGTGAGCGCGATGCCGGTAATGCCGTTGGTGGCAACCGACTGGCGCACCAGGGCCGCATCGAACCAGCCGCAACGGCGCTTGCGCCCCGTGACCGTGCCGAACTCATGGCCCTTTTCGCCGAGGAACTGGCCGATTTCGTCATGCAGCTCCGTCGGGAACGGACCTTCGCCGACGCGGGTCGTGTAGGCCTTGGTGATGCCGAGGATGTAGCCGAGCGCACCGGGGCCCATGCCCGAGCCTGCAGCGGCCTGACCGGCGACTGTGTTGGACGAGGTGACGAACGGATAGGTGCCGTGATCGATATCGAGCAGCGTGCCCTGCGCGCCTTCGAACAGGATGCGCGCACCCTTGCGGCGCTGGCGGTCGAGCAAGAGCCAGACGGTTTCCATGAACGGCAGCACGCGGGCAGCGATCGAGGAAAGCTCGCTCATGATGGCCTCATGGCTCACTTCGGCTTCGCCAAGACCACGGCGCAGCGCATTGTGGTGGGTGAGCAAGCGGTCGACCTTGGCCGGCAGCGTATCGAGATCAGCGAGATCCATGACGCGGATGGCACGGCGGCCGACCTTGTCTTCATAGGCCGGGCCGATGCCGCGGCGCGTCGTGCCGATCTTGGTGCCGCTGTTGGACGCGGCATCTTCGCGGATGCCGTCGAGCTCGCGGTGCAGCGACAGGATCAGCGTGGCATTATCGGCGATGCGCAGGTTTTCAGGCGTGATGGAAACGCCCTGCTTGTCGAGCTTTTCGATTTCGGCCAAGAGCGCATGCGGGTCGATGACCACGCCATTGCCAATCACGGCGAGCTTGCCCGGACGCACGACGCCAGAGGGCAAGAGCGACAGCTTGTAGCTGGTGCCATCGATCACAAGGGTATGGCCAGCATTGTGCCCGCCCTGAAAGCGCACAACGATGTCGGCACGCTCGGAGAGCCAATCGACAATCTTGCCCTTGCCTTCATCACCCCATTGCGATCCGACCACCACGACATTCGTCATTTCAGATTTCCTGTTTCCTTGGCGCCAGTCATGCGCTGTCTTCAAACCCGCGCATCTATACTGTTTTGTTTTTTGGAAAGCGACCCTGTTTAACCGGGGATTCGGGGTTTTTGCATGGTAAAGACCGCATTTGACCCTGAGATTCTGCGTCTGAGCACTGTTTCACAAAACAGGATTGTCCCTGCATAGGGGTAAAACGCACCGGACCTGTCCGGTCATCACAGGGCTTGCGCACCCCATTGCCTGCCCGCAACGCCACGCGCAATGGCCGCCCGCGCGCCCATGGTCCATAATGTGGACTTGCCTTCCTCGCCCGTATGGATTCAATGCAAAGGGAAACTCTGCGCCGGCAAAGGCCGGTCCTGCAGCACCGGACGTCTACCGTCATCACGACCGCCATCATGCTTTGCTTAGGGAATACCGTGCCCGTCAATCTGCAAGCCTATATCATTTTGTGCATCACCACCCTGATCTGGGGCGGGAATACGGTGGCAGGGAAAATGGCCGTCGGCCACGTCAGCCCGATGATGCTCACAGGCCTGCGCTGGGTCATCGCCTGCACCGTGCTCCTGATTTTCGCAGCCCCGCAGGTGCGCCGCGATTTCCCGGTCATCCGCAGGAACTGGCTGCTCCTGCTGGGGTACGGCACCGTCGGCTTCACCGCCTTCAATGCCTTTCTCTATTCCGCCCTGCAATATACCAGCGCCATCAATGCCGTTATCGAACAGGCCGGCATCCCGATGGTGATTTTCGTGATGAACTATGTGCTGTTTCGCACCGCGTTTTCTCTGGCACAGATCGCCGGTTTCACGCTGACACTGGGCGGCGTGGCCCTGACCGCATCGCATGGCGACCTGACCACGCTGCTCTCGCTCGATCTCAACCAGGGCGACGCCATGATGATGGCGGCCGTGCTCGTCTATGCCGGCTATACCGTGGCGCTGCGCTTCAAGCCGGAAATCCACTGGAAAAGCCTGATTGCGATTTCCGCCCTGGGGGCGCTGATCAGCTCCATTCCGCTGGTGATCTGGGAGTTTTCCACCGGCCGGATGATCTGGCCGGATATGCAGGGCTGGGTCATCGTCGCCTATGCGGGCCTCCTGCCCTCGCTCGTCTCGCAAATTCTTTATGTGCGCGGCGTCGAACTGATCGGCCCCAACCGGGCCGGCCTGTTCATCAACACCATCCCGATCTTCGGCACGCTTCTGTCGATCACCCTGATCGGCGAGGCGCTGCAGACATTTCATATTGCTGCCATGGGGCTTGTTCTCGTCGGGATCGCCGTGGCCGAGCGCGGCCGTCCGCGGCCTGCGCAAACCGCGAAGACACCCTAGCGAAAATTCTCACCGGCAAGCGTTCGCTCCATATAGACCGCCTCGCCACCATAGCTGGAAAGTTTTGCGCCGAGCGCCTCTTCCATCCGCACGCCAAAACCCTGCCGCTCCCAGAAACCTTGTGATCCATTGACGGAGACAAGTGCCATGGTTCCATAGCCATCCCGGCGCGCCGCCACCGCCAGCAATTTTGCCACCCTTGCGCCCGCACCTGAGCCACGCGTTCCCGGCAATAAAGCCAGATCGTGAAGATACCAGATATCCGCATCTGCCGGGATCGCCTCAAGCCTTGTATCGATCGGCGGTGGCGAGAGGCGGCGCCAAGGGTGGCTGAGCACATATCCGCAAATCTCGCCGCGTTTTTCCAGGACGAAACATCCGGCCGGGCACAAGTCCCAGGCGCTCGAACAGAACCGCGCGGGCCTCGGGGAAATCGGCATGCACGATGCGCTGGATCGCGTCGATCGCCTCGATATCGGAAGGGCTGGCCGGGCGCCAATGGGCGGAGCGGTCTGTTGCGTTCATGGCATTCAATTTCATCAAACGGCAAACGCGCCGGAGGGTATCCGGCGCGTTCAAATGTCGGCCCTTAAAGGCCATTCCGCATAAGCGGCTTAATCGACGTTGAAGACCAGCGGCTTGGCGGCCCGGATGGCCGGGTTGGCGCGCAGCTTGTCGAGCACGTCTTCCGACACGGCACCATCGACATAAAGCAGCGCGATGGCATCGGCGCCGGCATTGTGGCGGCCGAGCTGGAAGTTGGCGATGTTGACGCCGGCATCGCCGAGCGTCATGCCGATGAAGCCGATCATGCCGGGAACGTCGGTATTGGTGATGTAAACCATGTGGTTGCCGACATCGGCGTCCAGGTTGATATCCTTGATCTGGATGAAGCGCGGCTTGCCATCCGAAAACACCGTACCGGCGACCGAGCGCGTCTGGTTGTCGGTCGTGACCGTCAGCTTGATATAACCGTCGAAGACCCCCGACTTGTCGCGCTTGACCTCGGACAGGATGATGCCCTTTTCCTTAATCATGACCGGCGCCGAAACCATGTTGACGTCGGACACCTGACTGCGGATGAGACCGGCAAGCGCCGCACTCGTCAGCGCCTTGGTGTTCATTCCGGCGGTCGATCCATCATAAAGGATCTCGATTTCCTTGATGGCGCTTTCCGTCACCTGGCCGACAAAGGCGCCGAGCACGTCTGCGAGCCGGATGAAGGGCTTCAGAAGCGGCGCTTCCTCAGCCGTGATCGAGGGCATGTTGATGGCGTTGGAGACCGCACCCTTGACCAGGTAATCCGACATCTGCTCGGCCACCTGCAGCGCGACATTCTCCTGGGCTTCCGTGGTCGAGGCGCCCAGATGCGGCGTGCAGACGACGTTCGGCAGGCCAAACAGCGGGCTTTCCGTTGCGGGCTCGACTTCGAACACGTCAAAACCGGCGCCGGCGACATGACCGGACTTGATGGCGTCGGCAAGCGCCTGCTCATCGACTAGACCGCCGCGTGCGCAGTTGATGATGCGAACGCCGGGCTTGGTCTTTGCCAAGGCTTCACGGTTGAGGATGCCGCGCGTCTTGTCGGTCATCGGCACATGCAAAGTGATGAAATCGGCCTGGGCGAGCAGCTCGTCCAGCTCGACCTTGGTGACGCCCATTTCCTCGGCGCGTTCCTTCGACAGGAAGGGGTCATAGGCCAGAACATGCATCTTCAGGCCGATGGCGCGGGCGCAGACGATGCCGCCGATATTGCCGGCACCGATGACGCCGAGCGTCTTGCCGGTGATTTCGACGCCCATGAACTTGGACTTTTCCCACTTGCCGGCCTGGGTCGATGTATCGGCCTGCGGCAGCTGGCGGGCCACGGCAAACATCAGCGCGATCGCATGTTCGGCCGTGGTGATCGAGTTGCCGAACGGCGTGTTCATGACGATAATACCGCGGCGCGAGGCGGCCGGGATATCGACATTGTCGACGCCGATACCGGCGCGGCCGATGACCTTGAGATTGGTCGCGGCAGCGATCAGCTTTTCCGTCGCCTTGGTGGCGGAGCGGATGGCAAGGCCATCATAATTGCCGATAATCGCGGCAAGCTTTTCCTTGTCCTTGCCGAGCTGCGGCTGGAAATCGACATCGACGCCGCGATCACGGAAGATCTGGACGGCAGTTTCCGACAGTTCATCGGATACGAGTACGCGAGGTGCCATGGGAGGCCTCCATTGGTTTCGTCAAAAGGGAATGGGGATGGACAGCCGCGCCCTGTTGGCGCGGCCTAAAGCCGGTTAGGCCGCTGCCTGAGACAGCGTCGCCTTCTGGGTCGCAAACGCCCAGTCGAACCAGGGCATCAGCGCCTTGATATCCGAGGTTTCGATCGTCGCACCGGCCCAGATCCGGAAACCGGAGGGCGCATCGCGATAGGCGCCGATATCATGGGCGACACCCTGCTTTTCGAGCAGCGCGACCATGCCCTTGGCAAAGGCATCCTGGCCGGCAGCGTCAAGGGCCGCAATGTCCTTGTCGATGATCTTCAGGCAGACCGATGTGTTGGACTGCGTTGCAGGATCGACCGCCAGATTGGCGATCCAGTCCGTCTTCTCGACAAAGTCATGAATGGCCTGCGCGTTGGCATCGGCACGCGCGATCAGGGCGTTCAGGCCACCGAGCGACTTTGCCCAGGTGAGCGCATCGATATAATCCTCGACGCAGAGCATCGACGGCGTGTTGATCGTCTCGCCCTGGAAAATGCCTTCGATGATCTTGCCGCCCTTGGTCATGCGGAAGATCTTCGGCAGCGGCCAGGAAGGCTCATAGCTTTCCAGCCGTTCGACGGCACGCGGCGACAGGATGAGGATGCCATGCGCGCCCTCGCCACCCAGAACCTTCTGCCAGGAGAAGGTGACGACATCGAGCTTGGCGAAATCGAGGTCCTGTGCGAATGCAGCAGAGGTCGCATCGCAGATGGTCAGGCCCTTGCGGTCAGCCGGAATGAAATCGGCATTGGCAACCCGCACGCCCGATGTGGTGCCGTTCCAGGTGAAGACGACATCGCGGTCGAAATCGACCTGAGAGAAATCGACAAGCTTGCCGTAATCGGCAACGAACTTGCGGGTGTCGGGGAGCTTCAGCTCCTTGACGACATCCGAGACCCAACCGGAGCCGAAGCTTTCCCAGGCGACCATATCGACGCCACGCGGGCCGAGCAGCGACCAGAGCGCCATTTCGACGGCGCCGGTGTCGGAGGCAGGCACGATACCGATACGGTAATCCGCCGGAACCTGCAGAATTTCACGGGTGAGATCGATCGCCTGCTTCAGCTTGCTCTTGCCAACCTTGGCACGGTGCGAGCGCCCGAGGGCCGCATCAGAGAGCGCATCAAGCGACCAACCGGGGCGCTTGGAGCAGGGACCAGAAGAAAAATGGGTGTTTGCCGGACGCAATTCCGGTGTCGCAGGGGTCGTCATCAAAGCTATCCTTCCAGATAGAAAGCCTCTCGTTAGGGAGAGGTGGCCTGCCGCCGTGGATATTGCGGACAGGCCCGGAAGTCAAGAATGATGTGTCGTTTCCGGAAAGATTTTTGACGCTGCAAGCATTGCCGGAGCAAAGGTTATTGTGGCTACCAAAGAGACATGCGCAGACCGGCGCGGATTTCGTGGCGGCCGAGGCCGTCGTCGAGGCCGTCAATATCGCTGCCGTTGAACAGGTCGCCATCGGTGATCTGCGAGTAGCGGTAGCCGACATCGAGTTTCAGCCGCTCGGTCATGTTGTAGGATACGCCGGCCATCAACGCGTAGGTCAGGCGCCAGCTGCTTTCGCCGTCGAAGGTCTGGTTGACGGCGGCGGCACCGGAGCAGGCTGCAGCTCCCGGAACGCAGCTGGTGCGCAGGGCAACGTCGTTCCAGCGCAGTTGCGTGACGCCGAGACCGGCGCCGACATAGGGCGTCAGGCCAGCGACGGTCGCCAGATCGACATAGCCATTGGCCATCAGACCAATCGCCTTGTAATCGGCATTGAGGCCGCCGCCGCAGGATGTGCCGAGCGCCTCGCCGGCGCAAGGGATGTTTGCCCGGCCATGTCCACTGACATCGCCCTCGAAATATTCTCCAGTCAAATCGGCCCGGAACATGTCGTTGAACTGATAGCCGACGCCGACAGTGCCGGAAAAGGGCTGGTCGAAATCATTGTCGAAAGATGCGGTATTGGTCGTGCCGGTTCCGGCATCGAACAGTCGCAGCGATGGGTCGCCGCCGCGCGTCCATCCGGCGTAACCGAGATCGCCGCGCAGGTAAAAACCATGGCCGACTGTGTCTGTGGTCGAAATGCTAACCTCGGGCGCCTCGAGGAAATCGGCAGCAATCACCTGCCCGCCGGCAAACAGCAGGATCAGTGCAGATGCATTGAGGAGAGTGTGCCGCAACTTCATTGGACCGTCCTTGGAAATTGGTAACAGCGGCAGAACCCGCCGCCCGCGTTCATATGCTCTGATCATCGCATCCAGCGGTTAACCTCAGGTTAAGCATGCTTCTTAACCAAACGGATCCATCAAAAACCGAAAAGGCCGCCCGGAAACCGGACGGCCTTTGGTGACGGATCGCGCGATGCGCTTACTTGTAGACGATCGGCTCGGCCGGCGGCACATAGGCCTCCGCGCAACCGCCGAAGGAATAGCGCAGACCGGCGCGGGCTTCATGCAGATAGATGCCCTCGTCGCGACCTGGACCGCTATTGGCGTTATAGCCGAACATATCGCCGGCGAGGACATGGCGGAAACGGTAGCCGACATCGGCCTTCAGGTTGCAGGTCAGATCGATCGCCGTACCGGCCATCAGGCCGTAGGTGAAGCGCCACTTGCTGCGGCCGTCATGTTCGAAGCTCGGATCGCAATTGCCCGGGTTGCCGGTTTCGCAGCTGGTGTTGCGCAGCTTGTCCCACCTGACCTGCGTACCGCCGATGCCGGCGCCGACGTAAGGCGTGAATGAGCCATATGTGCCGATATCGACATAGGCGTTGGCCATCAGGCTCCAGGCAGCGATTGCCGAAACATCGCGCGAGGTGCAGGACACGGCAACACCGCAGCTGCCGGACGTCGAGCCATCGAAATCGGCCTTGCCGAGATAGTCGAGCGTGAGGTCGGTACGCAGATAATGGTTGATCTGGTAACCGACACCGACGCCTGCGGTCCAGCTGTCATCGAGATCGGCATCGTCGAAATCGCGAACGAAGCGGCCGGGACCCTGATAGAAATTGGCGCCGCGAAGCTTGGTGAAGGCATAACCGACATCACCGCGCAGATACCATCCGCTGGCTTCCGCCAGCTGAACCGGCTCAGAAACGGGCTGCTCGATCGGCGGCTCATAAAAATCCGCGGCGAAGGTTGCGTTGCTGCCGAGCATAGCTGCAACAACGCCAATCAAAATAGTCTTCATGGCCACACTCCAATACTTCTTGCTGCCTGGTCAGCCGAAAGACCGGCTTCCAACAAATTGTGTTGATGTGGATCATGAATAGGAAAGGTTAAGGTCTGATTAACTACAAAAATTTACCGTAACTGTTAAGAGATTGGGCGCATCCGTAAGCAACATCCGCCGCTTCGTAAACAACGCACAAAAAAGACCGGGCAAAACCCGGTCTCTTCAAGTCTTTTTAGAGACGTGCGCTTAGGCGACGTCGCGCGCGCCGCCGATGACGCTGACCAGTTCATCGACAATGCGCTCGACCTGCGCCCGGTCATCGCCCTCGGCCATGACGCGGATCAGCGGTTCGGTGCCGGACGGACGGATCAGCAGGCGGCCGTTCTTGGCGAGTTCTGATTCCGCATCGGCAATGGCCTTGCGAACGGTGGCGTTTTCAAGCGGCATGCCGGCCGATACGCGCACATTCTTCAAGACCTGCGGCACGGGATCGAAGCGGTTGCAGACCTCGCTGACCGTCTTGCCCTGGCGCTTGACGCAGGCCAGGATTTGCAGTGCGGCAACAAGGCCATCACCGGTCGTGCCGAAATCGGAAAGCACCAGATGCCCGGACTGCTCGCCGCCGACATTGAAGCCGTGCTGGCGCATATGTTCGACCACATAGCGGTCGCCAACCTTGGTGCGGTGCAGATCCAGCCCACGGCCGTTGAGATAACGCTCGAGCCCGAGATTGGACATGACGGTCGCAACGATACCGTTGCCCTTGAGCACGCCGTCATCGGCCCAGCTATTGGCGATCACCGCCATCAGCTGATCGCCATCGATCACCGTGCCGTTTTCATCGACGATCAGCACCCGGTCGGCATCGCCATCCAGCGCAATGCCGATATCGGCCCGGACCTCATGCACTTTGCGCGACAGAGCAGCCGGATGGGTGGAGCCGCAGTCGAGGTTGATATTCATGCCGTTCGGCTCGTTACCGATGGTCACGACATCGGCGCCGAGTTCCCAAAGAGCGAGAGGGGCGACCTTGTAGGCGGCACCATTGGCGCAGTCGATGGCAACCCGCAAGCCCTGCAGCGTCACATCGCGCGGCAAGGTGCGCTTGGCATGTTCGATATAGCGGTAGATGTCGCCCTCGACGCGCTTTGCCCGGCCGATTTCCTGCGACTTGGCAAGCTGTGCCGTCATATCCTTGTCGAGCAGATCTTCGATCTGCCCCTCGATCTCGTCGGAGAGCTTGTAGCCATCCGGGCCGAACAGCTTGATGCCATTGTCCTCAAACGGATTGTGCGAAGCCGAGATCATCACGCCGACATCGGCGCGCAGCGACCGCGTCAGCATCGCAACGCCGGGGGTCGGGATCGGTCCGAGCAGGAAGACATCGAGCCCGGCCGCAGTAAAGCCGGCCACCATCGCATTTTCCAGCATATAGCCGGACAGGCGCGTGTCCTTGCCGATCACCACCCGGTGACGATGGGCGCCATTGCGGAATATGGTGCCGACGGCGATGCCGACCCGCATGGCGAGATCAGGCGTCATCGGAAAGACATTGGACTGCCCGCGGATGCCATCCGTGCCAAAATATCTGCGCTTCATAAGAACTCCAATTTTCATCAGGGTGCCGGCGCCCACCCAGAGCGCGCTTCCGGCGACATCGCCTTTGATTTAACCTCAAGCCCAAAAGGTCATTGCAACAAAACCGTCGCCGGGGGCCTCGCAAGAGACCGCTTTCCCACAGCGCCCAGATTTTCAGTTATGCCTGTAGTTGCGCCAGAATCCGACGCATCCTTTTGGGCGACCTTGCTACGTCATGCCATAAATCTTCCGCGGCATCATCCCGTTCTATCATCAGAATTCATTACAGCGCGTTACCAACACGGAGCCATCAGGGACAAAGAAAAACCGCCGCGCATGACGGCGCGGCGGTCCAATTTCGTTTTTTGGCTAGGTGCCGATTATTGCGGCTGCGGTTCAAACCCGCCTTCGGCCTCGTCACCCTTGCCGACAGAACCGTCTTTCTTGGTTCCGGCAGACGGGACAGCCGAGCCGCGATGCGGTGTCGAATCGTCACCGAGATCACGCGCTGGCTTTTCGCCGCGGATCAACGCCTTGATCTCGTCGCCGGTCAGCGTTTCATATTCGAGCAGGCCTTCAGCGATCGCAACAAACTCGCTGTGCATGTCAGTGATTATGCGCTTGGCTTCGAGATAGGCTTCGTCGATCAGGCGGCGGATCTCGTTGTCGATCTTCTGGGACGTTGCCTCGGACACGTTCTTCGACTGCGACACGGAATGACCGAGGAAGACTTCCTGCTGGTTTTCGCCATAGGCAACCTGGCCGAGCTGGTCGGAAAAGCCCCACTGGGTCACCATTGCCCGGGCAAGCTTGGTTGCCTGCTCGATATCGGAGGACGCGCCGGACGTGATGTTTTCCTTGCCGAAGGTAATTTCCTCGGCAACGCGGCCGCCCATCATGATGGCGAGGCGCGATACCATCCACTTGTAGCTCATCGAATAGCGGTCGCCTTCGGGAAGCTGCATGACCATGCCGAGAGCACGGCCGCGCGGAATGATCGTCGCCTTGTGCAGCGGATCGGCAACAGGGACCTTCAGCGCCATGATCGCATGGCCGGCCTCGTGATAGGCGGTCAGCTTCTTTTCAGCTTCGGTCATGGCGGACGAGCGGCGTTCCGCGCCCATCATGATCTTGTCCTTGGCGTCTTCGAATTCCTGCATGGTGACGACGCGCTTGTTGCGGCGCGCGGCCATCAGGGCGCTTTCGTTGACGAGGTTCATCAGGTCAGCACCGGAGAAACCAGGGGTACCACGGGCCAGAACCTTGAGGTCGACATTCGGAGCCAGCGGAACGTTGCGGACATGCACCTTGAGGATGCGCTCGCGGCCGTTGATATCCGGGTTCGGCACCACGACCTGGCGGTCAAAACGGCCCGGACGCAGAAGAGCGGGGTCAAGAACGTCGGGACGGTTGGTCGCAGCGATCAGGATGATGCCTTCATTGGCCTCAAAGCCGTCCATCTCGACCAGCAGCTGGTTGAGCGTCTGCTCGCGCTCGTCGTTACCGCCGCCAAGACCGGCGCCACGATGGCGGCCGACGGCGTCGATTTCGTCGATGAAGATAATGCAAGGGGCATTCTTCTTGGCCTGTTCGAACATGTCGCGGACACGGCTTGCGCCGACGCCGACGAACATTTCAACGAAGTCCGAACCGGAAATCGTGAAGAACGGCACGTTGGCTTCGCCGGCAACCGAGCGGGCAAGCAGGGTCTTACCGGTACCTGGAGGGCCGACGAGCAGCACGCCGCGCGGAATACGGCCGCCAAGGCGCTGGAACTTCTGCGGGTCGCGCAGGAATTCAACGATTTCTTCCAGATCTTGCTTGGCCTCATCGACGCCCGCAACGTCATCAAACGTCACGCGGCCGTGCGCTTCAGTCAAAAGCTTGGCCTTGGACTTGCCAAAACCCATCGCACCGCGAGAGCCGCCCTGCATCTGGCGCATGAAGAACAGCCAGACACCGAGGATGAGCAGCATGGGCAGCAAGGTGCCGACATAGCTGAGGAAGCCGGAAGAGCCGTCAGTTTCGGGGCGAACCGTCACGGTGACATTCTTGGCTTCCATGCGCTCGGTCAAAGCCGTATCGATCGCAGGCGCATAGGTCTGGAAGGTGGCGCCGCTCTCGGCATAGGAGCCGATAACCTTGTTGCCGGTGATCACCACTTCCTTGACGCGACTTCCGTCAACATCCTTCAGGAACTGGGAAAAAGGCACATCCTTCGAACCCGTCCGCTCTGTCGGCTGCTGGAACATGCTGAACAGCGCGATCAAAAGCAGGGCAATGATTGCCCACAATGCAAAATTTCTGAAATTAGGGTTCATCGAACTCCCCGGAACCTCTGTCGCAACCCGCAATGATTTGTGGCTGCATTCTTGCGCCTAACATAGGGTTGCGTAACCGCCTTGCCAAGGCAAACTCAAGACGAACCTGACTTTTCCGTCAAAACCCCAACTTTTCCGTCAAACATTATGAACGGGAGGAGCAGGATAGCCATCACGGCCAAAGAGAGCGGCGATACGATTGGCCATCATCAGGTCGAAACACGGCAAAAAGGTGTCGTAGAGGCCGAGATGGGCTTGCACCAAGGGCGTTGGCGGCACTGCGGCCTGCGCATCGGTGAGAGCGGCGAACGCCGCAACCGCACCGAAGCTGATAGCGGATTTGACGGCGCGCTTGGCCACCGGTTCGGGCAGGCCTGCGGCAATCAGTCTCGCGCAAAACGCGGCCGTTTCGCCGCCCGCATGGACGGCAATCCGGTCACGACCGGTATTTTCGACGAAAAAGCGGCCATCCCACAGCGCGCATTCGCCGGGGTGAAGCTCGAGATGCGGCAGCCCCCTTGCCTCGCGATAGAGATAGAGCCCCGATTTGCGGTTATCGAAGACCACCCGCCCCGCCGTCATCCGTCCGCCGCCGGGCGATTTCAAAAACGCAGCCAGCCGCGCAGCCGTTTCCCGGCCTGGAAGATGCGCACGGCCACCGGCCACGGACGCGAGCGACAGAAGCGTACGCGCGCAGTCGGGGTCGTCCACCTTGGCCGAGAGTGCCGGATCCACGCGTGCCACCAGCCCCTCGAACCCCTGGACCTGCCGGGACAGCAGCAGCGCCGCACGCTCGCTTGAGGCAAGCCGGGCTCTACCGGCCGCAAGGATATCCGCAGGCGGCGAGCCGCTCCCGGTTAATGCATGGCGCATGCGCACACGCTCGAAGTGCCGGTTGTCGTTGCTCGGGTCATCGAACCACCCCTCGCCTTTCGCGGTTAGAAAGGCGCGGATCTCCGTCCGGTGCAGAGGAAGAAAAGGCCGCAGAACCCAGGCCCGTCGCTCGACAAGAACACCGGCCGCCATTCCGGCGAGACCGTGCGCGCCGGGCTTCGAACGTGTCTGCCGCATGGCAATCGTTTCGGCCTGATCGTCAGCGGTGTGGCCTGTGACGATGCAAAGCGCGCCAATCTCCTGCGCGGCATCGGCAAGCAGGCGATAGCGCGCTGCCCGCGCTGCCGCCTGAATACCGGTCACAGGCTTGTCGCCGTGCCAGCGGCGGATGCTGTGCGCGATGCCTCTTTGCGCGCAAAATGCTGCCACCGCGTTCGCTTCCGCAGCGGATTCGGGCCGCAGAGCATGATCGACAGTGCAGGCCGACAGGGAAAAGGCGGAGAAGCCACCGAGCGTGATTGCTTCATGCAGCGCAAGCAGCAAGCCTTTTGAATCGCTGCCGCCGGAAACGGCGGCGAGGATCATGCCGGGGGTCTTGAAGGTGGAGAGAAATTGTTGTGCCGCCTTAAAAGCGGCGTGCGGCGCGGCGCGGTCCGCCTCAGCAGGCAAGACGGCCCTGTTCGCTGGTCACCTTGGCCTTCACGGCCTGTGACGCCTTCGGGTAGCGTTTGTTGACCTCGCGCAGCGTGGCGCAGGCCGTGTCCTTGTTGTCGAGGGCTGCCAGCGACATGCCGAGCTTCAAGAGCATTTCCGGAGCCTTGGGCGATTTGCTGTAGGCCTGGTGCGCATTCAGAAATGTCTTGGCGGAATCGTTGAACTTGCCTTGGGAATATTGTGCTTCGCCCATCCAGAAGCTCGCATCCGCGGCTTTTTCGCCCTTCGGGAACGCTTCGAGATAGCTGCGGAATTCGTTTTCGGCCTGGCTGTAATCGCCTGTCAGCACATGGCCATAGGCCGACTGGTAGAGATCGCCGGGATTGTCGAGTGCTGCCGTCTGCTGCTGGGTGTCCGGCGTCTGGTTGAGCCCCTGATCCGTGCCGGGAAGCGAGGATTCAAGGCTCGACGTATCCTGGTTTGCCGCAACGGGATTGCCGTTTTCGTCAAAGATGATCTGGCCAAGCGTCGCCGACGGCGCGCCCGTATTGCCACCGGCAACGGTACCCGATCCCAAACCTGTGTTGGGATCGGTTGCCGTTGCCTGATCGGTGGCTGACGGCGCAGTCGCGGCAGCCTGATCGGTGGTGCGTGGTGTTTCCAGCTGGCTCTTCTTGGTGGAGCCCGACTTGCCGCCTTCCAGTTCCTGGAAACGAAACTCGTTATCCTCCTGGAACTTGCGGATCTGCTCCTGCATCTGCAGAAGCTGGTAACTCATCTCTTCGATACGCCCGTTGAGCGAGCGGATCTGTTCCTCGAGCTGCCCGATGCGTCCAACCTCACTCGACTGGACCTTGAGCAGCGGCGCGTTCCCCGGCGACTGGGTTTCGCCGTGAATTGCGCGGTTAAACAGCGCGGAAAGCGGCATGGCGGTGACTGTCTGTCCAAAGCCCGCAAAGGCAGTCAGGCCGATCAATCCCGCCACGACAAAATGTTTCATGTCATGTGTCCTGTTTATCTATCCACTCTCACCCGAACCGGTTCAAATCGGTCGATGGATGATTTCCGCACAGTTTTCCAATTGGCCTCAAAAAGCAACGGAGTTCGGTCAAAGTGTGACAAAAAAGAAAGAGCAGCCCGAATGTCCAAGCTTTCTGCCGCGCGTCGATTGAAACCACCACACTGACCAAAGTCCTCTTGCCAAAACCAAAAACTGAATTCAATATGCAACTAGTTTCATTTCGCAATCTGGAGGGCGGGATATGGCAGTTTTGACGATCAGGCGCGGCGAGGTGGAGATTGCCACTGAAACATTCGGCCATCCCATCGACCCCGCCCTGCTTTTGATCATGGGGGCGATGGCCTCGATGCTGTGGTGGCCGGAGGAGTTCTGCGAGCAACTTGCCGCGCGCGGACATTTCGTCATCCGCTATGACAATCGCGATACGGGCCTGTCCACGATCGACCCGCTTGGAAAGCCCGGTTATACGCTTTCAGACATGGCGCAGGATGCCGTCGCAATTCTCGACGGTTACGGGATCAAAACCGCAGATATCATCGGCATGTCGATGGGCGGCTTCGTCGCCCAGCGCGTTGCACTGTCCCATCGGGCCCGCGTCCGGACGCTCACAATCATAAGTTCGAGCCCGCTTGGAATTGACGGCCTGCCAGGTTTTACCGATGCGTATAACGCACATGCGGCCACAGCCGAGACGCTTGACTGGACCGACCGCGAAAGCGTCACCGGTTTCATGATGCGCGACGTTCGCATGATAGCAAGCACCGCCCATCCGCATGACGAAGCCGCTGCACTTCAACTAATCGAGCACGACATGGACCGTGCCCGCTCGTTTGCAAACGCCACCAACCACTTCCTGGTGGAAGGCGGCGACGATAAAAAGCAACTGGCCGCAGCAGACCTGCATGTCCCCCTCCTCGTCATTCATGGAACCTCGGACCCGATCTTTCCGCTCGCCCATGGCGAGGCTTTGGCAAACGCCGTCGCGGGCGCGAAACTGGAGCGGATCGAGGGTGGTGGCCATGAGCTGCACAGGAACGACTGGCCGCAGATCATCGGCGCCATCGCGGCGCATGGCGCAGCCGCATAACGAAAAAAGGGCCGCGTGAAAAACACGCGGCCCTTTGCAATTGAGATCGTCCGGCTGTCGGCAATTACATGCCGGCGCCACCGAGAACCGTGACGGCGCGGCGGTTCTGCGACCAGCAGGAAATGTCGTCGCAGACAGCGACCGGCTTTTCCTTGCCGTAGGAGATCGTGCGGATCTTCGAGGCCGAGATACCACGCGAGGAGAGGTATTCCTTGGTCGAAGCCGCACGGCGTGCGCCGAGCGCCAGGTTGTATTCGCGGGTGCCGCGTTCGTCGGCATGACCTTCGACCGTGATGGCGTAGTTCGGGTACTTGGCCAGCCACTGAGCCTGGCGATCAAGCGTTGCCTGAGCGTCTGCACGGATCGAGGTGGAGTCCGTATCGAAGAAGATGCGGTCGCCGACATTGACGGTGAAGTCCTGGGCCGAGCCCGGGGTCGCTGCGGAGTTGGCACCAAGGCCAAGATCGCCGGCGCTGTTCATCGGCTTCTTGGCGCAGGCGGCGAGAGCCAGGCTGGCAAAGAGAGCGATCATGATCGGGTTGCGGGCGAGGGATTGCATGCGGCCTGCGGCCTGGGCGTGAATGCGGCTCATGGGCCGGTCTCCTTGGATGGTCGGAATTCAGGGTTGCCAGACTGTAACCGGAAGCGGTTAATCCCATTTCAACGAATATGGTTAACAGTTTGTCAAAATAGGCTTGTGGGCTTGCTAGATCAGTCCTTTGCGGCGAGAAAGCGGCAAATTTGCCATATTCCCCGCCGCACCGTCACAATGCTTTGAGAAGGCTATTCCAGAAGCGGCGACCAGGCCGGGTCGGAGGCGAAGCCCTTGGTCTGAACCAGCTGCTCGTTATAGCCGGTCAGATCGATCGAATAGAGCTGCGGGCCGCCGGCACCGGCATTCTGGCGGAAGAACATCAGGACGCGGCCATTCGGGGCCCAGGTCGGACCTTCATTGTGGAAGCCGGTCGTCAGGATGCGTTCGCCCGAACCATCCGGCTTCATCACGCCGATCGAGAACTTGCCGCCCGACTGCTTGGTGAAAGCGATCAGATCCCCGCGTGGCGACCAGACCGGTGTGGAATAGGAGCCGTCGCCAAACGAGATGCGGTTCTGTCCGCCGCCACCGGCGCTCATGACATAAAGCTGCTGACGGCCGCCCCGGTCGCTTTCGAACACGATCTGGCTGCCATCCGGCGAATAGGACGGCGAGGTATCGATCGCTGCCGTCGAGGTCAGCCGCGTCGTGGTGCGCGAGCGCAGGTCCATCGTGTAAATGTTGGCGTTGCCGTCCTGCTGCAGGCTCATGATGACCCGCTGGCCATCCGGCGAGAAGCGCGGTGCAAAGGTCATGCCGGGGAAATTGCCGACCACTTCGCGCTGTCCGGTTTCAAGCTGCAGCAGATAGACGCGCGGCTCGTTGCCTTCAAACGACATATAGGTGATTTCCTGCTTGTTCGGCGAAAAACGCGGCGTCAGCACGATATCGTTGGAATTGGTGATGCCGCGCGCATTTGCGCCATCCTGGTCCATGATGGCCAGCTGCCGCTTGCGTGCCGTCTTCGGGCCGCTTTCGGCGACATAGACGATACGTGTATCGAAATAGCCCTTTTCACCGGTGATCTGCTCATAGATCGCATCGGCGATGATATGAGCGACACGGCGCCAGTTTTCCGGCTGGGTGAAGAACTGCTGGCCTGCCATCTGCTGGCCGGCAAAGCTGTCCCACAGACGGAACTCGGCCTTCAGGCGGCCGTCGCCTTCCTGGGTGACGCGGCCGGTGACCAGCGCCTGCGCGTTGATGACCTTCCAGTCCTCAAAACGCGGAGCCGCATCCGGATTGGTGATTTTTTCGATGAAGGCCGTCTTGGCGATCGGCGCAAACAGGCCGGAGCGCTTCAGGTCGGCGGCCACCACGTCGGAAATCTTCTGGCCCAGTTCACCCTGCAGAAAGTCAGTGACGGCGATTGGCAAAGGCTCGACATTGCCCTTGTTGATATTGATTTCCACGCGCGCATGAGCGGGTGCGACCACAAGGGTGACCATCGTCGCCAGCGCGATTAGAAAACGGAAGGGGTTGCGTTTCAACATTGTAACGGAGCCTTTCAGCCATTCATTCGTGTGATGTTCTAAAGCATGGCGCTAGGATCGAAATTAACGACCACTTCGCTCCAAGAATCGTATTTGTCGGCAGGCAGGTTATCGAACGGCGCAGACTTCATGATCGCCCGCCGCACGCTGCCCTCGAAGGTGCGCCGCGCCGCATCCGTGCCGCCGGATGCAACCACTTCAGGCCGCCCGACGATGCCGCCATTCTTGTCGAGCTGCATCGTCACCGTGATCGTCAGACCTTCGGCGCCGGAAATACCCGCAACGACGGACCAGTTGTTTTCGATCCGGCCCCGCAGCGCGTCCATTTCGCTGGCGGACAGCGTATTGCCGGTGGTTTTTTTCGCGCCGAGCGAAGCCGTTTCGGTGGAACGCTTCTTGCCGCCGCCGGACGAATCCTGCTTGTTGAGAAGCGCTGCCACCTGATCGGCGTCGAAGTCCGACTTCATGGCCGTCGATGTCTTCTTCTTTTCGGTCTTGTTTTCTTCGTTCTTGCGATCGGGCGTCTTGGCCGTCTGCGCCGGCTGTTCGACCTTCGGCTTGGTCATCGGCGTCGGAACCTTGTCCGGCAGCGCTTCCGCATCCGGATTTTCCGCAGGCTTTTCCTCAGCTGGCGTCTCTGCCGGCTTCGGGTCCGGCTGAACCTCCTGCTTGGGCTCCGGCAAGGCGGCCACTTCGGTCGCAGGCTCGGATGCCGGCTTTTCTTCCGTCACCTCCGGCGTGTCTTCCTTCACCGGTTCCGGTGTCGGCAGCGGCTTTTCCTCAGCCTTGATCGCGCCGGTCGATTCCTTCTCGATCGGCTTGGATTCCGGTTTGGGCGGTGTTTTCAGATCGACGCTGTTATCGCCGACATTTTCACCATCGTTGATTTCGGCAGGCTTTTTCGTCGGAATGGGAGAAGGCTTTTCGGATTTCGGAGCCTTTTCGTCTCCCATCTGCAGCTGGGTCAGCTCTTCGACAGACACCATATCGACCGGAATGGACTCCATGCTGGAGACCTCGAACGATTTGGGGCTGCCAAGCGACACCAGCGCCCAGGTCAGAACCAGGCCATGCAGCACAGCGGATGTGATGAGACTGCTCTTCATCGTAAGCGCTCTACTGGCCCTTCTGCGGCTGGGTGACGAGACCGATATTCTTGAAACCGGCTTCCTGGATACGCGCCATCACATCAGCAATCACGCCGTAAGGTGCTGTCGCATCGCCACGCACGAAGATGCGCTCGCTATAGCCCGTCGTGGCAATCG
The DNA here is from genome assembly GCF_029277445.1 of Pararhizobium qamdonense. NCBI lineage: Bacteria > Pseudomonadati > Pseudomonadota > Alphaproteobacteria > Hyphomicrobiales > Rhizobiaceae > Pararhizobium > Pararhizobium qamdonense. The sequence continues at coordinate 1,293,791 of NZ_CP119566.1, read as the reverse complement.
CCTCGAGCTTGGCCGCGACCTCTTCGACGGGGATCGGCGTTTCCTGCAGGAAGACCTGGCCGTCGGTCTTCACCGAAATCGTGATCGGCTGGGTTTCGGCATTCAGGGCCTTTGCCTGCGTTTCCGGCAGGTCGATCGGCACGCCGACCGTCATCATCGGGGCGGCAACCATGAAGATGATCAGGAGAACCAGCATGACGTCGACGAACGGCGTCACGTTGATCTCGCTCATGACGCCCTTGCCGCCGCGGCCACTCCGGCCGCCACGGCGCCGGCCGCCACCCTTCGATCCACCTGCTGCTGACATACCCATGGTCTATCTCCGTCTTCGTGCCGCTCAGGCTTTTGACACTGCGGCCGTCACTGCGCCGCTTGGCGCGGCTGCAGCTTTTCATCGATCTGGCGCGAAAGAATGGCCGAGAATTCGTCGGCGAACCCTTCCATGCGAGCGGTCAGCTTGCCGGCATCGGCGGAGAACTTGTTGTAGGCGATAACCGCCGGGATAGCGGCGAGAAGTCCGATTGCGGTGGCCAGAAGTGCCTCGGCAATACCGGGAGCCACGACCGCAAGGTTGGTCGATTTCGAACCCGCGATCGCCTGAAACGACGTCATGATACCGACAACGGTCCCGAACAGGCCAACGAACGGGCCGGCCGAACCGATCGTTGCGAGCGACCCGAGCCGCGATTCCAGCGCTTCTGCCTCACGCGACAGCGTCACGTCCATGGCGCGGTCGATACGCATCTGCAGGCCGATCGGCGAGCGGGCGCCGCGCTCAAACGACTTCTTCCATTCGCGCATGGCCGAGACGAAGATCGCTCCCATGCCCGAGGTCGTGCGGTCGGACAATGTCCGGTAAAGCTCTTCCAGCGACTGACCGGACCAGAACACCTGTTCAAAGGCATCCAGCTGGCGGCGCACCTTGCCGAATTTCAGCGACTTGTCGACAACGATCGCCCAGGTCCAGATCGAGGCGCCAATCAGTCCCAGCATGACGAGCTTCACCACGAAGCCCGCCTCCATGAATAGCGACCACAGCGTTACGTCTGTCGTTGCCGCAGCCAATCCAACCTGTTCCATAGTCTCAAATCCCCGAATCCAAACGCCCGGCAAGAGCAGTCTCATGCTCACAGCCAGGGTGCTCAAACGTCATTGTTGCAAAATTGACCCGGCAGCCGCCGATAACCAGCGTCATGCCGATCTTTAAGCTTCCTGTCTGCCTTCTTGCGTTCAATCTTGGTGAAAGGATGACGTGCACTGCACAAAACCCTAATATCGGCATTAAGACATCATTATGGTTAAGAGAGTCTTACTATACTGCACTGCAGTGACATCTTGGCGAAGACTTGCCTCCAGGACACGCGCATCCGGAACATTCCCTACCCCACCGCGTTAGATGGCCATGAGCACCATCACGCCCAAAAAACCGTCCAAGCGCTCCCCGCCGGCGCATTTCGATCATCGCGATCGTCTCATCCTTGCGTTGTATGCGCAGCTGAAGGCGGAGCGCGAGACGCGCGAGGCTTTGGAATGGGCGATCGAGAACAGTGCGATCTCGCCGGAAGTCTTGCAGGCCATGGTCTCCGACCCCGTTCCCGTGATTACCAGCGAAGATGTGGCGGCCCTTGAACGCCTTTTGGCACGCGACACGGATGCAAAGAATATTCCGCACTGAACAGAGTACGGACTGACCCCGTTTAAGGGAAAAGGTGGACACATGGTATCGCGTGCATTGTGGAAAGGGCAGCTTCGCCTTTCCCTGGTTTCCATCCCCGTCGAAGTCTTCAGCGCCACCAAGACCGGCGCACGCTTTGCCTTCCGTCAAATCCATGAGCCCTCCGGCAAGCCTGTTCACTATGACAAGGTTGTCGATGGCATCGGACCGGTCGATACCGACGAGATCGTAAAGGGCTACGAATATGAAAGCGGCAAATATGTGCTGCTTGAGCCCGAGGAAATCGACGCCGTCAAACTTGAGACCAAGAAGACGCTGGAACTCGTACAGTTCGTCGATGCCTCCGAAATTTCGCCGATCTACTATGACAAGCCCTATTACGTCGTTCCCTCCGACGATCTGGCCGAGGATGCCTATCGGATGGTGCGCGATGCGCTGCGCAAATCCGGCAAGGTGGGGCTTGGACAACTGACGCTGCGCGGGCGCGAATATATCGCCGCCATCAAGCCCTGCGGTGACGGTCTTCTCCTGGAGACGCTTCACTATGCCGACGAACTGCGCAAGGCCGATCCGATGTTTCACGGCCTGTCCGGCAAGACCTCCGACGACGACCTGCTTGAGGTCGCAACAGCATTGATCAACAAGAAGACGGCTCCCTTCGATGCCACCACCTTCAAGGACAATTATTCGACCGCGCTGAAGGATCTTGTTCAACGGAAGCTCAAGGGCAAGAAGGCGAAGATCGAAGTCGATGACGAGGAAGACACCGGCAAACGCGGCGATAACGTCGTCGATCTGATGTCGGCATTGAAGAAGAGCCTTGAGGGCGGCGGCGAGAAGGCTTCGGGCACCAAGGCCGCACCCAAGAAAGCGCCCCCGAAGAAAGCCGCCACCCCTAAGAAAAAATCCGCCTGAGGCACCGCCATGGCCGAGCATCACGATCAGCTGTCCGAATATAACCGCAAGCGCGACTTCTCAAAAACTGCGGAGCCGAAGGGCGCGGCGAAAACCGCCAAGGCTGGCAAGCTTTTCCTGGTGCAGAAGCACGATGCCACCCGGTTGCACTATGATTTCCGGCTGGAATGGAAAGGTGTTTTGAAAAGCTGGGCGGTGACGCGGGGGCCAAGCATCAATCCGGAAGACAAGCGGCTTGCCGTGCGCACCGAAGATCATCCCATGGCTTATGGCGATTTCGAGGGGACGATCCCGAAGAAGCAATATGGCGGCGGAACGGTGATGCTGTGGGATACCGGCTGGTGGGAGCCGGACAATGACCCCGACGAGGGCCTGAAGGAAGGCAAACTGAAATTCCACATCCACGGTCAGCGCATGCATGGCGGCTGGACGCTGGTGCGGATGAAACCGCGCAATGGCGAAAAGCGCGAAAACTGGCTGCTGATCAAGGAGCATGACGAGGACACCGGCGAGGACGGCGAAAGCATTCTGACCGAAAACCTGACCAGTGTGAAAACCGGACGTTCGATGGAAGAGATCGCCTCCGGCGAGGGCGAAAAGAAGGCCCACATCTGGGAATCGGACAAAAGTGCCGCCGCAAACGTCAAGGCAGGCGCGATTGCCGAAGAAAAACCCGACCCTCAGGGCGAGCGAAAACGCTCCGGCAAAGCGCCCGCCTTCGTTAAGCCGCAACTTGCAACCCTCACCGCCGACGCACCGGCCGGCGGCGACTGGCTGAATGAAGCCAAGTTCGACGGCTACCGTTTGCTGGTCTCCATCGGCAAACAGGGCGTCACCTGCTTCACGCGCACGGGTCTCGACTGGACCGAAAAATTTCCAGACATTGCCAACGGTTTTGCGCAACTGGATTGCGACACGGCCTTGATCGATGGAGAAGCGGTCGCCGCCTCGCAGGAAGGCTCGAAATTCTCCGCCCTGCAGAAGGCGATCAAGACGGGAGGCGAAACCCGGTTTTATGGTTTTGACCTGCTGCACCTGAATGGCAAGGATTTGCGCAAGGCGCCGCTGATCGAGCGCAAGGAGGCGCTGAGAACTCTTTTGGACACGCTGGGAACAAGCCGGGCGATCCAGTATAGCGAGCACGTGCGCGGCAATGGCGAAAAGGTGTTTCAGGCCATGTGCAAGGCGGGCCAGGAAGGCATCATCGCCAAGAAGGCCGATGCCCCCTACCGCGAAGGACGCGTGGGCAGCTGGCTGAAGATCAAATGCACGAGACGGCAGGAATTCGTCATCGGCGGCTATTCGCCGTCCGACAAACGCGGCCGCGCCTTCGCCTCGCTCCTGGTTGGCGCCTATGAAGGCGACAAGTTCGTCTATCAGGGCCGCGTCGGCACCGGCTTCGATGAGGACACCATGGCGGATTTCGCCAGCCGCTTCTCCAAGCTCAAGCGCAAGACGTCGCCCTTTGATACAGTGCCGAACGAAATCGCCCGTGATGCGGTCTGGCTGACGCCGGAGCTTGTCGCCGAAGTAGATTTCGCCGAATTTACCGATGACGGTCATATCCGTCATGGGGCCTTTCAGGGCCTGCGCGAGGACAAGGAGGCTTCTGCCGTGACGCCAGAGACGAAGAAACCAGCACCCAAGCCTGCGCAGACCAAAACCGAGGCGAAGACCGAGCCGGCAGCGGAGAAGAAGCGCCCCACACGCAGGCAAAAGGATGCCGACGGCGATGTGCTCGGCATCCGTATCACCCATGCCGACCGGCTGCTGTTTTCCGATCCGGATATCACCAAGATCGACCTTGCGCGGTACTACGGCGTGATTGCCGATCGCATGTTGCCCTTCGCCGCCAATCATCCCGCATCGATCCTGCGCTGCCCGCAGGGGCCGGATCATCAGTGTTTCTACCAGAAACATGCCGGCGACGGCTTTCCCGACGAGATCCATCAGGTCCCGATCGAGGAGTCCGACGGGGATATGGCCAATTATCTCTACGTCAATGATGCCAAAGGCCTGGTCGCCGCCGTGCAGATGGGCACGATCGAGCTGCATATCTGGGGATCGACCATCGACAAGCTCGACGCCGCCGACCGGCTTGTCTTCGACCTCGACCCGGATCCGAGCGTCACGTTCGAAACCGTCAAGCAGGCGGCGGTGTCGCTTAAAAGCGCGCTGGAAGAGATTGGCTTGAAGTCGGTGGCCATGGTCTCCGGCGGCAAGGGCATCCATGTCATCGTGCCGCTATCCCGCCGCGCACCATGGGCTGATGCCAAGGCCTTCGCCAAGGGCCTTTCAGCGAGGATCGCCGATAATGATCCCGATCATTACATCGCCACCATGTCGAAGGCCAAGCGCAAGGGCCGCATCTTCATCGACTGGCTGCGCAACGAGCGCGGCTCCACTGCGGTTGCCCCCTATTCGGTGCGCGCCCGCGCCAACGGCCCGGTCGCCACGCCCGTAAGCTGGGACGAACTGGACGAACTTGAGGCTGCGAACGGCTTTCATATCCCCGATATTCTGGAGCGCCTGGAAAGCGGCAAAGACCCCTGGGCGGACGCCAAGGACTGGAAACAGAGCCTGACAAAGGCCATGCTGAAGGCTGTTGACGCCGACGGCTGACGTCAGCTTTCCCCAAGAAACCTCTTGCCGAGCGCCTCCGGCAACCGGCGCGGACGGCCCTGCCCGTTGATGACGGCGATGATCACCTTGGCTGCGATCAACAGCGTACCCTCCCGGCGGATTTCCTGGGCGAGCACCATTTTGGCACCTCCCGCCTTTTCCGTCGCCGTGGTGATCGTCAGGATATCGTCCATGCGCGCCGGCTGCTTGAAATCGATCTCCATCCGGTGGACGACGAAGACCAGGCCTTCGCTATCCCCCGCGATTGCCAGCGTCGCCTGCTCGACACCCAGGAGCCGCAGGTAATCCGTGCGCGCCCGCTCCATGAAATGCAGGTACCGGGCGTGGTAGACGACGCCGGAAAAATCGGTGTCCTCGTAGTAGACACGCTGTAGCAGCCGGTGTCCGGCATCCGTCAGCTCGCCGGAAAGCGCAATCAAAGTCATCCGCAGCCTCGCAAAATTATTCTTTTTTCTGTGCAGGAACCAAACGGGTTTTGCAAGCATTGCAGGTTTGTCACAATGTTCTCCTATCACCGGCGCATGACTTCGATCCCACAGGAGATTGGCGCATGAAAATTGCAGTCCTTGGCGGTGACGGCTTTGTCGGTTGGCCGACAGCCCTGCATCTGTCCGATGCCGGACATGACATCCACATTCTCGACAACCTGTCCCGCCGCTGGATCGATACCGAGCTTGGGGTCCAGTCGTTAACCCCCATGGACAGCATTCAGGAACGCACGCGCATCTGGCATGCGCAGACCGGACGGCGTATCCATTTTCACCTGATCGATCTCGCCCGCGACTATGAGCTCTTGAAAAACTGGCTTGCGGAAAACCGCCCGGACGCCGTCATCCATTTCGCCGAGCAGCGGGCCGCACCCTATTCGATGAAGAGCGACCGTCACAAGAATTACACGGTCAACAACAACGTCAATGCCACCCATAACCTGTTGAACGCCATGGTCGAGATCGGCCTCGATGCGCATCTGGTCCATCTTGGTACCATGGGCGTCTATGGATATTCCACCGTCGGCGCGGCGATCCCGGAAGGCTATCTTCCGGTGGGCATCGAAACCGAAAGCGGGGAAACGGCAAAGCAGGATATCCTCTACCCCGCCAATCCCGGCTCGATCTACCACATGACCAAATGTCTCGATCAGCTGCTGTTCCAGTTTTACGCCAAGAATGACGCGCTGCGGATCACCGACCTGCACCAGGGCATCGTCTGGGGCACCCATACCGAACAGACCCGCCGCCATGAACAGTTGATCAACCGCTTCGATTATGATGGCGACTATGGCACTGTGCTCAACCGCTTCCTCATTCAGGCGGCGATCGGATATCCGCTGACCGTGCATGGTACCGGCGGCCAGACGCGCGCCTTCATTCACATCCAGGATTCGGTCCGCTGCATCGAGCTGGCGCTGAAAAACCCGCCGCAGCGCGGCGCCCGCGTCGAGATCTTCAACCAGATGACCGAAACGCACCGGGTCCGCGATCTCGCCGAAATGATCGCCGGCCTTACCGGTTCCGAGATTGCCTGGCTGCCCAATCCGCGCAAGGAAGCGGCCGAAAACGATCTGGTCGTGCGCAACGAAAAATTCCGCCAGCTGGGCCTCAATCCGATCACGCTGCAGGACGGTCTGCTGGAAGAAATCGTCGATGTCGGCAAGAAATACGCCTACCGCGTCGATCGCAGCCGCGTGCCGGCCGTTTCCGCCTGGACCAAGGACATCGCCGCCAAGATTAATCATGATCCGGAAGGAAGAAGGCTGAAATCGGTTTCATGACGCAGCCAGGAATTGCTTCCAATGGCATCGCGCCTTCCGGCTCTGCCGGATCGCGGCACGCCTTCGTGACGCTGGTGACGAATGCGGATTATGCGATGGGCGCAACCGCACTTGCCCGTTCAATCCGACGAACCGGGGCGCAAGCCGATATCGTCGTTCTGCACACGGGCGGCGTCCCAGAATACGCGCTGGCGCCGCTCGCGCAGTTCGGCTGCCGTTTCGCCGCGACCGAATTGCTGCCACTCTCGGACGCTTTCAACGCGCGGCATGCCCGGACGTCGCTGCACAGCGCAGCCCCTTTTACCAAGGGTCGCAAACCTGACTTTCACTCGCCACTCGACAATTTCTGCAAGCTGAGACTGTGGCAGCTGACCGAATATGAGCACTGCATCTTCATCGATGCCGATGCGCTGGTCTTGAAAAACATCGACCGCTATTTCGGCTATCCGGAATTTTCGGCGGCACCCAATGTCTATGAAAGCCTTGCCGATTTTCACCGGCTGAACTCCGGGGTCTTCGTTGCAACACCGAGCCTTCAGACATTCGAAAACATGCTGGCAAAGCTCGATACACCCGATGCCTTCTGGCCACGCACCGACCAGACATTTCTGCAGAATTTTTTCACAGATTGGCATGGCCTGCCTGTCACGATGAATATGCTGCAATATGTCTGGCTCAACATGCCGGACCTTTGGGATTGGCCATCGATCGGCGTGCTGCATTACCAATATGAAAAACCGTGGGAAAAGGATCATCCCAAAGCCGAAAGACTGCGACCGCTGATCAATCTCTGGCATGCTTTCCTGACCGGCGACGCTATCCCGGAGATTGCCGCATTGCCAAAACCGGCCAAGCCCAATCCCGGTAAGCCCAATCCGGACATATCAGGCCCGAAGTGACATCAGGAAGCTCATGACACGCGTTCTCGTTTCCGGCGGCACCGGCTATGCCGGCCGCTTCATTGTCGAGCACCTGCTGGCCAATGGCTACAAAGTCACCGTCGGCGGCCGCACCGCGCCGGAGCCTGGTTTCTTCTCAAAGGATGTCGCCTTCGTGCCCCTGCGGCTCGATCCCGATGCTGACCAGATCGAGGCTTTCGATCACGTCTATTATTTCGTCCATGCCGCCTTCGATCACCTTCCCGGATACTACCGGGGCGGTGAAGGCGACGATCCGCAAGGGTTCCGCCGCGCCAATCTCGACGGCACGGTGCGGCTTTTTGAGACTGCCCGCGATGCCGGCGTGCGCCGCTGCGTTTTCCTCTCCAGCCGCGCCGCCTACGGACCGCAACCGCCTGGAACGGTTCTGAAAGAGGATATGCACGGCAAGCCTGATACGCTTTATGGCGAGGTCAAGCTGCAGGCCGAGCGCAGTCTCTTGTCCCTCTGCGGCCACGGCTTCGTTACCGCAAGCCTGCGCGCAACCGGCATCTATGGCCCCGCAGGCGCCGGACAGCGGCAGAAATGGGCGGGACTTTTCGAGGACTATCTTGCCGGCAAGCCTGTTCCGGTCAGGGACAGCACCGAAGTCCATGGCGACGACGTCGCCCGCGCCGTGCGGCTGATGCTGGAAACAGACACCGTGCAGATCAACGGCGAAACCTTCAACGTCTCCGATCTCTCGACCGACACCCATGAAATCCTGTCGATCCTCCAGCACCTCGCGCACTGTCCGCACCCTCTGCCGCCCGCCGGCGATCAGGCGGCGTTAAACCCGATGGGCACCTGCAAGATTGAGGCACTGGGCTGGAAGCCGGGCGGCCTGGAGCTGCTGCGGGAAACGATAGGGCAGTTGGTTTAGCTCTGGTCTAGCCCAACAGATCCCAGCCCACGCCGTGATCTACCGTTCAGGATTACCGTCATCCCAGATGATATGGACCGGCGACGGCGGCAGGTGCTCAATCTGTTCGGCGATGAAATAGGGCGGAATATCGAGCGCCGTCAGCGCTGCTCTGGTCGCCTTTACCCATTTGAATTCAAGATCGCTCCTGCCATCCCGCAGGCGATGAACGATCTCGCTTTGATGAAAGGGAAAATGTTCCGGGATTTCCATTTCGTAATAGAAACCGATCTCATGATAGTCCCGGTCCTCGTAGCGGAAGAAGTTTTCTACCGTCCAGAGCATGCGGCCAACGCGGACCTCGACGCCCAGTTCCTCGATCATCTCGCGCTTCAGCGTTTCCACCGAGGTCTCGCCGATCTCGGCTCGCCCACCCGGGAACGTCCAGAAATTCTCATGTGTTGCCCGATGCACCAGAACATTGCCATCGCGAAACCCAAGCCCGGCGATGCGGAAATTGAACCGTTTTCCCTGCGGTCCATCCATCCGGATCATCTTGCGTTTGGGCATGAACTATCCGAGTTCGACAATAACGATTTCCGGCGGTGAGCCGAAGCGGACTGGCATGATCGAGCAGCCGAGCCCGCCCGAAACGATCAGATTGCGGCCGTCTTCCACCACATGGCCGTAGGCGTAACGGTTACGGAAGCGCGATGGTACGACAGGCGAGTAGCCGAACAGACGGATCTGCCCGCCATGCGTATGCCCCGACAGAGTCACGGCCACCCTGTCCGGCACCTCTGGAAAAACGTCCGGCTCATGCGCCATCAGGATAACGGGCGCCTCGTCCGTGACCTGCGCCAGGGTTCCCGGCAGATCGTCAAGGCCGATGCGCGGTCCGATCTGATCGGCAAGGCCCGCCAGCCAAAACCCTTGGCCATCCTTCTCAAAACGGGTCGCCCGGTTCTCGTACACTGGCACGTTGATCGAGGCCAGCGCCTTATGCACGATCGTCGGCCCCGCGCCCGCGATCATCGCGTCGGGGTCGTCGATCCAATCATGGTTTCCCATCACCGCGTGAACGCCAAGAGGCGCTGCAAGGCGGGCAAGCTCGCCTGCCCATTCGCTTGAGGTGACCCGGTGACCTCCCATCCGCATTCCCGACAGAAAATCGCCCAACAGGAGGATCATGTCGCCATTCAGCGCATTCGCCTGCGCACAGATATCGCCGATCCGGCGGGGAGACATAAACGGTCTGCAGGCATGGATATCAGCCAGGATCACCAGCCGCAGCTTCAGCCCGGCCGGCCAATTCTCCGGCATCAGATGGTAGCGAACGATGCGCGGCCGTCCCACAGGCTCTATTCCCACGGCATAGGCACCGGACGCCACGCCCGACAACAACAGCGCGCCGAGCGTTCGCACAAAACCGCGCCGCGTCAACACTCAATCATCCTCTTGGAACAGACGGAACTGCGTGGCTTCCAGATCCTTCGGCACCTGCAGTCCGAGGTGTTTCCAGGCGTTTGCAGTTAAAATACGCCCGCGCGGCGTGCGCTGGATGAAGCCCTGCTGGATCATATAGGGCTCGATAATATCCTCGATCGCATCGCGCGGCTCCGACAGCCCCGCCGCAATGGTCTCGATCCCGACCGGGCCGCCACCGAAATTGAGCGCGATCATCGTAAGGTAGCGCTTGTCGAGTTGATCAAGGCCCATATTATCGACCAGAAGCCGCGTCAGCGCCTCGTCGGCAATCTGCTTGGTGACGGCTTCGGCCTTTGCCACCTCTGCGAAATCCCGCACCCGGCGTAAAAGCCGCCCGGCAATCCGCGGCGTGCCGCGCGCACGGCGGGCAATTTCGCGCGCGCCGTCATCAGTAATACCAAGCCCCATCAACCGGGCGCCACGGCGAACGATCGATTCCAGTTCCTCCACCGTATAAAAATTCAGCCGCACCGGGATGCCGAAGCGATCACGCAACGGCGTCGTCAAAAGCCCGAGCCTTGTGGTGGCCGCAACCAGCGTGAATTTCGACAGGTCGATCTTCACCGACCGTGCTGCCGGTCCCTCGCCGATGATCAGATCCAGCTGGAAATCCTCCATCGCCGGATAGAGAATTTCTTCTACGGCCGGGTTCAACCGGTGGATTTCATCGATGAACAGCACATCGCGATCCTCGAGATTGGTCAAAAGTGCTGCAAGATCCCCCGCCTTGGCGATTACCGGGCCGGATGTCGACCGGAAATTGACACCGAGTTCCTTGGCCATGATCTGCGCCAGCGTGGTCTTGCCCAGGCCGGGCGGGCCAACGAACAACACATGATCCAGCGCCTCGCCCCTATTCTTCGCCGCCTCGATGAACACTTTCAGATTGGCACGCGCTTCCGCCTGGCCGGTAAACTCGTCCAGCGATTGCGGCCGCAACGTCGTATCGAGGTCCTCGCCGCGCTTTTCCGGTGTGATCAAACGTGCGGCATCGGTCATGCGAGAAGTTCCATTCCGGGGACTGTTTTGGCGGCTTTCGCGTCGAAAGTGATGGTGTGTGCGCAGTCCGAAAGCCGGTTCAATTCACCAATCAGCGCATCGGATATATCTGCGCCCAAAAGTCTCGATATAGTGATTGCATTGCCGACGATTTCGTATTGGTCAATTTCCAGATCGCTCCGCTCCAGAAGCGCCTGGGCCAGTGCCAAAAGCTGAGGCTTCTGGTAGCCGTATTGTCTGCTCAGTGTCCACAACGTCTCAATCAGCACGACGATATTGATGAAAAATACATCGCCATCCTCAAGCGTCGAGACCAATCGCGCAACGGACGCATATTGCTTGGCATCATCCTTCACAAAGAGACGCACCAGAATGTTGGTATCCACGCCGATGCGCGCCATCACTCAGCGTCTGCCGGCCGCATGGAACCTACCACATGTTCGGATGCTCCGCCGGCTGCTGCTTCCGACAAATCGTCAATCGTCGCACCTGCTCCGTATGGCGGCTTGCCCAATATGCCGGCCAAGTCGGCAAAACTCTTGTTGCGGGGAATAACGATCATTTCACCGTCGCGCACCCACACATAGCATTTATCGCCGGGCTTGATGTTCAGCGCGTCACGCACCGCCTTCGGTACGGTCATCTGACCTTTTGACGTAATCGTCGCATGATGTCCCATCATAGACCCCAACCAAAATCCTTACTTTTCTAAAATAGTAAGGCGGCGCACGGAAAGCAACACACTATCGCGCCAGTTCCTTCAACCCCAAGCGGATGAGCTTCGCACTATCCAGCCCCTCGCCGCCATTCTTCAACGCCGCCGCGACCGCATTGGCAGCCTGGTCGCGCGAGTAACCGAGATTGCTGAGCGCCGACACCGCATCCGACACCGGCGCAGAGGCGACGCCTTCGCCAAGCTCCTGCTTCAATCCGATATTGGCGCCTGCCTCACCTGCAAAGGCCGGTGCCTTGTTTTTGAGTTCGGTGACGATGCGCACGGCAACCTTCGGGCCAACCCCCGGTGCGCGCGAGACGGCGGTCTTGTCCTGCAATGCGATGGCATTGGCCAGTTCGCCCGGCGTCAACACGGAGAGAACCGCAAGCGCCACCTTGGAGCCAACACCCTGCACGCTCTGCAGCAACCGGAACCATTCCCGCTCCAGCGCCGACAGGAAGCCGAACAGCCGCAACTGGTCTTCGCGGACATAGGTCTCGATGAACAGCACGACGGCCTCACCGGACGACCCGATCTTCGACAGTGTCCTTGACGAGCAATGGGCGACATAGCCGACCCCATGCACATCCACCACGACATGGTCGTCACCGATCTCGTCGATCGTTCCCTTGAGCTTGCCGATCATGGCGCGCAATCCTTATTGGGTATGGCCTTCGTAGGTATGGTTTTCATAGTCTGGCCGTCATGGATGAGTTTCCGGCGTGATCAGTTCGACGGAGGGGAAATAGAGTTTGTATCGCGAGGGATCGCGGGTCAAAATTCGGTAGCCACGCACGGCCGCATGGGCGCCAATATAAAAATCCGGCAGGGGCGACCGTTTATCCCCGCCTGATTTCCGGTACCGTAGAAACGCCTGTCCAGCGGCGTGCGCGGCTTCCCATGGCAAATCCTCCCGCTGAAAGGCAGACGGCGAAAGGACCGCATCCAGGGTTGACGCAAGCACAAAGCCTGCGGCCATTTCGGCATAGATCAATGGGTTGATGACAACCGAGCCGTCGCGCTTGGCATCCGCCAACCGCAGCGCTGACCAATCTTCAAACGGACTGCCTATGTGAAACACATCGATCAGGACATTTGTATCGACCAATGTCGCCATCAGTCCCTCAACAGCCGGTAAAATTCATCTCCGTCCATGCCGCCCAGATTCATCGAGCCCTTATGACGGTTCAGATGATCGGAAAATTCTTGGACTGAACGTTCAACAACTGCCTGAGCCGGCTCGATACGGCGCAGCACCGCCTCGTTTCCTTTGAGAACGAACTCCACGCTCGCCCCGGGCTGGATGCCGAGATTCGACCGTACATTCTTCGGAATGGTCACCTGACCTTTTTCTGTTACACGCATAGTAATACCTCTGAGGTATTACTTATACGAAACACAGAACAAGTCAAGAACAAACTATCCCGCCAATGCCGCCATGCGCATCCGGGCACCGCCGCGATTATGCGCATGGCAGATAGCGATCGCCAAGGCGTCGGCGGCATCATTGCCTTTGAATTCCGCTTTCGGCATCAAAATCTTCAGCATCATATGAATCTGCTGCTTTTCGCCATGACCAACGCCGATCACCGCTTTTTTCACCGCATTTGGTGCATATTCGGCTACTTGCAGACCGGCTCGGGCCGGAACAAGCATAGCGATGCCGCGTGCCTGGCCGAGCTTCAGCGTTGCCACGGCGTCCTTGTTGACGAAGGTCTGTTCGACCGCTGCCTCGTCAGGCTTGTGCGTGTGGATGACATCGACCAGACCGTCGTGCAACTGGCAAAGCCGCGACGCTAGATCCATATCGCCATCCGAGGTGACGGTGCCAGACGCCACGAAGCGCAGGGAGTTGCCGAGCGTATCGATAATACCCCAGCCGGTGCGGCGCAGGCCTGGATCGATGCCGATGATACGAATCGTGTTGTGCATGGTCGGAAGCTTAATACTCATGCCCGGACGCTGCCAGCAAAATGTGAACAAACCAAAAACATCCGCCACGATTTGACGTCGCCGGTTCAATCACGTTTCATTGCCAGGCTTGGATTTACGGAATTCGATCTTACATAGGCTTCTATCAGTTCCATTCATCGAAGGCTTTTCCCATGGTGCCCTTTTCGATCCTCGACCTTTCCCCAATCACGCAAGGGTCGACCACCTCCCAAGCCCTGCAGAATTCCCGCCGCCTCGCGCAGGAAGCGGAAGCCTCCGGCTACAAGCGCTTCTGGCTGGCTGAGCATCACGGCATGAAGGGGATCGCCAGTGCAGCAACCGCGATCGTCATTTCGCATGTGGCGGCCGGCACCAAGACGATCCGTGTCGGCTCCGGCGGCATCATGCTGCCCAACCATTCGCCGCTGGTGATCGCCGAACAATTCGGGACGCTCGCAGCGCTCTATCCCGGCCGCGTCGATCTCGGCCTTGGCCGCGCGCCGGGAACCGATATGCGTACGGCATCCGCACTTCGCCGCAACATGGAGGCGAGCGCCAACAATTTCCCCAATGACGTCGTCGAGTTGCAGGCCTTGCTCGGCCCCATCAAGGACGGTCAGGACCTGATTGCGGTGCCTGGCGCCGACAGCAATGTGCCGATCTGGCTGCTCGGCTCCAGCCATTTCAGCGCCCATCTCGCCGGCATGCTCGGACTGCCCTTCGCCTTTGCCTCGCATTTCGCCCCGGACATGCTGTTGTCGGCACTGGAAATCTACCGCGAGCGTTTCGAGCCGTCGCAATATCTCGATCAACCCTATGCCATGGTCGGCATCATGGGGGTCGCTGCCGATACGGATAAGGAGGCCAGTCACCTCTTCACCTCGATGCAGCAATCCTTCGTCGCTCTACGGCGCAATGCCCGCGGCCAGTTTCCGCCGCCGGTGGAAACGATGGATGGCCTGTGGAGTGACAACGAGCAGATCTTCGTCGATCACGCCATGACCTATGCGGTCGTCGGCGGGCCGGAGACCATCAAGACGAAGCTCGACGGGTTCATCGACCAGACGGATGCCGACGAGGTGATCGTTTCCATGCCTATTTTCGACATGGATGCCCGGCTGAAATCGGTGCGTTTGTTTGCGGATGCCCAGCAACGGCTGGCCAATGCGGCATAAAAAATAACCCCGGAAAACATTCCGGGGTAGCTATCACCTTAGTCTGAGATCAGGCCGAAACCTTGAAATCAAAATGCTTGCGCACCGTTTCGAGGATTTCCCAGGTTCCTTTGAAATCCGCCTCGACGACAAAGGCATCGCCCGCAGAAACCGTAACGGGCGTGCCGCCATCCGGCGTGATGATGATCTTGCCGGCGATCATGTGCACGAATTCATAGGCCGTGTAGGTGGCGTGATAGGTGCCGGGCGTTGCTTCCCAATAGCCTGAGACCATCGAGCCATCCGAAGACGTGTGCAGCGCCCAGGTCTTCATCGACGGCGTGCCGGACACGACAACCCAGCCATCCAATGTTGCCGGATCGCCGTCGGCGGGCGTGGGTGCCGCAAGTTTCGTCACTGTCTGCATATCAACATCCTCTCGAAAAGAGGCGAGCTTAGAGCGCTTCTGCCGGAACCGGCTGGCCAATTCCGACAGGCGATGACGCTGACCGGGGCAATTTAAGCCGAAAGCTTGGCCATCACTTCGTCGGAGACTTCGAAGTTGGTGTAGACGTTCTGCACGTCGTCATCATCTTCAAGCGTGTCGATCAGCTTCATCAGCGACTGGGCGCGCTCTTCATCGACGGGCACAGTATTCTGGGCCTTCCAGATCGCCTTGACGGTATCGGCTTCGCCGAGCGTTGCTTCCAGCGCCTTGGAGACATCGCCAATATCCTCAAAGCCGCAGATGATGAAGTGACCGTCCTCGTCAGTCGTCACGTCCTCGGCACCGGCTTCGATTGCCGCTTCCATCACCGTGTCGGCATCGCCGGCGGACAGCTTGTAGGAAATTTCGCCGACGCGATCGAACGAGAAGGAGACAGAGCCGGTTTCACCCAGCGCGCCGCCGGCCTTGGTAAAGGTCGAGCGGACATTGGACGCCGTGCGGTTGCGGTTGTCAGTCAGGGCCTCGACGATGACGGCGACGCCGCCCGGGCCATACCCTTCATAGCGGACTTCTTCATAGTTCTCGCCGTCGGCACCAGAGCCCTTCTTGATGGCGCGCTCGATATTGTCCTTCGGCATCGACTGTGCCTTGGCATTCTGGATCGCCAGGCGCAGGCGCGCGTTCATGGTCGGATCGGGCAGGCCGCCCTTGACCGCAACGGTAATTTCACGCGCAAGCTTGGAGAACATTTTCGACCGCACGGCATCCTGACGGCCCTTGCGGTGCATGATGTTTTTGAACTGTGAATGGCCGGCCATGGCGCCCTCTTCTCATGCTAGTCATGTTTGGAATTGGGCGCCTTATAGTTTCATTGGCGCTTTGCGTCCAGAAGGGCCGGCTTTTTTTCAGTTGGCGGCCAGCCGCTTGCGGCTGAGAAAGAACGAATGGCCATCGTTTCGTTCGCAGGACAGGCCCGTTCGCGTCGAAAGACACGAAAAAGGTCCGGCAGACCAGGTCTGACCATAGTCGAGCACCGGCCCCGCTGAACAGCAGCTCGGGTCCCCGACATCATGGGCAAGACGGGCAGCGCCCTTGCGGGATAAAGTGGCACGGACATAACGCGGCTCGACGCGGTCGCAGGCAAGCTCCGGCCCGCCATCGGCAGGCTGATAGACATCAGTGCCGCCTTCGGGCGTATAGATGCAACCGATATTGCCGGACGGCAGCACGAATTCTTCCTGGCGGCCGACTGTCTTCGTCTCCGGTACGGTGACGGGCGTCTTGCCGCCTTCTGCAGCGGGAAGCCGCGGCGGCGGAGCACCTTGTGCCAGAACCGTAGATATCATCGAGAAAACGGCAAGAAGGCAGGCTGCGAGACATTTCATTCCAGGAATCCCAAAGACTATAAGCCTTGCAGGATATAAATCAGCGGCTTCTTTGGCAAGGAACGCATCGACACGGTGACGCTCGCCTGCGTGGCAAAGCTTTTGTCGAAACCATCGCCGAACATCTGCAGGAAACGGGTGACCGGAGGCCCACGCTGGTGCATGGGCAGGATTAGCGAGGACCGCAGCCGCGACACGACCCGGCTCATGCTGTCGGCACCCATCGTCAGCCCGCCATCCACCGGCACCATCAGCACATCGAGACGGCCGATCTCGGCATAATCCGTATCGTCAAGTTCATGATGCAGATGGCCGAGATGACCGATACACAGACCTGCGACCTCGAAGATGAAGATCGAATTGCCGTCCCGCTCCATCACCGTGCCGCCAGAGCGGATATCCGTCGTCACATTGCGGATATAGGCATCACCGGCAATGGCGTCATGATCTGCCGGTTGCCCGTTATCGCCCCAGCCATGCAACACCTGCTTGATCGCCGGATCCGGCGTCAGCGTATAGTGGTTGGGATTAGCCTTGTTCATGGTGACGACATCGGGCAGCTTCGGCGTCGCCAACCAGCCGCTATAATCTGTGGCGATCGACACACCCCCTGGCGTTTCGATAAGAAACGTCGAATGCCCGACATAGGTAATCGTCACCTGTTCATTGGCGGCTGCCTGGACGCCGAAAGCGGCTGACGGCTTGAAACTGGCAAAAGTGACATCGGGAAGAGACTGGGCGATCGCCTGGCATTGGCTGACCGGCGGGCGGGCGCTCTGCGCATGCGCAGGCATCGGCCATAGGGCGTGCAGAAGAACGATGGCTGCAAAGGCAAGCAGGATCAGTCGCGGCATCATGCACCTCTTCAAGCCAAGGTTGGCATGGGCTGAGAGGATAAACAGGCAAGACGCAACGTCCAGTCCGGATCGCCGGACCGCCACTCACGATTGCGTCATCGCGGCCAAAAATTTTGATCAGATTTTAGCCTGTTTCAAGATCTCGTTGACGCGCGCCTGCCAGCCCTTGCCCGTCGCCTTGAACTTGGCAATGACATCCGGATCGAGCCGCAGCGACACCTGCTGCTTGCGCGCTTCAACGGCGGGGCGGCCGCGCGACCGGCGGATGCTTTCGGCAAATTCGGGGAAAACCTCGGCGAAAGGGCGCGCGCGCTTGAAGTCTTCTTCCGTCCATTCCGGATTGTCGGGATCCGCCGCAATACCAGCCTGAATACGGGCTTCTTCTTCATCCGTGAGCGGCGGAATATCATACTTGAAACTCTTAGCACTGGTCATAAAGCTTCCTTTCCATTCGGCTTGCAGCCCGCATTGAGATGATGGATATGCCTTCGCTGCCCAGCCTGAAAAATACGACAGATATCTTTCCGTCGTCGAAGAGACCGATGGCTTTCATCCGGTTCAACTTGGTCTCGACAATGAGGGCGCTTTGGAAAAAGCCCATGTCGAGCGTCACAAAATCAAACCCATGCTTCGCTAAATTCAGTCTTCTCTTATTCTCATCATAGACAATTTTCATAATTTTTGTATCACATTTATTGATCGTGACATTATGAAAGCGGCTTGGAAAACGTTACCCCCAGAAAGCCGGGATCGTTTCGGAAAGCCGGGGTCCAATTCTCAGCGGCGCGATATTCTCAGCCAGACCGGTGCGGTCGGAAATTTCGACGCCGACGCCGCAAAGGGTGGCTGGACCGGAGGCGGCCTCGAAACGGCCTTTCGGCATCTTGGAAATGAAGCGGTTCAGCGGCTCTTCCTTTTCCATGCCAAGCGAAGAATCGTAATCGCCGCACATGCCGGCATCCGACATATAGGCCGTGCCGCCATTGAGGATTTGCGCGTCGGCGGTCGGCACATGCGTGTGCGTGCCGACGACGAAGCTGGCGCGGCCATCGACGAAATGGCCGAAACATTGTTTTTCGCTGGTCGCTTCCGCATGGAAGTCGAAGATGATCGCGTCAGCCTGTTCCTTCAGCGGGCAGGCGGCCAGAATGCTTTCCGCCGCCTTGAAGGGGTCGTCGAGTTCCGGATGCATGAAGACGCGGCCCATGACATTGGCGACAAGCACGCGGGCGCCGTTGCGGGCGAAAAAGAGATTGGAGCCGCGACCCGGCGTGCCAGCCGGATAATTGGCGGGCCGCAGAAACTGGTCGTGCCGCTGGCAAAAGGACACGGCTTCCTTCTGGTCCCAGACATGGTTGCCGGTGGTCACCACATCGGCGCCAGCATTGATGGTCTCCAGAAAGATATCTTCGGTGATGCCGAAACCGCCGGCGGCATTCTCGCCGTTGACAACGACGAAATCGAGTTTCAGGTCGCTGATCAGGCCGGGAAGTTTTTCCCAGACCGCCGTCCGGCCAGTCTTGCCAACCATATCACCCAGAAACAGAAGTCTCATATTCGCTTATTCCTAGCCCGAAGATCCGGAGCCCGCTTTCGGTCAGCAGGGCGTCCAGCGCCACATCATGCGGCTCTGCCGGCACTGATGCCACTTCCTGGCAGTCAAATGCAATCCCGATCAGCCTTGGTGTACGGCCTTTCAGGCGCAAACGCTCGATGGCGCGGTCGTAATATCCCGCTCCATAGCCGATCCTGTGGCCCGTCCTGTCGAAGGCAGACAGGGGTACCAGCAGGATATCCGGATCGAGAACCGGCGCATCCTCGGCCGGCCCGGTGGTGCCGAACCCCGTCTCGACGATTGGCGCGCCCGGCACCAGTTCGCGAAAGACGATCGTCTGCCTGTCGATGATGGCAGGAAGGCAAAGCCGGGCGCCGCGTTCTTCCAGCCGCGCCATCAGCGGCCGGATATCAACCTCGGAGCGGATCGGCCAGAAGCCGGAAATCACCTGACCCGGCAAAAATTCGATCGCATCACCGGCATGGTCGAGCATCTTCAGGCTTGCCGCGATGCGCGCCTCCGGCGCCATCGAATCGCGCACCGCCAGGCGTTCCAGACGCAGCGCAGCTTTCAGTTCCCTCGGTGTCATCGCCGTGCTCTCCCGGTCTGCCAATGTTCCTATCTAGTCCATCAACAGGCGCCAGGGAAACCGCGCAACCGGCATATAATGCCGCATTTTGCCCCACAACCGCGCAGTTTTCCCAAACTGGCACGATGTTAGAGGTCTGTTCATCATGCAAGCCGGTTCCACTTTCCCCTCCCGTTTTCGACGTGCAAGAGAGGGCGGCAATCAACATCAGACAGACAGTTCGGTGCCCGCTTCCGGCGATGCGGGGAACTGTTCAGCTTTTAGACGGAGCCGGATATGTCCATGAAGGACAAGATGCTGCAGGAACTCGATCCCTTGGAATTGCGCTGCCTGTCTTTGGCCGCGCGCGGGCGCACCCGGGATGATATCAGCCGGGAAACCGATATCTGCCGCAAGAAAATAGAACAGGCCTTCGCGTCTGCGATGGAGAAACTGCAGGCGGGCAATGTCGCAGAGGCGATTTTCCGCGCAGCCCGGATGGATTTGATCTCATAACATCCAGAAGCGATGCCGCCCGGCACCATCAGCCGCATCACGCCCCGCATCCGCTCCGTCCAAGCCGATATCATCGAACAGATGCGCATTTTTGCGCGCCGATATCTCGGTGAAGGCCTGCCGCGCCAAGCGCCTTTGCCGCCATTGTGCAAGCATGTCCCAAATCCCTCTGCTCAATCTGGCGGGCCACCGCCGTCTTCTGTAATCGTGCTTCATGACCAGACGCTCCCGCGTGCTCCCATGGAGTATCGGACGTCCATTGACATCAATCCAACGAATTGCGAACATGCCTGCCATTAGAAAACATGATGGCGGGCGCGATGTTTCCTCCTCTCGAAAGCGATCTCCTGCGCACCTTCGTGGCCGTGGCCGAAAGCGGCAATTTTACCAAAGCGGGGGAGAAGGTCGGCCGGACGCAATCCGCTGTCAGCATGCAGATCAAGAAGCTCGAGGATATTTTGGGCGAAAGCCTGTTCGAGCGCGGATCGCGCGGCGTCAACATGACCGGCCACGGCATCAGGCTGCTGGACAATGCCCGGCGTATCGTCACGATGCTGGACGACACGGCCGCTTCGATCCGGCTTCCGGCACTCGATGGCTCCGTCAGGATCGGCATTTCGGAGGAATATATCAACTCGACCTTGCCGAAAGCGCTGGGCGCCTTCGCCGCCGTTCATCCGGGCGTCGAGGTGACCGTGCAGCAGGGCGTCTCGATGTCCAACCTTGCAGCGCTCGATGCCGGTGAGATCGATATCGCTGTGGTCTTCGAGCCGGGCGGCCCGACGCGCAATGAGGTGCTGATGGTCGATCCAACTGTCTGGGTGACCTGCGACCAGCATGGCGCGCATATGCGCCAACCTCTGCCGATCGCCACCTATACCTATCTGAAAAACGGATGGTGCGATGAACTGGCGCTTCGCAGCCTGACAAAACGCGGCATCGAAAGCCGCGTCGCCTATATCAGCCGCACCAGCAGCGGCCTGATCGCCGCCGTCACCTCGGGCCTATCCATCGCCCCCCTCACCCGCTCCAGCATCCCCGCCGGCTGCCGCGAACTGACAGCCGCCGACGGCTACGATGTCATCGACTTTTCAAACGTCGTGATGAAGACCAGGCCGCGCGGCAACAAACGGATCGTCGAAAGCATGTCCAACGCCATCCGCGAGGCCTTCCGGCCGGCAGCGCAGGGATAAAATTTCTGAGAAGAAGATAAGGTGCGATCCACACGACCGATGGACTTTTTACGATCCTGGGTGCCTACAAACGTAGGTGGGCGCCATGTGACCTAGCCCACGGGCCAGGTCAGGGACAGCTCCCTTTGGATCGAGTATGGCCCCAGGGATTGTGGTGTCCTGTCGGGAGGCGCAGACCGCAAGGTCAATATAGAGTGCATTGGAGGCTCGCGCCAGTGGCACGTGCTGAACTTGTTGAAATTCAGTGCGGCGCAGGCGTCGTCTTGCCGCTGAGCTTGGCGGCGATCTCGTGGATCTGGGTTGTGACTTCGGCAAGCGCCGTGGCGAGCACATCCTCGTTCTTCTGCTGGTCCGAGAGCGTGGCGACGCGGCCCTGTTTCAGCGCGTCGGTCTCTGCCTGGATATTTTTCAGCTTGCGGTTCACTTCGCTGAGTTCATCCATCACCATGATGCCGGCCATCACGGTCAGGCGCAGATCGCCGATCTCGCCGAACTGGGTCTTCAGGTGGCTGACATATTGATCGAAGCGGGTGGCCAGTTCGGTCAGATGATCTTCCTGGCCCTCCTCGCATGCCATGCGATAGGCCTTGCCGTCGATCATCACCGTTACTTGCGCCATACGTCACCTGACCCGCAGGCGGACCACGCCTTAGCGGTCCAGCACTGCCCTTATCGTTTCCATGGCCGTCACCAGACGGCGCGAGACTTCGCGGTTGACTTCCTCAAGCCGGTTTGCCCGGAATTGCGATTGGTCGAGTTCCTGGGCGAGCCGTGAGCGGTCGGTGTTGACACGCCGCACTTCGCCTTCAATCTCGCCAAGGTCGCGCTCCCGGTCGAACCGTCCATCAATGGCATTCTCGAGGCTGCTCACTGCGCTGCGCAGCTCGTCGATCGCCGCCTTGACTGTCTTTCCTGCCGCCATCACGCTTTCCTGATACGCACCAGGCCGCGTCGAATCGCCGCCCCGAAGCCTGTATTTCAAGCCAATCACACTAATAAACCCATTCGGCAAGTCTCTACAACGCCAACGGCTTGCAAGGACTGCGTAACCTGTGGATCACGAATTTTAAATCGATTAGTATCGGTGAACCCCGTTTGTGGGGAGCGAACGGGAAACACGCGCAAAAAGAGCCTTCAAGCCCGGCCAAAAAGCCCGTATTTGTTGACTCCGTCGAAGCAGGTGCTATGTGTCACCCGCTTCTCATACGGTCTTTGGAGGATAGAGACCGTCCCCTGTCCACCGAACTCAAGCGGAACAGACAATGATCTCTCGCGAAAATCACGACCGGATGGCAAATGCAATCCGATTCCTCTCCATGGATGCCGTCGAAAAGGCCAATTCCGGCCATCCCGGCCTGCCCATGGGCGCTGCCGACGTGGCAACGGTGCTATTCTCCCGTTACCTGAAATTCGATCCGAAGGCGCCGCTCTGGGCAGACCGCGATCGTTTCGTCCTGTCGGCCGGCCATGGCTCGATGCTGCTCTACTCGCTGCTCTATTTGACGGGCTACGAAGACATGACCATCGAGGACATCAAGCAGTTCCGCCAGCTCGGCTCCAAGACCGCCGGCCATCCGGAATTCGGTCATGCCTCGGGCATCGAAACCACCACCGGTCCGCTCGGCCAGGGCATTGCCAATGCCGTCGGCATGGCGATCGCCGAGCGCAAGCTGGAAGAGGAGTTCGGCAGCGACCTGCAGAACCACCACACCTATGTTCTGTGCGGCGACGGCTGCCTGATGGAAGGCATTAGCCACGAAGCCATCGCGCTCGCCGGCCACCTCAAGCTGAGCAAGCTGGTGCTGTTCTGGGACGACAACAACATCACCATCGATGGCGCCGTCTCCCTGTCGGACTCGACCGACCAGATCGCCCGCTTCCAGGCCGTGCACTGGAACACGATCCGCGTTGATGGCCATGACCCCGACCAGATCGCCGCCGCGATCGAGGAAGCCCACAAGTCCGACCGCCCGACCTTCATCGCCTGCAAAACGGTGATCGGTTTCGGCGCTCCCAACAAGCAAGGCACCCACAAGGTCCATGGCTCGCCGCTGGGTGCCGAGGAAATTGCAGCCACCCGCAAGGCCCTGAACTGGGAATCCGAAGCCTTCACCGTTCCGGCAGACGTTCTCGACGCCTGGCGCACCGCCGGTGGCCGCTCGGCTGACGCACACAAGGCGTGGGACGGCCGCCTGGCCGCGACCGAAGCGACGAAGAAGTCCGAGTTCACCCGCCGCTTTGCCGGAACCCTTCCGGGCGATCTCGATGCCGCCATCGACAGCTACAAGAAGAAGCTGGCCGACGCTCCGCCGACGGTTGCCACCCGCAAGGCATCCGAAGATGCGCTCGAAGTCATCAACGGCATCGTGCCGGAAATGCTCGGCGGCTCGGCCGACCTGACGCCGTCCAACAACACCAAGACCAGCCAGATGAAGTCGATCACCCCGACCGATTTCTCCGGACGTTACATGCATTGGGGCATCCGCGAACACGGCATGGCTGCCGCCATGAACGGGATTTCGCTGCACGGCGGGTTGATCCCCTATTCCGGCGGCTTCATGATCTTCTCGGACTATTGCCGTCCGTCGATCCGCCTGGCTGCTCTTATGGGCATCCGCGTCATCCACGTTCTGACGCATGATTCCATCGGCGTCGGCGAAGATGGCCCGACGCATGAGCCGGTCGAGCACATGGCAGCTTTGCGTGCTATCCCCAATCTCCTGATGTTCCGCCCGGCAGACGCTGTCGAAACAGCCGAATGCTGGCAGCAGGCGCTGAAGGAACAGCACCGTCCGTCCGGCCTGGCGCTGACCCGCCAGAATCTCGCGCCGTCGCGCCTCACATACTCGGCCGAAAACCTCTCGGCCAAGGGTGCCTATGAGCTGATCGCCGCCGACAATGCCAAGGTCTCGATCTTTGCCTCCGGCTCGGAAGTCGAACTGGCCGTCAAGGCGGCTGGCGAACTGAACGGCAAGGGCATTGCGACCCGCGTCGTTTCGGTTCCCTGCTTCGAACTGTTCCAGGAACAGCCGGACGATTACCGCAAGGCCGTCATCGGCGATGCGCCGGTCAAGATCGCCGCAGAAGCCGCAGTCCGCCAAGGCTGGGACTACTTCATCGGCAATGATGGCGATTTCGTCGGCATGCACTCGTTCGGCGCTTCCGGCCCGGCCAAGGACCTGTTCAAGCATTTCGGCATCACATCGGACGCCATCGTTGCGGCGGCCGAAAAGAAGCTGGCCTGATTTTCCCCTTCGGAGCGCGTTCCCAACGCGCTCCGTTTTCCACATCGACACCTTAAGACAGGGAGAGACCTGAAATGACTGTAAAAGTTGCCATCAACGGCTTTGGCCGCATCGGCCGCAACGTCCTTCGCGCCATCGTCGAATCCGGCCGCACCGACATTGAAGTCGTTGCCATCAACGATCTCGGCCCTGTCGAGACCAATGCCCATCTGCTGCGCTACGATTCGATCCACGGCAAGTTCCCGGCCACGGTTCAGGTCGAAGGCGACACGATCATCGTTGCTGGCGGCAAGCCGATCAAGGTCACCGCGATCAAGGATCCGGCAACCCTGCCGCATGCCGCCATGGGCGTTGATATCGCCCTGGAATGCACCGGCATCTTCACGTCGCGCGACAAGGCTGCCCTGCACCTGCAGGCCGGTGCCAAGCGCGTCATCGTTTCGGCGCCTGCTGATGGTGCCGACCTCACCGTCGTCTTCGGCGTCAACCACACCGAGCTGACCAAGGAACACCTGGTCATCTCCAACGCATCCTGCACGACCAACTGCCTGGTTCCGGTCGTCAAGACCCTGGACGACGTCGTCGGCATCGATCATGGCTTCATGACCACGATCCATTCCTACACCGGCGACCAGCCGACGCTCGACACGATGCACAAAGACCTGTACCGCGCCCGCGCTGCCGCTTTGTCGATGATCCCGACCTCGACCGGCGCTGCCAAGGCCGTTGGCCTCGTACTGCCGCACCTCAAGGGCAAGCTCGACGGCACCTCGATCCGCGTTCCGACCCCGAACGTTTCCGTCGTCGACTTCAAGTTCGTCGCCAAGCGCGACACGACGGTTGCCGAAATCAACGGTGCGATCAAGGCAGCCTCCGACGGCGCGCTGAAGGGCATTCTCGGCTATACCGACGAGCCGCTGGTGTCGCGCGACTTCAACCATGACAGCCATTCCTCGATCTTCGCCAACGACCAGACCAAGGTTCTGGAAGGCAAGTTCGTCCGCATCCTGTCCTGGTACGACAATGAATGGGGCTTCTCCAACCGCATGGCCGACACGGCCGTTGCAATGGCAAAGCTGATCTAAAGTGGCGTACCCGGCCGTGCCTGCATGGTCAGCCATGCTTGGCAAAGGCCGGGTAAAACTGCCGCGCAGAGATGGAGACTTCCATGTTTCGGCACCCTTCCCTCAAGACGGTACGCTGGCGTCCGCTCGAAGGGGAAGGGCTCGAACATCTGACGATCGGGCCTCTTGAGGCAGGTATCCGCGCCTCCAGCGTCCTGATCGGCGAACGTGGCGGCCGCCCCTATGGCGTCCGCTACACGATCGACTGCGATGCGGCCTGGACCGTGATGTCCTTCAGCATCGAGACGACCGATGGCCGGCAGCTCGCCATGACATCCGACGGCAAGGGACACTGGCGCGATGGCACCGGCACCCCTCTCCCAGCCTTTGACGGATGTATCGATATCGATCTGGCCGGAACGCCCTTTACCAATACTTTGCCCATCCGCCGCCTTGGCCTGAAGCCGGAGGACGGCACCGCCAAACTCACCATGCTCTTTGTGCCCTTCGATACGTTCGAGCCCTTTCCCGATGGCCAGAACTATACATGCCTCGAAGACGGCCGCCTGTATCGATACGAGGCCGAGGACCGTTCCTTCACCGCCGAACTGCCGGTGGACGAAGACGGGCTGGTGATGGATTATCCCACCCTTTTCATAAGACTTTGACCGGAGACCCTCCATGACTTTCAAGACCCTCGACGACCTCACCGATATCGCCGGAAAGCGCGTGCTTGTGCGCGTCGATCTCAATGTTCCGGTCAAGGACGGCCAGGTCACCGATGCGACCCGCATCGAACGCATCATCCCGACCATCCGCGAACTCTCCGAAAAAGGCGCCAAGGTCATCCTTCTCGCCCATTTCGGCCGCCCAAAGGGCGAGCCGGTCTCCGACATGTCGCTGTCGCTGATCGCGCCTGCCGTCGAAGACATCCTCGACCAGCGCGTCCATTTCGCTGCCGATAGCATCGGCGAGAAGGCTTCATCGGCCATTGCCGGCATGAACGACGGCGACGTCCTGCTTCTTGAAAACACCCGCTTCCACAAGGCCGAGGAAAAGAACGACGCCGACTTCACCAAGGCGCTGGCCGCCAATGGCGACATCTATGTCAATGATGCGTTTTCCGCCGCTCACCGTGCCCATTCCTCGACCGAGGGTCTGGCCCGGCTGCTGCCCGCCTATGCCGGCCGCACCATGCAGGCCGAACTGGAAGCGCTGGAAAAGGGCCTCGGCAATCCGAAGCGCCCGGTCGTTGCCATCGTTGGCGGCGCCAAGGTTTCCACCAAGATCGACCTGCTGATGAACTTGGTGAAAAAGGTCGATGCCCTCGTCATCGGCGGCGGCATGGCCAATACGTTCATCGCCGCCCGCGGCACCAATGTCGGCAAGTCGCTGTGCGAGCACGATCTCGCCGATACCGCCAAGCAGATCATGATCGAAGCGGCGACGGCCGGCTGCGCCATCGTTCTGCCGGTGGACGGCGTCGTTGCCCGCGAGTTCAAGGCGGGCGCCGACAACGAAGTGGTTGATATCGAAGCAATCCCGGCCGATGCCATGGTGCTCGATGTTGGCCCGAAATCGATCGCCGCCGTCAACGAATGGGTGAGCAAGGCCGAAACGCTGGTCTGGAACGGCCCGCTCGGCGCGTTTGAGATCGCCCCCTTCGACAAGGCCACCGTTGCCGTTGCCAAACACGCGGCGTCCCGCACCAAGAGCGGCGCGCTCGTTTCCGTTGCCGGTGGCGGCGATACGGTGTCGGCAATGAACCATGCCGGTGTGGCCGATGACCTGACCTATGTCTCGACCGCCGGCGGCGCGTTCCTCGAATGGATGGAAGGCAAGCCCCTTCCGGGCGTCGATATCCTGCACCAGCAGAAGTAGGCGCAAGCGCTCACCGCACGCCAAATGTCGATCAAGCCCCCGGCTGCACGCTGGGGGTTTTTTCGTTGCAACGCACGCGAATTTGGATGCACTGCAAAAATAATCCCAATCTTTCAAACGATTAAATTTATTTTAATCGTTTTAAACAATTTAACTTCCGTTTTCCTTGCCGTATTCTTCTGCTATCCGCGATCCATCAGGATAATCAGGAGAACGCATATGAGCGAAAGACTGGAAGATATTGCAGCAGCCATGGTCGCCACCGGCAAGGGTCTGCTGGCAGCCGACGAATCCACGGCAACGATCGGCAAGCGCTTCGAGACGATCAGCCTGACCTCGACCGAAACGTCGCGCCGCGACTACCGCGAGATGCTGTTTCGCGCCGACGACGCGATGAAGGCCTATATTTCCGGCGTCATCCTCTATGAGGAAACCCTGTTTCAAAAGGCAGCCGACGGCACGCCGCTCGTCGATATCATCCGCGCAGCCGGTGCCGTACCCGGCATCAAAGTCGATACCGGTGCCAAGCCGATGGCAAAATTTCCGGGCGAGACGATCACCGAAGGCCTTGATGGCCTGGGTGCCCGCTTGAAGTCCTATTATGACGCCGGTGCGCGCTTTGCCAAATGGCGCGGCGTGATCTCAGTCTCCGACGTGCTGCCAAGCTTTGGCGCCATCAAGGCCAATGCACAGGCGCTCGCCCGCTACGCCGCCCTTTGCCAGGAAGCCGGCATCGTACCGATCGTCGAGCCGGAAGTGCTGATGGACGGCGCACCGGGCACCCACTCGATCGAACGCTCGCAGGAGGTCACCGAAGAGACGCTGCGCATCGTGTTCGAGGAACTGAACGACGCCCGCGTCAGCCTTGAGGGCATAATCCTGAAGCCGAGCATGGTCATCGACGGCAAGAAGGCGCGCAATGCTTCCGTCGCCGAAGTTGCCGAGCGCACGGTCCGGGTCCTGAAGCGCACCGTGCCGTCGGCCGTTCCGGGCATCGCCTTCCTCTCCGGCGGCCAGTCCACCGAAGAGGCAACGGCGCATCTCTCCGCCATGAACGCCGGATACGACCTGCCCTGGGGCCTGACCTTCTCCTATGGCCGGGCGCTGCAGACTGAGGCGCTCAATGCCTGGGGCGGCAAGCCGGAAAATGTCGCCGCCGGCCAGCGCGCCTTTGGCCACCGCGCCGAAATGTGCAGCCTTGCCGCGAAGGGTGGCTGGAAGAAAGAACTCGAAAAAGCCGCGTAACCTCAGAACGTTACGGAGGGGAGCAAGCCCGGCCCGCGCAAGCAGGCCGGGCTTTTTTCATTGCGCCACGGCATCACCGTCCTTCGATTGTCAGGGTGACAAGAACTCTGTTCGCTTGGCCCTCGACGCACGCTATCCCTGACAAACGGATCAGCCTTTCGAAGGGAAATCATCATGAACAGCGTTGCCTATGTCACCGTCGATGTCTTCACCAGCGAGCGGTTTTCCGGCAATCAGCTGGCCGTCATCCCCGATGCACGCGGGCTGACAAGCGCGCAGATGCAGGATATCGCCGCCGAATTCCGCTATTCCGAGGTCACCTTCGTTCTGCCGCCGCAGGATCCCGTGAACACGGCGCAGGTGCGCATCTTCACGCCGACGATGGAGATCCCGTTTGCCGGTCATCCCAATGTCGGCACTGCGTTTGTCCTCGGCCGCCAGCGCGAAATATTCGGCAAGGCTGCAGGCGACGTGCTCCGGTTCGAGGAAAAAGCGGGCATCGTCGAGGCTGAATTGAAGCGGGACGCACATGGTCAGGTGATTGGCGCGGCCATCTCTGCTCCGGAGCCACTGTCGCTCGGACCGCAGATCGATGTGGAAACCATTGCGCGCTGTGCCTCGATCGAGGCTAAGCAGATAGTGCTGACCACCCACGCCCCCATGATCGCCTCCGTCGGCCTTCCTTTCGCAGTTGCCGAACTGGCCGATCTCGGCACGCTCGGCAAGGCCTGCCCGAACACGGCGGCTTTCGCCGAGGCCGGAAGGCGGTACGCGCCGGACGATGATCAGTTTGCCCTGTTCATCTATGTGCGCCAGCCGGATAATCCGTGGGCTCTGCGCGCCCGGATGTTCGCGCCGCTTGACAATGTCATAGAAGACCCGGCAACCGGTAGCGCCTCCGGTGCGCTCGGTGCATTACTGACTTCGCTGCTGCCGGAGAGCGGCGCCCATATCGAAATCACCATCGAACAGGGCGTCGAGATGGGACGCTGTAGCGTGATCGGCGTGACGGCGGAAAAATCGGAGGGTCAGGTGCGCAGCATACGGATTGCCGGACAATGTGCCGCCGTCATGACAGGAACCATTCTCCTGTAGAGCATCGCGCAAAATTCCAAGCGGTGTCAGAGCGCCTGCGGTGCGGCTTGCTGCATCGCCTTTTCGAGATCGCTGCGATCGAAGGGCTTTTGCAGCACCCGGACCTTTTCGAACCCTTCCGCAAGCCCGGCCGCGCCATAGCCGCTGGCAAAGAGGAATGCTATTCCGCGCTGGCGCAGGATTTCGGCGATCGGGAAGGAGTGCTTTCCGGCGAGATTGATATCAAGAACCGCAAAATCGATATCCGCCGTCTGTGCCATCTGCAGCCCCGGCTCCAGCCGCATGGCAGGGCCGACCACATCAAACCCGAGTTCCGTCAGGTAATCTTCCACAAGCATGGCGACGAGGGCTTCATCCTCGACCAGGAGAACGCGTTTTTTCGCCTGGCTAGCCACCCGCAGCATTCTCCTCGATGGATTTCAGTGTGGTGTCCAGCGTGAAGATCAACCCTTCGGCGCCATAATCGATGCGCGCCGCGCCCCCAAGCTCCATCGGCAGCACCCGCAGGATCAGGCGCGAGCCGAACCCCTTGCGGTCCGATACCGGCGCAGACGGTCCGCCGATCTCGCGCCAGGTGAGCGTGAACGCACCGTCGCCGTGCCCTCTGCTCACCGACCAGTCGATCGCGACAATTCCTGTGTCGGTCGAAAGCGAGCCATATTTGAAGGCGTTCGTCGCCAGTTCGTGCAGCGCAAGCGCGATCGACAGCGCTGCTCTCGGTCCAAGCCGGACATGCGGGCCGTTAATCTGGAAGCGATCCCGTGCCGGGCCTTCGAACGCTTCGATCGATGAGGTCACCATTACCAAAAGGTCCGCACCGTCCCAGTTCTCGTCCGTGAGAATATTATGCGCGGCAGACAATGCCAGGATGCGGGCACTGATCGCACTGCTGGCCTCTTCCATCGTATGCGTTCCGCGCAGGGTCTGCATGACGATCGACTGCACGGATGCCAGCGTGTTCTTCACCCGGTGATTGAGCTCGTTGACCAGCAATTTCTGATGATTTTCCGCCCGCACCCGCTGCGTCACATCCGATCCCTGGACGAAGATGTTTGTCACCTTGCCATCGTCATCCTTGATGGGCTGGTAGACGAAGTCGAGATATCGCTCCTCGACCGCTTCGCCTGACCTTTGCAGAAAGACCCTTTCGGAAAATCGGCTTATCGCCTGACCTGTCTCAAACACCGTGTCCAGCAATTCTATAAAACCCTGGCCCATGATTTCCGGCAGAGCGTCATCGACGGCCTTTCCAAGCACTTCACGATTGCCGATCAGCCGCCGGTATTCGGGATTGACCAGTTCGAACCGGTGTTCGGACCCTTGCAGCATGGCCATGAAGGAGGGCGCCTGCTCGAACAATTGCTGCAGCCGCTCATGTTCGGCGGCATTGCGCCGGTCGGCCAGCACGCGTTCGGTGGTCTCGACCACAATGGCGATGACACCGGCCGGGCGGCCGTGTTCGTCGAGAACCGGCGAATAATCCAGGTCCATCCAGACCTGCTCCGGAACGCCCTTGCGATGCAGCGTCAGTTCCTGATCGCGATAGGCAAGCGTGCCACCGGCCAGGCCGACCTTCATGACATTATCGTTGAAATCGGCGACCTCTGCCCAGCCCTCGCGGACATTCGAGCCGAGCAGTTGCGGATGGCGGCCGCCGGCAAAGATGGAATAGGCGTCATTATAGATCATCACGCCTTCCTGCCCCCAGAGCATGACGATCGGTACGGGCGACTGCAACAGAAGCGACGTTGCCGTCTTCAGACAGCCGGGCCATTCGGCAGCCGGACCAAGCGGCGTTGCACCCCAGTCCAGCGCGCGGATGAGGCCACCCATCTCGCCCCCATCTCCCAGAAACTCGAATTCGTCTTTATCATTTCGAGTTTCATTCAGTCCGAGGCTCATGGCCCAAGCCCTTTCACGGCAACTGCAACGCAGTTCAAATTATCAATTATTTCCACAAGGAACGGGATTTAATGCACTATTTTAAAACGGCAAGACTGATGGCGGCGGGTTTGGCGCAAAGTTTTTCAGGGCCGGATCAGCACCGTGATCATCATCACCGCGATTGCAAACACGGCGATCTTCCAGAAATCACGGCGCTGGCGCAGGCCAGGCAGGTTGAGTGGCTTCAACACCTGGATGAGCATCGCCAAAAGCAGAAGAACCGTTAACGCTTTCGACATTGTTTTCTCATTTGTTGAAAAGAGCTTAGGCACGTTTACGGCCCGTCACACCCGCGTCACTTTTGCGCGCGATCTGGGTTAGAGCGTCTTTTGCGGTCTCACTCAATGAAAAATTCCGGCTGGCAATTGTGGCGGCATCGCCCTACCCTTAGCCGCAGCCCGGAACCAGCGGATTTCAAATGCGAAAAAACCTTCTTCCTGTCGCCGCACTCCTGCTTGGAACGCTGTTTCTCTTCCTTGGAAACGGCCTGCACAGTCTGCTTCTGCCGGTGCGCGGCACGACCGAAGGCTATTCGACGACGTTGCTCGGCCTGCTCGGCACCTCCTGGGCCAGCGGCTTCGTTCTCGGCTGCCTGCTTGCCCCGACGATCGTCAAGCGCGCCGGCCATGTGCGTGCCTTCAGCGGCTTTGCAGCCCTTCTCGCCATCATCGCTCTTCTGACCGGCCTGCTGGTGGATCCGATCTGGTGGGTGGTGCTGCGCGCCTTCACCGGCTTTTCCACGGCGGGCACATCGATGATCATCGAAAGCTGGCTGAACGAGCGCGCCACCAATGAAAGCCGTGGCGCGATCTTCTCGCTCTATATTGCCATCACTCTGATGGGCGTCGTCGGTGGCCAGCTGATGATCCCGTTTGGCGATACCGGCACGACGACATTCTTCATGATCTGCGGCATCGTCTATTGCCTGGCCATGCTGCCGACATTGCTGTCAACCGCTGCCTCGCCGCAGCCGCTGAAACAGGTGAGCCTCGACCTGCGCGGCCTCTACCGCAATTCGCCGATCTCCTTCCTCGGCATCCTGCTCGTGGGCATCGCCAACGGCGCCTATGGCACGCTCGGCGCCGTCTTTGGCCGCCAGGTGGGACTGACCGACAGCAATGTCGCGCTGATGATGAGTACGACGATCTTTGCCGGCGCGGTCATGCAGTTCCCGGCCGGCCGGCTTTCGGACATGATCGACCGCCGCTATGTTCTGGCGGCGCTCGCAGCCGTCGCCGCCGTCGCCGGCATGCTGATCTTCCTGATCGAGCCGACCCATGTGATCATGCTGATCACCCTTGTCGGCATCTACGGCGCAACAGCCAATGCGCTCTATCCGATCGCCGTTTCGCATGCCAACGACTTTGCGACGCCGGAGGATTTCGTCAAGATTTCCGGCGGACTGCTTTTGCTCTACGGCATTGGCACGATCATCGGCCCGACCATCGGCGGCCCGATCATGACTGTGACCGGCCCCTACGGTCTGTTCATGATCACGGCCTGCGCCCATGTGCTGATCACCGCTTACGCGATCTTCCGCAGCCGCATGCGCGCCGCCGTGCCGGCGTCCGAACGTGATGCCTATTCGACGATCAATCCCGGCACGTTGACGACGCCGGAGAGCCTGCAGCTTTCGCCGCGGGCCGCCCCCTTCGAGGAAGAACTGGATGGCCAGGAGCCGGAAAGGAAGACCCAATGAGCCTGTTTGACGACGACCGCCCAAAGAAACAACCGGCCCACGAAATCGGCGCGGACCTGACATTGATTTCGGCCGATGAGCTTTCGCAACGCATCGGCCTGCTGCAACAGGAGATCGCGCGGCTGGAAGCCGAGCGGGACAGAAAGTCTGCCAGCAAATCGGCGGCCGAAAACTTCTTCCGTTAATAGTTTTCCATTTTGGGAAAGAACGGACGGGCCTCAAAACACGGCCGTATTTTGCCCTGATTCCGTCCGTTGAAAGAGTTCATTAAGCATTATGAGGTATTACTGGGATATCCGGATCGCTCTGGACTCAGACATTTCACCCTCGGCGAATGGTCTGATTTTTCTCCCTGTTTTACCTTGAGAGCCGCTTTTGCGGCTCTTTTTTTGTCTTTTTTTCCACAATTAGCAGAGAATTGTGGAGATTAACCCTTTCTTAAGAATAGGCTTGCGCGGAATGCGCTATGGGATCATGTTCAAACTATCAAATGGATGGATGGAAACTTTTTGTTAACCCGTCCGTTACCTGAACAAGTCGATGCGTTTAACCAGGGAATCAAACCATGTCCGAACGGGGATTGAATACTGTGAGCTTCGCGGGGCACGCTGCGTCTTCGGCGCAGTTCAAGGTGCTCTACGCAGAAGGCATGGGCCTGGTTGAAGAAACGGCAAGCTATCTCGACGGCCCCGGCCGTAGCGCATCCAAGGTTCTGCCACGCATGGCATCGGTCCTGTACGCGGCAGAATCGATGCGCCTCACCACCCGCCTGATGCAGATGGCATCCTGGCTGTTGCTGCAGCGCGCCGTCAACAATGGCGAGATGAACCGCGAACAGGTTCTCTCGGAAAAGAACAAGGTTCGCCTCGACAGCTTCAACGTCGATCGCACCGCGCCGGGCTGGAACGACCTGCCGGAAGGTTTCCGCGATCTGATCGACCGCTCGCTGCGCCTGCAGAACCGCGTCGCCCTGCTCGACCGCGAAATCTACCGCCCGGCGGAAGCCCAGAACTTTCTTCCCGACAACCAGAACGGCGTCAAGGCCCAGCTTAACCTGCTGCAGACGGCTTTCGGCACCAACTGATCCACGAGTGCCAACGCATCCAGAACGTCAAACCCGGCCGATGCGCCGGGTTTTTTGTGTCTGCCGATCGTTGCGATCGATATTGGGTTAGACAGTCCCTTTCAAACGGCGGATCAATGTGCGGCTGCGGCGGAGGGCCGTGAGTGCTGCGCCGATCGCCACGATCCAGAGCGCCGCCATCAGCACCTCATTGTGCCCGCCCCAGAGCGGCTCCAGAACCGAAAGAGCCGCAGCCGCCGTGATGGTGGCCATGCGATGCTGCTTGGCCATCGGGCCTGAAAAGTCACTTGGCTGTCCCGTGGCACGGCCGAGTTCGCGCACATAGGCGGTAAGAACTGCAAAGCCCCCCGCTGCCCAGCCAAGACCCGGCATGCCGATGCCATAGCCGGCGCCGGCAAAGATCAGGAGATCGGCAACGCGGTCCGGGAACTCGTTCCAGAACGGCCCATCCGGCGCCCCCTTGCCGCCTTCCACCGCGACCATGCCATCGAACAGGTTGCAAAGCAGCCGGAGTTGGCAAAACAGGATCGCCAGGATGAGGAAGAGGATACGGGAGCCTCCCGTACTTTGCCCCGCCAGCACGAATGCACCTCCGGCAAGCGCCGCCGCCACCATACTCGCCTGCGAGATTTGGTTGGGCGTGATCGCGCGTGCCGCCAGCCACCGTGCGATGGCGCCGGCCCATCGGGTATTGCGGCTTGCCAGCGGCCGCCGGTCGCCTTTATCCGTCATGATCGCTCCCTTTTCGTCTCGACAGTGAATAATTATAGATCGATGCGTAGCTGGTAGAGACCAGAAGCGGCACGGCGATGGTGCTGGCAATTTCAGGCGTGCCGATCAGCGCATGCAGGACAGTCAGCAGGCTTGCAGACCCAAGGCATGCGATCAGCGGCGGCGCCCACAATCCCGCCGCGCCGGTAAACCGTCTGGACAGCGCGTCGATCACGGACTTCAAAAACAGCGTCAGGCAAGCCGACAGCGCGCCCTGCAGAAGCCCCGAATAGAGCGGCTGCGGCATGGCATGGGCGCGATTGGCAAACATTGCCCAACCGCCCATCGCCAGGAAGGCGAACAGCACATGCACCGTGCCGCTGCCTGCCCATCGCTTGAGCGTTGCCCTCACGACAGCGACCACCAGTAGCGCACGATGTGAAAAAAGATCGGCGCGGAAAAGACGACGGAGTCCAGCCGGTCGATCAGCCCGCCATGGCCCTCGATCAGATTGCCCCAGTCTTTCACGCCGCGATCGCGCTTGACCGCCGACAGGACCAGCCCGCCGAAAAAGCCCATGATGGTGATGATGAAGGCAAGCACCCCCGCCTGGAATGGCGTAAACGGTGTGATCCACCAGAGCGAGGCGCCGATCAGCGTGGCGCTGATGACGCCGCCCACAAAACCCTCGACGGTCTTTGACGGCGACAGGTTCGGGGCGATCTTGGTGCGGCCGAACAGCTTTCCCCAGACATATTGCAGCACATCGCTCAACTGCACGACGATCACCAGAAAGGCGATCAGAAGCACATTGCGCCCCTCATAACCGGGGATGGTCAAGGTCAGCAGCGCCGGCACATGCGAGGCGCAGAAAACGCAGATCATCAACGCCCATTGCACTTCGGCGATGCGGATCAGGAACCGCTCGGTATCGCCCCGCAGCACCGAAATGATCGGCATCAGCAGGAAGGCATAGACCGGAATGAAGATGGCGAAGATGCCGTATTCCTCCGCCCAGAGCAGGTAATACTGGATCGGCAGCACGATGAAGAAAGCAGACGCCAGCGCCCAGTGATCGGCGCGCCTTGTGTTGATCAGCGTGACGAATTCCCGCAAGGCGGCAAAAGAGCAGAAGGCAAAGAGAATGAGGACGCCGGCCCGGCCTGCGATGAAGGCAATGCCGATCAGAATGACCATCACCCACCAGGCCTTGATGCGGGCGTTGAGGTTTTCGACCGCGTCATTCGGCCCGGTGGCGGCAAAGCGCCGCTGCAGGACATAACCGATAGCGGACGCAAAGATCAGCACGCCGAAAATGCCGAAAACGAGGGTGAGAAGGTCGGAGCTTGCCGTGTTCATTCGCCGCTTCCCAATGGTTTTGGAGCCAGGGCCAGAAGGGCCGCCTGCATGCGCTCGAGAAAGGCATCCTTGCCCTCATTGGGCGCGATGCGCAGCGCGTCGCCGAACGTGACGGTGCAGATCAGCGGTATCGGCACGATCTCGCCCTTGGGCATGACCCGGTTGAGATTGTTGATCCAGACCGGCACCAGGTCGACATCCGGACGTGCCGAGATCAGATGAAAAAGGCCGCTCTTGAACGGCAAGAGCCGCGCATCTGTCTGGTTGCGCGTGCCCTCCGGAAAGAGGATCAGCGACGAACCGTCATCGATCGCCGTGGTCATCAGGGCAATCGGGTCTTGCGTCCGCTTCTCCCGCTCGCGCTCGATCAGCACGGCGTTAAAGACATCGCGGCCGATGAAGGTGCTGACCTTCGATTTCAGCCAATATTCGGCGCCAGCCACCGGTCTTGCCTGTTTTCGCAAGCGCGGCGGCAAAACCGCCCAGACCAGCACAAAATCGCCATGGCTGGAGTGATTGGCAAAATAGACGCAAGGCCGCGACGGCAATCCGTGCTCCGGCCAGATGGCCCGAACCGCAGTGATCGCACGGGCAAACAGAACGAAGGCCGCCGCAGCGAACTCCGCAATCATGATCTTCATGCTTATCCCACCCCCGTCAACTCTGTGACGCCGGTTGGAACCTTAGCGGCGGCTGAAGCGCGAGGGAAGCCGCCATGAAAGCTTCTGGCGCGTTATCCTATGCTGGCGGCATTCTGTCGAATTTTGGCAGATCCGGATCGAGATGATCCCAGGCACAACCGCTCTTATGGTAAGTCACCGCTTGCGGTTCATGCCGGCTGGGATCGTCGAGGCTGGTGGCATGAATCGTGAAAAGATCAGGCATGGCCGCAAAGGTCAGATAAACCGGCGCGCCGCAGGTTGGGCAAAAGGCATGCCGCTTGATGCCGCCGCTATCGCCTGCGACCTCCCTGACCGGCTGGCACTCACGCCGCCTTGCGAAAGACGCCCGGCTCGGAACCAGCAGCAAAGGGTAACCCTTCATCAGCCCATCCGGTGATGCCGCCGATCATGATCTTCACCGGCCGTCCAAGCCGCGCGAGCTTTAGCGCAGCCTGGTCCGCCCCGTTGCAATGCGGGCCGGCACAATAGGCAACGAACAGCGCATCTTCAGGCCATTCCGCCATGCGCTCATGCGTCATTTCGCGGTGCGGCAGGTGAAGCGCGCCCGGAACATGGCGGCGTGCGTAAGCATCAGGCGAACCGACGACGTGCAGAAGAACAAAGTCCTCATCGCCAGAGGCCAGAGCAGATGCGACATCGGCGCAATCGGTCTCCACCGAAAGACGCTTCAAGAAATGATCAATAACGGCATCGGACGATGCGGCGGGATAGTCAGTGACATAACTCATTTCGGCCTCCATTGTGATGACGTGGAATTCCTAGACCACATCCGCACACAGTTGCAGATGGCATTATCGCCATATATAATCAATATCATGCCAAATACGCTTCAGGCTTCGTCCACCCGCAATCCCCTCGTTGTCGCCATCGCCTATGATGGCCTGTGCACGTTCGAGTTCGGCGTTGCAGTCGAGGTTTTCGGCCTTTCGCGGCCGGAGATGGGCCCAGACTGGTACCGCTTTGCCGTTGCCGGGATCGACGACGGCGAAATGCGCGCGACAGGCGGCGTCCGGTTTATGGTCGATGGCGGGCTGGAACTTCTATCACAAGCCGATACGATCATCGTGCCGGGTTGGCGGGGCGTCGAAACGGCGGTGCCCGCTGCTCTGTGCGACGCGCTGAATAAAGCACACGATCGCGGCGCCCGGATTCTTTCAATATGCTCAGGCGTATTCGTTCTCGCCGCTGCGGGGCTTCTCTCCGGAAAACGGGCAACGACGCATTGGCGTTACACGGAAATCTTGAGGCAGCGATATCCGGAAATTCTGGTCACACCCGATGTGCTGTATGTCGATGAAGGCAACGTCCTGACGTCAGCAGGCAGTGCCGCTGGTCTTGATCTCTGCCTGCATCTGATACGCCGCGACTTCGGCACGGCAGCCGCCAACACGGTCGCGCGCCGGCTTGTCGTGCCGCCCCACCGCGACGGCGGACAGGCCCAGTTCATCGCGCAGGCAGTTCCAAAGCCCCATGAGAGCAGCCGGCTCGGACCCCTGCTGGATCATATGCGTGCGCATCTGGGCGGCGACCACGCGCTCGAAGCCCTGGCCATGCGGGCCGGCATGAGCAGGCGCACCTTTCTGCGGCGCTTTGAAGCCGCCACAGGCCTGACGCCGGCGCGGTGGCTGCTCGCCGAGCGCCTGTCGCGCGCCCGTGACCTGCTGGAGACTTCGCAAGCATCGATCGAGACAGTGGCCGAGATTGCCGGCTTTGGAACGACTGCGACATTGCGCCATCACTTCCGCAAGCACCTGTCCACGACACCCGCCGCTTACAAGGAGACGTTCGGTAAGGCGCAGTAAGCGCGAAAGACCTCGAAATCCACAACGCAAAAAAGCCCGGACAAACCGGGCTCTCTCGAGATCGTCTTCCAGCAGGAAAGTCTTAGAGGCCGAGGCCTTCGAAGCGCTTCTTGAACTTGGAAACGCGGCCGCCGCGGTCCAGCATCTGCTGGTTGCCGCCGGTCCATGCCGGATGCGACTTCGGGTCGATTTCGAGGTTCATGGTCTGGCCTTCCGAACCCCAGGTCGAGCGGGTTTCGTAGGACGTGCCGTCTGTCATGACGACTTTGATCATGTGGTAAGCGGGATGGATATCAGCCTTCATAACAATCTTCCTGCAAGTTCCAGGGTCCAATTGTCGCAAGCCCTTTGCGGGCCATTGCGGCATGGGGACCGAACACGTAAATGAAGCCGCAGACCACGAGAGGAACCACGGCTTCCCAATTTGATGCCGTGCCTATACATGATGGTCATGAGGATAACAAGTACCGCCGGAGCAGACTCGTGCGAGTTTTGCAGCTTCTTCCGGTATTGGAGGTCATGTGTCGAATGAGGTCGTTCAACCGGCGGGACGAAAGTCCGTCCGCCCGCTGGTCAAGCTGCTGCCCTATATCCAGCGCTATCGCAATCTCGTCATCGGCGCCGGCATTTCGCTGGTCGCCGCCGCCGTGACAACGCTGACGCTGCCGATGGCGGTGCGCCGGATGATTGACCACGGCTTCTCCAATTCCGATTCCGGCTTCATCAATACCTACTTCTCGATGCTGATGATCCTGGCGGTCATTCTGGCGCTTGCCAGTGCGGCCCGCTACTATTTCGTCATCACGCTCGGCGAGCGGATCGTCTCGGATCTGCGC
The DNA here is from genome assembly GCF_029277445.1 of Pararhizobium qamdonense. Classification (NCBI taxonomy): domain Bacteria; kingdom Pseudomonadati; phylum Pseudomonadota; class Alphaproteobacteria; order Hyphomicrobiales; family Rhizobiaceae; genus Pararhizobium; species Pararhizobium qamdonense. The sequence goes on along the minus strand of NZ_CP119566.1, from coordinate 1,253,550 downwards.
CGCGATGTGTTCGACCATATTACCCGGCTTTCGCCCTCCTTCTTCGACGTCAACCAGTCCGGCGAGATCGTCTCGCGGTTGACGGCCGATACGACGCAGATCAAGTCCGCCGTTGGCGCAACGGCGTCCGTGGCGCTGCGCAACATCATCCTGTGTCTCGGGGCCATCGGCATGATGGTCTATACCAGCCCCAAACTGTCTAGCCTTGTGATCGCAGCCATTCCGGTGATCGTCTTCCCGCTGGTCGGGTTCGGCCGCTCGGTGCGCCGCCGGTCGCGTGAGGCGCAGGATACGCTGGCCGCCGCCTCGGCCTATGCCGGCGAGGCGATTTCGTCGGCCCGCACGGTCCAGGCCTTCAATGGCGAAGCCGCAGCGCAAGCGCGGTATGGCCGCGCTGTCGAAAGCGCCTATGAGGCCGCCCGCGCCGCCATCAAGGCCCGCTCGATCCTCACAGCCTTTGCCATCACCATGATCTTCGGCAGCGTCGTGGCCGTCCTGTGGTTCGGCGCACAGGACGTGCTGTCGGGCACGCTTTCGGCGGGCACGCTCGGCCAGTTCCTGCTCTATTCGGTCTTTGCCGCAGGCAGCCTCGGTGCGCTCTCGGAAGTCTGGGGCGAACTGTCCCAGGCAGCCGGTGCCGCCGAGCGCCTGAGCGAACTCCTGGCAGAACAGCCCGAGATCACCGCGCCTGCCCATCCGCTTCCCATGCCGGAACCGGCTGAAGGGGCTGTGGCCTTCGAGGACGTGCATTTCGCCTATCCGTCGCGGCCGGGCTACAAGAGCGTCAAGGGCCTGAGCTTTGCCGTCAAGCCGGGCGAAACCGTTGCGATCGTCGGCCCCTCGGGTGCCGGCAAGAGCACGGTCTTTTCGCTGCTTTTGCGCTTCTATGATCCGGTCAAGGGCGCAATCAGCGTCGATGGCGCCGATATCCGCGCTGTCGATCCGAACATGCTGCGCCGCCGCATCGCTATCGTCCCGCAGGACGTGACAATCTTTGCCGCCTCCATCCATGACAATATCGCCTTCGGCCTGCCATCGGCGTCCCGCGAAATGGTCAAGGCAGCCGCCATTGCCGCCCAGGCCGATGAATTCATTGCCAGGCTCGATCATGGCTATGACACAGAGGTCGGCGAACGCGGCATCACCCTGTCCGGCGGCCAGCGGCAACGCATCGCCATTGCCCGCGCCATCCTCAAGGACGCACCTGTCCTGCTCCTCGATGAAGCGACCTCCGCGCTCGACGCAGAGAGCGAAACGCTGGTGCAGAAGGCGCTGGATGGCCTGATGCGCGAGCGCACCACGCTGGTCATCGCGCACCGTCTCGCGACCGTGCTTAAGGCCGACCGCATCCTGGTCATGGATCAGGGCCGGATCGTCGAGGAAGGCACGCACGCTTCCCTCGTGCGTCAGGGCGGACTTTATGCCAAACTCGCCCGGCTGCAGTTCGACTATGACGCTCCAGAGGCAGGCAAGATCGTGACGCTCGGCTAACGCGCTTAACGGTTAATCTTTTACTCAGGGTTGCTCTTCTGGTGCATCGCGTTATGGTTGGAGGCAGAAACGGCGTGAGCCGTTTGGACAACCAACGCCCCTTGGGAGGAGATTTGAATGGCATTATCACTGTTGAAACGGCGCACTGCACTGGCTCTTGCGATGGTGGCGGCATCGGCGCTTGCGCTGGGCACGGCAGCCCAGGCGCAGGAATTCCCCGACCGCACGATCACCCTCGTGGTGCCGTTTGCGGCCGGTGGCTCGACCGACGTCGTCTCCCGTATCATCGGCCAGAAGATGTCGGACGATCTTGGCCAGCAGATCGTCGTGGAAAACATCGCCGGTGCCGGTGGAAATCTCGGCGCCGACCGTGTCGCACGGGCAGATCCGGATGGCTACACCATCCTGATGGGGACAGTTGCGACGCACGCACTCAACCCTTTGATCCTGAAGACCAAGCCCTATGATCCGGAAAAGGATTTCTCCCCGGTTTCGCTGCTGGTGCTGGTCCCTAACGTGCTCGTCGTCAACCCGGAACTACCGGCAAAGAATGTTGCGGAACTGGTGGCCCTGCTGAAGGCGGCGCCGGATCAATATTCCTACGCATCCTCCGGCAACGGCACGCCGCTGCATCTTTCCGGCGAACTCTTCAAGAAGCTGGCCGGCGTCAGCATGCAGCATGTGCCCTACAAGGGATCCGGCCCGGCGCTGAACGATGTCATCGGCAATCAGGTGCCGATTATGTTCGACAACCTTCCCTCATCCTCCGGCCATATCAAGTCCGGAACCTTGCGGGCGCTGGGCGTGACCACCAAGGAGCGCGCGGCATCCTTCCCGGATGTGCCGACCATCGCGGAAACCATTCCTGGCTATGAGACCTATACCTGGAACGCGCTCTTTGCCCCGGCAGGCACGCCGAAAGAGGTTGTTGACCGCCTCAATGCTGCGGCCAAGAAGGCGCTCGCCGACCCGGCTGTTGCCGAGCGAATGAAGGAATTCAGCGCCACCATCGTCGCCTCGACGCCGGAGGAACTCGCCACCCATGTGACGGCGGAACTGGCCAAATGGGGCCCGATCGTCAAGGACGCCAACGTCCAGCTCGATTGATCATCGACAGCTCCCCGGTCAATCCGGGGAGCATTTTCTCTCTGTTCACGCGCCGGCGCTGCGCCCGGCAACCCGTCCTGAAAACAGGCATCCCCCCAGAAACGTACCTTCCAGCGCGTTGTAACCATGCATGCCGCCACCGCCGAAACCGGCGACTTCGCCGGCCGCATAAAGCCCCGACACCGGCGCTCCCGACAATTCCAGCACCCGGCCGTTCAAATCGGTCTGCAGTCCGCCCAGCGTCTTGCGCGTCAGAATATTCAGCCTGACCGCAATCAGCGGCCCGGCCTTCGGATCGAGCAGCCGGTGCGGCTTGGCCGTCCGCATCAGCCGGTCGCCAAGATAATGGCGCGCACCGCGGATGGCGGTCACCTGCGCGTCCTTGGAAAAGGCATTGCCGATCTCCCGGTCGCGCGCCTCGATCTGCCCGCGCAGGTGGTCCAGCGACAGGCGTCCCTCACCGCTCAAGGCATTCATCGCCTCGACCAGATCCTCCAGCCGGTCGCGCACGATGAAATCCTCGCCCTTGTCCATGAACGCCTGCACCGGACCGGGCGGATTTTTGCCCAGCCGCTTCAGCAGCAGCGGAATATCCTTGTTGGTCAGGTCCGGGTTCTGTTCGGAGCCGGACAGCGCGAATTCCTTCTTGATGATCGCCTTGGTGAGGATGAACCAGCTATAGTCTGCCCCGCTTTTGCGGATTGCCTTCAACGTGCCAAGCGTATCGAAGCCCGGCATGGCCGGTGCCGCAAAGCGGTTGCCGTCGGCATCGCACCAGAACGAGGATGGCCCCGGCAGGATGCGGATACCATGGTTGGTCCAGACCGGATCGAAATTCCTCAACCCTTCGGTATAATGCCACATGCGGTCCTTGTTGATCACCGAGCCGCGCGCATACTCTGCGATCTCGATCATGCGCCCATCGACATAATCAGGCACGCCGCTGACCATGAACTTCGGCGGTGGTCCCAGACGATCGGCCGGCCATTGGCGGCGCACCATATCGTGATTGCCGCCGATACCGCCGGAGGAAACGACGACCGCGCCGGCCTCAAACCAGAACTCATCGACCACCTCGCGCGAACTGCGCTGACCGCGCGGCACGCCGTCATTTTTAAGAACCGAGCCGCGCGCGCCGGTTACTGCGCCATTGGTCATGATCAATTCATCGACCTGATGGCGGAACCGGAAGCGGATGCGGCCCCTTGCCTCGAGCGCCCGCGCCCGGGCGATAAACGGCGCCAGCACACCCGGCCCTGTCCCCCATGTCACATGAAAGCGCGGCACGGAATTTCCGTGACCGTCGGCCAGGCCGCCGCCACGTTCCGCCCAGCCAACCACCGGAAACCAGCGCATGCCCTGGCTGTGCAGCCAGGCGCGTTTTTCGCCCGCGGCAAAATCGAGATAGGCTTCCGCCCAGCGGCGCGGCCAGAAATCCTCGGGGCGATCGAACTGCGCAGAACCCATCCAGTCCTGGCGGGCGAGATCAAGCGTGTCGCGGATGCGCATGCGCCGTTGTTCTGGGCTGTCGATAAACAGAAGACCGCCAAGCGACCAGAAGGCTTGGCCCCCAAGATTTTGCTCGCCTTCCTGGTCAAGCACGATCACCCGCAGGCCGCGATCGGCCGCTTCGACGGCTGTTACCAGACCCGCAAGCCCCGCGCCGATCACCAGAACATCACAATCCATCGGCATCCTCCGCAATTCCACCTGCGCAGATATTACGCACACGTAAACGTCAGAGCAACGGCGGCAGGACTGGAAAATCGCAAGGGCGGCGGCGCCCGTTATTTCTCGGTGAGCTTCAGCTCGATGCGGCGGTTCTGCGAGCGCGCCTCCGGCGTATCGCCCTCGGCAATCGGCTGGAACTCGCCAAAGCCGGCGGCCACCAGACGGTTGGCCGGAACGCCCCTGGAAATCAGGAATTTCACCACCGACGTGGCGCGGGCCGACGAAAGCTCCCAGTTATCGACATAGCGGCCCGTGCCCGAGAGCGGCACATTGTCGGTATGGCCATCGACGCGCAGCACCCAGTTGATCTCGGAGGGAATTTCCTTGGCCAGATCAAGCACCGCCGAAGCGAGCTTGTCCATCTCCTCCTGCCCCGCCGGGTTCAGCTCATTGCCGCCGGACGGAAACAGCACTTCCGACTGGAACACGAAACGGTCGCCGACAATGCGGATATTCTCGCGGTCGGAGAGGATTTCGCGCAGGCGGCCGAAAAAGTCGGAGCGATAGCGGTTGAGTTCCTGCACGCGCTGCGCCAGGGCCACGTTCAGGCGGCGGCCGAGATCGGCAATTTTCGTCTGCGATGCGTTGTCCTTGGCCTCGGACGCCTGAAGCGCGCCCTCGATGGCGGCGATCTGGCTGCGCAATGCGGCGATCTGCTGGTTGAGCAGATCGATCTGGCTCATGGCCCGCGTGCTGACCTGCCTTTCCGCATCAAGCTTGCCCGTGAGGTCGCCGATCTGCTGGTTGGCGCTATCGGAGCTACCCGCCCCCTGCTCCAGCAGCGCCTGCAGCCGCGAGCGCTCGCCTTCGGAGGTCGCAAGCGAAGCCTGCATATTGGCCAGCGAATCCTCAAGATCCTGCTTTCCGCCTGTTTCGAGAGCCAGAAGCTGGGTCAGTTCGTTGATCTGGCTGTTCAGCCGGTTGAGCACATCATCCTTGCCGCTGATTTCGCGGCTGAGCAGAAACTGCCCGAGCACGAAGACGCAGAGCAGGAACATGATCGAGAGCAGCAATGTCGACAGGGCATCGACAAAGCCCGGCCAGTAATCGACCGTCCTCTGGCTGCGGCCCTTGCGCGCCAGTGCCATCAGTCATTCCCTCCGGTGTCTTCGACGCGGGCAAGCCGTGCCGGCGTTTTGTCCGGATGTGTCGGGGCCTTGTCCTGGCCGATCCGTGCCGAAAGCTTGTCGAGCGTCTTGCGCATCGACTTTGCCTCTTCCTGTTGGGCCTCGATCCAGTCGCGCAGCATCTGCTGCTCGCCGCGCATGTTTTTCACCAGGCCCTGAATGCCTTCTGCAAGGCTTGCCATCGCAGCCGTCGTGCGCTGGTTCATGCCGCCGTCCTGGTTGAGCCGGGCCAGCTGTTCCGTTAGCTGACGCAATTCCTCGGGCGCGGCCGCTCCAGGCTTGCCGGTGACCGCAATCTGGTCGGAACTGACATCGGTCACCGATGACAGCCAGTTTTCAAGCTCGGTGTAGAAACGGTTCTGCGCGCGTCCGGCCTGAAGGTCGAGGAAACCGAGGATCAGCGAACCCGAGAGACCGAACAGTGATGTGGAAAACGCCGTACCCATGCCCGTTAGAGGTGCGGACAGGCCGGTCTTCAAAGCGGCAAGGACATCCTCGGTGCTTCCCGTTCCGGCATCCAGCGACTGGATGACGGTATTGATCGAGCCGATCGTGCCAAGAAGGCCCCAGAACGTGCCAAGCAGACCGAGGAAGACCAGAAGGCCGATCAGGTATCGCGAGGTGTCGCGTGATTCGTCGAGACGGGTGGCAATCGAATCAAGAATGGACCGCAGCGCCGTCGTCGAGATCGACATGGAATGACGCTGGCCGATCAGCGCCCGCATCGGCGCCAGCAGCACCGGATCGCGCCCGACCTTCTCGGCGCTGCCGGCAGCGCGGAAGGAATTGAACCAGCGGACTTCCGGCCGCAGGCTGAACACATGGTTGAAAACCAGGAGGACGCCAATCAGCAGAACGCCGAAAATCAGCCCGTTCAGGCCCGGATTGCTCAGAAATGCCGCCTGTGCCTGGCGAAACAGGATGGCAGCCACGAAGCCGACGATAATCAGGAAAATCACCATGGTCCAGAAAAAGACCATCGGGCTCGACAGCTTGTTGGGATTATACCCCTCGTTCAAACCTCCGCCGGCATCCCATCCCGACAGTTCCAATTTCGCCATGGGGTTCTACTCTCCGGTTTGCCAGTGCTGCGGCCGTGCCTGCCAAACAGGTAGGGCGACGCTGGGCGGAGACTAGAGGAACTTTGCGCCAAATTGAAGGGGAAACAACGGGCAACTTCAACAGGATGAAACAGCCGCCCGTTCAGACCGCCGTGGGCTTACTTGCCCGGAATGGGGCGATGCAGCACATCATGCAGCGCCTTGCGGATATATTCGTTGCCCGCAACAATCGAACCATCGTCCATCGGCTTGTTGCCGCCGTCAATATCGGCAACCCAGCCGCCGGCTTCGCGAATGAGAAGAATACCGGCTGCCAGATCCCACGGCATCAGGCCGCGTTCCCAGAAACCATCAAACCGGCCGGCAGCGACATAGGCGAGATCAAGCGACGCCGCGCCCATACGGCGGACACCGGCGACTTCGCCCATCACATGGCGCAGTTCGACCAGATAGGTGCCATGATTGGCAACGCCCAAATGCGGTGTTCCGGTGCCAATGACGGCATCGGACAGATTCTTGCGGGCAGCGACGCGCAGACGGCGGTCGTTGAGGAAGGCTCCACCGCCACGCTCGGCCGTATAGAGCTCATCGGTCGCCGGATTGAGAATGACGGCAGCAACGACTTCGCCCTGACGCTCAAGCGCCACCGAAATGGCAAAATGCGGAATGCCGTGCAGGAAATTGGTCGTGCCATCGAGGGGATCGACGATCCAGCGATGCGCACCATCGGTGCCGGCGATCTCTTCACTTTCCTCGCCGAGGAAGCCATAGGTCGGGCGGGCCTTCAAAAGCTCCTCGCGCAGCACCTTTTCCGCCTTGCGGTCGGCCTGCGAAACATAGTCGCCCGGTCCCTTCAGCGAAACCTGCAGGTTCTGCACTTCGCCGAAATCGCGCGCCAGGGACTTGCCGGCCTTGAATGCGGCCTGAACCATGACATTGAGAAGAGCTGAGCGTGCCATTTTGGCTTTCCTTCGAAACAGAAAACCGGCCGCAGGAACGGCCGGAGAAATTCAGATATGCCGCTGCGGATCAGTCCGCGCGGCGGAGATAGGTAATTTCATTGGTATCGACCAGAATGCGCTCTCCAGTCTCGACGAACGGCGGAACCATGACGCGAACGCCATTTTCCATGATCGCCGGCTTGTAGGAGGACGCAGCCGTCTGCCCCTTCACCACCGGATCCGCTTCCGCGATCGTCAGAACCACCTGGTCCGGCAGCGAGATGCCGATCGGCTTCTCGTCGTAGAGCTTGACCGTCACCATCATGCCGTCCTGCAGGAAGGTGGCGCGATCGCCGACGAAATCCTTCTGCAATTCCAGCTGTTCATAGCTCTCATTGTCCATGAATACCAGCGCATCGCCCTGTTCATAGAGAAACTGGAAGTCTTTCAGTTCCAGGCTGACCCGTTCAACGGTTTCCGACGAGCGAAAACGCTCGTTGAGCTTGGTGCCATCGATCAGGTTCTTCAGTTCAACCTGATTGAAAGCCCCACCCTTGCCGGGCTTGACGGTATTGCACTTCACGGCAGCCCATAGACCGCCATTGTGCTCGACCACGCTGCCGGGGCGAATTTCGTTGCCGTTGATTTTCATGGGGAGCATTCCCTAAAGAACCGAGAGCCGCCCCTACGGCCAGCCAATCCGGCGCTTCAAGACCACAAAACCCCCGAAAGTTCAAGTCTTGCCGCAGAAACTCTGCTTACGAAGAGCGGTATTTGTTGGCAGCGCTGATCGCCGCTTTCTGCTCTTCATCCGTAATACCCAGATAGAAATCCTCAAGCGACGGGTCCTTCAGCCCGGCCCGGCGCGACAGGATATACCATTTCGCAGCCTCGATCGGATCGGGCCGCGTGCCGATCGCATTGATATAGAGATGCGACAGCTTGTTCTGCGCCACGACATTGCCGCCGGCGGCAGCCCGTGACATCCACTTGAAGCCTTCTTCCAGATTGCGCTCGCCGCCAATGCCATCGACCATCCAGATGGCAAGATCGAGTTGGGCAGTATCATAACCTGCTGTTGCGGCTCTCAGCAGCCAGTCGCGCGCCTTCGCCCGCTTGCTGTCATCAATGCCATCGACATTCAGATAGATCTGCGACAGGGCATATTGCGCATCCGCAATCCCCTGCTCTGCCGACTTCTCATAATAGGGAAGTGCAGCCTTCAGGCCCTTTTCGCCCGGCATGTCGGCGACCAGCAATTGGCCGTAATTGAACTGCGCCGAAGAATTGCCGAGATCGGCAGCCTTCTTCATCAGCTCTTCCGACCTTTTCTTGTCGCGCGCGACATCGCGGCCTTCCATCAGGAGAAGCGCATATTTGAACATCGCCGCAGGATCACCGGAATTGGCGGCCTGGCCATACCAGAACGCCGCATCTTTTCTGTTGCGGGCGACCCCGAGCCCCTGCGAGAAGATTTCCGCAACCAGCGTCTGCGCTGCCGCATCCCCAAGCTGGGCACGCGGCAAGGCCAGTTCCATCGCCGTCAGATAATAGCCGCGCTGAAACGCCCCATAGGCATCGTCAGCCTTGCCTGCAAACGGCTTTTCCTGCGGCAAGGCCGGCAGTTCGGCACCCATCCGCTCCAGAACATTGACGCCGGTCGAGGGCTCCAGCTTGTTGGCATCGGCCTTTTTCGCCTCGTCATCGGCCTTCTTTGCCGCTTCGGGAGACTGGAAGGCCGGAATTTCGCCCTCCGGAAGTGCCGCTCCGTTGAACGGCGTGATGCGGCCGCGCTTCTCCACCACGCCCTCATCGTCCTGGACGACAGCCGGTGCGCCACCGTTGACACCCGGTGCAGCATCGCTGACGCCCGGTGCAGCATCGCTGACGCCCGGTGCAGCATCGCTGACGCCCGGTGCAGCATCGCTGACACCCGGCAGCGCATCGTCGGCACGAAGGCCGGATGGCGCAGCCAGAAACGCCGCCCCTAGGAAAAGGAGATGAATGCGGCGCAGCGATGGGAAAGGACGGATCAACATGTAAATGTCTTAAGCTTCAAACCGTGGCGCTTTTTCGTCCAGAAGCGCATTGACGCTCGCAACGATCGCAGGCGCCTGTTCCGGCTCCGCAAACACCGCAAGACGCAAAGCGACGAACTCGGCTCCGCTCTCGGCAACGGTCAGCACCGATTCCGGATCGGTACCGCCCATGACGATGCAGGGAATTTCGATCATCGACGCCCACCACTCGGCCAGCGCCACGTTCTTCGGATGCGCTTCCGGCTTGATATCGCCATCGACCTTGCCGAAAAACACATAATCCGGGCGGATCTCACCCATCTCCAGAGCATGATGACGATCGGTGGCATTGCCGCCGCCGACGATCAGCTTGGGGGAAAATTTTTCCATCGCTTCCGAAAGGTCGGCCGCGTTGCCGGTTACATGCAGGCCATCGGCCTTGGCCCGGCCCGCAACCCGCGTATCGCCCGCAACCAGGGCCGCAGCCCCCGCGTCCTGGATCAGCGGCACCAGGATTTCGGCATGTTTCTGGAAGGTGTGATCGTCCAGCCCGTATTGCGGCACGATCACCGAGGCCACATCGCCGCCACGCAAAGCGCCGCTGAGAATTTTCGCGCGGCTGTCCACATCGGCGATATCCGGCACGATCAGGACCAGGCGGCAGCGATTGTCTGTATTGCTCATAATGTCTCTTGTTCCGGTGAAATGCGCGGCCGCGCATCACACCTACTCGATTTCGATCTGCAAAAGCGATAGACCCTAGCGGCAAAAGGATCAACCGATACCCATGCTTCCCGATTTTGAATTCTATGCCATCGCTATTCCGGCGGTCCTGCTCGTCGGCTTTGCCAAAGGCGGCATGGGCGAAGCGCTGTCTCTGATGGGCGTGCCGCTTCTATCGCTCGCGGTCTCGCCGGTTCAGGCGGCAGCCCTGCTTTTGCCGATCCTGATCGCCATGGATCTGGTGGCGCTCTGGACATGGCGAAAGCATGGCGACATGACGACGCTGAAGATCCTGTTGCCCGGCGCCCTCATCGGCATTGCCATCGGCTGGGCCACGGCGGCCTATGTCCCGCGCGATGCGCTGAGATTGATCATCGGCGCGATCACCGTTCTCTTCGTGCTGCGCTACGTCTATAATCTCTGGCGTGCGCGCCAGGGCGTCGTCACACCCGCCAAGCCGCAACGGCCGGTTCAGGCAACATTCTTCGGCGGCCTTGCCGGGTACGGCAGCTTCGTTGCCCATGCCGGCGGCCCGCCCTTCCAGATCTACACATTGCCCCTAAAACTGCCGCCGCGCGAATATACCGGCACGATCGTGCGGTTCTTCGCCATCCTCAACGCCGTCAAGCTCATTCCCTATTTCGCGCTCGGACAGCTCGATCTCAGCAATCTGACCACATCCCTGACGCTGTTTCCGCTGGCAATGCTGGCAACCCTGGCCGGAGCCTGGGTGGTCCGGCGCATGCAGCCGCAGGTGTTTTATCCGTTCATGTATACGATGGCGTTCCTGGCCGGGTCGAAGCTTGTCTATGACGGCATTATCGCGCTGGCTGCAGGATCATGATTATCCGGCGCCGACGCACCTCTCAAAAATGATCAAAAATGCGCGCTAAAATTGCATAAATGATGTAAAATTCCATACTGCACTGCACAATTCCGCTTGCCGGACGCTGCGAATTCTCCTAGCTTTCGCCCATGTCCAACGCTGATCCTTTCGATGCGATCTCTGACCCGAACCGGCGGTATCTGCTGGAGGAATTGCGGCGTGCGCCGCGCACGGTCAATGAACTCGCCGAGGGATTGCCAATCAGCCGTCCTGCCGTATCGCAGCATCTGAAAGCCTTGCTGGATTCAAATCTGGTCTCCGTCTCCGCCAGTGGCACGAAACGGATTTACGCGATCAACAAGCCGGGCTTTGACCGGGTCAATCTCTGGCTGGATCAGTTCTGGTCGTGAAGGATTTGGGGCCCAGGGACGTTCAGAGGGCCAGACATCGGGAGACTAAAACCTGCGGAGTTTTGGCGAACGTCATGTCCGCACCAGCCAACTCCGCTTATCGACAACGCCTTGAACCCGGCCTTCAAAATTCGCTTTGGCTTTCCGGTGATCAATAGATGCGCTGGAACAAAAGTCTCCCGATGAATGAGATTGTCTTAGCTTATCAGTGAGTTGAAGAGCGAATCTTCTCGATTTCGTCCTTCAAGCGCAGCTTGCGGCGCTTAATGTCAGCAATGTGCTGATCCTGGACAGACGGCTGGGTCAGGGCCGAGTGGAGCTCCTGCTCCAAAACACCATGTTTTTTCTCAAGCGTTGCAAGATGAGCCTCAATTGTCATGTGGCAGTCCCTTCCTTTTGCTTGCACCCGATCGGTAAATGCCGGGTTTCCACGTATTAACCGAGATAGTGTGCCATGCTATTTTTCATTTGTCGAAGGCGAATTCATGGCGAAGGATAACTTCCCGTTACCAACAATTCTGTGCTAGAGCGACGCTCGATTTATGGGGAACATTGCATGCCAGATCAGGATCAGGCCGAACTCAGACTGAGCGTAGCGCGGCTGAGGCAGGAACATGAAGACTATGATGTTGCGATCAACGCCATGATCCAGACGGGCTGCGATGCCCTGCGCATCCAGCGGATGAAGAAGAAGAAACTGGTCATCAAGGACAAGATCACCAAGATCGAAGACATGATCATTCCCGATATCATCGCCTGAACCCGTGCGTGTCCGGATAAGGGCATGCTGAGAACGCTCCGGCCGGACCTTCGGCCTTGAACCAAGCGGAACGAACAACGTGACGAAAGCAGCAACCCCGCCCGTCGCCATCATCATGGGCAGCCAGTCCGACTGGGAAACCATGAAGAATGCCGCCGACACGCTCGACGCCCTCGATATCGCCTATGACGCCCGTATCGTTTCGGCACATCGCACGGTCGATAGGCTGATCAATTTTGCAAGGGGCGCGCGCGACGAGGGTTTCAAGGTGATCATTGCTGGTGCAGGCGGTGCGGCCCATCTGCCCGGCATGACGGCTGCGATGACGGCCCTTCCAGTATTCGGCGTTCCCGTGCAGTCCAAGGCCCTTTCCGGTCAGGACAGCCTCCTCTCCATCGTCCAGATGCCGGCCGGCATTCCCGTCGGCACATTGGCGATCGGCCGCGCCGGCGCCATCAATGCCGCCCTTCTTGCTGCCGCCGTTCTGGCGCTGAGTGACCCAGACCTTGCCGACCGGCTGGACGACTGGCGCGAACAGCAAAGTGCGGCGGTCGCCGAATATCCCGTGGACCAGGCATGAGAACGATCGGCATCATCGGCGGCGGCCAGCTCGGCCGCATGCTGGCCATGGCGGCAGCCCGGCTGAATTTCCGCACCATCATTCTGGAGCCGCAGATCGACTGTCCGGCAGCGCAGGTTGCCAATAGCCAGATCGTCGCCGCCTATGATGACACAACCGCGCTGGAACGGCTTGCCGGCGAATGTGACGTCGTCACCTACGAATTCGAAAACGTTCCTGTCGATGCCGCCGAGCATCTGTCGCTAACCCTCCCCGTCTATCCGCCGCCACGGGCGCTTGAGGTCTCGCAGGACCGCGTGAGCGAAAAGCAGTTTCTCAACGGCTGCGGCATCGAGACCGCACGCTTCCACCCGATCGGCAGCCAGGACGATCTGGAACGGGCACTCGCCGACTTCTCGGGCCAAGGTGTTCTGAAAACCCGCCGCCTCGGCTATGACGGCAAGGGCCAGCGCGTGTTTCGCAGCGCAGCTGACGACCCCGCCGGTGCATTCCTTGCCCTTGGCGGCGTTCCCGCCATTCTCGAAAGCTTCGTGCCGTTCGAACGCGAAATCTCCATCATCGCCGCGCGCGGCACCGATGGCACCATCGCCTGCTACGACCCGGCCGAAAACATCCACCGCCAGGGCATTCTCCACACCTCGACCGTGCCGGCCACGATCAATGACGCAACGGCCGAGGCGGCCCGTCTGGCCGCCACGGCGGTGCTGACGGCGCTTGGTTATGTCGGCGTCATCGGCGTCGAGTTTTTCGTGCTTGCGGACGGCACGCTGATCGCCAACGAGATCGCTCCGCGCGTTCACAATTCCGGCCACTGGACGGAGGCGGCCTGCGTGGTCTCGCAGTTCGAGCAGCATATCCGCGCCGTCACTGGACTGGCCCTGTCGGACGGTGCCCGCCATTCCGATTGCGTGATGCAGAACCTGATCGGCGACGATATCGGCGACCTGCCGGAATGGCTTGCAAAGCCCAACACGCTGGTTCACCTCTATGGCAAGACGGAAGCGCGGCCGGGGCGCAAAATGGGGCATGTCACCTGGCTTGCCTGAGGGTTTAACCCACAGAAAAGCCAACAAACGCTGCGAAAACAGGCTCTCTGCGGTTGACACGTTTACGATGCCGGGTTATTTGCCTGCCACCCTAAGAGCGCGCTCGGCCTTAACGGTCTGCAAGCGCGCTTTTGATTGTTAAAGACCGGCGAATTCAATTCGCCGAAACTGCGGATCAGAAAAATGAAGATCAAAAATTCGCTTAAGTCGCTGAAGGCCCGTCACCGCGAAAACCGTCTGGTTCGCCGCAAGGGTCGCGTCTACATCATCAACAAGCTGAACCCGCGCTTCAAGGCCCGTCAGGGCTGATCCATCGTGCGCGCCGGAAGTCTGTGCTTTCGGAACGGCAACGCATGGATCGAGTGCGCTCGCGGACGCTTGCTTGCAACACAGCAGGCTCCCCAAGCGGTTCATCGGTTTGATGTCTCAAATTTGATTTGATCTTCGGCCATGGCAGGCTACCTTATCTGCCATGGTTAAACTCATGTCTTCATCTTTGATTCTCGCTGGCTTGCTGGCCGCATCTGCCGCCGGCACCCTGCCCGCCCTCGCCGCTGACGCGGCTCAGGCCTCGGTAACGTCTGAATTGACGACGCCCAAGCAGCGAATCGACACACTCTTTACCGAACTGAAGCGGGAACGCGATCAGGACAAGGCACGCGAGATTTCCAACCGGATCCGTGTGGAGTGGCAGGATTCCGGCAGCGCCACCACCAACCTCCTGATGCAGTGGGCTGCCAAGGCCGTCGAAACAAACAAGCAGGCCGCAGCGCTCGATATTCTCGACCAGGTCATCGCCCTGTCGCCAAGCTATGTCGAAGGCTGGAACCAGCGGGCAACGCTGCATTACCAGATGGGCAACTACCGCAAGTCCATGTCCGACATCAACCGCGTGCTGGCGATCGAGCCTCGCCATTTCGGCGCGCTTGCCGGCATGGCCGCCATCCTCACATCATCCGGACAGGATGAACTGGCGCTGCGCGCCTGGGAACAGTTCCTCGATATCTATCCCGCCGACCGCAAGGCGCAGGAACAGCTTGGCACGCTTGAAGAAAAACTTGCCGGCAACCGCACATAATTCTGCCGGTCGCGCGAAACCGCAGCGCCCTCATCTTCGTATCGGACGATAACCGAGCCATCCGGCCGATCTGCCTGCGCGAAGAAGAGTGATTGATGAAGTTTGTTTTCAGGAAAGTCATGCTGGTCTTTGCATCCCTGTTTCTCGCCGTCCTCGTCACAGGGTTTGGTTTCAGCGCCTACCAGGCATCAGCCTTCGAGCGCGACAATCCCAATAGCGGCGAGCGGATCGATGTCGGCGGCTACAAGATGAACAGCGTCTACGTGCCCCGCCCGAAGAACGCCGATCTTCCCACCCTGGTCTTCATCCATGGCGCAAGCGCCAACCTGCGCGACCCGATGGTCGCCTTCAGGAGCAAGCTCGAAGGCCGCGCCGACATGCTCTTCCTCGACCGTCCCGGATTAGGCTTTTCCGATCGTGGCGGCCCGCAAAATGCCTATCCCGACGGTCAGGCCGATGCGATCGCCGCCCTGATGAAAAAGCGCGGCATCAAGAAAGCCATCATCATCAGCCATTCCTTCGGCGGCGCCATCGCGGCCACCTTCGCATTGAACCACAAGGACATGGTGGCAGGCCTCCTGTTTTTATCCCCCGCCACGCATCCCTGGCCGGGCGGCATCGAATGGTATTACGGCATCACCAAAACGCCGGTGCTCGGCTGGCTGTTTGCCACTCTGGTGGCGCCGCCGATCGGCCTTGTCTCGATCGACAAGGCAACCAAATACGTGTTTGCGCCCAATCCTCGCCCGGACAGCTATATCGAAGACACCGCCGCCTATCTGGCGATCAGGCCGGCCGCCTTTCGCAACAACGCCATCGATATCGCCAATCTGCTGGAATACGTGAAGCTGGTCGCGCCGCGCTATAAGGAAATCAAGACCCCGACCGTGATCATCACCGGCGATGCCGACCGCGTCGTCCTGCCGGAGATCCACTCGCGCCAACTGCACGAGGCCATCAAGGGATCGACCTTGCTGCGTATTCACAATCTCGGCCACAAGCCGGATTACATCGTCACCGACCTGGCAATTTCAGCAATCGAATCGCTGGCGGGCAAGAAGCGTGACCTCGATGCGCTGGCGGCCAAGGCGCAGGCCCGTATCACCGTCGTCGACTAGGTAATTGAAACAACTTTCCGCCAGCCCCATGCAAGCTGGCGATTGCACTTTGCGGCCTCAATCCGGAGGCCATTCATGCAAGTAGGCAGCATTGCCAGCACCTATCCCTTCCGCACCACGACAGCGGCGGGAACCGCGCCGGGTGGGGTGGCAAGCGATCCACAAAGCCTGCGGGACCGCGCGCTCGACCTCTTGAAAACCACCGCCGAAGCGGATGCAGACAGCATCAAGGCACGCGCGAAACAAAGACTTGAGGATGCCAAGACCCGGCTGGACTATCTGCGCCGCTGGAATTTCGATCCGGAAGTGCTGGCCCGGCAGGCTGGCCACCTGGCCCGCGAACTGGGCGCGGCAGCCAAGGATTTTGCCGCGGCCGTGAACGCCGGATCAAACACCGGTGCAGCAGCGTCCGGCTCCACAGAGGCGCAAACAACGCTTGCCGGGCAGACCGATGCGCAAACAGCCGATCCGGCCGGCAGCGGCGAAGAAAAAACGTCTTTTGCCCAGAAGGCCTATCAGGACATGATGGCGGACGGCACCGATAAAAAGACTGTCTCCGCCGATGACCGCAGGACGCTTGAGGAATTCAAGGCCGTGGCGCAGGAGATCAAGGCGCTGCTCGAAGAGGCCTTGCGCCGTCTGCGCGCGCAAAAGAATGCCGACCAGAATGCCATCACGGACGCCCAGACATCCGGCGAAAGCCTGAACAAGGCAATCCAGGGCCTGAACAGCGCGCTCGGCAGCGGCTCTCCCGCCGGGGTCACGGCCGCGATCCCCATCAGCATCACCATCTGACCGGATAGGCCGCAAAACAAAAAACCGCCGGATCGCCCGGCGGTTTTTTCATGAATACGGGACAAACGTCAGACGCCGCTCAGGCCATCCGAGCCGATATAGGCGATCCGCAGCATGTTGGTGGCGCCCGGTGTTCCCAGCGGTACGCCGGCCGAAATGATGACCCGGTCGCCGGGCTTGCCGAAGCCCTCGGAAGCAACGATGCGGCAAGCGCGGTTGACCATGTCGTCGAGATCGGTCGCATCGGAGGTGACCACGCAATGCAGGCCCCAGACGACGGACAGACGGCGGGCCGTCTGGATGACCGGGGAAAGCGCCAGGATCGGAACCTGCGGACGCTCGCGCGCGGTGCGCAGGCCCGTGGTGCCCGACGACGTGTAACAGACGATGGCCGAAAGCTTGAGCGTCTCGGCGATCTGGTGGGCAGCCAGCGAAATCGCGTCGGCACCGGTAGCCTCAGGCGGCGTGCGCTGCGCGTAAATGATGCCGGGATAATGCGGATCGGTTTCGATCTTGCTGGCAATCGACGCCATCGTCGCAACCGCTTCCACCGGATAGTCACCCGAAGCGGATTCGGCTGACAGCATGATCGCGTCAGCACCTTCGAACACGGCGGTCGCAACGTCGGACACTTCGGCGCGGGTCGGTACCGGTGCCGAAATCATCGATTCCAGCATCTGCGTGGCGACCACGACCGGCTTGCCGGCGCGGCGGGAGGCGCGGATCAACTGCTTCTGCAGGCCGGGAACGGCCTCGAGCGGCATTTCCACGCCCAGGTCGCCACGGGCAACCATCAGCGCATCGGAAAGCTCGATGATCTCGTCGATACGCTCAATCGCCTGCGGCTTTTCGATCTTCGACATCAGGCCGACACGGCCGCGCGAAATCTTGCGCACTTCGGATAGGTCTTCCGGACGCTGAATGAACGACAGCGCAACCCAATCGACATCTTCCGTTTCGAGAACCGCATCGAGATCGGCACGGTCCTTTTCGGTCAAGGCACCGACGCTCAGCAGCGTATCGGGAAGGCTCACGCCCTTGCGGTCAGAAATCTTGGTGCCGGCGATCACCGTGCAGACGATGCTCTTGCCATCGGACGTATCGGCGCGCAGATGCAGCTTGCCGTCGTCGATCAGCAGGCGGTGACCGGCCTTGACCGATTCAAGGATTTCCGGGTGCGGAAGGAAGACGCGCGTCGCATCGCCCGGCTCGTCGTTGTTGTCGAGGGTGAAGGTCTGGCCGGGAACCAGATCGACCTTGCCGGCGGCGAATTTGCCGACGCGCAGCTTCGGGCCCTGAAGGTCGGCGAGAATGCCGATCGGGCGGCCGCAGCGCGCCTCGACATTGCGGATGCGCTTGATCAGGGTGCGCATCATGTCGTGGCTGGCATGGCTCATGTTGATCCGGAAAAGATCAGCCCCCGCCTCGTGCAGCTTCTGGATCATCTCTTCTTCGCCCGATGCCGGTCCGAGCGTTGCGAGGATTTTGACTTTTCTATTCCGCTTCATCAGTTGTGGCTTTCTTGAGTCCCTGGGGTGTCGGACAACTGAACCATCCAGCTTCCCTGACGCCCCGTGTCGTATTCCTTGAAGCCCATCCGCTGAAAACCGCGTGCGAAACAGTCCTGCACGCCGGTCACCTTGAACTCGTTTTCGGCGACGCACATATTGACGTCACCGGTCCAGCGTCCACCGCGCGCCGCATCTTCAGCATAGAGGTAATAATATCGTGATTGGAGTTCGCCCTCGATCAGGGTCGCGCATGTCGTCGCCGGAACCTGCCACCACCCTTCGGTGATCCAGCCCTCCTTGGCGCGATAGCCGATGGCCACGCCGACCAGATTCTGGGTACCATTGCAGACGCGGAATTCGGCGTGCGCTTCACTTGCGATCAGGGCCGGCGAAAACGCGGTCAGAACGAAGAGGAGAACAGCGCTTAAAGACCAGCTCCGCAGATTCAGCCTGGAGAAAGGATATCTGGACACGGTTTCCAATGGGTCTCCGTTGCGATTTGTCGAGGGACTTTCTTGCGACGGTGGGGCCCGAATGTCAACGCGGGTCTAATCGATTACATTCGGGTTTTTATTGTCGGAAAGATCGTAAAATAGCCATTACCTTGCGATTGCTGCCACGGCATGCCATCAAATTCCGTCAAGAGTGAAACGAGTTGATACTGTATGCCGGAAACATCGTCTTTCGAGGTCATTCAAGGAAACAATCAAGCCGGGCTGGTTCTGCTCGCCGATCATGCGACCAACCGCCTGCCCGCAGAATATGGCGGGCTCGGTCTTCCTGAAAATGCCTTTGCCCGTCACATCGCCTATGATATCGGCGTCGAGCCGCTGGTGCGCAGGCTCGCCATGCGGCTTGGCGTTCCCGCCGTGCTCAGCTGTTTTTCAAGGCTGCTGATTGATCCGAACCGGGGCGAAGACGATCCGACGCTGATCATGAAGATTTCCGATGGCGCCATCATTCCCGGAAACCACCCGATCACACCGCAGGAATGGGAAAACCGCCTCAACCGGTTCCACCGCCCCTATCATCGCGCCGTCTCGCAAACCATCGCCGATGTCGGCGCAGCCAGCGGCAAGGCGCCGCTGGTGATCTCGCTTCATTCCTATACACCGGCCTGGAAGGGCGTGCCCCGCCCATGGCATACAGCCGTTCTCTGGGACAGCGACCCGCGCGCGGTCACGCCGCTGATCGAGGCGCTGGAGGTTTCCGGCGATATCCTTGTCGGCGACAACGAGCCCTATGACGGCGCGCTGCGCGGCGATACGATGTTTCGCCATTGCATGGAAACCGGGCTTGCCCACGCTCTGATCGAAGTGCGCCAGGACCTGATCGGTGACGATAGCGGCGTTGCCGAATGGGATGCCCGGCTCGGACCGATCCTTGCAAATTTGAATGCCCGCCCCGAATTGCACGAAATCAGGCGCTATCCGTCGCGGACCGGACCCTATGCGTTCTGACAGTGGAAAGAGACTGACCATGAGCGACCTGACACCGCAACAACAGCTTGAATTCGAAGCCGCCGCTTTCCGCCGCCTGGTGTCACACCTGCGCGAACGCGGCGACGTGCAGAATATCGACCTGATGAACCTCGCCGGCTTTTGCCGCAACTGCCTGTCCAACTGGTACCGCGACGCCGCCAATGCCGCAGGCGTCGATATGGACAAGGAAGCCTCCCGCGAGATCGTCTATGGCATGCCTTACGAGGCGTGGCGGGCGCTGAACCAGACGGAAGCGACCGGCGAACAGAAGGCCGCCTTTGAGGCTAGCAAGCCCAAGGAGTAACGCCTGGTACGCGTGGCCCGTCCGAAAATCAGCGCGATGTTGCGCAATGTCACTTGACCTCGACCGCACTTCGCGGCAGGTCACACCCTCACAAATTCAGTCCCACCCTCATTGATATCCCCCAACAAGGAGAACACCATGTCGGATGCCCACGGCGTCGCACGCGACCAGCTTCGTTCGTTCATCGAGCGCATTGAGCGGCTGGAAGAAGAAAAGAAGACCATCGCCGACGACATCAAGGATGTGTATGGCGAAGCAAAGGGCACCGGCTTCGACACGAAGATCCTGAAAAAGGTCATCGCGATCCGCAAGCAGGACAAGGACGAGCGCATGGAACAGGAAGCCATCCTCGACACCTATCTCGCAGCCCTCGGCATGATCGAAGCCCCGGACGCAGAATAACGCCCTGCATGACGGATGAGGCCGGGCGAGCAATTGACCGGTATCTGTTCGCCATCAAAAAAGGCCGGTCACGCGACCGGCCTTTTTCAATTCAAGACATGCGACCTGCCTCAGGCAGCCGCTTCACTGCCCTTGCCGCGGCGCGGCAGCTTCCAGCCCGGGCGGATGAAATGGCAGGTATAGCCGTTGGGAATCCGCTCCAGATAATCCTGATGCTCAGGCTCGGCTTCCCAGAAAGCGCTCGCGGGTTCGACTTCCGTCACCACCTTTCCCGGCCAGAGCCCGGAGGCATCGACATCGGCGATGGTTTCCAGGGCAACCTGTTTTTGCGCGTCGCTGGTATAGTAGATGGCCGAGCGGTAGCTTGGGCCTCTGTCATTGCCCTGGCGGTTGGCTGTCGACGGATCATGGATCTGGAAGAAGAATTCCAGGAGCTCGCGATAGCTGATCTTTGCGGGATCGAAGGCAATTTCGATCGCCTCGGCATGGTTGCCATGGTTGCGATAGGTCGCATTTTCGACGTCGCCGCCGGTATAACCGACCCGCGTCGACAGGACGCCGTCATAACGGCGGATGAGGTCCTGCATGCCCCAGAAGCAGCCACCGGCCAATACTGCGTGTTCGGTCGTCATCAGATATCCTCCACCTGTGCGAGATAATCACCATAACCTTCCGCTTCCATCTTGTCGCGCGGGACAAAACGCAGCGAAGCCGAGTTGATGCAATAGCGCAAACCACCGCGATCGCGCGGGCCGTCGTTGAAGACGTGGCCGAGATGACTGTCGCCATGGGCCGATCGAACCTCAATCCTGGTCATGCCATGCGATGCATCGTGTAACTCGGCAACATGGGCCGGCTCGATCGGCTTGGTAAAGCTCGGCCAGCCGCAGCCGGATTCGTACTTGTCGGAGGACGCAAACAGCGGCTCTCCCGAAACGATATCGACATAGACGCCCGGCTTCTTGTTGTCGTTATATTGCCCCGTACCAGGCCGTTCCGTGCCGTTTTCCTGCGTGACGCGGTACTGCTCCGCAGTCAATTTCGCAATCGCTTCCGGGGTCTTGCTATAGTTCGGCATTCGCATACTCCTTATCCGCTTCAAACGGGATCATCTCTTTCCAGCCTTCCGGCGCATGCGTAGCACGCAACACAGAAACAACAGCGAGCGATAAACGCGCGGGCAAACGAAAGAGATGACGGGAATATAGGAAGGCGAAAGCGCTTTTGCCACGCCTCAAGGTCAGGGAAACAGCCGGCAATCCGCACCGCAGTCGCACATTTGCGTGATGCGGCACGTCGATACTGTGCGATCAGAATACAAAAAAGCCCGCCATCGCCAGCGGGCTCGCTCTGTTTTCAACCACCATCTCAGTTGGTGCTGAACTTCTTCACTTCCAGGAAGTTGACGGCGGAGCCGCTAAAACGGGCCGTGTCAGCCGTCACGGCTTCGTTCGAGAAGCCAGCCGAATAGACCGTCGTCGGGGACGCGCGCAACGACTTGCTGACAAAGCGCGGTGCCTTGACCGGCTTGGAAAGCGTCGCCATGCGGCCATTGCTCAGCGCCCAGGAGGAAATGATCTGCTGGGTTAGCTTCGGCTCGGTGCGCACGGAAGAGCGGGTCGCAGCGTCGGCTTCCTGCTTCTTCGGGCGCTTGCCCTTGGCTGGCGCTTCGGCATTGGGGTCGAATGCATTGTCAAACACGGCGCCGCGCGCGGCAGCAGACGGTTGCGGCACGAACGCGGCCATCTCGACCGGCTGTTCCTTCTGCGTCGGCGTCGCCAAGGCAACCCGTGTCTGAACAACCGGTGTTTGGGCAACCGGTGTCTGGGCAACCCGCGTCTGCGCCTCGGCTACGGCTTCCACGGGCTTTTGCGCCAGGGCAACGGCCTGCGGCTGTACCCGTTCGGCAAAGGAGGGAACGGCAACATTGGCGTCGGCTACGGCCATCAGCGCTTCTTCGCCCGCAGGACGCGACCCGGGAACCGGGACAAAACCGAGCGCTGCGACATCTTCAGGCAGAACCGCCGCATTCGGATCGGTCGACGCCATCAGCGTGTCGGTTCCGGCGTCGCCGTTCGATCCACGTTTGCCCAGCATCTGCGGCACCGGAATCTTGTAGGTGGTCAGGTCGGCATATTCGCTTTGGGGCGTCTCGGCCGGCGCCGGCAGGGCGGCAGCCCAGGCCTCCTGCGCGGTTTCCTTGGCGGGCGCAACCAGCGCCGTCTGAATGCCGGCATCGGCATCCCTAAAGGCTGGCCTTACGCCGGGAACGGGAGCTGCAATCTTCTGCTGCTGCTCGGCGGCGGCGGCAACGGAATTATCAACGCCAGGCAGGGGCTGTTCTGCGGCAGCAACCTGCGTAACCTTAGCCTTTGCAGCGGGCTGCTCGTCAGAGCCTTCCGCATCAGCAGCGCTGGCGATTGCATTGGGTTCTTCATCCTCGTCGCCGCCGGCGCCGAAGAGCATGGCAAACAGAGTGCCCTTGCGCTTGGTGGTGTCCTTGTCGCCCGCACCCTTGGTTCCGCCACCGGCCACTTCGAACGCGCTGGCACCCACACGGCGCTTGTAGTCCGCAACGGCCAGTTCATAGCCCGGCAACGGCTTGCCGTCGGCCGGCACGTGCAATGTCTTGCCGTCCGGGAACAGCCGGACGAGTTCGTTGCGGGTCATGCGCGGCCAGGCGCGAACGCCGCCGACATCCATATGCACGAACGGCGAGCCGGATGTTGGATAAAAGCCGACGCCGCCGACCTGGAACTTCATGCCGATTTCGCGAAGGGTCTTCAACTTGACGTCGGGCAGGTAGAAATCCATCGCCTTGCCGAGCATATGCTGGCTTTTCTTGGCAACGCCCTTGGAGCGCGACCGCAGCATGCCGTTGGTGGCCGGCGAACGGTAGGCGGAGACGACGTGGATATAATCGCGCGATCCGCTCTTCTGGTAGACTTCCCAGACGAGGTCGAGAAGATGGGGATCCATCTTCGTCGGCTCATTGCGGCGCCAGTCGCGCAGGAAGCGGTTGATCTCCTGCAGGCCCTTGGCATCGTATCGGCCATTGCGCTTGAAGGTGATCGACGCTTTTTCCTGGGTGTGGATGAAATAAAGCTTGAGCGTGCGCGTCTGGCCTGCTGCCTCGACAGGCGGCGCAAAGCCAGGCGTGACCATGGACGCTGTGATCAGAAGCGATGCGAGAACACGCGGCACCTTACGGGCAACCGCGGCGCAAAAGCGGGCTATCACGGAGCCGTTAGGCTTCTTGAATCCGAACAAATTTTGCAAACTCAATCCCCGTCCGAAGGACAATACGTCCCGTGGCTGATCAGATGACTGTCAATTGCGGTGACAGCATGGCAAATATGCCACAGTCATCGCTTATCCTTATAATATAGTGAATGGTTCACTAACAAGGTCTAAACGACAACATCCAAATGCGACGGAACGTTAGGGATTGTTATCCCTCGTTTTACGCGGCCTCGCTGAACGGATCGTCCGGGTTGATGCCGTAATCCTTGAGTTTACGGTACAATGTCGAGCGCCCGATGCCAAGCTTGCGCGCCACCTGGCTCATCTGACCCCGGTAGAATTTCAGCGCAAACCGAATCAGTTCCTCTTCCACATCGGCGAGCTTTCGCACATTGCCGCCGTCATCGACGCTGGCAATCGCGTTTTCAGAGTGCTGATCCGGCGCAGCACTGCGCGGATCGGCCTTCTCGGCAGCGCTGAAATGCGGATAGACCGGCGGCAGATAATTGGCGTCCGCAACCGCGCCCTTGGCAGGCCCCGTCTCCTCCCAGGTGAAGCCCGACTTTTCGGCAACGACATAGCCGGGGATCTGTGTGGCGATCTGCGGGAAATCCTTGACCGTCAGTTCGCTCCCCTCTGCCAGAACGACCGCCCGGAAGATGGCATTTTCCAGCTGGCGGATATTGCCCGGCCAGTCATAGGCCGTCAGAAGCGCCATTGCGCCGCTGGAAACCGAAAGCGGCGATGCGAGCCGCTGCTCCAGCGCGAAACGCTCGACGAAAGTGCGAACGAGAACCGGAATATCCTCCTTGCGCTTGCGCAGCGCCGGCATGGCGATCGGAAACACGTTCAGCCGGTAATAGAGATCCTCGCGGAAGCGGCCCTCCCGGACTTCATTGATGAGGTCCTTATTGGTGGCCGAGATTAGCCGGACATTGACCTTTTGCGGATGGCGGGCGCCGATCGTTTCGATCTCGCCCTGCTGCACGGCGCGCAGCAGCTTCACCTGAACTTCAAGCGGCAGGTCGCCGATCTCATCCAGGAACAGCGTGCCGCCATCGGCATCGGCAAATTTGCCGGAATGTTTTTCAGTGGCGCCGGTAAAGGCACCCTTTTCATGGCCAAAGAGAATGCTCTCCACCAGATTGTGCGGGATGGCCCCACAATTGACCGTGATAAACGGTTTGCTGGCGCGCTCGCTGGCATGCTGGATGGCCCGGGCGACCATTTCCTTGCCGACGCCGGATTCGCCTTCGAGGACGATCGGAATATTGGACTGCGCCGCGCGGCGCGCCAGGTCGAGCACCCGGATCATTGCAGGACTTGCCGAGACGATATCGTCGAACCCGACGGTGCCGCTGCGTGACCGTTTTGGCGCGCGCCCACTCTTGCCCTCGCGATGATCCATCTTCAAGGCATTGGTAATGGCAACGGAAAGCCGCTCGGGCGAGACCGGCTTGACCACGAAATCGAAGGCGCCGGCCTGCATGGCGAGAACCACCGTCTCGATGCCACCCTGCCCTGTCTGCACGATCACGGGCGTATCGATGCCGCGCTCGGCGATGGCCTCGAGAAAACCATGGCCGTTCATTTCAGGCATCATCAGATCGAGAAGGATAACGCTGATCAGCCCGCGCTTGCGCTCCAGCAATTCCAGACCGCTGCGTCCGTTATCGGCGAGATGGGCGATGTGACCGAGCCGCTCGATCATGTTCGTCAGCAGCCGGCGCTGGACCGGATCGTCATCGATGACGAGAATTTGGGATGTCATGAAGGCCTCCTGCTTTCCGCGTAGAACCCGATCGCCACGTCATGTGCCGTATCGTGAGAAACATTCCTGTCAGAAAGGCCTGAAAATCCTCTTTTGAGAAATGCTTGCATTTTATCCATTGCCGACGTTAGGTCATGGACCCATATCCGACCTCTGCTTCGCCGCCCGAAACCGGGCCGGCATCGACAAATAGAGTGACCGCCCATGCCTCATTTCTCTGCCTTCCAGACATCGTCACGCATCGCCCTTTCCGCCTCGTCCGGTGGCGCGAATGCGGTGGAATTGGGCGATCTGCCCACCTGGAAACTGGAGGATCTCTACCCCTCGGCAAGCTCTGCGGAATATCTCGGCGACCTGGAAAAGGCGGACACGCTCGCCAAGGCCTTCGAGGCCAAATGGAAGGGCAAGCTGTCGGATGCAGCAGCGCTTAAAGGAGACGCGGGCATCGGCGCGGCGGTGCGCGAATATGAAGTGCTCGAAGATCTGATGGGCAAGATCGGCTCCTTCGCCGGCCTCACCTATTTTTCCGACACGTCCAATCCGGCCAACGGCAAGCTCTATGGCGATGCCCAGGCGAAGCTCACGGATATGGCGAGCCATCTCCTGTTCTTTGCGCTGGAACTCAACCGCATCGACGACGCCGTCATCGACAGAGCGCTCGAAACCGACACGCTTGCAGCCCATTACAAGCCGTGGCTCGTTGATCTGCGCATGGACAAGCCCTACCAGCTGGATGACAAGATCGAGCAGCTCTTCCTCGAAAAATCGATGACCGGCGCCAGCGCCTTCAACCGGCTGTTCGATGAAACCATGGCGGCGCTGACCTTTAAGGTCGATGGGGAGACGCTGCCGCTCGAAGTGACGCTGAGCATGCTGCAGGAAGCCGATCCGGAGATCCGCAAGAAGGCGGCAGCTGCACTGGCCAAGACCTTCAAGGACAATATCCGCACCTTCACGCTGATCACCAACACGCTCGCCAAAGACAAGGACATCTCCGATCGCTGGCGCGGCTTTACCGATATCGCCGACAGCCGCCACCTGGCCAACCGTGTCGAACGCGACGTGGTCGATGCGCTGGCTGCAGCCGTGAAGGATGCCTATCCGCGGCTGTCGCACCGCTATTATGCGATGAAGGCCAAGTGGCTCGGCATGGAACAGATGGAATTCTGGGACCGCAACGCGCCGCTGCCGGAAACGCCGGCGACGCTGATCCCATGGAGCGAAGCCAAGGAAACGGTTCTATCCGCCTATGCGGGCTTCCAGCCGGAAATGGCCGATATCGCCCGGCGCTTTTTCGATGGCGGCTGGATCGATGCGCCGGTGCGTCCCGGCAAGGCGCCGGGCGCCTTTGCACATCCGACGGTGCCGTCCGCGCATCCTTACGTGCTGGTTAATTATATGGGCAAGCCGCGCGACGTGATGACGCTCGCCCATGAGCTCGGCCATGGCGTGCATCAGGTTCTGGCCGGCGGCCAGGGTGCGCTGATGGCCTCGACGCCGCTGACCCTGGCTGAAACCGCCTCCGTCTTCGGCGAAATGCTGACTTTCCGGGCCCTGCTCGACAAGACGAAGGACAAGCGTGAACGCAAGGCCATGCTTGCCCAGAAGGTCGAGGACATGATCAACACGGTCGTGCGCCAGATCGCCTTTTACGAATTCGAGCGCAAGGTGCACACCGCCCGAAAGAATGGCGAGCTAACTGCCGACGATATCGGCCAGTTGTGGCTGTCGGTTCAGGAAGAAAGCCTCGGTCCGGCCATCCGGATTTCCGAGGGCTACGAGACCTACTGGGCCTATATCCCCCACTTCATCCATTCGCCCTTCTACGTCTATGCCTATGCCTTCGGCGATTGCCTGGTCAACTCGCTCTACGCCGTCTATCAAAAGGCCGAAACCGGCTTTCAGCAGAAATATTTCGAGCTCCTGAAGGCGGGTGGCACCAAGCATCACTCCGAGCTTCTCGCACCCTTTGGCCTCGACGCCACCGATCCGTCGTTCTGGGCACAGGGCCTGTCGATGCTGGAAGGACTGATCGACGAGTTGGAAGTGCTTGATAGACAGGCATAGACTTGAGCAGGAACGGACGATGACAGCGAGCTTTGCGGATGCCCGTATGGATCCCCGGGTCAAGCCCGGGGATGACGATCCGTGGGCTCGGCTGGCTGCAAAGTCACGTCCACTCTGCGGCCGGCAAACCCATGTCCGCCGTCTCCCCCATTCTCTGTCATCCTCGGGCTCGACCCGAGGATCCACGCGGACACAAGCGTGAGCCGCATGATCGACACCGGCCCCTATGTCCTGTTCCGGGACGACAGCGAAGACAGGACGACCGTCTTTGCCGAGCCGTTGCGCATCATCACCGCCCACACGAAGGCGCAGTTCTGGTCCGGCCTGAAGGACATGGAAGCCGCCCACGGGCAAGGCAAATGGCTGGCCGGTTTCATGAGCTATGAAGCGGGTCACCTCTTTGAAGAAAAGCTTACCCCCTTCGCGCAGGAAAACCGCCGCACGCCGCTGATGGCGTTCGGCGTGTTCGATGGCCCGGCCGACGGCCACGCACTGGCAGAGCCCCAGCGCCGCATCGAGAACGAGCCTTTTATCACCGAGCCCCGCGCAAGCTGGAATTTTGAGACCTATAAGCAGCGTTTCGACCGGCTGCACCAGCATCTGCGGCAGGGCGATTGTTACCAGGCGAACCTGACCATGCAGGTCAACGCCCGCTGGAACGGCGATCCGCTGGCTGCCTTCTGGTCGCTGATCGAGCGGCAACCAGTGAAATATGGCGCGCTGGTCTCGCTTGGCGGTCCCACCCTTCTGTCGCGCTCGCCCGAACTGTTTTTCCGGGTGGATCAGGACGGCTGGATCGAAACGCACCCAATGAAAGGCACGGCCCGGCGCGGCGCAACGCCTGCGGAAGACCAGGACCTGATCCGCGAAATGCGGGAGGATCCGAAATCCCAGGCCGAAAACCGCATGATCGTCGATCTGCTGCGCAACGACATTTCCCGCATCACGGAGGTTGGCACGCTCGATGTGCCCAAACTCTTCGATATCGAAACCTATCCGACCGTGCACCAGATGGTCAGCCATGTGCGGGCAAAATTGCTGCCCGATATCGGCATCACCCAGATTTTCGAAGCGCTGTTCCCCTGCGGTTCCGTCACCGGCGCGCCCAAAATGCGGGCGATGGACATTCTTCATGATCTCGAAGACGGGCCGCGCGATGCCTATTGCGGCTCGATCGGCTTCATCGCGCCTGACGGGACAATGCGCTTCAACGTCGCCATCCGCACGCTGTCACTCTTTCCGGAAGGCGAAGCCATCTTCAATGTCGGCGGCGGCATCGTTTTTGATTCCACCGCCGAAGCCGAATATGAGGAATGCCTGCTCAAAGCCCGCTTCGCCGTCGGCGATACCTGGATCGACCGATGAGCGATTTCTCGCTGATCGAAACGATGCGATGGGAGCCTGAAAAAGGCATCGTCCGCCTGCGGCTGCATCTGGCCCGGCTGACACGTTCGGCGGGACGGCTGGGATTTTTAGGCGCGGATCGGGCTGCGGAAAAGCTGTCGGAGGTGCTGGGGGACATACATCCCGCGCGCTCCCTCTTCTCCCCAGCGGGGAGAAGTGCCGAGCAAAGCGAGGCGATGAGGGGGCCGTCCGGCACATTCAGCACCAGCCGCCCCCCCTCATCCGGCCCTTCGGGCCACCTTCTCCCCGCAGGGGAGAAGAGAGAACAACTGCCGGGGCCCCTTCGCGTCCGCCTGACCCTCAGCCCCGCCGGCGAAATCGCCATCACCACCGCGCCGTTCGCGCCGCTGCCGCCCGATACAATCTGGCGCGTCGCGATCGCCGCAGCCCGGCTCGATTCCAACAACAGGCTTTTGCGCCACAAGACCACAAGGCGCGAAATTTACGAGGCAGCGCGCGCCGAATATCCGGCGGCCGATGCCGATGAGGTGCTGTTGCTCAATGAGACGGGCGAACCCTGCGAGGGCACGATCACCTCGATCTTTCTCGATGACGGCTCGGGGATGCTCAAAACACCGCCGGTCGCCTGCGGCCTTTTGGCGGGCGTGCTGCGCACCGAGCTGATCTGCGCCCGTCGCGCCCGCGTCCAGCGCCTGACCCTGGCCGATCTGAAGACCGGCACACTCTATATGGGCAATTCGCTGCGCGGGCTGATCCGCGCCAAACTCCTGATGAAGGACTGATCATGTTCATCCTATCACTGACCTATACAGCCCGATTGTCCGAAGTCGACCGCCATATCGAACCCCATATGGACTGGGTGAAAGACGGCTATGACAGAGGCATTTTCCTCGCATCCGGACGCAAGAACCCGCGCACCGGCGGGGTGATCTTCGCACGCGGCACACGGGCCGAAATCGAGGCGATCGTGGCGGCGGACCCGTTTACCATCCATGGCGTCGCAGATACCGAGATCACCGAGGTCACAGTAACCCGGACGGCTGATGGCCTTGAAGGACTGACAGAGTAGAGATCAGCGGGCGCCAACCGCCATGCGGTCGCGGCCGGAATGCTTGGCATCGTAAAGGGCGGCATCGGCGCGCGAATAGATTTCCTTTGCGGTCTCGCCCGGCCGCAGGGCGGCAATGCCGGCCGAGCAGGTATAGGAAAACAGCGGGGCCGACAAAAGCGGACGTGCCGTGCGCACCGTTTCCAGCACCTGGTCGATGATCCACTCCCCCTCGGCAAGCGTTGTCTGCGGAAAGATCAGCATGAACTCCTCGCCGCCGATGCGGCCGAAACAATCATGGCGCCGCACGACCGGGTGGACCCGGCGGGCAAAGTCGAGCAGGATCTCGTCGCCTGTCTGGTGGCCATAGAGATCGTTGATGCCCTTGAAGAAGTCGATATCGAGAATGGAAATGCAGCCGCTGACGGGACCGCCCGCTGGCTGGCTGCGGATCATCGCCTCCAGTTGCGCCATCATGTAACGGCGGTTGGAGATGCCGGTGAGTTCGTCGGTCTGCGATGCCTTCAGCGCAAAATCGCGATCCTGCCGTAATGTCCTTTCGTCGGCGCGCAGATGGGTGATGTCATTGGCGATGCACAGCATCCAGCCGCTGCGATCGACGCTTTCGGTCATCCAGAGCCAGCGGCCATCGACCAGATCGGTCTCGAATGCGCGAAACGGCATCTTGCCGCGCCGCGACTGCGCCGAGACGACCCAGGCTTCGAAATCCGGCACGCTGATGACGGTGCCCCGGCCAAGCGCATGATTCCGCCGCATCAAATCCGCCCAGAGCGGCGTCTCCGCCTCATCGAGCGCGAAAGCTGCGCGAAAAGCCCGGTTCGCGTAGCGCAGGCGATCCCGCTGATCGTAAAGCGCGATGAAAACCGCAGTCTCATCCCGCAAGGACGCCAGTCTCGCCTGTAAGTCATCCATCGCATTGATTCCGTATCACCACATCCATGATACCAGCCATAGCGGTCAGCACGCCAGAATAATGCCGATTGTACGAATTCCCCGCAGCCGGAGATTGTTATGCTCAATGAAATATATGCCCGCGTCTCAAAATGGAACATAAACATCAGAATACTGTGACAACAGGACGGGGTGTCAGGCCACGCGAAAACCCGGCCCGCAAACACAAAAAACCCCGCCGGTTTGCACCTGGCGGGGCTTCTACAGAGGTGGCGATTGACGCCAGGGATTACTCGGCGGCGGCGGCCGGTTTCAAAACGCCTCGGCGAATCTGGTCGGCCTCGATCGATTCGAACAGAGCGCGAAAATTGCCTTCGCCAAAACCTTCATCACCCTTGCGCTGGATGAATTCGAAGAAGATCGGCCCGATCACGGTCTTTGAGAAGATTTGCAGCAGGATGCGGGTCATGCCGCCATCCACCACGCCCTCGCCGTCGATCAGGATACCGTGCTTCTTCATCTTCTCGATAGGCTCGTCATGCCCATTTACCCGGTCATGCGACAGGTCGTAATAGGTTTCCGGCGGTCCCGGCATGAACTTCAGGTCATTGGCGGCCAGCCTGTCGGTCGCCTCGTAGATGCCATCAGTGCCAACGGCGATATGCTGGATGCCCTCGCCCTTGTATTTGCGTAGGTATTCCTCGATCTGGCTCGTATCGTCCTTGGACTCGTTCAGCGGGATGCGGATCTTGCCGCAGGCGGAGGTGATCGCCCGGCTTGTGAGACCCGTGATGCGCCCGTCTATATTGAAGAAATGGATCTGCTTGAAGCCGAACAGTTCGCGGTAGAAATCCCACCACGTATCCATGTTGCCGCGATAGACATTATGGGTGAGGTGATCGAGATAATAAAAGCCGACGCCCTCAGGCTTCGGATCGCGCGCGCCCAGCCACTCGAATTCCGCCTCATAGGGCGAACCCTTGCTGCCGTAAGTGTCGATGAAATAGAGCAGCGAACCGCCAATGCCGACGATAGCGGGAACGTCGAGCGCCTTGTCCTTGCCGGTATAGGGCATGGCACCTTTGGAAACGGCATGATCGAACGCATGTTTCGCATCCGAAACACGCCAGGCCATGGATGGCGCGCAAGGACCGTGATCCTCCACGAAACGCATGGCATGGCTGCCGGGCTCGGCATTCAGGATGTAGTTGATATCGCCCTGGCGCCAGACGCTAATATCCTTGCTGCGATGCTTGGCAACGCAGGAATAGCCCATGCGGGTGAAAAGCTCGCGCAGCTTTTCGGGCTCCGGATGGGCGAATTCGACAAACTCGAAACCATCGGTACCGGCCGGGTTGTCAACAGTAATGCCGGTCGGCGGCGTATCATGCGGGAAGGGGCCCATCGTTCTCTCCTCTGAATGTCAGAATTTGGGCCATGATGACGGAGATTCCGTGCATTGTGCTTGCATTCTTGCGCATTAAGGCGAAATCTATGCATGATTCATGCGAAATATTGAGGATTTGCGCACAGATGGGACAGCTCGACGGATATGACCTGAAGATCCTTTCGCAATTGCAGAGTGATGGCCGGCTGACCAACAACGAACTCTCCGAAAGGATCGCCTTATCGCCCTCGCAATGCTCGCGGCGGCGGGCGCGGCTGGAGGCCGAAGGGTTCATCCAGACCTACCGGGCCATGCTGGACCGCGGTCGGCTGGGGCTGGACCTGCTGATCGTCATTGCCGTGACGCTGGCCACCCATAACCGCGACAATGCCAAGCGTTTTGCAGCCCTGATCGCCGATCTGCCGGAGGTGCTGGAATGTTATGCGCTGACCGGCGAGATGGATTATCACCTCAAGGTCGTGACACCCGATCTTGCCGGCCTTGCCCATTTCGTCAACGACGTGCTGTTGCCGCATGACAGCGTGCAGCATGTGAAAACGTCGATTGTGCTGGCAACGCTGAAGGATTTCGAGGGGCTTCCGGTGCGCCAGCGCGCAAAATCCTAACGCGGTTTCTTCGGCATGGCTTTTTCAACGGCGGTGAGCCCGGAGGACAGGGCCTGCAAACCATCCTGCCCCAACAGATGTGAGAGTTCGGCCGAATAATCACGCGCCAGCCGCGTCAGGTCCCGGTAGGCCCTGATGCCGGCGGGCGTCAGTTCCAGATGCTCGGCGCGGCGATCGTCCTCGTCCTGCGTCCGCTTCAGCCAGCGGCGTTCTTCCAGCGCAAACACGGCGCGGCTGACCTTCGTCTTGTGCATGGTGGAATGGGCCCCGACCTCCGTCGCCGTCATCCGGCCGGAGCTTCCAAGCGCCGCCCCCAACGCTGCCAATGTGCGCCATTCGGGCCGCGTCAGCCCGTATTCGGCCTTGTAAGCCGCAGCAAAGCGCAAAGCGACGAACTCCGCCGCACGATTGAGGCGGAACGGCAGGAACTGCTCGAGATCGAAATCGGCGAAGACATTCTCGGGGTTCATCGGTTCCTTCATGGCTTCCTTGATAGTTACAAAATTGACAGTTACATTTGTAACCATATTCACGGAGGAGGATCAAGCGATGCTGGAAAAAACCCGGACTGATGCTGCCGATGCGATGGTCAACAGCCCGCAATATATGCCCGGCTTCGGCAATGACTTCGAAACGGAATCTCTTCCCGGCGCCCTGCCCCAAGGCCAGAACAGCCCGCAGAAATGCAATTACGGCCTATATGCCGAACAGCTGTCTGGTTCCCCCTTCACCGCGCCGCGCGGCACAAACGAGCGCTCCTGGCTCTACCGCATCCGGCCGAGCGTACGCCACACGCGCCGTTTCTCCAATGCCAGCTACCCGTTCTGGAAATCGGCGCCCTGTCTCGACGATCACTCCCTGCCACTTGGACAATTGCGCTGGAGCCCGATCCCGGAACCGGCGGAAAGCCTCAATTTCCTTTCCGGCATCCGCACCATGACCGCCGCCGGCGACGTCATGACCCAGGTCGGCATGGCCGCCCATGCCTATATCTTCAACGATGACATGATCGACGATTATTTCTTCGATGCCGATGGCGAACTTTTGATCGTGCCGCAGCTCGGCGCCATCCGCGTCTTCACCGAAATGGGGATCATGGATGTCGGACCGTCGGAGATCTGCCTCGTCCCGCGCGGCATGATGTTCAAGGTCTCGCGGCTTGGCGAAGGCTCAGTCTGGCGGGGATATATCTGCGAGAATTACGGCGCTAAATTCACCCTGCCGGATCGCGGCCCGATCGGCGCCAACTGCCTTGCCAATCCGCGCGATTTCAAGACGCCGGTGGCCGCCTACGAGGACAAGGAAACGCCCTGCCGGGTGCATGTGAAATGGTGCGGGAAGTTCTACGTTACCGAGATCGGCCATTCGCCGCTCGATGTCATCGCCTGGCACGGCAATTACGCACCCTTCAAATATGATCTGCGGACGTTTTCGCCGGTCGGCGCGATCCTGTTCGATCATCCCGACCCGTCGATCTTCACGGTGCTGACGGCACCGACGGAGGAGGCCGGCACCGCCAATGTCGATTTCGTCATCTTTCCGCCGCGCTGGCTGGTGGCCGAACACACGTTTCGCCCGCCCTGGTACCACCGCAATATCATGAGCGAATTCATGGGTCTGATCCATGGCCAATATGACGCCAAGGAAGAGGGTTTCGTGCCCGGCGGTATGAGCCTGCACAATATGATGCTGCCACACGGACCGGACGCACCCGGCTTCGAGAAAGCCTCCAACAGCGAACTGAAGCCCGTGAAGCTCGACCATACCATGGCCTTCATGTTCGAGACGCGCTACCCGCAGCAACTCACCCGCTATGCCGCCGAACTGGAAACGCTGCAGGACGATTATCTCGAATGCTGGGACGGCTTGGAGCGGAAATTCGACGGCACGCCGGGGATCCGGTGAAGCCCAACGACAAAGGCCCCTCATCCGCCCTGTCGGGCACCTTCTCCCCGCAGGCCGGGAGAAGGGAGAAGCGGCAAGCTCCATCGTCCCCTCTCCCCGTCTGCGGGGAGAGGGCTAGGGGCAAGGCCGCAATTAAATCGTGAGGGGCAAGGCGGCGCATAGATAAAGAACGGGAACCAACATGAAGCTTGCCACACTCAAGGACTCCACCCGCGATGGCCGCCTGGTCGTCGTGTCCCGGGATCTGACCCGTTGTTCCGAAGTCGGCCATATCGCCCGCACACTACAGGCGGCTCTGGACGACTGGGCCCATGCCGGCCCGCGCCTTGGCGAGGTCGCGGACGGTCTGGAAACCGGCACTCAGCCTTCGCAGCGCTTCCATGAACACGAAGCCGCCTCTCCCCTGCCGCGGGCCTATCAGTGGGCGGATGGGTCGGCCTATGTCAATCACGTCGAACTGGTGCGCAAGGCCCGCAACGCCGAAATGCCCGCCTCCTTCTGGACCGAGCCCTTGATGTATCAGGGCGGCTCCGACGCGTTTCTTGCCCCCCGCGATCCGATCGTGATGGCGGACGAGGCCTATGGGATCGACATGGAGGCAGAGATAGCCGTCATCACCGATGACGTGCTGATGGGCGCAACACCCGAGGCTGCCAGGGCTGCTATCCGCCTGATCATGCTGGTCAACGATGTCTCCCTGCGCGGCCTCATCCCGGCTGAACTCGCCAAGGGTTTCGGCTTCTTCCAGTCCAAGCCCTCCTCTGCCTTTTCACCTGTTGCGGTCACGCCGGAAGACCTGGGCGACGCCTGGGATGCCGGCAAGCTGCATCTGCCGCTTCTCGTCGATCTCAACGGAAACCCCTTCGGCCGCGCCAATGCCGGTATCGACATGACCTTCGATTTTGGTGAACTGGTTGCCCATGCGGCCAAAACCCGGCCGCTTTGCGCCGGAACCATCATCGGCTCGGGCACCGTTTCCAACAAGCTCGACGGCGGGCCGGGCAAACCTGTATCGCAAGGTGGCGCTGGCTATTCCTGCATCGCCGAAATCCGCACCATCGAAACCATCGAGGCAGGCGCGCCCACCACGCCGTTCCTGCATTTCGGCGACACCGTGCGGATCGAAATGAAGGACAAGACCGGGCATTCGATCTTTGGCGCGATCGAGCAGACGGTGGCGAAATATCAACCCGGCGCGAGGCAATCCTGATGACCTCTCCGGTTCTCTTCGACTACTGGCGCTCTTCCGCCAGCTACCGGGTGCGGATTGCGCTCAACATGCTGGATATTCCCTACAGCTCCGTGCCCGTCGATTTGTTGAGCGGGCAGCACAAGCAGCCGGAGCATCTCGCCCGCAATCCGCAGGGTCTGGTTCCAGCTGTTGAGATCGATGGCCATATGCTGACGCAGTCGCTTGCCATCATCGAATATCTGGCGGAAACGCGGCCGGACACGCCCTTCCTGCCCGCCGATCCGCTGGGCCGCCACCGCGTCCGCGCCCTCTCCTATGTCATTGCCATGGACATCCATCCCACCTGCAATCTCGGCATCGTCGCCCATGTCATGCAGCAGGCGAGCGATCCGGAGGCGGCACGCGCGGCCTGGATGCGCAAGTTCATCGGCGAAGGTCTCACCGCCTTCGAACGCCTGCTCGATCACCCGGCAACCGGCACCTTCTGTCATGGTGACAGGCCGGGCATGGCCGATCTCTGCCTCGTGCCGCAGCTCTACAATGCCCGGCGCTGGAATGTCGATCTGACGGACTGCGCACGCACGGTGGCCATTGCCGAGCGATGTGCCGCACTGCCCGCCTTTGCCGCGGCCCATCCGGATCAGGCCGCGCCCAAATAGGAAAATGCCGGTCAGGCTGCTTTCCGTCGGAAGCTGTTCTTGGCATAACGGCCATCCCGGCAATCAGACGCAGGCTTCGCCATGGAACAGAACTTTCTCATCGACGGCGCGGCCAACGCGGCGATAACAATCCTTCTCGCCCATGGCGCCGGTGCCCCGATGGATTCCGCGTCGATGAATGCAGCCACGGGGGCCCTTGTCACCGAAGGATTTCGCGTCGTCCGCTTCGAGTTCGGCTACATGGCCGCCCGCCGCGCTTCCGGCGCACGCAAACCGCCGCCAAAAGCAGAAAAGCTGATCCCCGAATATCTGGCAGCCATTGCCGCACTCGGTGCAACCGGACCTTTGATCATCGGCGGCAAGTCGATGGGCGGCCGCGTTGCCAGCATGGTGGCCGATGACCTTTTGTCGCGGGGAGAGATCGCCGGCCTGCTCTGCCTCGGCTATCCCTTTCATCCGCCGGGCAAGCCTGAAAGCCTGCGCACGCAGCATCTGGCGGAGCTGAAAACGCCCACGCTCATCTGCCAGGGAACCCGCGACGAATTCGGAACGCGCGAGGAAGTTGCAAGCTACGCACTCTCCGGCAACATCCGCATTCTCTGGCTGGAAGACGGCGATCACGACCTGAAACCGCGCAAGACGATCTCCGGCTTCTCGGCCGCCGACCACCTGAAGACGATGGCCGGAACTGTGAAGCACTGGTCTCAGCAAATCACGAAGACGGATTGAGAACCGCCTCTCCCGCCATCCACAAACCTGTCATCGGCCGCATGCTACAAACCGGCCGAGTTGCCGTGTCACCCTTTATTGTGACAGAAATCTATGCTCTAGGGCCTTTCAAGTGAAAGACAGGCATTATATGCCGTTCACACCAGACGAACCCGTCCGCAGGAGACAAAACGAAATGGCAGAAACAACCTACCCGATTCACGGCGAAATCACCGGCCCGATCGTCATGATCGGCTTTGGCTCCATCGGCCGCGGCACCCTGCCCCTGATCGAGCGCCACTTTAAGTTCGACAAGAGCCGGATGGTTGTCATCGACCCGCGCGAAGACGCAGGCGACATGGAAATCCTTGCCAAGCATGGCGTCCGCCACATCAAGGAATATGTCACCAAGGACAACTACAAGGACCTCTTGAAGCCGCTTCTCACCGAAGGCGGCGGCCAGGGCTTCTGCGTCAATCTGTCGGTCGATACCGGCTCGGTCGATCTGATGAAACTCTGCCGCAAGCTCGACGTGCTCTATATCGACACGGTTATCGAGCCTTGGCTGGGCTTCTATTTCGACAAGAACATGAAGAACTCCGAGCGCACCAACTATGCGCTGCGCGAAACCCTGCGCAAGGAAAAGGCCAAGAACCCAGGCGGCGCGACAGCCGTATCCACCTGCGGCGCCAACCCAGGCATGGTCTCCTGGTTCGTCAAGCAGGCTCTGGTGAACCTTGCCAACGATCTCGACATCAAGTTCGACGAGCCCGACCAGCATGACCGCGAAGGCTGGGCCAAGCTGATGAAGAAGACCGGCGTCAAGGGCATTCATATTGCCGAGCGCGATACGCAGCTGACCAAGAACCCTAAGCCGCTCAACGTCTTCTGGAACACCTGGTCGGTCGAAGGCTTCATTTCCGAAGGCCTGCAGCCTGCCGAACTCGGCTGGGGCACGCACGAAAACTGGATGCCGAAGAACGCCAAGAAGCACAAGAAGGGCTGCCAGGCGGCCATCTATCTGGAACAGCCGGGCGCCAACACCCGCGTCCGCACCTGGTGCCCGACGCCCGGCCCGCAATATGGCTTCCTCGTCACCCACAACGAGTCGATTTCGATCGCCGACTATTTCACGGTGAAGGACAAGGACGGCGACGTGACGTTCCGCCCGACCTGCCATTACGCCTATCATCCGGCCAATGACGCCGTCCTGTCGCTGCATGAAATGTTCGGCAATGGCGGCAACGCCCAGCCGGTCCACCACGTTCTCGACGAGCATGAGCTGGTCGATGGCATCGACGAACTCGGCGTGCTGCTCTATGGCCACGACAAGAACGCCTACTGGTTCGGTTCGCGCCTGTCGCTGGAAGAAACCCGCCGCATCGCGCCGTATCAGAACGCGACCGGCCTGCAGGTAACCTCGGCCGTTCTCTCGGGTATGGTCTGGGCGCTGGAAAACCCGAATGCCGGTATCGTCGAAGCCGACGAGATCGACTACAAGCGTTGCCTCGAAGTGCAGACACCGTATCTCGGCCCGGTTGAAGGCCATTATACCGACTGGACCCCGCTCGACGGCCGTCCGGGCCTGTTCCCGGAAGATCTCGACACCAAGGATCCCTGGCAGTTCAAGAACATTCTCGTTCGCTGAACTGACTGATAAGGCTTGAATATTGAACGCCCGGGGAACGATCTCCGGGCGTTTTCGTTATGGACCGAATAATACCTGCCGTGCTCATGCCGCACTCTTGCATTCAACTCCTGATCACGGCATGGTTTTTTCAATCGATAGACAGCTTACCGCGCAGCCTCCGGGAGACCCTTATGAAGCCGATCGCCATCCTGACAGTTCTGTCCGCCGTAGCTCTGGCCTCCTGCCAGGGGACGCGCGAAGTGCGGGAACTGCCGCAAAGCCGCCAGATGGCGCCCGTTGGCGTCCAGGGCGCCTGGGTTGATCCCAACGGGGTCGTCTCCACCTTTGCAGGCGGAACCTTCAGCACGCGCACGACCGACACGAACCAGGAAATCGCATCCGGCACCTATACCAATCTGTCGCCACAACTGGTTGAGATCAACATGTATTCGGTGCTGCGAAAGACCCAGTCCAAGGTCAATTGCGCCATGGTGACGACCTCGCAGCTCAACTGCACCACCGATTCCGGCGCGCAGTTCTCGCTATCGCGCAAGGCCTGAGCTAACGCGTTTTTGCGATGTCGATTATCAAAACCCTTCGGGCCACACGCCCGGAGGGTTTTTCTTTTTACCTGTCATCCTTTGGCAACCTTCGATTTTAACCTTGCTGCAATGCAACAAAGGGATAAGGCGATTTAGGGCTTGAAGTCACCAAGGCCAAGTGAAACCATCCGCTCCGACCCAACTGTCACAGCCGTCCTCTACGATACCGACCACAAACGCCAGAACAGGAGACATTCCCTTGATCAGACAATTGCGAACCGGGCTGCTGACAGCCTCCATCCTTGCACTTTCATCCGGGGCCGCCTTCGCCGATTATGAATTGAACATCCTGCATATCAACGATTTCCATTCGCGCATCGAGTCGATCAACAAATACGATTCCACCTGCTCGGCCGAGGAAGAGGGCAAGAATGAATGCTTCGGCGGCGTCGCCCGCCTGAAGACGGCCATTGACCAGAAGCGCCAGGAATTGACTGGCAAGAACGTGCTGCTGCTCAACGGCGGCGACAATTTCCAGGGCTCGCTGTTCTACACCACCTACAAGGGCGCGGCAGAAGCGGAATTCCTCAACCTGATGAAATTCGACGCCTTGACCGTCGGCAACCACGAATTCGACGATGGTGAAGATGGTCTCGCCACGTTCCTCGACAAGGTCACCTTCCCGGTCATCTCTTCCAATGTCCTGGCCGGCTACAAGTCCAAGCTGGTTGATCGCATCAAGCCTTCCGTGGTGCTCGATGTCGGCGGCCAGAAGATCGGCATTGTCGGCGCGGTCACCAATGACACGACCGAAATCTCCTCGCCGGGCGAAAATATTCTGATCGGCATCGACGTCGATACGATCTCCGCCGCCGTGCAGGACCTGAAGAAACAGGGCGTCAACAAGATCATCGCGCTCACCCATATCGGCTATCCGCGCGAGCTTGCGGTGATTGCGAAAATCCCCGATATCGACGTGGTCGTCGGCGGCCATTCGCACAGCCTCCTGTCCAACACCGACGCAAAGGCCGAAGGTCCGTATCCGTCGCTGGCCGACAATCCCGGTGGCTACAAGGTGCCGGTCGTGCAGGCCGGCTCCTACAGCAAATATCTCGGCGAC
The DNA here is from genome assembly GCF_029277445.1 of Pararhizobium qamdonense. Classification (NCBI taxonomy): domain Bacteria; kingdom Pseudomonadati; phylum Pseudomonadota; class Alphaproteobacteria; order Hyphomicrobiales; family Rhizobiaceae; genus Pararhizobium; species Pararhizobium qamdonense. The sequence continues at coordinate 1,212,865 of NZ_CP119566.1, read as the reverse complement.
CTCGTCGTCACCTTCGATGATAATGGTGTCGTCAAGTCCGCCAAGGGCGATCCGATCCTGATCGATTCCAAATTCAAGCCCGACGAGGCCGTCGTGGCCCGCGTCAAGGAAATGGCAAAGCCGATCGACGAGCTAAAGGCCAAGATCATTGGCAAGACGGACGCTGCGATCGACGGCAGCCGCGATTCCTGCCGCACCAAGGAATGCGAAATGGGCGACCTGGTGGCCGATGCCATGCTCGACCGCGTCAAGGGTCAGGGCGTGACCATCGCCATCACCAATGGTGGCGGCTTGCGTGCCTCCATCGATGCCGGTGATGTCTCGATGGGCGAAGCCATCGCCGTCCTGCCGTTCCAGAACACGGTTGCCACCTTGCAGATCAAGGGCGCCGACATCAGCGCCGCACTGGAAAACGGCCTGAGCCAGATCGAACAATTCGGCGGCCGCTTCCCGCAGGTGGCCGGCATGAAGTTCTCCTTCGACAAATCCCGCCCCGTCGGCAGCCGTCTCTCCGTCGTCGAGGTCAAGGAAGGCGAAGCCTATGTGCCGCTTGATGCGGGCAAGACCTACAATGTCGTCACCAACAATTTCATGCGCAATGGCGGCGATGGTTACAGCGTCTTCAAGACCAAGGGGGAAAATGCCTATGACTACGGTCCAGGGCTCGAGACGGTTCTTGCCGACTACCTGACGGCCAACAATCCCTACAAGCCGACGACCGACGGCCGCATCACCGAAATCGCTGCAGCAACCCCGGCCGAGCCTTCGACGCAGACCAGCACCGACCCGGCCGTGACTACCGATGCAAAGCCTGCAACAGCGGAAACCGCGACACCGGAAACCAAGCCGGCAACCCCAGCGGCCACCGAAACCAAGCACGTCATCGTCAGGGGCGATACGCTCTGGGATCTGGCCAAGGCCGTCTACGGCAACGGCGAATTGTGGAAGACCATTGCCAGCGCCAACGGCAACCCGGCCCCACGGCATCTGGAAATCGGCAAGGAGCTGACGATCCCCGCCAGGTGATAGGTAAGACAATATGTCTCTTGCCAATCGGCCGGTCCGGGGTTCCCCGGGCCGGTTTTTCTTTTTAAGAACGGCATGAACCGCAGACGCCGCTTACCGTATAAGAGACGCCGCCCCGACAATGCAGGATATGCCATGACCGCCGCCATTCAGACGACCGTTCCGAACCATCCCCCCGTCAAGTTCGGCAAGGTGGGTGTGCTGCTGGTCAATCTCGGCACGCCGGATGGCACCGACAAGGTGTCGATGCGCCGGTATCTCAAGGAATTCCTGATGGACCGGCGGGTGATCGAGTGGTCGCCGTTCTTCTGGTATCCGATCCTGTTCGGCATCGTGCTCAACACCCGGCCCGCCAAGGTCGGCAAGGCCTACGAGACGATCTGGAACAAGGATCTGAACGAGAGCTACCTGCGCACCTATACCCGCAACCAGGCCGAGATCATGGCCCGGTCCTTTGCAGGCCTGCCCAATGTCCGCGTCGATTGGGCCATGCGCTACGGCCAGCCGTCGATCCGCTCGAAGATGGACGAACTGCAGAAGGACGGCTGCGAAAAGATCCTCGTCTTCCCGCTCTATCCGCAATATGCGGCCGCAACGACCGCAACCGTCAACGACGAGGCCTTCAAGGCGCTGTTGAAGATGCGCTGGCAGCCGGCGCTGCGCACCGTTGCGCCCTATCATGACGACCCGGTCTATATCGAGGCACTGGCCAATTCGATCACCCAGCATCTTGCCACGCTCGACTGGGAGCCGGAGGTGGTGCTGACCTCCTTCCACGGCATCCCGAAATCCTATTTCATGAAGGGCGATCCCTACCATTGCCAGTGCTACAAGACCGCGCGGCTGGTGCGCGAAAAGCTTGGCTGGTCCAAGGAGAAACTGCAGGTCACCTTCCAGTCCCGCTTCGGGCCGGAGGAATGGCTGCAGCCCTACACCGATAAGACGGTGGAAAAGCTCGGCCAGGACGGCGTCAAGCGCATTGCCGTCATCAATCCCGGCTTCGTATCCGATTGTCTCGAGACCCTGGAAGAAATCGCCGTGGAAGCGGCTGAAACCTTCCACCATGCCGGCGGCGAAAAATTCACCCACATTCCCTGCCTGAACGACAGCGAGGGCGGCATGACCGTGCTCGAACATGTGGTGCGCCGGGAATTGATGGGCTGGGCCTAAACCCCGCGCCTGTTGCCCCACAGGAGCACATGCAGCTGGGGAAGCACACGGGCGGTAAACCAGCGATCCTGCGTCACTGTTTCGACCAGCCAGCGCATGCGGTCTGCAATCCCGTCCATGTCAATGCCGGCATCGACCTCGCCGCGGTCTGGCGGCATGTGGTTGCCCGGCTGCAGATAGACCGGCAAATGCGGGTGGCGCGCCGCCACGTCACGGGCATAGGCATAGTCGGCCGCGTCGAAGACGACGATCTTCAGCACCGTTTGCGGCCGCGCACCGGCAGCCTCAAGACAGTTTGCCAGCTGTGCCCAGTCCGTCGCCATGCCGCTGGATGGCGGCTTGGGGCTGAGCACCAGAACGTCGAGATCGGCAAACCAGTCCTTCGAGACGGACCCTTGGGTTTCCAGCGCGAAGCGGTAGCCATCCCGGTGCCCGAGGCGGATCAGCTCCCCCAACGGCTGGATCGCCGGATTGCCACCCGACAACGAGACGGTGAGCGGCACGCCGCCTGACAGCCGCTTCACCTCCTCCCACACCGCCTGCGGCGTCATCGGCGTCCAATCGTCACGATAACGGCTGTCGACGGCATGCAGGCTATCGCACCACGGGCAGCGGTAATCACAGCCGCCCGTGCGCACGAAAACGGTCGGCAGGCCGATCAGGACGCCCTCGCCCTGGATTGTCGGGCCGAACATCTCCGAAACACGAATGGTGCCGGTTCCTGAGGTCCCCGTCACGGCCGGTATTCCGCCCAGGTCTTGGGCGTCTCACTGACTTTCACCGAGGCCGTTTCCGGCAGATGCGACTTGCACCAGTCATAGAAATGACGCGCCAGGCATTCCGCCGTCACCCGGTCATGGCCCAACACATCATTGAGATGCCGGTGATCGAAGGTTTCGTCGATATAGCGCTTAAGCGGCGAAAGTTCGTGATAGTCGCGCACGAAGCCGTGTTTGTTCAACTCTTCGGCTGCAAGCTCCACCACGACGATATAATTATGCCCATGCAGCCGCGCGCATTGATGGTCTGCAGGCAGGCTGGTGAGCTGATGCGAGGCGGAGAAATGGAATTCCTTGCTGATACGGAACATCACTTCACCTCCGTAGCGGCAAAGCCGCCGGTGGCCGAGAGCCAGAAATCCGCATCCTCATAGTCGGTCGGATCGGCAATGGCTGCCAGGTGAAAGGCCTCGCGCCGCTCGACGCAGGTTCCGCATCGCCCGCAATGCCGCATCCCGCCCTTGTAGCAGGACCAGGTCTCTTCAAACGGTGTGCCGTGCCTCGCACCATCCGTGACGATATCGGCCTTCGAACCGTTTACATAAGGCGCATGCAGGGTGACGTCGGCATAACCCTGCGTCGCGTGGTTCTGCATGGCCTGGAACGCATCGATGAAACCGGGGCGGCAATCGGGATAGATGAAATGATCGCCGCCATGCACGGCGGTTGCCACCGCATCCGCCTTCTGCGCGGCGGCAACCCCGAAGGCGATCGCCAGCATGATGGCGTTGCGGTTGGGCACAACCGTCGCCTTCATGGTGTCCTCGGCATAATGGCCGTCGGGAACGGCGATATCATCGGTGAGCGCCGACCCCGTCAGATGCGCGCCGATCGCGCGGATATCGATGATATGATGCGGCACGTTCAAACGCACGGCACAGGCGGCGGCAAAATCCAGCTCCTTTTTGTGGCGCTGGCCATAGTCGAAGGAGAGAAGCGCTAAAAGCGTATTTTCGGCTGCCACCTTGTGGGCAAGCGAAACGGAATCCAATCCGCCGGAGCAGATCACGATGGTTTTCATAGTTTAGTCCTTGTTTTGACCGGGTAGGCTGCGACCGGTAAGCGAATGGGCGCTCTTTAAGGCAAACAACCCGTCTTGTGAATGGGGAAATCCGCTGGCTTCTTGCCGCTGGTTGCGTAAAGTGCGGCGAAACAAACATTTAAGGGAGAAACCGGATGCCTTTGGCCGGACTGGACATCGTCGTCATCGCCTTCGTGGTACTCGTCATCCTCGTGCTGTTTGCCGGCATCAAGACGGTGCCGCAGGGGTTTCGCTACACGGTGGAACGTTTCGGCCGCTATACCAGAACGCTTGAGCCCGGCCTCAACATCATCATCCCGTTCATCGACAAGATCGGCGCCCGGATGAACGTCATGGAACAGGTGCTCGACGTCCCCACCCAGGAAGTCATCACCCGCGACAATGCCAGCTGCGCTGCCGATGCCGTCGCCTTCTATCAGGTGCTGAACGCCGCCGAGGCCGCCTATCAGGTCTCCGATCTGCAGAGCGCCATCCTCAACCTGACGATGACGAATATCCGCTCGGTCATGGGCTCGATGGACCTCGACGAACTCCTGTCCAACCGCGAAATCATCAACGACAAGCTGCTGCATGTGGTCGATGAAGCCGTTGGCCCCTGGGGCATCAAGGTGACCCGCGTCGAGATCAAGGACATCCAGCCGCCGAAGGATCTCGTCGATGCCATGGCGCGCCAGATGAAGGCCGAGCGCGAAAAGCGCGCCCAGGTCCTGGAAGCCGAAGGCTCGCGCAACGCCCAGATCCTGCGCGCCGAAGGTGCCAAGCAATCGGCCATCCTGCAGGCCGAAGGCCAGCGCGAAGCTGCCTTCCGCGATGCTGAAGCGCGCGAGCGCCTGGCCGAGGCCGAAGCCAAGGCGACGAGAATGGTCTCGGAAGCCATCGCCGCCGGCGACGTGCAGGCGATCAACTACTTCGTCGCCCAGAAATATACCGAAGCCATGGCTGCGATCGGCACCGCGCCCAATTCGAAGATCGTGCTGATGCCGATGGAAGCCTCCTCGCTGATCGGCTCGCTCGGCGGCATCGGCGCAATTGCCCGTGAAGTCTTCGGCAATGGCGGAGGCGACGCACCCTCACCCACGCGCCAGCCCTTGCCGCGCACGGTTCCGGTCCGCAATCCCTTCGACACGGCCAAGCGGGAAGGCTGACCGATGATCGAGCGCGTCATCCTCGAACTTGGCCCCTGGAGCTGGTGGGTGCTGGGCCTCGTCCTTCTCGCCGCCGAAGTCGTGGCGCCCGGCGTCTTTCTTGTCTGGATCGGCATCGCGGCCCTCATCACCGGCGCGCTCTCGCTTTTGTTCTGGGACGCCGGTTTCTGGGTCTGGCAGGCACAGCTGGTATTCTTCGCGGTCCTGTCCGTCGCAGCCGCCCTCATCGGCCGCCGGCTGCTCGCCCGCTCGGGCGATACGTCGGACGAGCCGCTGCTCAATCAGCGCGGCGCGAGCCTGATCGGCCGCACCGCCGTGCTGGAACAGCCGATCGCCGAGGGACGCGGCCGCATCCGGCTCGACGACACCACCTGGACCGTCAACGGTCCGGACCTGCCTGCGGGCACCCGCGTCAAGGTCATCGGCAGCAATGGCGGCCGGTTGACCGTCGAAAGCGCCTGAAAAGAAAGCCGAATGCCATTTCGGAAAGGAATAGTTAACCACATCCGTTTACGGTTGCTCAACACTGGTAAACGGATTTCCGGGCATTCGGCAGATGACGCCTTTCTATCCACGCACGAAGAGGACGACCCTCGCGCGCCCGGCGGCCACTGCGGCCTGGCTGATGGCGAACTGCGCCCTGTTTCTGCCAAACGCCGTTTCCGCCCAGGCCCTGCTTCCCGGCGCAAATGCCACCGCCGCAACCGGTACCACTACACAGATTCCGACAGCGGCTGCATCCCCCGGCATAGAGCCTGCCGATACCGACGCAATCACCACGAACTCCATCAGCACAGACGCCGGCGAACCGTTGCTCAACGACCCCACGGTCGATGAGGATATGGCCCGCACCAACCTGCGCGAAAACACCGTCGATGGCCTGAGAGCCCAGCTTGATATCGACCGTAACGATGCGCAGGGCATCCGGTTTGGCAGTTTCGTGCTGAAGCCGACGCTCGGCCAGACCTATAATTTTGAAAGCAACAAGACCGGCAGTTCCAAGGAGAACCGCAGCTATCTCGAGACCGGCCTGAAGGGCACGCTCACCTCCGACTGGTCCCGCCATCAGCTGACGGTGACCGGCGAAGGCACCTGGCAGCGCAATGTCTCCGGCACCGGGGAAACGGAACCGACCGCCGATATCGAGGCAGCACTTCGGCTCGATCTTTCCGAACAGACGACCGCGACGCTGAAGGCCGGCTATCATTTCGAGCGCGAGGATTCGACCGATCCGAATGCGATCACCAATGCAAGCGTCCAGTCCGGCATCGACCAATATACGCTGGGTGCCGGCATCGAGCGCGATTTCGGCATCCTGCGCGGCTCGGCCAAGATCGATTTTGACCGCTACGTTTATGGCGACGCCGAACTCAACAATGGCGGTTCGCTGTCGCTGAAGGACCGAAACCGCAATGCGGGTGCCGTCACCGTGCGTGTCGGCTACGAGCTTTCGCCGGCCCTCATTCCGTTCATCGAGGCATCGGCAGGAAAATCGATTTACGACCTGCGCAGGGACACGCTGGGGTTCGAACGCTCCTACAACAGTTACGGCGCCCGCGCCGGTGTCGAGGCTGATCTGGGTGAAAAGCTGAATGGCGAGATCGCGCTCGGCTATCAGACCTACCGTTTCGACGATAACCGGCTCGATGACCTGAGGGGCTTCACTGTCGATGGCACGATCAACTGGTCACCACAGCGCGGCACCGACGTGGCCTATGGCATTTCCACCGGCCTGGAACCATCGACAACCGCAGGCGAAAGCGGCGCCATGGTCTATACCCTGAGCAGCCGGGTGACCCACGAGTTGCGCAGCGCTCTCGTGGCGCGGCTTTCCAATAGCCTGACCCTGCGCAATTTCCCCAGCGGCAGTTCGCAGGACGAAAAAGTCTGGGCTGCAGGTGCAGGCCTCACCTGGGACCTCAACCGCTATCTGGCCCTCACCGGCGATGTGAGCTACGAGCGCACGACACGCGAAACCGGCCCGTCCACCAATGTCGCCCGCGTCGGCGTTGGGCTGACTCTGCGCCGCTGATCCAAAAACGAAAAAGCCCGCCGGCCATTCCGCCAGCGGGCACTTTCATGTGTCGAAAATCGGTTATTTCAGGCCTTGCAGCAAAGCCTTCAAAGGCGCTTCCACGCCCGGCCGGATATCGCCGCGCGCCAGCGCGAAGGCGACGTTTGCCAGGATGAAACCTTCCTTCATGCCGCAGTCATAGGTGTTGCCGCGGAAATGGTACCCGGCAAAATCTTGGCTCTGGGCAAGCTTCAGCATGCCGTCGGTCAGCTGGATTTCGTTGCCCGCGCCGCGCTCTTGAGTGGCGAGGATGGAGAAGATTTCCGGCTGCAGGATGTAACGGCCGTTGATGAAGAAGTTCGACGGTGCGGTGCCCTGCGGCGGCTTTTCGACCATCTTGGTGATCTTGAAGCCGTCGCCGACCTTATCGCCCGCGCCGACGATGCCGTATTTATGGGTCTGGTCGGGGGCGCATTCTTCAACCGCGATAACGTTGCCGCCGCTCTGCTCATAAAGCTCGACCATGCCTTTCAGGCAGCCCTTTTCGGCCTGCATGATCATGTCGGGCAGGAGCAGCGCAAAGGGCTCGTCGCCGACCAGTTCGCGGGCACACCAGACGGCGTGGCCAAGCCCGAGCGGCGATTGCTGGCGGGTAAAGCTGGTGCTACCCGCAACCGGCAAGATGCTTTCCAGAAGCGTCAGTTCCGCCGTCTTGTTGCGCTCGCGCAGCGTCTGTTCCAGCTCGACCTGGATGTCGAAATAGTCCTCGATCACGTGCTTGCTGCGGCCCGTGACGAAGATCAAGTGTTCGATCCCCGCATTCAACGCCTCGTCCACGACATATTGGATCACCGGCCTGTCGACGACGGTCAGCATCTCCTTCGGAACGGCTTTGGTCGCCGGCAGGAATCGGGTCCCAAGGCCAGCGACGGGGAACACGGCTTTACGAACTTTGCGCTTGTCAGTCATTGACATCTCCAGGATCACAGCAGCGGGATTTAAATCGGTTGGGGCATGTATCAATAGGCAATAAACGTAAAATTGCTATTTTTTTGCAAAGGAAGACCTTACCAACCATTCATGGTAAAGAATTTGTTGACTTCATTTTCGTAAGATTTCGGTTCTGGCGGTTGCCTCCTGGGCTGAACGGCCTGAAAATGGAACCACATGCATCTACCATGCATGAAGCTGGCTCTAAGACTGTAAATTTGCGCACCGCCGGTCATCCCTGATCGCAGCAGAGCGCCGACCAACGGAAACGACAGCTGATGACAAAGACCCGACACACCCTCCTTCGCTGTGCTGCTGCCGCATTCATGACAGCCGCAGCCCTGTTTTCCCCGGCAACAGCCTCGGCTGACGCGGGTTTCGAGACCTGGATCAACAGCTTCTATGCGACCGCTTCCCAGAGCGGCATCAGCAAGGCGACCTACCAAAAGGCCTTTGCCGGCGTGAAAACGCCCGATCCCGACGTGTTGCAGAAGGCAGCCTATCAGCCCGAGTTCAAGCACAAGATCTGGGAATACATCGACAGCCGCGTCAATCCCTACACCCGTAAGGTCGGGCAGGAAATGTCGGCCAAGCACGCCCGCACGCTTGCAGCCCTCGAGCGCCATTTCGGCGTCGACAGGAACGTGCTCCTGGCCATCTGGTCGATGGAATCCAATTATGGTGCCGTCTTAGAAAAGGACGATCGCCTGCATTACGTGCCGCGCGCGCTCGCCACGCTTGCCTATGCCGACCCCAAACGGTCGAAATATGCCAAGACGCAGCTGATCGCCGCCTTAAAGATCCTGCAGAACGGCGATGTGACGCCGCGCGAGCTGAACGGCTCCTGGGCCGGCGCTATGGGCCATACGCAGTTCATTCCGACAAGCTACCTGCTCTACGCCGTTGATGCCGATGGCAATGGCCACAAGGACATCTGGAACTCGATACCGGACGCACTCGCGACCGCAGCCAACCTGTTGAAGAAGAACGGCTGGCAAACGGGGCAGACCTGGGGTTACGAAGTATCGCCGCCGCGCAACGGCAGCCAGTATGACGGCCAGACGAAAACGGTTTCCCAATGGGCAGCGCTTGGCTTCACCCGGCCGAACGGCAAGGCCTTCCGCAACGGCGACACGCGTGCCGTGCTGAAAATGCCTGGCGGTCCCGGCAGCCCCGGCTTCCTGATGACCAAGAACTTCTTCGTCATCAAGCGCTACAATGCCTCGGATTCCTATGCCCTCGGCGTTGGTCTTCTGGCCGATGAGATCGCCGGCTATGGCGGCATGCAGCAGGCCTGGAGCCGTCCGGACGGTTCGCTCGACATCAAGCAGAAGTTCGAACTGCAATCGCGCCTGAAGGAACTCGGCTATTACGACGGCGAAGTCGATGGCAATTTCGGCTCCGGCTCCAAGGCCGCCATCCAGGCTTTCCAGAACCGCAACGGCTTGTCTCCCGATGGCGAGCCAACCCAGCACCTGTTGAAGGCGCTGCGCAAATAGTTTGGATCGCGGGCGCCCGCAATTGTGGCGCAATCCGGATGCATCGTTCCTGCAACGCCTTGTCGAAAGAGAGGCGTTGCATCTTTGCGTAGAGACATTTTTGAACGCCGGCCGAAACCTCGGCCGGAAACAGTGCGGAACAGGTGCATGAGCGGCAGACATAGCAGCAACGGCCTTCACCGGCTGTTCAACGGCCTGATCGTCGTCGCGATCAGCCTGTCTGCGTTTGTCATGGAGCCGCCGCGCCAGGCGCGGGCACAAGAGCGCCGCACCATCCTCGACATGCTGTTCGGCTTTGGCCGCAGGCAGGCGCCACCGCCTGTTTATGACGACGAGCCAATCTACGAGCCCCGGCAAAGACAGCAGCAACAACAGTTGCAGCCGCAGCAACGCCCGAAAATCCGAAAGACGCAGCAGAAGCCCAAGCCCGTCCCCGCCGAGCCCGCCCCGGTCGTCGTCGAGAAACTGGAGACGGCCAAGAAGGTGCTCGTCGTCGGCGACTTCGTTGCCGGCAGCCTTGGCGATGGGCTGAAGACCGCCTTTGAGACGACACCGGGCATCGTCATCGAAACCCGCAGCAACGGTTCCTCAGGCCTCGTGCGCGAGGACTATTTCAACTGGCCCGAAAACCTGCCCGCCTATATCGCGGAGACGAAACCGGCGTTGATCATCATCAGCCTCGGCGCCAACGAGCGCCAGCAGATGTCGATCGGCAGCGACAAGGAAAAATTCCGCACCGACCGCTGGCTGGCCGAATATGCGCGCCGCACTGCGGACTTCGCAGCCCTTGCCCGCAAGGACAAGACACCCTTGCTCTGGGTCGGCATGCCGCCGTTCCAATCGACATCGATGACCGCCGATATGGTCACGCTCAACGGCATCTTTCGTACGGAAGCCGAAAAGGCCGGCGGCACATTCGTCGATATCTGGGATGGCTTTGTCGATGAGGAGGGCAAATTCGTCATGACGGGATCCGATATCAACGGCCAGCAGGTCCGCCTGCGTGGATCGGACGGTATCAACCTCACCAAGGCCGGCAAGCGTAAGCTGGCTTTCTATGTCGAAAAGGATATCCGCAAGCTCCTGGGCGATGCGGCGGCCTCGACGCAGGATATTCCCGGTGCCGACGGCATGAAGGACCTGGTCGTTGCCGCCCCCACCGCCAACGAGGATATCATCCAGACCCAGCCGATCGGCCTTGACGATCCCGATCTCGACGGCAGCGCCACTCTGCTGGGTGGCGGTGCGGTGATGACCAGCAACGGCAAGAGCCCGCGCGACCGTCTCGTTGAAAAGGGGGAAGTCGCCGAAGCACCAGCCGGCCGGGTGGACGATTTCCGCCTGTCGAAACCGGAAACAGTGATCAGCAATCCGGTTTTCAGGAACTGACCCTCAAGATTAAACCCTGTCCTCCTTACGCCAGGAGGACAGGGTCTTCGGCAGCTCGCATCTTGCGAATAAAGCTGTCAATCGAGATCAGGCAGCCGCAAACGGCACGGCGATGAAGGTCTTTTGATCACCGCGTTCGATGAGCAACAGCACCGACTTGCGCCCCGACTTCACCGCAGCGGCGATCGCCGTCTTCACGTCGCTGGCGCCGAGCACGGCCTTGTCGTTGACCGAAACGATGACATCGCCCGTTTGGATACCGGCCGCAGCGGCCGGCTTATCGGGATTGACCTTGGCGACGACGGCACCGGTGACATTGTCGGGCAGGCTCAGTTCCTGGCGCACATCCGGTGTCAGATCGGCAAGGGCCACGCCGATGCTCGGCCCAGTCTGCATCTTGCCCTCATCCTTTGCAGCGGACGCCTGCTTCTGATCGCCATCATTGCCGCCGACGGTGACGCTGAGGTCGACCTTGCGGCCGTCGCGCCACACGGTCATGGCTTCCTTTGCGCCCGGCGAGAGATCGGCCACCAGCCGCGACAGATCGCGCGGCGACTTCACCGCCTCGCCGCCAACAGTCATGACGATGTCGCCGGTCTTCACGCCTGAATGCGCTGCAGGTGTGCCCGCATTGACGGCGGCGACCAGAGCGCCTTCCGCCTTGGCAAGACCAACGGCATCAGCCACATCCGCGGTCACCGGCTGGATCTGGACGCCGAGATAGCCATGGTCGATCGAGCCGCTCTTTTCCAGCTTGGCGACGACCTTTTGCGCCTGGTCGGAGGGAATGGCGAAACCGACACCGACACTGCCGCCGTTCGGCGAGTAGATCGCGGTATTGATCCCAACGACATTGCCTGAATGATCCACAAGCGGGCCACCGGAATTGCCGTGATTGATCGGCGCGTCGATCTGGATGAAATCATCATAGGGACCGCTGTGCAAATCGCGGCCACGGGCCGACACGATCCCGGCGGTGACCGTCGTGCCGATGCCGAAGGGATTGCCGATCGCCAGGATCTGGTCGCCCAGCTTCAACGCGTCGGAATCACCCCAGGCGATGGTGGCGAGCGGCTTGCCGGCCGTGATCTTCAAAACGGCAAGATCGGACTTCGGATCAGCACCCAAAAGCTTTGCCGGCAGTTCCGTTCCGTCGTCCAGCGTGACCTTGATGTCGATGGCATTGTCGATCACATGGTTGTTGGTGACGATGATCCCATCGCTGCTGACGATGAAGCCGGAGCCGAGCGCCATTCCGCGTTCGCCGCCCTGATGTTGCGGTGCCTGCTTGGGCATGGGAATGCCTTGCTGCTCGAAGAACTGGCGGAACTGCTCGTCCATTGGCGATTGGTCGCCGCTATCGCTGACGTCGGTTGCCTTCATCGTGGTGGTGATTGTCACGACGGCCGGCTTGTCGGCGGAGACGACATCGGCGAAGGAGCCGCTGGAAACCTGCGGCACGGTAGCGGACGCGGATGCCGCCATCGCAGCCGTGGAAGGCAGGGTGAAGGGGAACGCTGCCGCGCCGGCCAGAATGGCGGCTCCGACCAGCGCTGCGGCACGGTGAGTGCGGAGAATATTGGGCATGACAAAGGGTCCCTTACAGATGTTTGGGTGCGGCGTCATGGCTCCCTGCGCGGGAACGCGGCGTCGGGTGATCGGCAGCGTTCCTTCCGGGACTTTGTTCAGAAATAGTGCCGATGAGACGGCAAATACTGAACAATCCAGGAATACGCTTGAGATGGATATTATAACGGCTGCGAATATTTACAAATTAAAGGTTTATTACCGTTTCATTGCACCAAATTAATGTTGCACGGGACGCTGCCGCCATACTTCAAACCAAATATGGGCGGCAGCTTTGCGGCAAACGGAAAACGCCGCGCACCAGCCCGGCACGCGGCGTTTTGATTTGGTTTGCCTCGGCGAAGAGGCAAGCCGATTATCGCGGCAGGACGGTCGAGCCCATCAGTGTTTCGTCGATCGCACGCGCCGCCTGGCGGCCCTCGCGGATCGCCCAGACGACCAGCGACTGGCCGCGGCGCACGTCGCCGGCTGCCCAGACCTTATCGACCGACGTCCGGTAGTCCTTCTCGTTGGCGGTAACGAAAGAGCCGCCGCGCTTGTCCTTGCCGATCACCAGCTTCTCGCCCATGTCCTTCAGCACGCTGTCGGTGCCCGGGCCGCTGAAGCCGATAGCGATGAAGGCGAGATCAGCCTTGATGACGAATTCCGTGCCGGCGATCGGCTTGCGGCGCTCGTCCACCTGACAGCACTTGACGCCGGCCAACACGCCGTCTTCGCCAACGAATTCGAGCGTCGCCACCTGGAACTCGCGCACGGCCCCTTCGGCCTGCGAAGAGGATGTGCGCATCTTGGTCGCCCAGAACGGCCAGACGGACAGCTTGTCTTCCTTTTCCGGCGGCTGCGGGCGGATGTCGAGCTGGGTGACCTTGACGGCGCCCTGGCGGAATGCGGTGCCGACGCAGTCGGACGCGGTATCGCCACCGCCGACGACGACGATATGCTTGCCGCCTGCAAGGATCGAATCCGACGGCCAGCCGACGCTGTCGATATTTTCACGGCCGACGCGGCGGTTCTGCTGCACAAGATACGGCATGGCATCATGCACGCCGGTGAACTCGACGCCTGGAATACCGGCATCGCGCGGGGTTTCCGAACCGCCGCAATAGAGCACGGCGTCGTGTTCTTCGATCAGGCTATCGACGGTGCGATCAACACCGACATTGACGCCGCAATGGAAGGTGACGCCTTCGCCGCGCATCTGGTCGACACGGCGGTCGATGAAGTTCTTCTCCATCTTGAAGTCCGGGATGCCGTAGCGCAGCAGGCCGCCGGGCTTGCTCTCGCGCTCGAACACATGGACCTCGTGACCGGCGCGGGCGAGCTGCTGGGCCGCTGCCATGCCGGCAGGACCAGACCCGATGATCGCGACCTTCTTGCCGGTCTTGGTGACGGCCGGCTGCGGCACGATATAGCCCATTTCATAGGCCTTGTCGGCAATCGCCTGCTCGACAGTCTTGATCGTTACCGGTGCGTCTTCCAGGTTCAGCGTGCAGGCTTCCTCGCACGGCGCCGGGCAGATGCGGCCGGTAAATTCCGGAAAATTGTTGGTCGAGTGTAGGTTGCGGATCGCCTCGTCCCAGTTGCCGTTATAAACGAGATCGTTCCAGTCGGGGATCTGGTTGTGCACCGGGCAGCCGGTCGGGCCATGGCAATAGGGGATGCCACAGTCCATGCAGCGCGCGGCCTGTTTCTGCACTTCCGGGTCCGACATCGGGATTGTGAATTCGCGGAAATGCCGGATGCGGTCCGACGCCGGCTGATACTTCGCCAGCTGCCGGTCGATTTCCATGAAGCCTGTGACCTTGCCCATATCCTATTCGTCCCTGTGTCTCATCGCCGCTCAGCGCAGCCAATTTTCAATCTTCAGTCCCGGCACGCGGGAAAATTCGCTCTCATTTGCAGTGACCAGCACAGCGTCGAGGGCCAACGCATGCGCCGCGATCCACAAATCGTTCGGACCGATGTTCAGCCCTTTTCTTAGCGCCAACCTCACCTCGGCATATTTCAAATCGCCCGGCATGGTGAACGGCGCAACATGAAGCCGTTTTGTGACGTTCGACACCTTTTGGGCTAGCTCGTCCGAGCCTCGTTTTTGAACCCCGTACCAGACTTCCCCGTGAACGATGATGCTTGTGAAAACATTGCCCTCGCCCACTTCCTGCAGCTTTTGGAACACTTTTCCCCGCGGTTCGTAGACAATCGCCGAGATCATGTTCGTATCAAGCATGTACCTCATGGCAGGTCGATTTCATCCAGCGGCTCAAGATCACCATCATCGCCGATAAAAGCGTCACCGGTCCAAGCTTCCGCAGTTTTGAGATAATCGACCAACCCGGAAGTTTCCGCTGTCCGGATAAGGATAGAACCGTCTGGCTGCAGATTCATGATGACGTTCTCGCCAGCCAACTCGAACTCCTTTGGAATGCGGACCGCCCGGCTTCTGCCATTCTTGAAAACGCTGACCTTGATGCCGGCATTTTCAATATTCGAATGCTCATTCATCCTAGCCTCCAGAATTGTAATATGCCAATGGCATATCACAATTGTCTCGCACGCTCAATTACTCCGCCGCGATGCCCATCCGCATGCGCTCCATCTCCTCCAGCGCACGGCGGTATTCGACCGGCATGACCTTGCGGAATTTCGGCCGGAACTCGACCCAATGGTCGAGGATTTCCTTGGCGCGCGGCGAGCCCGTGTAGTGCAGATGATTGGAGATCAGCTGGTAGAGCCGCTCGTCGTCATGACGCGTCATGTCACCGGCGACATCGACCATGCCCTTGTGCATCAGGTCGCCGCCGTGATGATGCAGCTTCTCCAGCATGTCGTCTTCTTCCGGAACCGGCTCGAGTTCGACCATCGCCATATTGCAGCGTTTGGGGAAATCGTCGCTTTCATCCAGAACGTAGGCAACACCACCCGACATCCCGGCTGCAAAGTTGCGGCCAGTCTCGCCGAGAACCACGACCACACCGCCGGTCATGTATTCGCAGCCATGGTCGCCCACCCCCTCGACAACCGCGATGGCGCCGGAGTTGCGCACGGCGAAGCGTTCGCCGGCGACGCCGTTGAAATAGCACTCGCCCGAGATCGCGCCGTACAGCACCGTGTTCCCAACGATGATCGACTTGGCCGCGACGATCTTGGAATTTTCCGGCGGACGCACGACGATGCGGCCACCCGAAAGACCCTTGCCGACATAGTCGTTGCCATCGCCGATCAGCTCGAACGTGATGCCGTTCGCCAGGAACGCGCCGAACGACTGTCCCGCCGTGCCGGTCAGCTTCACCGTGATCGTGTCGTCCTTCAGTCCCTTGTGACGGTAACGCTTGGCAACTTCACCGGACAGCATCGCACCGGCCGAGCGATCGACATTCTTGATATCGACCTCGATGGTAACGGGCGTCTTTGATTCCAGCGCCGGCTGTGCTTCTGCAATCAGCCTGCGGTCGAGAATGTCGTGGATCGGATGGTTCTGCCGCTCCGTCCAGTAGGTCTTTTCCTTCGGCGCATCCACCTTGTGGAAGATGCGGGAGAAGTCGAGCCCATTGGCCTTCCAGTGCGAGATCATCGCATCCTTTTCAAGCAGTTCGGAAAGGCCGATGACCTCGTCGAACTTGGCAAAACCGAGCGATGCGAGAATTTCGCGTACTTCCTCTGCGACGAAGAAGAAGTAGTTGACCACATGCTCGGGCGCACCCTTGAAGCGCTTGCGCAGGACCGGGTCCTGTGTCGCCACACCAACCGGACAGGTGTTGAGATGACATTTGCGCATCATGATGCAGCCGGCGGCAATCAGCGGCGCGGTGGAGAAGCCGAACTCGTCGGCGCCCAGGAGCGCGCCGATGATGACGTCGCGGCCGGTCTTCAGGCCGCCATCGACCTGCAGAGCGATACGCGACCGAAGGCCGTTCAGCACCAGCGTCTGATGGGTTTCGGCAAGGCCGATTTCCCAGGGGCTACCGGCATGCTTCAGCGATGTCAGCGGCGACGCGCCGGTGCCGCCGTCATAGCCGGAGACGGTGATATGGTCGGCGCGCGCCTTGGCGACACCGGCCGCAACCGTGCCGACGCCGACTTCCGAGACCAGCTTGACGGAAATATCTGCTTCCGGATTGACGTTCTTCAGGTCGTAGATCAGCTGCGCCAGATCTTCGATCGAATAGATGTCATGGTGCGGCGGCGGCGAAATCAGGCCGACGCCGGGCGTCGAATGCCGTGTCTTGGCAACGGTCGCATCGACCTTATGGCCGGGCAGCTGGCCGCCCTCGCCGGGCTTGGCACCCTGCGCCACCTTGATCTGCAGCATGTCGGCATTGACCAGATATTCGGTCGTGACGCCGAAACGGCCGGACGCGATCTGCTTGATCGCCGAGCGTTCCGGATTGCGCGCGCCGTTGTAGAGCGGCAGGTAACGGTCGGCTTCTTCGCCGCCCTCGCCGGTGTTCGACTTGCCGCCGATGCTGTTCATGGCAATCGCCAGCGTCGTATGGGCTTCGCGCGAGATCGAACCGAACGACATGGCGCCGGTGGAAAACCGCTTGACGATATCGGCAGCCGGCTCGACCTCCTCGATCGGGATCGGCTTGCGGCCGGTCGCTTCCGCGCCCTTGATCGAAAACAGGCCGCGAATGGTGTTCATGCGCAACGCTGCGCCATTCACCATCTCGGCAAATTCACGGTAGCGATCTTCTGCATTGCCGCGCACGGCATGCTGCAGCGATGCGACAGCGTCCGGCGACCAGGCGTGGCCTTCGCCGCGCATGCGGTAGGCATATTCGCCGCCGATATCGAGCGTGCTCTTCAACAGCGGATCGGCGCCGAAGGCGGCCTGATGGCGGTTGAAGGTTTCCTTGGCGATTTCTTCCAGGCCGATGCCTTCGATCTGCGTTGCCGTGCCGAAGAAATACCGGTCGATCAGTTCGGAGTTCAAACCGATCGCATCGAAGATCTGGCCGCCGCAATAGGACTGGTAGGTCGAGATGCCCATCTTGGACATGACCTTGAGGATACCCTTGCCGACCGCCTTGATGTAGCGGTAGACGACTTCGCTGCCATCGACTTCCTTCGGGAATTCGCCGCGCTTGTGCATGTCGGTCAGCGTATCGAAAGCGAGATAAGGGTTGATCGCCTCGGCGCCATAGCCTGCCAGCAGGCAGAAATGGTGCACTTCGCGCGGCTCGCCGGTCTCCACCACGAGACCGACTGAAGTGCGAAGCCCCTTGCGGATCAGGTGATGGTGGACGGCGGCGGTCGCCAAAAGCGCCGGGATCGCCATGCGGTCCGGGCCGATCTGGCGGTCAGACAGCACGATGATGTTGTAGCCACCCTTGACGGCGGCTTCGGCGCGCTCGCATAGCCGGTCGAGAATTTCCGGCATGCCTTCGGCGCCGCGCGCGATATCATAGGTGAAATCGAGCGTCTTGGTGTCGAAACGGTCTTCCGTGTGGCCGATCGAGCGAATCTTTTCCAGATCGCCATTGGTCAGGATCGGCTGGCGCACTTCCAGCCGCTTGGCATGCGCCATGCCGGCATGATCGAGCAGGTTCGGGCGCGGACCGATGAACGAGACGAGGCTCATCACCAGCTCTTCGCGGATCGGATCGATCGGCGGGTTGGTGACCTGCGCGAAGTTCTGCTTGAAATAGGTATAAAGCAGCTTGGTCTTGTCCGACATTGCCGAAATCGGCGTATCGGTGCCCATCGAGCCGATGGCTTCCTGGCCGGTCGTGGCCATCGGCGACATCAGGATCTTGGTGTCTTCCTGGGTATAGCCGAACGCCTGCTGGCGATCGAGCAGCGACACGTCGCGGCGCAGCGCCCGGGGCTCCACCGGCTTCAGGTCTTCGAGAATGAGCTGGGTGTTGTCCAGCCACTGGCGGTAGGGATGCTGGTTGGCAAGGTTCGACTTCAGCTCCTCGTCGGAGATGATCCGGCCTTCCTCCATATCGATCAGCAACATCTTGCCCGGCTGCAGGCGCCACTTCTTGACGATGCTCTCTTCCTTGACCGGCAGGGTGCCGGCCTCGGACGCGAGGATGACGCGGTCGTCGTCGGTGACGAGATAACGTGCCGGGCGCAGGCCGTTGCGGTCGAGCGTCGCGCCGATCTGCTTGCCATCGGTAAAGCAGACGGCGGCCGGGCCATCCCACGGTTCCATCAGAGCGGCATGATATTCGTAGAATGCCTTGCGCTCGGGCGCCATCAGCTGGTTGCCGGCCCAGGCTTCCGGGATCAGCATCATGACGGCATGCGACAGCGGATACCCGCCCTGCACCAGGAATTCGAGCGCGTTATCGAAACAGGCTGTATCCGACTGCCCCTCATAGGAGATCGGCCACAGCTTGGAAATATCGCCGCCGAACAGCGGCGAGGATACCGAAGCCTGGCGTGCGGCCATCCAGTTGACGTTGGCGCGCAGCGTGTTGATCTCGCCGTTATGGGCGACCATGCGGTAGGGATGCGCCAGCTTCCACGACGGGAAGGTGTTGGTCGAGAAGCGCTGGTGCACAAGGGCGACAGCCGATTCGAAGCGGGGATCGGCCAGA
Organism: Pararhizobium qamdonense; assembly: GCF_029277445.1. NCBI lineage: Bacteria > Pseudomonadati > Pseudomonadota > Alphaproteobacteria > Hyphomicrobiales > Rhizobiaceae > Pararhizobium > Pararhizobium qamdonense. Next base: position 1,193,676 of record NZ_CP119566.1, on the reverse strand, counting down.
TCCTTGAAATAGGCGGCCACCTGATAGGCCAGGAACATGCCCTTGTAGACAATGGTCTGGGTCGACAGCGACACCGGATAGAAGCCGGTCTCGGCCCCTTCGAAGGCATTATAGATACGGTTGGAGATCACCTTGCGCAGCGTAAACAGGCGGCGTTCAAATTCGGCATTGGTCGCAGCATCGCGGCCGGCCCCGATGAACACCTGCACATGATGCGGCTCGGTCGCGGCAATATGCTCGGCCTTGGACAAAGAGGCGTTATCGACCGGCACTTCACGGAAGCCGAGCAGCGTCTGGCCCTCTTCCGCAACGACCTCGGTGATCACCTGCTTGAAATGGGCGATCTGCGCCTCGTCCTGCGGCATGAACAGGTATCCGACGGCATATTCGCCAGCCTTCGGCAGGGTAACGCCCTGCAGCGCCATTTCCTCACGGAAGAAGCGGTCGGGGATCTGAACCAGAATGCCGGCACCATCACCCATCAAAGGATCGGCGCCGACAGCGCCGCGATGCGTCAGGTTTTCCAGGATGAACAGGCCATCCTTGACGATCTGGTGGGACTTCTGGCCCTTCATATGGGCGACGAAACCGACGCCGCAGGCATCATGTTCGTTGCGCGGGTCGTAAAGACCCTGTTTTTTCGGCAGGCCCGGAAATGCGGTATGCGTCTCAACCGTCGCGGTTTCGCGCGCAATGTTGAGCCCAGTTACGGTGGATGGCGTAAGGTCCGTCATCGTCTTCCCTCCTGTTAACCCGGCATGGCCGGATATTTCCGCAGTCCAGGCAGGCTTTGCGGGCAAGAGTCCCGTTCAGGCCGGCACCGGCATTATCGTTGCATGATCCTGATCCGGTCGCAAATGAAGCATTGACTGCATCCGGCACAGAGTGCTCGCGACCATCGCGATTGTCCCGCCAGCCCGGATCAGATAACGTCCGGCGCGGTCTACAATCGTCAGCCGGAAGCCGCATCAGGCGGGCGTTCCGGCGTCCTTCCGGTCTTGAGACCGAAATAGGACAGTCATACTGTCCTATTTCATAGGCTCTATGCCAGAAAGCACCCTCCTCCGCAAGACCACTCATGCAAAATATTCAGACCTATTTTGCCGAACATTGCGGTTAATTTCACGTTTTTGTAATTTTCTTTCGTCAACTCCATATTTTCTTCAATTTGGTTTCAAACTGGTCTGATATTGTCCTTATCTCGCCTCTCCTGGATTGATTGCCGCAACTGCATCCGTATGGTCTCGCCTGACCAACCAATTCGGGGAGCATTTCTCCGGCATAGCAGGATCGCATCATGATTTTCTCCTCCGACAACTGGGCAGGCGCCCATCCCGTGATCGCCGAAAGCCTCGTCAAGGCCGCCGGTGGCTTTGCATCGGCCTATGGCACGAGCGATCTCGACAAGAAGGTCGAAAAGACGCTGTCTGAAGTGTTCGAGCGCGACGTCGCCGTGTTCTTCGTCGCGACCGGCACGGCCGCCAACTCGCTGGCGCTAGCCAGTACCAATCGTCCGGGCGGTCATGTGCTGTGCCACCGCGAAGCGCATGTGAATGCCGACGAATGCGGAGCGCCCGAATTCTTCTCGCATGGCGCCAAGCTTGCGCCGGTCGATGGCCCCCACGGCAAGATGGATCCAGCCCGGCTGGAAAGGGAAATCCAGCGCACACGCGGCGGCGGCGTTCATGGCGGCCAGCCGATGGCGATCACCATGACGCAGGCAACCGAAGCCGGCACCGTCTATAGCCTTGACGAAATCGACGCGATCTCCACCATCGCCAAGGCGGCCAAGCTGCCCTTGCATATGGACGGCGCCCGCTTTGCCAATGCGCTGGTGACGCTTGATACGACACCGGCCGAAATGACCTGGAAACGCGGCATTGACCTTCTCTCCTTCGGCGGCACCAAGAATGGCTGCTGGTGCGCCGAGGCGTTGATCATGTTCGATACCTCGAAGGCCGAGGAAATGGGCTACCTGCGCAAGCGCTCCGCCCAGCTGTTTTCGAAATCCCGCTTCATCGCCGCCCAGTTCGACGCCTATCTGGAAGGCGGTCTCTGGCTCGATCTCGCCCGCCACGCCAACGGCATGGCAAACCGGCTCGCCGACGGCATCGCGGGCTCAAACAGCACCCGGCTTGCCTGGCCGAGCGGCTCCAACGAACTGTTCGTCGTCCTAAAAAAGGAGACCGCTGCCAAGCTGCAGGCCGATGGCGCCGTGTTTTACGACTGGCCTGTGCCGCATGCGCTGGCGGATACCGTCGCCGGCGACGAGGGCCTCTACCGCCTGGTCACCAGCTTTGCAACGACGCCCCATGATGTCGATCAGTTCCTGAAGGCGCTCTGATCAGAGCGACGGTTTGCCTGCCAGGGACGCCTGCAGCCCGCCGACCGTCGCCAGGATTTCACCGGACAGGGCTTTCACCAGTGCCCTGTCCGCGCCGCGCCGCGCCACCAGCACGAATTCCACATCCTCGAGCCGTGGCAACCTATCCGACGTAATTTCCCGCAATCCGGCCGGGGCCATGCTGCGCGGCTGCACCAGAACGCCCATTCCGGCACGGGCGGCGGCCGTCAGGCCGCTAAGGCTGCCGCAGGTGCAGACGATGCGCCACGGCACGCCTGCCCGCTCCAGTGCTTCGAGTGCAACGCTGCGAGTAATGCTCGGCGGCGGAAAGGCGATCAGCGGCAGCACGTCGCCCCGCATCACCCGCTCCGGATCGCGCGCCAGCCAGACCAGCGGCTCGCGATAGACGAGCTGGCCGCGCGCATCGCCGATCCGGCGCTTGGCGAGCACCAGATCGAGCGCGCCCTCATCCTGCATCTGATAAAGCGTACCGCTGAGCGCCACGGTCAGTTCGAGATCGACGGAGGCATGCGCCCGGGTAAAATCTTCGAGCACGGCCGGAAGCCGGCTCATGACGAAATCTTCCGAGACGCCGAGATGCAGGCGGCCGTGCAGGCTGCGCTCGGCAAACAGCGATTTCACCTGCCCGTCCAGCGACAGCATGGCGCGCGCCGGTCCCAAAAGCGCCTCGCCATCGGCCGTCAGTGATACACGATGCGTATCGCGCTCGACCAGCTTTCGCCCGAGATCAGCTTCCAGCCGGCGGATATGCTGGCTGACCGTCGATTGCCCAAGCCCCAGCCGCTCTGCGGCAAGCGTAAAGCTCGCCATCTGCTCGACGGCAAGAAAACTGCGCAGTTGAGCCAAATCCAGCATCTGTCATCCTGATTCGTGATAATCGTTATTACTTGCATTCGATATCATAATGACAATGATGCCGCCAATCATCTTTTCATTGTCTGGACGATCGATATGCGCCGTTTCCTGCCCGATACCTTCACCCTCCTTTTGGTCTGCACGGTCATCCTCGCATCGCTGCTGCCGATTTCCGGCGAGCCGGCGGACTGGTTCGGTCTTGCCACCAAGATCGCCATCGGGCTGCTGTTCTTCCTGCACGGTGCGCGGCTGTCGCGCGATGTCGTGGTGGCCGGTCTGCTGCATTGGCGGCTGCATATCGTCATCCTGGCCTCGACCTTCGTGCTCTTTCCGTTGCTCGGCCTTGCCATCGGCTTCCTGCCGCCGACCCTCCTGCCACCGGCGCTCTATACCGGCATCCTCTTTCTCTGTGTGCTGCCCTCGACCGTACAGTCGTCGATTGCCTTCACGTCCATGGCAGGCGGCAATGTTCCCGCCGCCATCTGTGCCGCCTCGGCCTCCAATATTTTCGGCATGTTCCTGACGCCGCTTCTGGTCGGCCTGTTGTTCACAGCCGGCGGCCATGGCGGGTTTTCGTTCGATGCGCTCGAACAGATCCTGTTGCAGCTGCTGGCGCCGTTCATTCTCGGCCAGATCCTGCAGCCGTGGATCGGCAATTTCATCCGCGCCCGCAAGACGCTTCTGATGCCGGTCGATCGCGGCTCGATCCTGATGGTCGTCTATCTCGCCTTCAGCGAAGCGGTGAACGAAAACATCTGGAGCACGTTCTCCATCCGTGACATCGCTGTCGTCATCGTCCTCGACATCCTCCTTCTCGCCGTCGTGCTGATCGTGACCATGTACGGCAGCCGCCTGATGGGCTTTTCCAAGCAGGACGAGATCGCCATCACCTTCTGCGGCTCGAAGAAGAGCCTTGCCAGCGGCGTACCGATGGCCAACGTCATCTTCGCCGGCCAGGGCATCGGCAGTATCGTGCTGCCGTTGATGCTGTTTCACCAGATTCAGCTGATGGCCTGCGCGGTGATCGCCCAGAAATATGCCGAACGCAACCGCCGCCTGGCCGTTGCCGCCGCAAATGCAGCCGTCGCTGCGGCTCCGGCTGAGGTTTCGGCTCCGGCTCCGGTTGCACAATAAAGGGCGTCGATCAGAACAACGCGTCCAGCTTTAGCGCGTTGGAACAAAAAAGCCGCCTGCAACACGCGGCTGCAAACGGCTCCCGAATATCCGCAGTGCCCCGAAAGGCACCGCGTTTTTTCTTCAGATCACGGGTTTAGTTGGTAGCGCCGGTGACCTGCGTGGCCTCGATCTGCTTCGGCGCCGACTGCGCGGCAACAATATCGATGCGGCGCGGCTTGGCGGCTTCCGGGATCTCGCGCAGGAGATCGATGTGAAGCAGGCCGTTCTTCAGCGAAGCGGACTGGATTTCCACATGGTCGGCGAGCTGGAAGCGGCGCTCAAACGCGCGCTTGGCAATGCCGCGATAGAGGAACTGGTTGTCGGTCGCCTTTTCTTCGCTCTTCTCGCCCTTGACGGTCAGCGTGTGTTCGCGGGCTTCGATCGAAAGTTCGCTTTCGTCAAACCCGGCAACAGCCATGGTGATCCGGTAGGTGCTCTCGCCGGTCCGCTCGATATTGTAGGGCGGATAGGTCTGCGACTGGTCCGGCTGGCCGAGACTGTCGAGCATGGTGAAGAGACGGTCGAAACCGACGGTGGAACGGTAAAGGGGGGAAAAATCAACGTGACGCATGATGTCCTCTTGTGAGCAACGGGTGTGCGATCTTGGCTCTGTCATCCCTGCAAGTGGCAATGGCAGAACCGGTGAACGGGCCCGGTTTCGGCGCCCGTGAGGATGAGATGGGAATTGTTTCTGCGGCCTTCAAGCCCCCGGGCACACAACTAAGAACGCGCATCTCATGAGCCCCGCCGCCGATAAACGCAGGATGAACGGCCGGTTCGAGCTGCGTTCAGCTTTCATGCTTTAAAACCGAAACATCGGAAGACGAGGCAGGCAGCCGAGGTGAACGTCCCTTCTCCCAAAGCTCCCTGTCCTCTACCGGCCGACTGTCTCTGGCCGGGAACGGTATAAGTCCCCCACCGTTTCCGGCCCTTTTTCCAGATGGCCAGCATTTTTGACCGTGCGGATCGCTTCCCCACTGCTTTGCCTGCACCGTTCCTTAATCGGTATTGATCAAAATAGGCGATCATAAATCCGGTGCATTGCAGGCGCATTCTTCTGCAGCCGGCGCACTGGTGTGTTGCCACTGCACCCTGAAAGACCCGCCGGACACGGACCTGCCATGACGTCAATGCTTCATTCCACCCCGGACAATCCGGTCCCCGGCAATCATACCGTCGGGTTCTTCGAGGGCGTGGGCAACCGCAAGCTCCGTTATGCGATCTTCAAGTCCGATGCGCCGGTCGCCAAGGGCACCGTCGTGCTGCTGCAGGGACGCAATGAATCGATCGAGAAATATGCCGAGACGATCGGCGAGCTGACCGCGCGGGGCCTGTGGGTCGCAACCTTCGACTGGCGCGGCCAGGCGGGCTCCGAGCGGCTGTTGAAAAACAGGCGCCGTGGTCACGTCAGGCGCTTTGCCGACTATGAGAGCGATCTCTCGACCTTCCTTGAAAAGATCGTGCTTCCCGATACCCGCCTGCCCTTCTTCATGCTGGCCCATTCGATGGGCGCATTGGTTGCCCTGGCGCAGGCGCCGCTGCTTGCCAGCCGCATCGACCGGCTGGCAATCGCCGCCCCCTTCATGGCGCTCGGCGGCCAAAAGGTCGGCCACGGCATGATCAGCCTCCTGGCCAGCGCTTTCACGCTCTTTGGTCTCGGCTCCCTGCCCTTGATGCGCGACAAGGGTTCGCGGCCATTTCCGGAAAATCTTTTGACCTCGGATGCGCGGCGCTTTGCCCGCAACAAGGCATTGACGGACGCCCATCCGGAACTGGCGCTCGGACCGCCCACCGCCCGCTGGCTGCATGAGACATTCAAGGCGATCAAGCGCGTGTCCGCCCGCGAACATCTGACGCAAATCCGCGTTCCCACCATCGTGCTGGCGCCGACGCAGGACAGGCTGGTGCCGCATCTGGCGGTGGAGACCCTTGCCCGCAATTTTCGCGCCGGCCACATGATCCCGATCGACGGCGCCCGGCACGAACTCCTGCAGGAAGCAGACCATTATCGCGCCCAGGCGATCGCCGCCATCGAGGCCTTCATCCCCAGCAGCACGGCGGACACGGCGCTCGCCGATAGCGAGGACCTGTCGGCCTGACATCCGTTGTGGCTCTCAGCCCCTCAGGATCGCCAGCGCCTGTGCATGGATTTCGGCACTGCCGGCGGCAATCACCTCGCCGCCCATTTCCGCCGGGCCGCCATTCCAATCGGTGATGATGCCGCCGGCCTGTTCGATCAGCGGAATGATCCCGCCGACATCATAGGGCTTCAGGCCGCATTCGATGACGAGGTCGATATGACCGGCTGCCAGCAGCGCGAAAGCGTAGCAATCGCAGCCGTAGCGGGCGAGCTGCACCTTGTCCTGCACCGCCTCGAAGCGGGTCTTGATATCGCCGGTATAAAGATGCGGCGAGGTGGTGAAGAGGATGGCTTGGCTGAGATCGGCGCAAGCGCGCGTCGAGACCACCTTGTCTTCGCCCGGCCCGCGATAATGGGTGTTCTTGCCATCGGCGAAATAGCGCTCGCCGGTAAACGGCTGGTCCATCAGCCCCATCACCGCCTCGCCCTTGTGATAGAGGCCGATCAGCGTGCCCCAGACCGGCAGGCCGGAGATGAACGCGCGGGTCCCGTCGATCGGATCGATCACCCAGACATAATCCCGGTCGAGCCCGACATTGCCGAATTCCTCGCCCAGAATGCCATGCTCTGGAAAATGCGCCTCGATCAACGCACGGATTGCCGTTTCGGCCGCCCGGTCGCCCTCGGTAACCGGGTCGAAACCGGCAGCCTCCTTGTTGGCGACACTGATGCCGGTGCGGAAACGCGGCAGGGTCTGCGCCTTGGCAGCATCGGCAAGGCGGTCAAAAAATTCACGGTCCGGCAGCATGAAACCTCACGAAAATCGGGAAATGGAAGGCTGAATCTGCTTATGGCACATTTTTTTGAAAGAGAAGCCTTTGGCAGGAAAATCGGAAAAAATCGCGCCGATCGGCAGATGTGACAGCAGTCTTGTGACGGTTTTACGAAAAACCGGCCTGAAAAATCAATAAACAGCGCGAAATCGACCAATTTACAGCGCCACTATATCCCAGGGTTTTGGCGCACTGCACCAATTGTGGCCAAATCTTGCTTGACAATTGTGCGCTGCAATATTAAATTTTCCCTACAGTCACTTGTGGCTGTAAATACCCTCCTTGGGTGTTTCCTCCCTAGACTTAGCCGCGCCACAAGCGCGGTTTTTTTTGCCCTGATGTCAGGGAAAGAATGTCTTGGAAAAGACGGCTATTCGGCAGCAAGCGGCGTCCCGGCCGCAGACGTACTTGGCGCATAACTTTCAACATGCGCCGCAAGCCCGCTGAGAAACATGCCGATCGCGTCTGCCAGCATCGGAAAATCCCGCTTCTTCTGCAGCGTCGTTTCATCGACATAGAGACCGCGATTGATCTCGATCTGCAGCGCATGCAGCCCGCGCGCCGGCCGGCCGTAATGTTCGGTGATGAAGCCGCCGGCATAGGGCTTGTTGCGGGCGACGGAAAAGCCGAGATCCTCCAAGAGCGAGACTGCAGTCCGCGACAGATCGGCCGAGGCACTGGTGCCGTAGCGGTCGCCAATAATGAAGTCCGGCCGCTGGCCCGTCCCGGCCAGCCGGATATTGCCCGGCATCGAATGGCAGTCGATCAGGACCGCCAGTCCGAACTGCACATGGGTGCGGGCAATCAGCCGCCGCAGGCAGGCATGATAGGGTTTGTAGATGGTCTCGATCCGTTCCAGCGCTTCGGAAACGGGAAAGCGGCCGCGGTAGATTTCCATGTTTTCGGCGACCAGCCGCGGCACGGTGCCAAGACCGCCCGCCACCCGCATCGAGCTGATATTGGCATGCGGCGGCAAGGGCCCGTCGAACATGCGCGGATCGAGTTCATAAGGTTCGCGGTTGACGTCAAGAAAGGCGCGCGGGAAATGCGCCATCAACAGGGGTGCGCCGAGATCGGTGACGCAATGGAACAATTCATCGACGAAATGATCTTCCGAGCGGCGGATCGACAGGTGGTCCAGGCGGGATTTTTTCAGGAAGGCTGAACTGTAGACCCTGCCGCTATGGGGCGAATTGAAGACAAAGGGAATGCGCTGCATTTCCGGCTCGCGAACTTCGAACTGTTCGGTTTCGCTGACGTTCTGCGTCATCGCAGCCCTTTTTTACCATGTCACAATCTTGATGCTTCGTGTATGTTGCCAGCAGGCGGCAATCATGTCCATAGTCGTTTCCTGCCGGTGAGCGGGGCTTGACCTTCAGTCTTCACCGGATATTTACTCAACTGCGGTTTCATGACGTCACCGCAATTCCCGACATCGACACGTAAGGTGCAACGGCTTTAATCCATGAGTCCAAAAATCCTCCTCGCCGAAGACGATAACGACATGCGCCGGTTCCTGGTGAAAGCCCTGGAAAAGGCCGGTTACAAGGTATTGTCGTTCGACAATGGCGCCAGCGCCTATGACCGGCTGCGCGAAGAGCCGTTTTCGCTTCTTCTGACCGATATCGTCATGCCCGAAATGGACGGCATCGAGCTTGCCCGCCGGGCGACCGAACTCGATCCAGATCTCAAGGTCATGTTCATCACCGGCTTTGCCGCAGTGGCGCTGAACCCCGATTCGAAAGCTCCCAAGGACGCAAAGGTCCTGTCCAAGCCCTTCCATCTGCGTGATCTTGTGGACGAAGTGAACAAGATGCTGGCCGCTTAAGGCTGCGCCGCAAGGGCCGCAAAACTTCCTGTCAAAAAGCCGAAAAAAGCCTATTGACGCCCCAGGAGGTTTATGGTCTATGCGCCGACATCGGATGGGCGTGTAGCTCAGCGGGAGAGCACTACGTTGACATCGTAGGGGTCACAGGTTCAATCCCTGTCACGCCCACCATCCAGTTTATAAAGGCCTTTCGGGAAACCGGAAGGCCTTTTTCGTTGGGAGGCATGACCGGCCTCTCCGCTCATATCGATTTCATCCATGTCACACCGGTTTAGCGGGAGCCGCCGACTTGGCGTCTTGGACCGCAGCAAAAAAAGCCTGCGTTTCCTGTCCGGTCGCGATGTCAAAAGCTTTCCGTAAAGCAGCAAGATTTAGTTTCCATTCTTCGCTGCCAACGGCCAATCCGATGCGTTGATAGCGGTAACCCTCCCGTTCCCGTTTTATCGTAGATTTGACTTGGTAGCAGGTGGCCCACCTTTGCTCGAACCTGAAAATTCTGCGCACGCCCTCGATCAGAGCGAGTATCAAGGTGATGATAACACCTGCCACACTCAGGTTGTCTCTCGACAGCCCAAATGTACCTTCGGCAACACCTGAACCTGCCACCACCAACGGCGCAAGGGTGCTCAGGACCATGACGCTAACAGAAGTTGCCCGCTGCCAGAATTGGTACCTCTTTGTATGCCTCGAATAGTATTCAAGCGCACTCGCGATCTCTTCCAACAGCTTGGTTTCGCGCCGAAGCCATTCGCTTACTACCGTCTCTTGCATAAACAACCACCCCTTTTGTAAAACAGTAATACTATTATAGATTGTAATTATAAACTTCAAATTGTCATCGACATTTTTGAATGGGCGCATCACGCTGGCGACAGCACACACGCCACCCCTCGAAACCGTTCGTCCCAGCCCCCAGATATGGTTTGTCGGCAATCTTATCTCAGTGAAGGATTTTTCATGCGGGAACCGCGCTACGAGCTGCGCCAGGAACGGAATGGCACCTGGACCGTGATGGACGTGATCACGCATCTGCCGGCGGCATCCGACGGCCGCGATCTTGCTGGGCTTGACCGCGACGATGCGCGCGACATCATGGAGGCGCTTAATCGCGATCATCTTGCAGGGCGCAAAAGCCCGCTTCTCTAGATTGCAAAATCCCCTCCCCGTTACCGGAGAGGAGATTATACAATGGTTTACGTGATGAAATTGCCGGGTTTGCAAAGTGTCCAGCCCCGGCAATAAAGAGTGAAAACCGGCCGTCCGCATCCCCCAAACAAGGTAGGTGGCGACTGTTATTCTTCGAAATCAATCAGTTGCGCCGGAATTCGGGCTGCTATCGGGGCTCAGTGACGCCAGACCGGCCAAATTTGCAATTTTGGGCGATATGATCGCAGAACAATCCATTCAAACGTGCGGGGCAACCCCGTTTGAAAGACTGCCGCCCTCCAAAAAACACGAAATATTGTTACGAAATTCGTGACGCGGGCGCAGTTTTGCGATAGGAACCGCTGAAATTGTGGTCCCTGAACCCTATATCTGCCGTTCACCCAGACAAGCTCAAGGAAGACGTCCATGCCTGCCTATCGCTCCCGCACCACCACCCACGGCCGCAACATGGCCGGCGCTCGCGGCCTTTGGCGTGCGACGGGCATGAAGGATGGCGATTTCGGCAAGCCGATTATTGCGGTGGTGAACTCGTTCACGCAGTTCGTGCCGGGCCATGTGCATCTGAAAGACCTCGGCCAGCTGGTGGCCCGCGAGATCGAAGCCAATGGCGGCGTCGCCAAGGAATTCAACACGATCGCCGTCGATGACGGTATCGCCATGGGCCATGACGGCATGCTCTACTCACTGCCGTCGCGCGAGATCATCGCCGACAGCGTCGAATATATGGTCAATGCCCATTGCGCCGATGCGATGGTCTGCATTTCGAATTGCGACAAGATCACCCCCGGCATGCTGATGGCCTCGCTGCGCCTCAACATCCCCACCATCTTCGTTTCCGGCGGCCCGATGGAAGCCGGCAAGGTTCTGCTTTCCGACGGCAAGATCCATGCGCTCGATCTGGTCGATGCCATGGTGGCCGCCGCCGACGACAGCATGTCGGACGAGGACGTCAAGACCATCGAGCGCTCTGCCTGCCCGACCTGCGGCTCCTGCTCCGGCATGTTCACCGCCAATTCGATGAACTGTCTGACGGAAGCCCTTGGCCTGTCGCTGCCCGGCAACGGCTCGACGCTGGCGACCCATTCCGATCGTGAAAAGCTGTTTCTCGAAGCCGGCCGCCGCATCGTCGGTCTGGCCAAGCGTTACTACGAACAGGATGACGAAACGGCATTGCCGCGCACCATCGCGTCCAGGGGCGCATTTGAAAATGCCATGGCGCTCGATATCGCCATGGGCGGCTCGACCAACACCGTTCTGCACATTCTGGCCGCCGCCCATGAGGGCGAAATCGATTTCAACCTGGATGACATCGACCGGCTGTCGCGCAAGGTTCCGTGCCTCTCCAAGGTCGCGCCCGCCAAGTCTGACGTGCATATGGAAGACGTGCACCGCGCCGGCGGCATCATGGCGATCCTTGGCGAACTCAACCGCGCAGGCCTCTTGAATGCCGACCTTCCGACCGTTCATGCCAAGACGCTGGGCGATGCCCTGTCGCAATGGGATATTTCCGTCACCGACAATCCGGCAGCACTTGAACTGTTCAGTGCCGCACCCGGCGGCGTGCCGACGCAGGTTGCCTTCAGCCAGAGCGCACGCTGGAAGGAACTCGACCTCGACCGCGAAAAGGGCGTCATCCGCGATGCCCAGCACCCGTTCTCCAAGGACGGCGGCTTGGCCGTGCTCAAGGGCAATATCGCCATCAACGGCTGCATCGTGAAGACGGCCGGCGTGGATGAATCGATCCTGAAATTCTCCGGCCCCGCCCGCGTCTTCGAAAGCCAGGATTCCTCGGTCAAGGCGATCCTTGCCAATGAGGTCAAAGCCGGCGATGTCGTTGTTATCCGCTATGAAGGTCCCAAGGGCGGCCCGGGCATGCAGGAAATGCTCTATCCGACCAGCTATCTGAAGTCGAAGGGACTGGGCAAGGCCTGCGCCCTGATCACCGACGGCCGCTTTTCCGGCGGCACATCCGGCCTCTCCATCGGCCACGTCTCGCCGGAAGCTGCCAATGGCGGCTTGATCGGCATCGTGCGCGAAGGCGACATGATCGATATCGACATCCCCAACCGGACGATCTCGCTGCGTGTCGATGACGCCGAAATCGCTGCGCGCCGCGCCGAGCAGGACGCCAAGGGCTGGAAGCCGGTGGAGCTGCGCAAGCGCAAGGTCACCACGGCGCTGAAAGCCTACGCCGCTTTCGCCACCTCGGCCGACCGTGGCGCCGTTCGCGATCTCGGCGATCTCGGCTAAAAGCAGCCGTAGGTATCCTTCACAGATCTACACCCCTGAATTCCCGTGGATTCAGGGGTGTTTCTTTTTCAGCTGCAAAAACTTGTGCATGATGCTCCGAACTGAACGCGGTCCGTTGGTGCAATAATCGGCAAAGCCGCCATTCGGCCGTCATTCGGATATAGGCAAATGCCGCAAACGCGCCCACACTTCCGTGTGCAAGCCCCATCCAAAGCCCACCATTCCGAGCAGACCCATGCAAGCCGAACAGACGATCCTGAAAATCTCAATTGCCGTGACGATCCTGATCGCCTGTTCCGGCATTGCATTCGGCATCGTCACCGGCTCCTTCTCGATCGCCTTCGACGGGGTCTACTCGCTCGCCGATGCCAGCATGAGCACACTAGCCCTTGTGGTCGCCAGGCTGATTGCCAGCGATGCGGACCCGGCCCGTGGCAAGGGCAAGCTGCGGGCGCGGTTTTCGCTCGGCTTCTGGCATCTCGAGCCGATCGTGCTCGGGCTGAACGGCATCCTGTTGATGAGCGTTGCCGTCTACGCGCTGATCAACGCCATCATCAGCATTCTCTCCGGCGGCCATGCGCTCGAATTCGATTATGCGATCCTCTATGCGGCCATCACGCTTGCGGCCTGCCTGACCATGGCCGCCGTTGTCCGCAGGAAAAACGCCACGATCCGCTCAGGATTTCTCACCCTGGACGCCACCGCCTGGCTGATGTCCGCCGGTATCACCGCCGCCCTGTTGATCGCCTTTATCGGCGGTTTTTTCGTTGGAGGCACGCAGCTTGCCTGGATCGCGCCTTATATAGATCCGGCCGTTCTGGCGCTGGTCTCCGTCGTCATCATTCCGATGCCGGTCGGTACGGTGCGCCAGGCGCTGTCCGACATCCTGCTGATGACGCCTGCGCCCTTGCGGGCAAGGATCGACGAAGTGGCGGAAGAGGTGGTGCAGGAACAGGCCTTCCTGTCCCACCGCGCCTATGTCGCCCGCATCGGACGGCTGATGCAGGTGGAGCTTTATTTCATCGTGCCACCGGGCATGCCTGCGCGCACGATCGAAGAATGGGACCAGCTGCGCGACGATATCGGCGCCCGCATCGGCAGCGAAGGCCCCAATCGATGGCTGACCATCGCTTTCACCGCCGACACGGAATGGGCGGAATAGCCGTCTTTCCGGCGAAGGTCCCGGTGCTGCCGGTTATTTGCGTGCGGAAACCAGCAGGAACATCGGCCGCTCGCGTTCGTCTGCCCATTCCGGATGGGCGGCCACCTGTTCAAGCGACGGCCCCCATTCCTCGACATGCTGCAGCGTGAAACCGGCGCCGATCAGCATATTGATTAGCGTACCCAGCGTCCGGTGCTGCTTGACGACGCCCTTGGCAAGCCAGTCCGTCGTGCGCGGACCCTCGTCGAGATAACCGTTGACCGGCCATGTCGTCCGCCCATCGGCATCCTTGGACCAGCCGGGATGGGCCGGCGCCATGTAGATCGGGTGTTCGGTCGAAAAAACCAGCTGGCCGCCGGGCGCAAGGGCCGCATGGACGCGGCGAAGCAGCGCTTGAAGATCCTTGAGGTAATGAAAGGCAAGCGAACTGTAGACGAGGTCAACCGACGCCTGCGGCAATTCCAGGACTTCGAGATCGGCCTTCTCATAGGCAATCGCCGGATTTGAGGTCGCGCGCGCCCGCGCCAGCATGTTGTCTGACACATCGAAGCCAACCACGCGTGCAGCACCCTCATCCCAGGCAAACCGGCAGAACCAGCCGAACCCACAGCCGAGATCGGCAATCCGCTTGCCCTTCAGGTCCGGCAGCAACGCCTGGATCGACGCCCATTCGGCAGCCCCGTCGAGCCCCTCGACCGACCGGCCGAGCTGGCTATAGCCTTCGAAAAATTCCGGATTGTCGTAGACATTCTGCGTCATAGTTCACCACCGTCTTTGCCGCCGCAGCGCTTATAGCGGCGTTTTTCCTTGTCCTGTCAGCCCTTTGTGGCAGGAATTGTGCGGTTTGGAACGAATTTGCATGGAAATGAGAAAGGGGGGCGGAGCGACGGGTGATGAACTCCAGCTCCCCCCAACTGGTATCAGTTCGCCGCCTGCGGCTCCATATAGGCCAGTTCCCACACATGGCCGTCCGGGTCCTGGAAGCTGCAGCCATACATGAAGCCGTAATCCATCACCGGCCGCCATTCCTTGCCGCCGAGCGACAGCGCTTTGGCCAGCGTCTCGTCCACTTCCTGGCGGCTTGCGGCAGACAGCGCTGTCAGCACTTCCGTCGCCTTGCTGGTATCGCTGATCTCATCGATGATGAAGTCCTTGAAGCGCGCCTCCTGCAAGAGCATGACGAAGATGTTCTCCTCGACGATCATGCACAGCGTATCGTCGCTGGAGAAATCCGGATTGAAGCCGAAGCCGAGGCCGGCAAAAAACGCCTTCGACCTCGAGATATCCTTGACCGGCAGGTTGACGAAAATCATTCTCATGGACAGTCTCCTCCTTGGTTAACACATGGTCCGCTCCCAGAAGCGGACCGGAATTTGTCGTCAGGCAAGCGCCAGAAGGTCGGAGCGCAACCGGTCCGGCCGCCCCTCGCCCAGCGCATCATCGACATCGGCATGCGTGCGCTTCCAGATCGGCACCGCCGTCGAGAGCAGCGCATGGCCTGCCGGCGTCAGCTTCATCCGCCGCAGCCGGCGATCCCTGTCATCACTCATCGTAACGAGCAGCCCGCGCTTTTCCAGTGGCTTCAGCGCCGCCGTCAGCGTGGTGCGATCCATTGCCAGAAGATTGGCAACCGGACCCATGCCCGGCGGGTCCGGCCGATTGAGCGACATCAGCAGGGAAAATTGCCCATTGGTCAGATCGAGCGGCCGCAATGCCTCGTCGAATTTCCGCGCCAAAGCCCGCGCCGCGCGCTGCACATGAAGGCACAGGCATGTGTCGCGAACATGAAGGGTGGTTTCGAAGGGAATCACAATGGGCTTTGACATGAGCTAATAATGTTGATATCAACCTATTTAGTCAAGCGGAACGAAACGCGATTTTCTGAGGAGGAATGAACGATGTTGAGCAATCCGGTTGTATCCAGAGACGAATGGCTTGAAGCGCGCAGGGCCCTGCTCGTTACCGAAAAGGAAGAAACCAAGCTGCGCGACAAGATCCGCGCCGCCCGGCAGAACATGCCCTGGGTCAAGGTCGACAAGGCCTATCTGTTCGAGACGCCGCAGGGTCAAAAGACACTTGCCGACCTGTTCGACGGCCGCAGCCAGCTGATGATCTATCATTTCATGTTCGGCCCGGACTGGGAGGCCGGCTGCCCCGGCTGTTCTTTCCTGTCCGACCATATCGATGGCACGCTTGCCCATCTCAACAATCACGACGTCACCTATGTGACCGTCTCGCGCGCACCGCTCGACAAGATCGAAGCCTATAAGAAGCGAATGGGCTGGAAATTTCCCTGGGTCTCGTCCTTCGGCAGCGATTTCAATTTCGACTACCACGTCTCCTTCACCAAGGAAGAGCTGGAAAGCGGCAAGGTCTTTTACAATTTCCGCGAAACATCCGGCGACGACGCCAATGACGAGCTGCCTGGCATGAGCGCCTTCATCCGCGACGAGGCCGGCAATATCTACCACACCTATTCCGACTATGCCCGCGGCGGCGAGGAGATCCTGACGACATTGATGATCCTCGACCGGGCGCCCAAGGGCCGCAACGAAACATCGACACTGAGCTTCGTGAAGCGTCATGACGAATATGACGCAGAGGCAAAGCCGCATTCCTGCTGCGCCTGACCTGACTGACCCGGAAATCGCCCTTAAGAGAGGAGAAGACGCGATGAAGGCAGATCTTGTGGACGAACACCGCTGGCTCCAGCAACTGACGGGACGATGGCGCCTGACGTTCAATCCTTCCCAGGAAAGCGGCGAGATGGATGGCGGCGCCAGCTGGGAGGAGACCGCCCGCTTGCTGGGCGACGCCTGGGTCGTTGCCGAGGCCACCGGCACGATGCCGGACGGCAGCGCGGCAACGAATATCCTGGCGCTTGGCTACGATCCGGCAAGGAAACTTTATGTCGGATCGTTCATCAGTTCCGTCATGACAAACCTCTGGATTTACGAGGGCAAGCTCGATGAAACCGGAAAGGTGCTGACGCTCGACTGCGAAGGCCCCGATTTCGGCAATCCCGGCCAAACCGCCCGCTACCAGGACATCATCACCATCAGGGACGCGGATAGCCGCAATTTCTCGTCCCGCATCCGCCGTGCCGACGGCACGTGGAAATCCGTCATGTCCTGCGACTACAACCGCATTTGAACAATCCAGCGATCCCGGCCAGACGGCCACAAAATGAGGAGGAGAATTACAATGAAAAAAGGACATGGCGCATTCGTCTGGTACGAACTGATGACCACCGATACCAAGGCTGCCGAAACCTTCTATGATGACGTGGTCGGCTGGACCTCGGCCGATTCCGGCATGCCCGATGCGGATTATACGCTGTTCAAGACCAACGGCTTGCGGGTTGCCGGTCTGATGACATTGCCGCAGAGCGCCCGGGACATGAACGTTCCACCGGCCTGGCTCGGCTATATCGGCGTCGATGATGTTGATGCTTCAGCGGAAAAGCTCGTCAAGCTCGGCGGCACCGTGCACCGGCGACCGGACGATATTCCAGGCGTTGGCCGCTTCGCCGTTGTCGCCGACCCGCATGGTGCCGTCTTTGCCCTGTTCAGCACGAGCGACGGCGAAATGCCGGATATCAAGCAGATGGACCCCGGCAGCATCGGCTGGCATGAGCTGATGGCCGGCGATATTGCCGTCGAGCTTCCCTTCTATCAGGAAATGTTCGGCTGGCAGAAGGATGAGGGCCTCGATATGGGCGACATGGGCATCTACCAGCTCTTTTCCCATGACGGCGCCCAGATCGGCGGCATGATGAACAAGCTGGCCGCCATCCCGGCACCACCCTATTGGGGGTTCTACTTCAACGTCGATGCTCTCGATGCAGCCATCGACCGCTCCAACGCCAAGGGCGGCAAGGTCGTCAATGGCCCGATGGAAGTCCCCGGCGGCGCCTGGGTGGTCAATTGCGTCGATCCGCAGGACGCCTATTTCAATCTTGTGGCGATGAAACGCTGATCCATTCGGCACGCACCGGCGCAATACGCCGGTGCCATCTTGTGAGGAACTCCCGGAGGTCCCATGACGCTGGACGCAATCGAGGTCATCACCCTGTTCGTCGATGATATCGATGAAGCCAAGTCATTTTATCAGCGGGCGTTTACTCCCAAGGTCCTATTTGAAGACGACGTCTCCGCCGTGCTGAATTTCTCCGGCCTGCTGGTCAATTTGCTGGTATCGAGCGAAGCACCGGAGCTGGTGACACCTTTGCCTGTGGCTGCATCATCCTCCGGCTCGCGTATGCTGTTGACGATCAAGGTTGATGACACCGACGCCGTCTGCGCCGAACTCAGCCGCCTCGGGATCACGTTGCTCAACGGCCCGATCGACCGTCCCTGGGGCCGCCGCACCGCAGCCTTCGCCGATCCTTCCGGCCATGTCTGGGAGATTGCGGCAGACATCAGGTAACCGGCAGGGCATTCCCGGTGCTTTGCCCAAGATGGACACCAGCATCACCTGCAAACGGGTTATTTCTGCAACTCCTAAAATATGGTAGATATCGCCCAGTCGAGGGCAAGGACCATGTCCAATTCGCTGCTGGAAGCACTGAGCGCTGCAGAACTTCACTGTCCGGTGATCACTGCCGGTGATCCGGACTATGATCGCTACCGCCATGTCTGGAACGGCATCGCCGACCGCCTGCCGCGCGCGATCGTGCGCCCTCAGGATGTCGAGGATGTTCAAAAAGCCGTGCGGGCGGCGGCGGCCTCCGGAGCCTTACTTGCCGTGCGCGGCGGCGGCCATAGCCTGCCTGGTCTCTCCACCTGCAATGACGGGCTGGTGCTCGACCTCTCCCTGATCCGTCCCATCGTTATCGACAACCAGGCCCAGACCGTCGATGTCGGCGGCGGCGCTTTGCTCGGCGATCTCGATCGCGCAACGGTGCCACGGGGTTACATCGTGCCAGCAGGCGTAATTTCTCACACCGGCATTGCCGGACTGACGCTGGGCGGCGGCATGGGCTGGGCAAGCCGCAAATATGGCCTGACGATCGACAGCCTGCTGGGTGCCGAAATCGTGCTCGCCAGCGGCGATATCACCTGGACCAGCCCAACCTGGAACCCGGAACTCTTCTGGGCCATTCGCGGCGGAGGCGGAAATTTCGGCGTCGTCACCCGCTTCCGGTTCCAGCTGCATCCGTTCGACGGCATTGTCGCTGGCCAATGGAACTACCCGTTCAGCAGTGCCCGCCAGGTCCTCCCTGTGTTGCGCGATCTGCTGCGGCAACAATCCAGGGATCTGACCGTGTCTTTCACCGCATCGCAATCGGGGATCGCCGTCACGGCTGTTTGGTTCGGTGATAGCGCACACGCGCCAGCAACATTGTTACCGTTCGGGACCTTGGCTCACGGTGCCGGTGGCGGCCTGGAAAACCTGTCTTATCTCACGCTGCAAAGCCGCAACGACGCAGCCTATGCCTGGTCGCGCCGTTATTATGCCAAAGGCGGTTTCTGGTCCGAAATCAGCGATCAGGCCATCGGCCACATCATCGATGCGATCGCGCATGCGCCGGCGCCGGATTGCGAAATCTACGTCCTTCAGCTGGGTGGCGCGATCGGGGACGTGGCGGACGAGGCAACCGCCTATACCGGGCGCAACGCCGGCTTTTACTGGCTGTGCGAACCCATCTGGGACGACAGCACCGGCGATGACGGATGTATCGAATGGGGCCGCAGGAACGGCCGTCTACTGTCCGATGGCTCGATCCCTGGAAATTATGTCAACGAGCAGGGCGACACCGGCTCGCACATCGCCCGCGATGCCTATGGGCATGAGAAATACCAGCGCCTTGCCCGCCTCAAGGCACGCCTCGATCCGGCCAATCTGTTCCGCCTCAACCAGAACATCGAACCGCAGGAATAGGCCCAACTGAGCCATGCGCTGCTCTTCCTGCGGGGAAATGAATCTTCCCGCCGGGAATTGCGCCTTGCAATCTCTCTTCGCATTGCACAAAATCCCCTCAATGGCGGCAGAGACACGCCATCAAGGGGATAAAAATTCGCATGGCGATCAAAGCAAGCATATATCACCTGACGCATTACAAGTATGACAAGCCCGTACGGCTCGGTCCCCAGATCATCCGGTTAAAGCCGGCGGCCCATTCCAAGACCAAGGTGATCAGCCACTCTTTGAAAGTCACGCCGGAAAATCACTTCGTCACGCTGCAGCAGGACCCCTACGGCAACTACCTCTCGCGCTACGTCTTTCCCGACCCGGTTACCGAGTTCAAGATCGAAGTCGATCTCGTCGCCGATATGACCGTCTACAATCCCTTCGACTTCTTCATCGAGGAAGACGCGGAGACTTTTCCCTTCTCCTACCCTGAAGATATCCGCGACGACCTGAAGATCTACATGCAGCCGGAGCCGATGAGCCCGGCGCTGGAAGCCTATATCAACGGCATCGATCTGACCCCCACCCGCACGATCGATTTCATCGTCGGCCTCAATGCCCGCCTGCAGCAGAAGGTCAACTACATCATCCGCATGGAACCCGGCGTCCAGACGCCGGAAGAGACGCTGCAGCTGGCGCTTGGCTCCTGCCGCGATTCCAGCTGGCTGCTGGTACAGATCCTGCGCAATCTCGGGCTCGCCGCCCGCTTCGTCTCCGGTTACCTGATCCAGCTCGCACCCGATCTGAAAGCGCTCGACGGCCCCTCGGGTACCGAGGTCGATTTCACCGATCTGCATGCCTGGTGCGAAGTCTATATCCCCGGCGCCGGCTGGGTCGGGCTTGATCCGACCTCTGGCCTGCTGACCGGCGAAAGCCATATCCCGCTGGCGGCCACCCCCCATTACCGCAATGCCGCGCCCATCTCCGGCGGCCTTTACGGCGATGCCAACACCACGTTCGACTTCGCCATGACCGTCAGCCGCGTGGCGGAGCATCCGCGCATCACCAAGCCGTTTTCCGAGGAAAGCTGGCAGGCGCTGAATGCGCTCGGCGAACACGTTGACACGGTGCTGAACGGCGCGGATGTGCGCCTGACCATGGGCGGCGAGCCGACCTTCGTTTCCATCGACGATTTCGAATCGGAGGAATGGAACACCGGCGCCGTCGGCCCGACCAAGCGCGACAAGGCCGACGAGCTGATCCGGCGCCTGCGCGAACGCTTCGCCCCCGGCGGCTTCCTGCATTACGGCCAGGGCAAGTGGTATCCCGGCGAAAGCCTGCCGCGCTGGACCTTCTCGCTTTATTGGCGCAAGGACGGCAAGCCGATCTGGCATGACCCGGACCTGATCGCCGCCGAAGGCAAGGATACCAATGTCACCGCCAAGGAAGCCGAAGCCCTGATCACCGGCATCGCGGCAGCCCTTGAGATCGAACAGGAAATGGTCATCCCCGCTTTCGAGGATCCGGCCGAATGGATCATCAAGGAAGGCAGCCTGCCGGAAAATGTCGATCCCGACAATTCCAAGCTTGAAAGCCCGGAAGAACGGGCGCGTATCGCCAAGGTGTTTGCCAGAGGTCTCACCACCCCGACCGGCTATATCCTGCCCGTCCAGGCCTGGAACTCCAAGGCGGAGGGACAGAAATGGATTTCCGAGAAATGGCGCACCCGCCGCGGCAAGATCTTCCTGATCCCCGGTGATTCGCCG
The DNA here is from genome assembly GCF_029277445.1 of Pararhizobium qamdonense. Taxonomy (NCBI): domain Bacteria; kingdom Pseudomonadati; phylum Pseudomonadota; class Alphaproteobacteria; order Hyphomicrobiales; family Rhizobiaceae; genus Pararhizobium; species Pararhizobium qamdonense. The sequence goes on along the minus strand of NZ_CP119566.1, from coordinate 1,172,341 downwards.
ATCGGCTTCCGCATGCCGCTCGGCACCCTGCCCTATGTGCCGCCGTCGCAATATCCCTATATCCACGAGGCCGATCCTTCGATCCCGCGCGATCCGCTGCCCGATTACGGCGCACCGGCACGGGCGCTGGCCGAGGCCTCGCGCAAGGCCGCAGCCGAAGCGCGGCAAAAGCGCGTCGAGCAGGTGCTGGAAGCGGCCAATGCCGATATTCGCGGCGCCGTGCGCACCGCCATGAGCGTCGAGCCGCGCGATGGCCGCCTCTGTGTGTTCATGCCGCCGGTCGAGCGCATCGAGGACTATCTCGACCTGGTCGCCGCAGCCGAAAAAGCCGCAGCCGATCTCGGTCTGCCTATCCATATCGAGGGCTATTCGCCGCCGCAGGACGAGCGCATCAACGTCATGCGCGTCGCACCCGACCCCGGCGTCATCGAGGTCAACATCCATCCGGCCTCCAACTGGGCCGATTGCGTCGCCATCACCACGGCGATCTACGAGGAGGCCCGTCTCACCCGCCTGGGCGCCGACAAGTTCATGATCGACGGCCGCCACACCGGCACCGGCGGCGGCAACCATGTCGTTGTCGGCGGCAACAATCCCAACAACAGCCCCTTCCTGCGCCGGCCGGATTTGCTGAAAAGCCTGATCCTGCACTGGCAGCGCCATCCATCGATGTCCTACCTGTTTTCCGGCATGTTCATCGGCCCGACCAGCCAGGCGCCGCGCGTCGATGAGGCCCGGCACGACACGCTGTACGAGCTGGAAATCGCCATGGCGCAGGTGCCCTTGCCCGGCATGGCGCAGCAACCTTTGCCCTGGATGGTCGACCGTCTGTTCCGCAATCTTTTGACCGATGTCACCGGCAACACGCACCGCTCGGAAATCTGCATCGACAAGCTGTTCTCTCCGGACGGCCCGACCGGCCGTCTCGGCCTCGTCGAATTCCGCGGCTTCGAAATGCCGCCGAATGCGCGCATGAGCCTTGCCCAGCAGCTGATGGTGCGGGCGCTGATCGCCCGCTACTGGCAAAACCCGGCCGAAGGCAAGCTGGTGCGCTGGGGCACGACCCTGCATGACCGTTTCATGCTGCCGCATTATGTCTGGCAGGATTTCCTCGACGTGCTGAACGACTTGCGCGCCAACGGCTTCAATATCCGGCCGGAATGGTTCGAAGCGCAGCTCGAATTCCGCTTCCCCTTCTGCGGCGAGGTCGAATACGAGGGCGCCAAGCTTGAGCTGCGCCAGGCGCTGGAGCCCTGGCATGTGATGGGCGAGGAAGGCGCGCCCGGGGGCACCGTGCGCTATGTCGACAGCTCGGTCGAACGGCTGCAGGTCAAGCTCGAAACCGCCAATCCCGAACGCTACACCGTGGCCTGCAACGGCCGGGCACTGCCACTGACCAAGACCGGCTTCAATGGCGTTGCGGTTGCGGGCGTCCGCTACAAGGCCTGGCAGCCCTCGTCGGGTTTGCACCCCAATTTGCCGGTTAACACGCCGCTTACATTCGATATTTATGATACATGGTCGAAGCGTTCGATCGGCGGCTGCATCTATCATGTTGCCCATCCGGGCGGGCGCAGTTACGACACTTTTCCGGTGAACGGCAATGAAGCGGAAGCACGAAGGCTCGCCCGTTTCGAACCGTGGGGGCACACGGCCGGCGCCTATGCACTTCAGCCGGAAGCCCCATCGGCAGAATTTCCCCTGACGCTCGATTTGCGGCGTCCGGCAGGCATGTAGGACTTTGATGTCAAAGAAGCAGACGGCCCAAGCGACACGGCGCGAAGACCGGATCGGCAACGATCCGGTCTTCGGCTATCGTGCGCTGCCCGGCATTGCCGATGAAATGCTCGACACGCAGGGTAATGTCCGGCCGGTCTGGCAGCATTTTCTAGCCTCCATCGGCCGTATGGACGAGACCGAGCTTGCCAATCGCTTCGCCCGCGCCGACCGTTATCTGCGCGATGCCGGCGTGTTCTACCGGGCCTATGGCACCAAGGAAAATTCGGAACGCAACTGGCCGCTCTCCCACGTCCCCGTCCTGATCGACGACACCGAATGGCAGGCGGTCTCGAAAGGGCTCGTGCAGCGCGCCGAACTCCTGGAACGGATCGCTGCCGATATCTATGGCCCGAACCGGCTTGTTGCCGAAGGCTTCCTGCCGCCGTCGCTGGTGGCGTCCAATCCAGAATTCCTGCGCCCGATGGTCGGCGTTCTTCCGGCCGACGGGCATTTCCTGCATTTCTGTTCCTTCGAGATCGGCCGTGGCCCGGACGGCAACTGGTGGGTGCTGTCGGACCGCACCGAGGCGCCGTCGGGTGCAGGGTTTGCTCTGGAAAATCGCGTCGCCACCACCCGCGCCTTTTCCGATCTCTATGCCGAAACCCATGTCCATCGCCTCGCCGGCTTCTTCGGCGCCTTCCGCGACGAACTGCAATCGCGCAAGAAACATCCGGACGACCGCATCGCCGTTCTGACACCGGGTGTTGCCAACGAAACCTATTTCGAGCACGCCTATATCGCCCGCTATCTCGGCTTCATGCTGCTTGAGGGCGAAGACCTGACCGTGATCGACGGCCGCGTGATGGTGCGCACCGTGGCCGGTTTGAAACCCGTTGGCGTGCTGTGGCGCCGCCTGGATGCCGCCTTTGCCGATCCGCTGGAATTGAAACAGAGTTCGCATATCGGCACGCCCGGGATCGTCGAGGCGCTGCGGTCGGGCTCGGTCTCGATCGTGAATTCGCTCGGCTCGGGCATTCTGGAGACCCGCGCCTTCCTCGCCTTCATGCCGACAATCTGCCGCCGTCTGCTTGGGCAAGACCCCGTCCTGCCCAGCATCGCCACCTGGTGGTGCGGCCAACAGCCGGAACGCGATCAGGTGGCTGGTAATATCGAAAAAATGGTCATCGGCCCTGCTTATTCCACCCGGCCGTTCTTCGATGATAACGGCCAGTCCGTTCTCGGCTCGTCGCTGCGCGATACCGCAAAGACATCCGTTGCGGAATGGCTGCAGACGGATGGCCCGAAACTCGTCGGGCAGGAAGTGGTCACCCTGTCCACCACGCCCGCCTGGATCAACGGCAAGCTGACGCCGCGGCCGATGAGCCTGCGCGTTTATGTGGCGCGCACCCGTGATGGCTGGCAGGTCATGCCGGGCGGTTTTGCCCGCATCGGCTCCGGCGCCGATGCCGCCGCGATCGCCATGCAGGCGGGCGGTTCGGCGGCCGATGTCTGGATCGTCAGCCAGAAGCCCGTCGAACAGATGACGCTGCTGCCGGCCGAGGAAAGCTTCATCCGCATCATGCCCGGCAGCCTGCCGAGCCGGGCGGCCGACAACCTGTTCTGGCTCGGCCGTTATATCGAGCGCGCCGAAGGGGCTCTGCGCATCCTGCGCGCCTGGCACGGGCGCTTTGCCGAAACAGCCGATACCGAAATGCCGCTGTTGAAGGATATTACCGACTATCTGGCCGGGCTGGATATCGACACCAAGCAGCCGGTACCCGACAGCCTGATGGCCAATCTCAACAGCGCACTTTTTTCCGCCAGCAATATCCGCGACCGCTTCTCCGCCGATGGCTGGCTGGCGCTCAACGATCTCGCCAAGACCGCCCGCAAGTTCCAGTCCACGGTTCAGGCCGGCGACGACGCCACCCATGCAATGACCATCCTGTTGCGCAAGCTGGCGGGCTTTGCCGGTCTGGTGCACGAAAACATGTACCGCTTCACCGGCTGGCGCTTCCTGTCGATCGGCCGCTATCTCGAACGCGGCCTGCACATGACCCGGCTGCTCGGCCACATGTCCGGCGAGGACGCGCCCGATGGCGCCTATGACATGCTGCTCGAAATCGGCGACAGCGTCATGACCCATCGCCGCCGCTACAATGTGAACACCGCAGCCCTGACCGTCACCGACCTCTTGGTGCTCGACCCGCTCAACCCGCGCTCGATCCTCTACCAGCTGAACGAGATCAAGACGGAAGTCGAGCAATTGCCGAATGCCTTCGTCAACGGCCAGATGTCGCCGTTCTACCGCGAAGCCATGAAGCTCCACGCTGGTCTCGCCGTCATGACACCCGAGGCGATGACCGCCGAGGTCTATAACAATCTGGAACAGGAGCTCGGCCGCTTCTCCGACATCCTCGCGCAAACCTATCTCGGATAGGATATGACAAACCCCATGCGCGCAAACTGAGAGTTTCATGCTCTACGACATCAACCTGCAGATCACCTATACCTACGAAGTTCCGGTTTCGGGCGGACGGCATGTGGTGCGCGTGCTGCCCTTGTCGCTTCCCGACCGCCAGAGGCTGGTGGCCGGAACCGTGACCTGCACGCCGGCACCGGAAGAGCGCCGCGACAGCGTCGATTTCTTTGCCAATCCCTCGACCTCGATCCTGTTTCGCAAGCAGCATGAAAAACTGGTGATCCGCATGCAGGCCCGCGTCCAGCTGGATCAGCAGCCGCTCGCCGCCGATTTTTCCCCCGATCTCAGCCGTTTTCCCACAGAGATCGCCAATGTCTGGTCGCTCGACGCCAACTCGCCGCATCATTTCCTCGGCGCCAGCCCGCGCCTTCCCGAAGATGCCGCGATCTCGGCCTATGCCCGCGAGATCGTCACGCCCGGCATGACCATCCGCCAGATCGCCACCGCCATCTGTGCCAAGATCCACACGGATTTTGTCTACGATCCGAAGGCGACCACCGTGGATACCACCCCGCGCGAAGCCTTCAAGCTGAAGCGCGGCGTCTGCCAGGATTTCACCCATGTGATGATCACGGCGCTGCGCAGCCTCGGCATCCCCGCCGGCTATGTCAGCGGCTTCCTCAGAACCATTCCGCCTGCGGGCAAGGAGCGCCTTGAAGGCGCCGACGCCATGCATGCCTGGGTGCGCGTCTGGTGCGGGTCGGCCACCGGCTGGCTCGAACTCGATCCGACCAACAATATTTTCGCCGGCCTCGACCACATCGTCGTCGGCCATGGCCGCGACTACAGCGACGTCGCCCCCGTCATCGGTGTGCTGAAAAGCTACGGATCCCACAAGACCGAACAGGCCGTGGACGTCATTCCACTGTAGTGACCCGAAACGGGAACGGCCACAGTCCCCTTTTCGCACACTCCAAAAAGCCCCGACCGCCTGCATTTGAGGGGCAATTACAATTGTATTTAATTGCAACCTATGAGTTGAACGGGATCGTAACACTTAACGGTTAAAAGGCTTTTCATGGAAAATTGAACAGGCCAGGTAGATAAAGTGACCAAGCGAAACCGTATCCTTCAATTATGCTTCAATCTCGCCCGCGACAAGGCTGGCAACTTCGCAATACTGACCGCTATTATCCTGCCGGTTTTGCTTGTCGCGGGCGGATCTGCGGTTGACTACAGCGTTGCCGTTTCAGAGCGTTCCAAATTGCAAGGTATTGCCGATGCGGCAGTTTTGGCAGCCGGTGGGGTTTTTGACGGCAGCAATTTCCCGGATGCAAAAAAGGCTGCTGAGGCATTTGTCGAAGCGCACACGACCAGTGCGCTTGATGAGGACATCGAGGTGGAAAAGACACTCGCTGTGTCCCGTTTTAAGATCAGCGCGCTGGAAAACACACTCACGGTCGAGATGAACAAGCCGGTGCCGACGAGCCTGCTGAAGCTGGCATCGATGAACGAGATCAATGTCAGCGTCACTGCATCGGCCCTGTCGCCGATGAAACCGCAAAAAATGACGTTGAACCCGACAACGGTGCAAGGCTGGTACTATAAGAAGGTCTCGATTCTCGTTATGCGCAAGGGCGCCACCAAGGAAGAGGTCGTCGGCACTGTGACGTATCAGCCGACAACCCAGAAAGACGGTGGCTCGGGCACTTTCGTGGCAAACCCGAAGGGCGTTATCGACCTCGGCACCTACACCAATCTTGCCCTGCGCATGGACATCAAGAATGACGGTTGTGACATCGGAAAGAAAGCAACGGTCAGCAATAGCAAGGTGACCTGCACGGATGACACCGGCAAGTCCTATCGGACCTATAATTCTGCTCTGCGCACCGATGACCCAGCCACGAGCAACCATCTGTTCGTTGACGGCAAGCAGGTTCCGCTTGGGGTGACGGCATCACTGGAAAAATACTTCGGCTGCACGAAGACTCAAAATCATGCCTGGGAAGACGGCGGCGGCTGGGAGCGGCAGGACTTTTTCTACACCGTGACCGCCACCTGCGCACCCGACGGAACCTATGTCCGCCTGACAAAATAACCGCCTTTACCCCTATGATTTCATAGCCCGTTCCGGCATTCCGGAGCGGGCTTTTACGTGTTGCCTTTAAAATCGCAAGCCGTTTCGAACACGGCATCATCTACAATTTTCATCTTATTGAAAACGCTATTGCAAGCGCTTCGTATCGGTGCATAAATCGCTCATATGCCCCGTTGGTGTTCGCCTCCGGTCTCCCAAACCGCACGCAAAGGGTAAGTTTTTTCCATGATCGATCGTTTGTCCAACGAAAAAATTCCAAGTGCCGCACCCCGCGCTTCCAGCGCGCAAGTTCTCGCCCAGGAAATCATCGAGCGCCTCACCTACCGTATCGGCAAGGACCCGAAGGTCGCCAAGCCGCATGACTGGCTGACCGCCGCAATTCTGGTGGTGCGCGACCGTATTACCGACAACTGGATGGAATCGACGCGCAAGACCTATGCCACCGATGCCAAGCGCGTCTATTACATGTCGCTGGAATTCCTGATCGGCCGTCTGATGCGCGATGCCGTCACCAATATCGGGCTGATGGACGAATTGCGCGAGGCGCTTGCCTCGTTCGGCGTCGATATCGACGTTATTGCAGCGCTTGAGCCGGACGCAGCGCTTGGCAATGGCGGCCTTGGCCGCCTGGCTGCCTGTTTCATGGAAAGCATGGCCACCGTCGATATCCCCGCCTATGGCTACGGTATCCGCTATGTGCACGGCCTGTTCCGCCAGCAGATGGCCGATGGTTGGCAGGTGGAACTCCCGGAAACCTGGCTCGCCCACGGCAACCCATGGGAATTCGAGCGCCGCGAAAGCTCCTACGAAATCGGCTTCGGCGGTTCCGTCGAAACCGTCAATGTCGATGAGGAGGTCACCCGCTACGTCTGGAAACCGGCCGAACGCGTCATCGCGACTGCCTGCGATACCCCGGTCGTCGGCTGGCGTGCCAAGCGCGTCAACACGCTGCGTCTGTGGACCGCCCATCCGATCGACCCGATCCTGCTCGATGCCTTCAATGCCGGCGACCACATCGGCGCGCTCAGAGAAAGCAACAAGGCCGAAAGCCTTGCCCGCGTGCTCTATCCGGCGGATGCGACGCCCGCCGGACAGGAACTGCGGCTGCGCCAGGAATTCTTCTTCTCGTCAGCCTCGCTGCAGGACATCCTACGCCGTCACCTGCAGCAATATCCGGATTTCACATCGCTTCCAGACAAGGTGGCGATCCAGCTGAACGATACCCATCCGGCCGTCTCCGTCGCCGAACTCGTGCGCCTGTTGACCGATGTTCACGGCATGGATTTCGAAACCGCCTGGGATATTGCCCGCCACACCTTCTCCTATACCAACCACACGCTGCTGCCCGAAGCGCTGGAAACCTGGCCGGTGCCGCTGTTCGAGCGGCTTCTGCCGCGCCATATGCAGATCGTCTACGCCATCAACGCCAAGATCCTGCTCGAGGCCCGCAAGCAGAAGACCCATACGGACCAGGAGGTCCGCAATATCTCGCTGATCGACGAAAGCGGCGACCGCCGCGTGCGCATGGGCAATCTCGCCTTTGTCGGCTCCCACTCGATCAACGGCGTCTCCGCCCTCCATACCGAGCTGATGAAGGAAACGGTCTTTGCCGACCTGCACCGGCTCTATCCGGCACGGATCAACAACAAGACCAACGGCATCACCCCGCGCCGCTGGTTGATGCAGTGTAATCCCGAGCTTGTGACGCTGATCCGTGATGCGATCGGCGACGAGTTCATGGACAATACCGAGGCTCTGCAGGCGCTCGATCCCTTCGCCGACAAGCCGGATTTCCAGGAAAAATTCGCAGCGATCAAGCGCGCCAACAAGGTCAAGCTTGCGCAGCTGGTTCAGAGCCGCATGGGCATCCGCATCGATCCCTCGGCGATGTTCGACATCCAGATCAAGCGTATCCACGAGTATAAGCGCCAGCTCCTCAACATCATCGAGGCGATCTCGCTCTACGACCAGATCCGCTCGCATCCGGAGCTGGATTGGGTGCCGCGGGTCAAACTGTTCGCGGGCAAGGCAGCGCCGAGCTATCACAATGCCAAGCTGATCATCAAACTCGCCAATGACGTCGCGCGCGTCATCAACAATGACCCGGCGGTGCGCGGCCTTCTGAAGATCGTCTTCATCCCCAATTACAACGTCTCGCTTGCCGAGATCATGGTGCCTGCCGCCGACCTGTCGGAGCAGATTTCGACTGCCGGCATGGAAGCGTCTGGAACCGGGAACATGAAGTTCGCGTTGAATGGTGCGCTGACCATTGGAACGCTTGACGGCGCCAATGTCGAAATGCGTGACTGGGTCGGTGAGGAGAACATCAAGATCTTCGGGATGACGGCAGACGAAGTGACCAAGGTGCGCGCGGAAGGACATAATCCCGGCGCCATCATCGAGCAATCGCGCGAGCTGTCACAGGCCCTGTTTGCGATCTCGTCCGGTGTCTTTTCCCCCGATGATCGCAACCGTTTCACCGGCCTGATCGACGGTATCTACAATCACGACTGGTTCATGGTGGCGGCCGATTTCGACGCCTACACCAAGGCACAGCGTGAGGTAGACGCTATCTGGACGGATACGGACAGCTGGTATTCCAAGACCATCCGCAACACCGCGCGCATGGGCTGGTTTTCCTCTGACCGCACAATCCGGCAATATGCCGGGGAAATTTGGAGAGCTGGATGACATTAGTGCCAAAAGACGCCACGCCTACCGCTTCGCCAGCCAGTCTGTCGGCGGAAGAGATTGCGGCGATCCTCGCTGGCACTCATAACAACCCATTCGCCGCCCTCGGGGTGCACCCGGCGGGCAAGGCGTTTGTCGCCCGCTGTTTCATTCCCGGCGCCGAAACGGTGACCGCAGAAACTCTGGCCGGCAAGGAGATCGGCACGCTGGAACGGCGTGACGAGGCCGGATTCTTCGAGGGCGCCATCGCCGTCAAGAAGGCCCAGCCGGTCCGTTACCGCGCCCGCAATGGCGGTGGCGAATGGACCGTCACCGACCCCTATAGCTTTGGTCCGGTGCTCGGCCCCATGGATGATTATTACATCCGGGAGGGCTCGCATCTGCGGCTGTTCGACAAGATGGGGGCGCATCCGCTCAAGCATGATGGCGCAGAAGGCTTTCATTTCGCCGTCTGGGCTCCGAATGCGAAGCGCGTCTCCGTCGTCGGCGATTTCAACGAGTGGGATGGCCGACGCCATGTGATGCGGTTGCGCCAGGATACCGGCATCTGGGAAATCTTCATTCCGGATGTGCCGTCAGGCGCGATCTACAAATACGAGATCGTCGGCAAGAACGGCGAACTTTTGCCCCTGAAGGCCGATCCGTTTGCCCGCCGCTCGGAACTGCGCCCGAACAATGCGTCGGTGACCACGGGCGAGATCGAACAGGTCTGGCAGGACGAGGCGCACCGGGCGCATTGGGCTGATGTCGATGCCAGACGCCAGCCGATTTCGATCTACGAGGTTCACGCCGCCTCCTGGCAGCGCCGCGACAATGGGGACATGCTGACCTGGGACGAGATGGCCGAACGCCTGATCCCATACTGCGTCGACATGGGCTTCACCCATATCGAGTTCCTGCCGGTCACCGAATACCCCTATGATCCGTCCTGGGGATACCAGACCACCGGCCTCTATGCGCCGACCGCCCGTTTCGGCGAGCCGGAAGGGTTTGCCCGTTTCGTCAACGGCGCCCACAAGGTCGGTCTCGGCGTCATCCTGGATTGGGTGCCGGCGCATTTCCCGACCGACGCCCATGGCCTGCGCTGGTTCGACGGCACGGCCCTTTACGAACATGAGGATCCGCGTCAGGGCTATCACCCCGACTGGAACACCGCGATCTACAATTTCGGCCGTGCCGAAGTGTTTTCCTATCTGGTCAACAACGCGCTCTATTGGGCGGAGAAATTCCACCTCGACGGTCTGCGCGTCGATGCGGTCGCCTCGATGCTCTATCTCGACTATTCGCGCAAGCATGGCGAGTGGGTGCCGAACGAATATGGCGGCAACGAAAACCTCGACACGGTCCGCTTCCTGCAGACCATGAACACGGAGGTCTACGGCAGCCATCCCGGCATCATCACCATTGCCGAGGAATCCACCTCCTGGCCGAAGGTTTCGGCACCAGTTCATGCCGGCGGCCTGGGCTTCGGGTTCAAGTGGAACATGGGCTTCATGCACGACACGCTGCAATATCTGCAGCGCGAGCCCATCCACCGCAAACACCATCACAACGACCTGACCTTCGGTCTGCTCTATGCGTTCAGCGAAAATTTCGTGCTGCCGCTTTCCCATGACGAGGTGGTGCACGGCAAGGGCTCGCTGATTGCCAAGATGGCCGGCGACGACTGGCAGAAATTCGCCAATCTCAGGGCCTACTACGGTTTCATGTGGGGTTATCCCGGCAAGAAGCTGTTGTTCATGGGGCAGGAATTCGCCCAATGGCAGGAATGGGCCGAAGACCGCTCGCTCGACTGGAACCTGCTCGAATATCCCTTGCACGAAGGCATGCGCAGGCTGGTGCGTGACCTCAACGGCACCTATCGCAACAAGGCCGCGTTGCATGCGCGCGACTGCGAGGGCGAAGGTTTCGAATGGCTGATTGCCGACGACCGCGAGAATTCGGTCTTTGCCTGGCTGCGCAAGGCGCCTGGAGAAAAGACCATTGCCGTCATCAGCAATTTTACCCCGGTCTACCGGGAAAACTATACGATACCGCTGCCGGTGGAGGGGCGGTGGAAGGAAATTCTCAACAGCGATGCCGAGATCTATGGCGGCAGCGGCAAGGGCAACGGAGGAGCCGTTCAGGCAACGAAAAACAGTGCAGGCGTCATTACCGCCACCATCACCCTGCCGCCTTTGGCGACACTGATGCTGGAACAGGATTAGTTCATGGCAAGGCGGGCTCCCAAGACCCGCCATGGCCATGGGCCAGAATAATATTTGGAGAGGACACAGTTCCAGGAGCGGTCAAACCGCCCGGGAACCATACTATCGGGAGGAAATTCAATGGAAAAACGCACCCAGCCCCTCGCCCGTGATGCAATGGCCTATGTCCTTGCCGGCGGCCGCGGAAGCCGCCTGAAGGAACTGACCGATCGCCGCGCCAAGCCCGCGGTCTATTTCGGCGGCAAGGCCCGCATCATCGATTTCGCGCTCTCCAACGCGCTGAATTCCGGTATCCGCCGCATCGGCGTCGCAACCCAGTACAAGGCGCATTCGCTGATCCGCCACCTGCAACGCGGCTGGAACTTCCTGCGCCCGGAGCGAAACGAAAGCTTCGATATCCTGCCGGCCTCGCAGCGCGTCTCCGAGACACAGTGGTATGAAGGCACCGCTGACGCCGTCTACCAGAATATCGATATTATCGAGGATCACGGCGTCGAATACATGGTCATTCTGGCCGGCGACCATGTCTACAAGATGGACTACGAACTCATGCTGCAACAGCATGTGGACTCTGGCGCCGACGTGACCATCGGCTGCCTGGAAGTGCCGCGCATGGAGGCCACCGGCTTCGGCGTCATGCATGTCGATGAAAAGGACCAGATCATCGCCTTCGTCGAAAAGCCGGCCGACCCGCCGGGCATTCCCGGCAATCCGGAGATGGCTCTGGCCTCGATGGGCATCTATGTCTTCCACACCAAGTTCCTGATGGACGTGCTGCGCCGGGATGCCGCCGATCCGTCGTCCTCGCGCGACTTCGGCAAGGACATCATCCCCTACATCGTCCAGCACGGCAAAGCCGTCGCCCACCGGTTCAACGAGTCCTGCGTCCGCTCGGATTTCGAGCGCGAAGCCTATTGGCGCGATGTCGGTACGATCGATGCCTATTGGCAGGCCAATATCGACCTCACCCATGTCACGCCGGAGCTCGACATTTACGACGGCACCTGGCCGATCTGGACCTTCGCCGAGATCAAGCCGCCGGCAAAATTCGTCCATGATGACGAAAACCGCCGGGGGTCCGCCACATCCTCGCTGGTATCGGGCGACTGCATCATTTCCGGTGCCTCGCTCAACCGTTCCATGCTGTTTACCGGCGTGCGGGTCAATTCCTTCTCCCGTCTCGACGGCGCGGTCATCCTGCCCAACGTCAAGATCGGCCGGCATGCCCAACTCAGCAATGTCGTCATCGACAGCCGTGTCGTCATCCCGGAAGGCCTCGTCGTCGGCGACGATCCGGAATTCGACGCCAAGCGCTTCCGCCGCTCGGAAAACGGCATCTGCCTGATCACCCAGGCGATGATCGACAAGCTGGATATGTGAGCATGGAAGTTCTGTCCGTCGCATCGGAAGTGTTTCCGCTGATCAAGACAGGGGGTCTCGCCGATGTGGCGGGCGCCCTGCCGGCGGCGATGAAACCGCATGGCGTGCGTATGCGCACGTTGATGCCCGGCTATCCGGTGGTGATGCAAAAGATCAAGGAGCCGCAGAAGATCGGCGGCTTCGACAATCTGTTCGGCAGTCCCGCCTCGATTCTCGCCGTGGACCATGACGGCCTCGATCTTCTTGTGCTGGATGCGCCTGAATTGTTTGATCGCGACGGCGGGCCCTATGTCGATCAGACCGGACGCGACTATACCGATAATTTCCGCCGGTTCGCAGCCCTGTCGTTGACTGCGGCAGAGATTGCGGGTGGCCTGTTGCCAAGCTGGAAGCCGGACCTTGTGCATGTGCATGACTGGCAGGCGGCGCTGACGCCCGTCTACATGCGTTTTGGCCCGGCCTCTGCGACGCCCGTGGTGCTGACCATCCACAATATCGCTTTCCAGGGGCAATTCGGCCCCGATGTCTTCGTCGAGCTGGCACTGCCGCCGGAAGCCTTTTCGATGCGCTATGTCGAATATTTCGGCGATGTCGGCTTCCTGAAAGGCGGCCTGCAAACGGCCGATGCCATCACCACCGTCAGCCCGTCCTATGCCCAGGAAATCCTGACCCCCGAATTCGGCATGGGTTTCGAAGGCCTCTTGGCCTCCCGCCTTTCCAGCCTCTCCGGCATCGTCAACGGTATCGATACCGATGTCTGGGACCCGCAGAGCGACAGGAACATCGCGGAGACCTATGGCCCAGCCTCGCTGAAAAAACGCGAGGCCAACCGCAAGGCGCTGTCGGCGCAATTCGGTTTCGACAATGCCCCCGGCCCGATCTTCTGTGTCGTCAGCCGCCTCACCTGGCAAAAGGGCATGGATGTGCTTGCCGAAGTCATCGACGATATCGTCGACAATGGCGGCAAGCTCGCGGTGCTCGGGTCCGGCGATCCGGCGCTCGAAGCGGCCTTCATCACCGCTGCGGCCCGCCACCCCGGCCGAGTCGGCATGGTGATCGGCTATAACGAGCCGCTGTCGCATCTGATGCAGGCAGGCGCCGACGCCATCCTCATCCCCTCGCGCTTTGAGCCCTGCGGCCTCACCCAGCTCTACGGCTTGCGCTATGGCTGCGTGCCGATCGTTGCCCATACCGGCGGCCTTGCCGATACGATCATCGATGCCAACGAGGCAGCACTTGCCGCGAAGGTGGCAACTGGCTTCCAATTCTCGCCCGTTTCTGCTGCAAGTCTGCGCCAGGCGCTGCGGCGTGCCTTTACCGCCTACCGGCAACCGAAAGTCTGGGCTCGTCTCCAGGCTCAGGGTATGAAATCAGACGTGTCCTGGAATATGAGCGCGCATCGTTATGCCGATCTCTATTCCAGTCTTCTTGCGAAAGGCTAAGACCATGATCAGAACCGTTCAGACCACGCCCTATTTGGACCAGAAGCCCGGAACCTCCGGCCTGCGCAAGAAGGTGCCGGTTTTCCAGCAGAAAAACTACGCCGAAAACTTCATCCAGTCGATCTTCAACAGCCTCGACGGGTTCAAAGGCGACACGCTGGTCATCGGCGGCGACGGCCGCTACTACAATCGCGAAGTCATCCAGATCGCCATCAAGATGGCCGCTGCAAACGGTTTCGGCCGCGTCCTCGTCGGCCGTGGCGGTATCCTCTCGACCCCGGCCGCTTCCAACGTCATCCGCAAATACAAGGCTTTCGGCGGGATCGTCTTGTCGGCCAGCCACAATCCCGGCGGCCCGACCGAGGATTTCGGCATCAAGTACAATATCGGCAATGGCGGCCCGGCCCCTGAAAAGGTCACCGACGCCATCTATTCCGGCACCCGCACGATCGAGACCTACAAGATCGCCGAGGTCGCCGACATCAACCTCGATACCGAAGGCAGTCAGAATGTCGCCGGCATGGAAGTGGTCGTCATCGACCCCGTCTCCGACTATGCCGAACTGATGGAAAAGCTGTTCGATTTCCCGGCGATCCGCAACATGATCGGCGGCGGCTTCCGCATCCTCTTTGATGCCATGAGCGCCGTCACCGGCCCCTACGCCAAGGAAATCCTCGAAAACCGGCTCGGCGCCGCCAAGGGCTCGGTGCTCAACTTCATCCCGCTTCCCGATTTCGGCGGCCACCATCCGGACCCCAACCTCGTGCACGCCCGCGCGCTCTACGAGGAAATGATGAGCGAGGATGCGCCGGACTTCGGCGCCGCCTCCGACGGCGACGGCGACCGCAATCTGATCATCGGCAAAGGCATCTTCATCACGCCCTCCGACAGCCTTGCCATGCTCGCCGCCAATGCAAGCCTGGCTCCCGGCTATTCCAAGGGTCTCGCCGGTATCGCCCGCTCGATGCCGACAAGCGCTGCCGCCGACCGTGTTGCCGAAAAGCTGGGCATTGGTATCTACGAGACGCCGACCGGCTGGAAATTCTTCGGCAACCTGATGGACGCCGGCCTCGTCACCATCTGCGGCGAGGAAAGTGCCGGCACCGGCTCCAACCACGTGCGCGAAAAGGACGGTCTCTGGGCTGTGCTGCTCTGGCTCAACATCCTCGCCGTGCGCATGGAAAGCGTTGAGGACATCGCCCGCCAGCATTGGACGACCTACGGCCGTAACTACTATTGCCGCCACGACTACGAAGAGGTCGATTCGGATGCCGCCAACGGCCTGATGACGGCACTGCGCGACCAGCTTTCCACCCTGCCGGGCAAAAGCTTCGGCAAGCTGAAGGTCACGACGGCCGACGATTTCTCCTATAACGATCCGATCGACAAGTCGGTCTCCAACAACCAGGGCATCCGCATCCTGTTCGAAGGCGGCTCGCGCGTCGTCTTCCGCCTGTCCGGCACCGGCACCTCAGGCGCAACGTTGCGCGTCTATATCGAACGCTACGAGCCCGACGCCTCCAAGCACGACACCGAGACCCAGGAGGCACTCGCCGACCTGATCGCAGTCGCCGACGAGATCGCCGGCATCAAGGCCCGCACCGGCCGCACCGAACCGTCCGTCATTACCTGATGGGAAACTCTGAGAGAGACAGAAAATTTCCGGCTCTTGGGGAGGACCAGCGCGTATCGGGAAAGACACCCTCTGACCTGTCGGCCATCTCCCCCACAAGGGAGAGAGACCTTGCCGTGAACCTTCATTTTAATCCACAGGGACTGGCGGCAGGCGAAGCCCCTCCCCCTTGTGGGGAAGGGTTCTTCCATCCCATAAAACTCTGACTCACTGGCATGCCTCACTAAACCCACCCGCAAGGAACCGCGACAATGACCGACAACGATCTCGTCGCTCTCTACAAGGCCGGGAAATTCAAGGAAGCGCTCGCCGCCGCCATTGGCGAAAACGGCAAGTCCAAATCCACCCCGACCCGCCTCGTCATGGACAAGCAGGCCGGTAAGCTGCGCTGCTACCGTGGCAACAAGCGCGTCGAGAAAGACGCAAACGGCGAATGGCAGCTGGTCAAGCTTTTAGGGTAAACCAGCCTGTCGTTACGCCACCGGCCGGCCGCGTGCCACTTCCAGAACCTGAAACCAGTCCTGCAGGTCAAATATGATCTCGCCTGCGCGCGAAAGGGCGCGCACCCGCTCCGGTTCGGTCGAGCCGATAATCGGCAGCGGCTTTGACGGCAGGCGCAG
Source organism: Pararhizobium qamdonense (assembly GCF_029277445.1). Classification (NCBI taxonomy): domain Bacteria; kingdom Pseudomonadati; phylum Pseudomonadota; class Alphaproteobacteria; order Hyphomicrobiales; family Rhizobiaceae; genus Pararhizobium; species Pararhizobium qamdonense. Next base: position 1,156,129 of record NZ_CP119566.1, on the reverse strand, counting down.
CAGCCAGGCCAGCGCGACCGTGCCCGCCCCCGGTACGCCATATTTCTCCGCAAGGCGGGTCAGGAGCTCGACGAGTTCAGGGTTGCCTTTCTCCTTGTCGAACAGGCGCCCGCCCCCCAACGGCGACCACGCCATCGGCGCGATCCCCAGGCGCTGGCAGTCATCCAGCGTTCCATCGATGAGAGGCTGCGTATGGCTGACCGAAAGCTCGATCTGGTTTGCCACCAGCGGAATGTTGAGCTTCGACTGCAAAAGGGCAATCTGCGACGGCGTATAGTTGGACACGCCGACAGCACGCGTCTTGCCCTCCGCCACCAGCGCCTCAAGTACCCCGGCCACCTCGCCCGCATCCAGCAGCGGATCGGGCCGGTGCAAAAGAAGGAGATCGACATGGTCGGTCTTCAGGTTGATCAGCGAGTTTTCCAGCGAGCGGCGGATATGCTCCGCCGTGCTGTTATAATGCTTGACCCGATGCTCCGGCCGCGCTGCGCTGGTCAGCGCGATACCGCATTTGGTCACCAGTTCGATCCGGTTGCGCAAGTCCGGCCGCGTCGCCAGCATCTCGCCAAACAGCGCCTCGACACGGTAGCCGCCATAGATATCCGCATGATCGATCGTGGTGATCCCGGCATCCAGGCAAGTATCGACCGTGCGCGCAATCGAGGCGACCCCGCTCGTCTCCGGATTGTCGGCAATGCGAAACGCCCCCCAGACCAGCCTTGAAAATTCCGGTCCGTCACGATGCAGCTTGATACGGGATGACATGATAGGGCACTCGCTTGGCAATATGGAAATGAGGATGGCCCATCTATAGAGCCCTGACAAAACCCGCACAACGGCTGGGCTGAAACATCATGACAGACGTGTCTTAGGGCCGCAGAAGATACGGCATCCTCCCTCTTCTCCCCAGCGGGGAGAAGGTGGCCCGCAGGGCCGGATGAGGGGGGCGAAGCCACCTCAAACAAAGACATCCTGAATGTTTAAAGCTTAAAGAACGCAGCTTAAACCGCCCCGCTCATGCCGGACCGCCCCCTCATCCGCCCTTCGGGCACCTTCTCCCCGCTGGGGAGAAGGGGAGTGCTACCTCCCCTCAAGGGGAGGGTGAAACATAGCGCTTGCAACATTTGCCAAAGCAGCGACAAATCACTGTCAAACCAAGCCGGTACAAACCGCCATCCGCCCCGCGTCATCCCAAGGTGATCCCCGATGCCGAACCCGTCCGTCTCTTCCCTTGGCGCCACACTCACCGGCAGCAGCACGACGTTTTTGGTCCGCTCAAGCACGGCGTCCGGCATCGACCTCTGCCTTTATGACGAAACCGGTGATCGCGAACTGCGCCGGCTGCCGATGCAGCGTGGCGAGGACGATCTATATAGCCTCACCCTTGCCGACGCCCCCGCCGGAACCCGCTACGGTTTTCGCGCATCGGGAAACTACGACCCGGATAACGGCCTCTGGTTCGACCCCGCCAAGCTTCTGGTCGATCCCTATGCCCGCGAACTCGACCGGCCCTTCCATTACGATCCCCGCCTGTCGGCCTTCGGCGACGACACCGCCGATCTGGTGCCGAAGGCAATCGTGACCGCGCCACAGAACGCGCCGCAGCAAGCGCCGGTGTTTGAAACCGGCGGTCTGATCTACGAAATTGCCGTGCGCCCCTTCACCATGCTGCACCCAGACGTGCCGGAACACCAGCGCGGCACCGTTGCAGCGCTTGCCCATCCCGCCGTCATCGCCCATCTGCAGCGGATCGGCGTCTCGGCCATCGAGCTGATGCCGGTGACGGCCTGGATCGACGAGCGCCATTTGCCGCCGCTCAAGCTAACCAACGGCTGGGGCTATAACCCCATCGCCTTCATGGCGCTCGATCCGCGCCTGGTGCCGGGCGGCATGACCGAATTGCGCGAAACCGTTGCAGCCCTTCATGCCGCAGGCATCGGCACCATTCTCGACCTGGTCTTCAACCATTCCGGCGAAAGCGACCGCTTCGGCGCGACGCTCTCCATGCGCGGCCTCGACAACCATGTCTACTATCGCCACGCCACGGACCGGCCGGGCGAACTCATCAACGACACCGGCTGCGGCAACACCATTGCCTGCGATCATCCGGTGGTGCGAACGTTGATCCTCGACAGCCTGCGCCATTTCGTTCTGTCCGCAGGCATCGACGGTTTCCGCTTCGATCTCGGCTCGATCCTTGGCCGCGACATGAATGGCTTCAGCAGCGATGCCGCACTTTTGACCGAAATGCGCACCGATCCGGTGCTCAAGGACCGCGTGCTGATTGCCGAGCCCTGGGATATCGGCCCCGGCGGCTACCAGCTCGGCAATTTTCCGGCCCCATTTCTCGAATGGAACGACCGCGCCCGCGACGACCTGCGCCGCACCTGGCGCGGCGATAGCCATACGATCGGCGAGCTGGCGACGGCCCTTGCGGGTTCATCCAATATCTTTTCCCGCAACAACGGCGAACAGACCCGCAGCGTCAATTTTATCGCCGCCCATGACGGCTTCACGCTGATGGATCTCGTCTCCTATGCCGGCAAGCACAATGAAGCCAATGGCGAGGACAATCGCGACGGCCATAACGACAATCACTCCTGGAACAACGGCGTTGAAGGCGCAACGAACGATCCGGAGGTTATCGCCTTCCGCCGCCGCGACGTCATGGCGCTGCTATCGACCCTGTTTGCGACGCGCGGCGCGATCATGCTGACGGCCGGTGACGAAGGCGGCCGCAGCCAGCGCGGTAACAACAATGCCTATTGCCAGGACAATGCCATCACCTGGATCGACTGGACGACACTGGACGACACGCTGATTGGGCACACGGCCACGCTGGCGCAGATCCGCGCCCGCTTCGATGTCTTTCATGATACCGCTTTCTTCAGCGGAAACGGCGATGTCGAGTGGCTGCGGTTCGATGGCCAGCCGATGACAACGGCCGATTGGGAAAGCGCTGTGGCCGATCACCTGGTCATGCTGCTTTCAACCGGCGACGCCGTGCAAGGCAGGCGCACCCGGCTTGCCATCGCCATCAACCGCAGCCATGCCCCGCATGCGATCCAGCTCCCGGTCCGGCCGGGGTCGGGCTGGCAGAGCCTTTTGCCGTCGGCCAATGCCGGCATCGGCCGGGTGGCGGCGCGAAGTGTCGGGTTCCACGTCGAGATTTTATGAGCATGACGGCTCCCCCCGATTGCCGTTTTTCGCATGAGCGGCATATAGAGAAACGGGGGATGTTTTTGATCGGAAAAGAGAATGCCGCAGGAAATTTCGCTATCTGACGTCAAGAACCTGGTGGGCACCGAGGTCGGTACCTCCGACTGGATCACCGTCTCGCAAGAGACCATCGACAAATTTGCAGGCGCCACCGACGACCACCAGTTCATCCACACCGACCCGGTTCGCGCCGCCGCCGAAACCCCCTTCGGCGGCACGATCGCCCATGGTTTCCTGTCGCTCTCGCTGCTCTCGGCGATGAACTACAATTGCCTGCCGCGCATCCGCGAACAGACGATGGGCATCAATTACGGTTTCGACAAGGTGCGCTTCATGACGCCGGTGAAAAGCGGCGCCAGGGTGCGCGGCCACTTCACCATGGCCGAAGCCCGCTTCCGCGGCGCCGGCATGCTGATGGTCACCTACGAGGTCACCGTCGATATCGAAGACGAACGCAAACCGGCCCTCACCGCCACCTGGCTGACGATCATCCAGTTCGACCCGAAGGACCGGCCGGAGGATGCGTGATGCAGAAGGTCGCTTGGTTCCTCTCCGGTCTCCGGCAAGGCTATCCGGTCTCCAGTCGGGTGACTGCGTATGAAATGAGGGAGCCTGAGAGGGACTTCCCCCTTCTCCCCAGCGGGGAGAAGTGCCGAGCGCATGCGAGGCGATGAGGGGGTGTTTCCGCGAGTTCGGGGCGAACCGCCCCCTCATCCGGCCCTGCGGGCCACCTTCTCCCCGCTGGGGAGAAGAGGGAGGATGCCGGTTCTACCGAATGTATTGGCTGATCAGCGCGGCGTAAACCGCCGTCAGTTCCCCGCATCCTCTGCAGCTTCAGCAAGCAGCGTCGAGACATAAGGCGCAAACGACCGCCAGCATTCGACCCGGAATGTGTCCTCGGCAGTGCGCAGGAGCACGATTTCGGCCTTGGCCAGGACCGTGCGCGAGCAAGCGCCGACCGGGAAGGCTGTCAGCGACAGGTCCTGCGGGCAGCCGCCATTGATTGCCACTGCGGCACCACGGCCCTTGACGATGACAGCCGTGTTGCGGTGGGAAATATCCGTTGCCGAATGCATCACGTTGCTTGAAGTGACAGCCGCCATCAGGTCGGCCCCGTTCTCGTCGACGACGAGCCATTCGTCCGGCCCGAGCCAGAGCGCATGGCGGCCATTCGACGATACCGAGGTCTTGGCCTTGACCGGCAGCGGCAGTCCGAGCGCACCGGAGAGTGCGGTGACGGCATCGGGCTTTGCCCGCAGCGAAATCCGGGTTGCGGGTGCTGCCACCGAAAGCGCGGCAGCACCAGAGCCGCCATGAAAGCCTGCAAACGGCAGGGTGCGGGATGCAACAGATGCCACATTGGCCCCAATCAGATCAGCCATTGATGCGGCCTCCTTCCTTGTCAAAGAACACCATGTCGCTCACCTCGACGGCGATCGTCTTGTCGGGCATCGGCACATAGAGCGTCTGGCCGATCTTCGCCTTGCCGCCGGCAACCAGTGCCAGTGCGATCGAACGGCCGCAATTTTCGGACCAATAGGCCGAGGTCACATGCCCGATCATCGTCATCGGCAGCGGCTGGTTGGGATCGGCAACGATCTGCGCGCCCTCTTCCAGCACGACGTTGGGATCCTTGGTCAAAAGTCCGACAAGCTGCTTGCGGCCATCGGCGACCAGGTCGGGGCGGCGCAGGCCGCGGATGCCGACGAAATCCGTCTTCTTCTTGCCCACGGCCCAGCCGAGCGATGCATCGTCCGGGGTCACGGTGCCATCGGTGTCCTGACCGACGATGATGTAGCCCTTTTCCGCGCGCAGGATATGCATCGCCTCGGTCCCGTAGGCACAGGCGCCGAGCGCTTGCGCACGTTCATAGATCGCAGCCCAGACGGCCGGGCCGAAATCGGCGGGGACGTTGACCTCGAAGCCGGTTTCGCCGGTGAACGACATGCGAAACAGCCGTGTCGGCACGCCGCAGATTTTGCCTTCGCGAACGCTCATGTGCGGGAAGGCTTCGTTCGACAGGTCGATCTCCTCCACCAGCGGCGCGATGATCTCGCGGGCCTTGGGTCCCTGAACCGCGATGACGGCCCACTGCTCCGTGGCAGAGGTCAGCCAGACGTTCAGATGCGGAAACTCTGTCTGCAGATAATCTTCCATATGGTTCATGACACGGGCAGCGCCGCCCGTCGTCGTCGTCACATGGAAGCGATCTTCCGCCATGCGCCCGACAACGCCGTCGTCATAGACAAAACCGTCTTCGCGCAGCATGATGCCGTAGCGGCAGCGGCCGGGCTTCAGCGTATCCCAGCTGTTGGTGTAGATGAGATTGAGGAACTGCGCCGCATCCGGGCCGACCACCTCGATCTTGCCGAGCGTCGAGGCATCGAAGATGCCGGCAACGTCACGCACGGTCTTGCACTCGCGGTTGACGGCCTGATGCATGTCCTCGCCGGCGCGCGGATAATACCAGGCGCGCTTCCACTGGCCGACATCCTCAAACACCGCACCTTCAGCTTCTTCCAGCGCATGCATCGGCGTCTTGCGGGTCGGGTCGAACAGTTCGCCGCGCGAATGGTTGATCAGCGTGCCGAAAGTCACCGGCGTATAGGGCGCACGGAAGGTGGTGAGGCCGACCTTGGGGATTTCGCGGCCAAGCGTTTCGGCGGCGATGGCAAGGCCGTGGATGTTGGACAGCTTGCCCTGGTCGGTTGCCATGCCATTGGTGGTGAAGCGCTTGATATGCTCGATCGAGTGCATGCCTTCGCGCACCGCAAGACGGATATCCTTGGCACAGACATCGTTCTGGAAGTCGATGAAGGCCTTGACCGTCGTGTCAGGCCCCGCACCTTCGGCCGCACCCGCCATGCCGCCGGTCCAGGCAAAGGCGTTTACGCCCTGAAGCTCCAGCTTGTCTGCGGCGGTAAAGCCCGATGCGTTCGACATCAGCTCGCCGGCGGCCAGCGATTCCTCGATGGTGGCCTGCAGGTCGTTGGTGCCATTGCAGGCGCCGACGGAAAGGCAATCCTGCGCATAGGTGCCGGGCAGGAAGCGCTGGCTTTCGAAGTCGTAGGCCACCTTGCCGCGCGACTGCGAGAACATGTGCACCGACGGCGTCCATCCGGCCGATACGAGCAGCGCATCGACGGCGATCTTGCGGGCTGAGCCGCCGCCATTGCGGGCAACCGACATGGACGAAACCCGAAGCTTGCCGCCGGTATCGACGACACCGTGCCCAGTAAGGACCTCGATGCCGAGAGACCGGGCTTCTGCAAGCACGGCTTCGCCTGGCTGCTCGCGGCTATCGACGATGGCAGCGATGGTGATGCCGGCACGCTTCAGGTCGAAGGCGGCCTCGTAGGCTGAATCGTTGGCGGTGTAGACGCCCACCTTCTTGCCGACGGCGACGCCGAAATGATTGAGGAAGGTGCGCGCGGCCGAGGCCAGCATGATGCCGGGGCGGTCGTTATTGGCAAACACCATATGCCGTTCGATCGCGCCGGTGGCGATGATGACGCGCTTGGCGCGGACCTGCCAGAGGCGCTCGCGCGGCAGCCTCTTGTCGGGCTTTGCCAGATGCTCCGTCACGCGCTCGTTGAGGCCGACGAAATTCTGGGCGTAGTAGCCGAAGGCCGTCGTGCGCGGCAGCACGGTGACATTGTCCATCTTCGCCAGGTTGGCGGCCGTCGCCTGTGCCCAGGTGAAACCATCCAGCCCGTCAATGGTGACGCTCTTATCGTAATGCAGCGCGCCGCCGACTTCCGGCTGTTCGTCGCAGATGATGACGCGGGCGCCGGTCTTGGCGGCGGCAAGCGCTGCCGAAAGACCGGCAACGCCGGCGCCGATCACCAGCACGTCGCAATGGGCGTAGCGGCTGGCATAATGATCGGTATCGTCCTCGGTCGGCGAAACGCCGAGACCGGCGGCCGCGCGGATCTGCGGCTCGTAGACATGCTTCCAGGCCTGCTTCGGCCACATGAAGGTCTTGTAGTAGAAACCGGCGGCAAAGAAGGGCGCCAGGATATTGTTAACAGCACCGACATCAAAGGCGAGCGACGGCCAGCGGTTCTGCGAGATCACCTTCATGCCATCAAAGACATCCTGCACGGTGGCGCGCACGTTCGGCTGCTTGCGGGCAGCATCCCGCTCGACGCCGATCAGGGCGTTCGGCTCTTCCGCACCCGCCGACACGATGCCGCGCGGCCGGTGATACTTGAACGAGCGGCCGACGAGATGCACGCCATTGGCCAGGAGCGCGGACGCGACCGTGTCGCCCTCAAGGGCTGCATAGCTCTTGCCATCGAAGAAGAAACGGGCGGTTTTTGCAGGGGTGAGACGGCCTGCACCGGGGATACGATTGGCGCCGCTCATTTAGCATCCGACTCCGTAGCTTCATAGGTTTCGACTGTGACTTCGGTTGCCGGGCGCAATGTGCCAAGATCGGGTCTCGGCAAGCCGGCCTTGTAGGTCGTCAGGAACTTGTCGCTGACGGTATCGCGGGCCGCATTGAAGAACCGGCCACAGCCGTTGAGGTGGCGCCAGCGCTCGAAGGTGAGACCCTTAACGTTGTCGCGCAGGAAGAAGAACGCCTCGAAATCCTCGTCGGTCATATCGGTCATATCGGTCGGACGCGCGATATGCGCGTCGCCGGCCTGGCGGAATTCGAGCTCGGAACGCTCTTCCTCACAATAGGGGCAGTAGATCAAAAGCATGGTGTTTTCCCCTTAATGCGCAACGGCGGCGGCGGCCGCTTCATCGATCAGGCGGCCTGAGCGGAAGCGTTCCAGCGTGAACGGCGCGTTGATCCTGTGCGGCGCGTCGTTGGCGATGGTGTGGGCAAAGACATTGGCCGAGCCCGGCGTCGCCTTGAAGCCGCCGGTTCCCCAGCCACAGTTGACATAGAGACCGGAAACCGGGGTTTTGGCGAGGATCGGCGAGCGATCCGGCGTCACATCGACGATACCGCCCCAGGAGCGCATCATCTTCATCCGGCGGAAGATCGGAAACAGCTCGCAGATCGCATCCAGCGTATGGGTGATGATCTGCAGGCCGCCGGTCTGCGAATAGGAGGAATACTGGTCGGTCCCGGCGCCGATGACGAGTTCGCCCTTGTCGGACTGCGAGATATAGGCGTGCACGGTGTTGGACATGACAACGCAGGGGAAGATCGGCTTGACCGGCTCGGACACCAAGGCCTGCAGCGGATAGCTGACCAGCGGCATGCGCACGCCGGCCATTTCCATCAGAACCGAGGTGTGACCGGCGGCGACGACGCCGACCTTCTTGGCATTGATCTGGCCGCGATTGGTATCGACACCGGCAACGGAACCGTCCGGGTTGCGGCGGATACCGGTGACTTCACAGTTCTGGATGATATGAACACCGCGATCGGCGGCCGCACGGGCATAGCCCCAGGCAACGGCATCGTGACGTGCCGTGCCGCCGCGGCGCTGCAGGGCGGCGCCATTGATCGGATAACGGGCGTTGCGGGAAATATCGAGCGGCGGGCAGAATTCCTGCGCCTGCTCCGGCGTCAGCCATTCATTGTCGATGCCGTTCAGGCGGTTGGCATGAATATGCCGCTTGAACACCTGCTGGTCGTGGATGTTGTGCGACAGCATCATCACGCCGCGCGCCGAATACATGACGTTGTAGTTGAGATCCTGGCTGAGCCCATCCCAGAGCTTCAGCGCGTGATCATAGATCCCCGCGCTCTCGTCATAAAGATAGTTGGAGCGGATGATGGTGGTGTTGCGGCCGGTATTGCCGCCGCCGAGCCAGCCTTTTTCCAGCACCGCGATATTGGTGATGCCATGTTCCTTGGCAAGGTAATAGGCCGTGCCCAGGCCATGACCGCCGGCGCCGATGATGATGACATCATACTCCTTGCGCGGCTCGGGCGAGGTCCATTGCGCCTCCCATCCCCTGTGGCCGCGCATCGCTTCGCGAGCGACAGCAAAAACCGAATATTTGCGCATCCGCTTTCACACTCCGTAGTCCTGCCGAAAGGCCGGTGAATTTCTTAAGGTCGAACCTAGAAATCGCAAATCCCGGACTTCCGCAACGTTTCTTTTGCGACGCGAGACGGCGCTTGTCGCACGACTTGCGACATGCCGCATCCCCGCTGCAATATAAGGCGGTGCACATATGGGAAAGCGCGCCGCACCTGCTGACGCACACCCTCGCCGCATCGCAATTCCCGCACCCCATGCCGCAAAGCCACGGTTTTCCGGCAGTTTCAGTAGGGTAAAGCAACTGCAAGCTGGACTTTGGGCGAGCGATCTGGTATCCGCTCACCCAATCGTAAAGCTTCCGGGCTCCGCGAACATTATTTTTTTGCCTCGTTGACCTGACTTCATGAGGCGATCACTCCAAACTGAAGGAACGGGATTCACGTGCAGGTACTAGTCCGCGACAACAATGTCGATCAAGCGCTTCGCGCACTCAAGAAGAAGATGCAGCGCGAAGGCATTTTCCGCGAAATGAAGATGCGTGAGGCCTACGAAAAGCCATCCCAGAAGCGCGCCCGCGAAAAGGCTGAAGGCGTTCGCCGCATCCGCAAGCTGGCCCGCAAGCGTCTGCAGCGCGAAAGCGGCATCGTGACCGCCCGCCCTTCGGCGGCTGCAGCACGCTGATCAAGCATTTACGGCGCATTTGACGCGTAAATCGGGCGGGGGCGATATCATCGCCACCGCTCTTTCTATTTCTTCAGTCGCACCGGAAATAATTCCGCGTACGGGCGACCAGCGCGCAGAGCGTGCTACACTGTCTTCGGACACACGGAACGCCCATCATGATGGTGCCACCCATTATGGTGTAAGAGCGTCCCGGACTTTGAAACTGTGCATGCTGGCCCGATCCGCCGCTTCAGGCCCGGGACATGCCGAGACGCTTCGCTTAATCGAGGAAATCAATCTTGACATCGACTGCCAGGACTGCGGATTTTTCCGACCATACCGGCCATGCCGGGCGCTCCCATCGACGCGGCTTCGCTCTCGCCTCCCTATTGGCGGTGGCCGGCGCTTTGGCGCTTTCAGGCTGCACCACCGCCGAGACGTCGAACGACACGATGCGTGTCGAGCGGGCACAGGGCAGCGAGGAGAACATCGCCTCGCTCTCCGCCGTGATTTCGGCCAATCCGAGCGATCCGGAAGGCTACAATGTGCGTGGGTCGGCCTATGGCCGCGCCGGCGAATTCCGCCGGGCGCTTGCCGATTTCAACAAGGCGATCGAACTCAACCCGCAATTTTACCAGGCCTATGCCAACCGGGCGCTTGTCGAGCGCAATATGGGCGACCAGTCGTCGGCACAATCCGACTATAACCGGGCGCTGCAGCTGAACCCGCGTTACGACGTCGCCTTCATCGGCCGCGGCAATCTTTACCGCCAGGCCGGGCAGCTGGATCAGGCATTCGCCGATTTCAACAAGGCCATAGAACTCGACACGACAGATCCCCGCGCCTATCACAATCGCGGCCTGATCTATCAGGCCCGCAAGCAGCATGCCCAGGCGATCGAGGATTTCTCCACCGCGATCTCGCTTTCGCCCAGTGCGCCCGAGCCTTACAACGGCCGCGGGATTTCCTATGTCGCCACCAACGACGACGATAACGCGTTTGCGGATTTCAACACGGCCATCAATCTGAACGGCAAGATCGCCGAATCCTGGGCCAACCAGGCGCTGGTCTATGAGCGCCGTGGCGACAAGGCAAAGGCGGCAAAATCCTACGGCCATGCGCTGTCGCTGGATCCCAAATACGAACCAGCCCGCGCCGGCCTGGCACGCGTGAAGGCCACCGGGTAAAAGCAAGCCTTTACCGATAAGCGACATATCAACCCGCTGCCACCGCAGCGGGTTTTTTATTGCTTGTCCTTCGTACTGGAGGGAACCAACTTCTCTGCGATCCGTTGTTGGCTCACCATCCGCGCATTGCCCTTATGAACCCCGCATGCGCGAAGAATTGAACGCCCCCTCAGAGCAAAAACGGCGATGAAGGGGTAGAACAGGAGTAAGAACCATGTTGAAACGCACAATCATCGCCGCAACTGCACTGGCCGCCGTCTGGGTCGCACCAGTGGCTGCCGCAGATTATGTGACCCTGGGCCGGCTGGTATGTGGCTCGGACGGTAACGTCGGCATGATCATCACATCCGAGAAGCTTCTGAGATGCACCTACACCTCGGCGGCTGGCGGACCGGCAGCGGTTTATGACGGCAAGATCGAGAAATTCGGTATTGATCTTGGCCAGACCGGCAAGAGCGTAATGATCTGGGATGTGCTCGCCAAGACCGGCGTCAGCGATGCCAACTTTCCGCTGAGCGGCGCTTATTACGGCGTTGGAGCCGATGCGAGCTTTGCAGCCGGTGCGGGCGCCAAGATCCTTGGTGGCGGCATCGACAAGGCGTTCATGTTGCAACCCGTCAACGTTCAGGTTCAGGAAGGCCTGAATATTGCTATCGGCGTCGAGAAGATGACGCTGGCTCCGGCAGCCATCTGATCCGGATATTTTGACCTCCAGTCACAAAAATGCCCGCCACACCGGCGGGCATTTTCGCGTTCAGCTTTGAAGACTGCCGTCAGTGGTTCATCGCCTTGACGATATCGTCGGTCATCTTCTTGGCATCCCCAAGCAGCATCATCGTGCCGTCCTTATAGAACAGCGTATTGTCGATACCGGCATAGCCGGAGCCGAGCGAGCGCTTGACGAACAGGCAGGTCTTGGCCTTATCGACGTCGAGGATCGGCATGCCATAGATCGGCGAGGTCTTGTCGTCGCGTGCCGCCGGGTTGGTGACGTCGTTGGCGCCGATGACATAGGCTACGTCTGCCTGCGCGAATTCCGAGTTGATGTCTTCGAGTTCGAACACTTCATCATAGGGCACATTGGCCTCGGCCAAGAGCACGTTCATATGGCCGGGCATACGGCCGGCAACCGGATGGATGGCATATTTCACTTCGACGCCATTCTTTTTCAGCGCATCCGCCAGTTCGCGCACGGCATGCTGGGCCTGCGCCACCGCCATGCCGTAACCCGGCACGATGATCACCTTCGACGCATTGGCCATCAGGAAGGCGGCATCATCGGCCGAGCCTTGCTTGACCGTGCGGACAACGCCGTCATCGCTGGCAGCGGCTGCAGTATCGCCACCGAAACCGCCGAGGATGACCGAGATGAAGGAACGGTTCATGCCTTTGCACATGATGTAGGACAGGATCGCGCCCGACGAGCCGACCAGAGCGCCGGTGATGATCAGCGCCAAATTTCCAAGTGTGAAGCCGATGCCGGCAGCGGCCCAGCCGGAATAGGAATTCAGCATGGAAACGACCACCGGCATGTCGGCGCCGCCGATCGGCACGATCAAGAGCACGCCGAGCACCAGCGACAGAACAACGATCGCCCAGAAATCGAAATGGCTTTCCGACGCCGCAAGCCCGACGATGAAGAAGATGATCAACAGCAGAAGCACCGTGTTGATGACATGGCGGAACGGCAGCATGATCGGCTTGCCGGACATGCGGCCATCGAGCTTCAGAAACGCGATGATCGAGCCGGTAAAGGTGATGGCGCCGATGGCGACACCAAGCGCCATTTCGACCAGCGCCTGGGCATGGATCCCGCCGATCTCACCGATGCCGAAAGAGGACGGCGTATACAGTGCCGAGGCTGCGACGAGCACGGCGGCAAGACCGACCAGCGAATGGAAGCCGGCGACAAGCTGCGGCATCGACGTCATCGGGATCGAGCGGGCGATATAGGCACCCGCGCCGCCACCAATGGCAAGACCGAGCACGATCAGCACCAGACCGCCGAACGACGGCGTGGCCAGCAGAAGCGTGGTGACGATGGCAATGCCCATGCCGACCATGCCGAGAATATTGCCCCGGCGCGAGGTGGTCGGATGCGACAGACCGCGCAGCGCCATGATGAACAGGACACCGGAAACCAGATAGAGGAAGGCTGCGATATTGGCACTCATGACGGCAGCCTCACTTCTCTTTTTTCTTGTACATGGCCAGCATGCGCTGGGTCACCAGGAAGCCGCCGAAAATATTGACCGAGGCAAGGATCAGCGCCACGAAGCCGAAGCCGGTGGCAAGGCCGGAGGCAGAAATGCCGACGGCAAGCAGTGCACCAACGACGATAACCGAGGAAATCGCATTGGTGACCGCCATCAGCGGCGTGTGCAGAGCCGGCGTCACCGACCACACCACGTAATAGCCGACGAAGATCGACAGAACGAAGATCGCCAGTTGAAACACGAACGGATCGATCGCGCCGCCACTCAACCCGTGGACGACATTACCGGTGGCATCCGGCACATATTCGGCGGCGGTGCGCACCGCTTCGACCGCCCGGTCGAGCTCGCCGATCGCCTTGTCGAGCATCTCATTGGCCATACCATTTCTCCCTGAGGCAGCCGCGCTTCTCCCCGAAGCACGCACGCTGCCCTCTCCAATTTTTTAAGAGCTTGCGGCAACCACGACCGGCGCTGCGGCGAAATTCGGATGCACCACGGCACCGCCATGCGTCAGCATCGTCGCCTTGACCAGTTCGTCCCCGGCATTGAGCGCCAGCGCCTTGGTTTCCTTGGAAACCATAGTCTCGAGGAACGTCACGAGGTTCTTGGCGTAGAGTGCGGACGCGGACGCGGCGATACGGCCGGGCATATTGGTGTAGCCGACGACCTTGACGCCCTCGACCTCGACCACCTGATCGGCAACCGCACCTTCGACATTGCCGCCGCGCTCGACGGCCAGATCGACGGCGATCGAGCCGGGCTTCATCGCTTTGAGCATATCGCGGGTGATGAGCCGGGGCGCCGGGCGGCCGGGGATCAGCGCGGTGGTGATGACGATATCCTGCTTGGCCAGATGCTCGGCGGTCAGCGCCGCCTGCTTGGCCTTGTATTCCGCCGACATTTCCTTGGCATAGCCGCCAGCGGTTTCGGCCGCCTTGAATTCCTCGTCCTCGACGGCCACGAACTTGGCGCCGAGCGAGGCGACCTGTTCCTTGGAAGCAGGGCGGACGTCGGTGGCGGAGACAACGGCACCCAGACGCCGCGCCGTGGCAATCGCCTGCAGGCCGGCAACGCCAGCGCCCATGACGAAGACCTTTGCCGCAGGGACAGTGCCCGCCGCCGTCATCATCATCGGCATCGCCCGGTCATATTCTGAGGCCGCCTCGATCACGGCCTGGTAGCCGGCAAGATTGGCCTGAGAGGAGAGCACGTCCATGGACTGGGCACGGGTGATGCGCGGCATCAGCTCCATCGCAAATGCCGAAACGCCGGCCTTGGCCATATCGGCCAATGCCTGATCGTTGCCATAGGGATCCATGATCGCCAGCACGATGGCGCCGGACTTGTAGCCTGCGACTTCTGCCGAAGACGGGCGCCGCACCTTCAGCACCACATCGGCGCGGGCAGCATCCCCGGCAGAGCCGATCGCCGCACCGGCTTTTTCGAATTCGCTGTCTGGAATACGCGACAGAGTGCCGGCACCGGCCTGAACCACGACATCGAAGCCGAGGGTCTTGAGCTTCTTCACACTCTCAGGCGACGCCGCGATACGGCCCTCACCCGGAAATGTTTCCAACGGTATGAATACGGTCTCTGCCACAGGTTCCTCCCTGAAACGGGCGGGAGCACGGCAGGCCGCGATTTCCACTATCCCGTACACTCGATAATCACGCCTTGAGCCACCCTCCGGCGGCCTGCGCGCATGCCTTTTCCGGCCCGGCGAACACCGGGCCATGCAAAAGCCGGCACCTCACTCCCAAGTGCCGCTTCCGTCAGAACTTTGGAAAGCCGGTCAGCGCAGCAGCACGAAACCGGCGATATTGAGGAGAACGAAAAGAACGAAGGCGGTGAAGAAGCCGGCGCTGGTGAAGAAACCGGCAGCCATGGCGATCAGCAGCGCAACGCAGAAGATCGTGACAATTTTCGTCGCCTCGAGGAAGAAATTATAGGTCTTCTCGTGTTCGGCATAATCCATCGGTGCGCCCAGTTCGGCCGGTCCGGAGTGATGTTCAGCCATTGTCATATCTCCCTGAAATTCAGCCGCGCGCTGGTTCGCCTTTGGCGGCAAGCGCGGCATCCCGTCTCTCTTCCATTCCATGCGCATTCAAAGAGCCCGAGAGCATCGATCGCGCATAGGTGGCCTTACACAAAGCCACGGTCAAACGCAACGAAAACTGCAGCTGCAACCTGCGGCATAACGGTGTGGCGGAGGGCCGTTGCGGCACTTCAAGCCTGGTCAGCCCGGATTGCGCGCACGGCTCTGCATCGTCAGCGCCAGCCGCGCGGTTGGCAGCACCGTCAGCGGCGCATACTGCGCCTCCCGGTCATCCCCGAACATCATGCGCCGCTCGAACGCTTCCGAATCGAAAAACGGAAACCGCGTATAGAGCCAGGGCCGGATTTCGCGGACGCGGGCAGCAAGCAGCGTCAGGTCGATCTTGTAGTCGCCGCAGTTCTTTTGCGGTGACACGATCGTGTCGGCATCGAAGATGCGCCTGTAGAAGGCGGCATGCTGCGGCTTGACCAGCGACAGACACCGGTCGACATCGAAATGCTCGGAGGCCATAGTGGCGACCCGCAGGGTCAGATAGGGGATCGCCGGCATTTCCTTGAGGATCTCCGGATCGGCGGCAAGCCGGACCGGATCGATCAGGGACAGGCCGGCATCCAGAAAACTGTCGATCTCGGCGCCAAAGACCGAGCCGGACGAGCTGACCCGATGTTCGGGCGTCACATGATGCACCCGCACCGTGCTGATCAGGCGCTCCTCGAAATAGATCCCGAACACATAGGCGTGACTGTCGAAATCGATGTCATCGATCAGCATCGTGCCGGACAAGGGCAGGATGTCGGCCATCTTATAGGCCTTGAAACGAATGCGGGCGACATCTTCCATGTCCTCGCCCGTCTCGACCCGGCGGTATTCCACATGGTCCAACAGTTCGAGCAACCGCTCTGAAAATCTGTTCTGCTCCGCTTTCATCTCGTCAAACGCCCCTGTTGAATGGGCATTCATCGGCTAAACGGAGGCACCTCACAATATCTTAATGGTTTATTAAGCATAAACCATTTGTTAAGGTTAACAGACAGTTAACGCTAAATTACCATTGAGCTTTTTGATGGCGTAACGGCGTGAAACAGGCGCAACTCCGGTGTCCCGGAATGGCAGCACGGTCGGATCGAAAGCAAGGCGAATTGAGACTCTACGTCTACGCGGTCCGCCGGCTGCGCCGTTTCGATACGGAAAGCTTCTTCAGCAATGTGTCTGACAGGCTTTCGATCGCAAGCGACGGCATGGGCGCGGCAAACACATATCCCTGGATCAGGTCGGCACATTTATACTGATTGATCAGCGCCAACTGGTCGCTGGTCTCGACCCCCTCGATGACGATTTTCAATCCGAGCTCGCGCGACAGGTTGACCATGCCGCGCAGAAGCTTGAAGCGGCGGGCGTCCTCGCGGATGTTGCGCACGAAGGAGCGGTCGATCTTGATGATATCGAGCGGCAGCGCATCGAGATAGCTGAGGCTGGAATAGCCCGTCCCGAAATCGTCGATAGCGATGGTAATGCCGCGCGCGCGCAGTTCCTGCAGGATCGTCTGCACCTTGGCCGCCTCTTCCATCAGGCAGCTTTCCGTCACTTCCAGATGCAGCCGGGACGGATCGAGCCCCGTCTCGGACAGGATATCCGTGACGATCGGGATGATCTCGCCGTTGCGCAGATCGAGAACCGAGAGATTGACGGAAACGGCGATATGACTTGGCCATTGCAGGCAATCGAGGCAGGCCTGCCGCAGCATGAATTTGGTGATGCTGGAAACCACACCGATTTCCTCGGCCACCTGGATAAACACATCCGGCGAAACCGGGCCACGCTCGGGATGGGTCCAACGCGCCAGCGCCTCGCAGCATTCGATGCGCGAGCCGTCGGCAATGAACATCGGCTGATAGGCTACCGACAGCCCGCCCATCTCGATTGCCTCGCGCAGATCGGTCTTCAGCTTCTGCCTGTCGAGATAGTTTGCATCCATCTCCGCTTCGAACGCGGTGCAGCTGCCCTTGTCGCGGCTCTTGCTCTCAAACAGCGCGAGATCGGCCTTGATCTGCATGTCTTCCAGCCGGAAATCGCAATTATCGGCAATCACGTAGCCGGCGCTCATCGAGATATTGAAGGTAAAGCCGCTGGCGAGATAGGCGCCGCGCATCTGGGCGTGCACCGCCCGCATGCGCTCTTCCAGCACACGCCGGTTGCTGTCGCTGGAAAAGAACAGAACGAATTCGTCGCCCATCAGGCGCGCTGCAATCGCCTTGTTCCCCGTCACCTTCTTCAGCCGCTCGGAGATCGCGCACAACAATCTGTCGCCGACGATATGGCCGCGCGTATCGTTGACATGCTTGAACTCGGCGACATTCAGAATCATGAAGCCGGCCAGACCATTGCGGTTTTTATCGACGAGCGCATTGCTGACCAGTTCGCCGAAATAGTCGCGATTGGGCAGGCCAGTCAGCGTGTCGAACCGCGCCATCTGCAGGATCTTCTTTTCCGCCCGCACCCGCGCCGTCACGTCCTCAAAAATCAGCACGACGCCGCCATTGTCGCGGCGGCTTGCGGAAAACTCCAGAAACAGGTCGTCTGAAAACGGGATGAGCGCGCGCGACTGCATGCCCTGCACCAGCTGGTTCAGCTGCTTCAGCACCTGCTTTGCCTGATCCTGCTCCAGAAACGTGTGGCGCACGCCGTAGCGCAGGACGGCATCGAGATGGCAGTCCTTGAGGCGTTCGCGCTCGCCGAGATTGAGAAGCTCACAGGCCCGCCGGTTGGCGACCAGAATGCGATTGTCTGCGTCCAGCATAAACAGGCCATGCGGCATATTGTTGAGCGCGAGATCGAACCGGCTGGCGATCGTCGATATCTCGCGCGCGGCCAGAACATTCTTGTGCAGGGTTTCGCGCACACCGCGCGCCATCGACCAGGTGGTGAGGATGAATGGCACGATCAGGACGGCAAGCAGCGCCATGAACACGTCCATCAGGCCGAGCAGACCAAGGATGATCGGGCCGCAGGCCGACAGGGACATGACGACGACGGCACGCGCGGAACCGTAATTGCGGCCGACGAGCGACACCATGGTGGCAAGGGTCACGGAAATGCAGGCGAGTTCGGCAAAGGGATCGCGGGTGGCGAGGATGGCATAGCCGCAGGCTATTCCCAGCGTCAGCGTCGCGCAGACACCACCGGCATTATAGCGGTTTTCCCAGCGGCGGATGCCTTCAAAGCTCAGCGAGGCCAGATCTTCCCGGTCGAACCGGCGCATGCCGACGCCCCGGACGAGCCAGATCAGCACAATGGCGACCGTGCAGCCGAGGAAAAAAGGATCGTGGGTTTTTGCAAAGACAAGCAGGAATGTTACGACATGCGACAGCATGCCGATCAACAATGTCTGTCGATAATCGTAGAGTGAGCTTACGAACGAAAGATACACATCGGTCGGAAGAGCGCTCTGTTCATTTGACTTCATGAACCCCCTGCTCCGGTTTGGCGAAGTGTTATTCCCGAGGGTTTAACGAAAGATTTCGCGCGGTTACCGGAAAAAATCACTGCATATATTAGGTATATCGGTTCAAACACGCTGACTTTGACGGATTTCAACCCAGTATTGTAGCCATCTTTAAGGAGTAATGCCTTTCTGCAACCGGACATGGTTTCACGCTGCAAACCGGTTTTGACCCGCGCCGGCACAAGGCTTTTTTCTAGTAATTTTGCCCGGCGATTTATCTGATGGAATGGTTACTCCAATTCTAAGACAAAGGGCCATATCTTGCCAGTTGCTGACAAGAGGTTTGCGTATACCGCCGCCGCGACCGGAATTGACTTCCGTTGGCCGTCAGGGCAATGGCTTGATCATGTGATAAGAGGCCTTGCTTTCAGCGATGCTGACGGACCGCAAATGGAGACCCAGCAGTGCCAAAACCGGTTGTAGCCATACCCGCTGACTTCAGGACATTCGACGGCAATGTCTGGCATGCCACGCCGCATCAATATGTTCGTGCCGCCGTCGAAGGCTCCGGCGTGATGACCTTCCTCGTTCCGGCCCTTGAGAATGGCAATGATGCCGATGAAATCCTCGACCGGGTGGATGGCGTGCTGGTCAGCGGATCGCGCACGAATGTTCATCCCTCGCTCTATGGTCAGGAGGCGACGGAGGCCGATGGCCCGTTCGATCCGGGCCGCGACGCCACAAGCTTGCCGCTGATCCGGCGGGCGCTGGAACGCGGCGTGCCGGTGCTTGCCATCTGCCGCGGCATTCAGGAACTGAACGTTGCGCTGGGCGGTACGCTGGCAAGCGAAATCCAGGACATGCCCGGCATTTCCGATCACCGCAAGCCCGATGTGCCGGATCTCGATATCGCCTACGGCATCCGCCAGAATGTCCTCGTCAAGGAAGGCAGCTGCCTCGCCTCCATTCTTGGCGCCGGCGCAGTGCAGGTCAATTCGCTGCACCGGCAGGCAATCTCGAAGGCTGCCCCCCGGTTGGCCGTCGAGGCCGTCGCCGAGGATGGCACTGTCGAGGCCGTATCGGTCATCGACGCCAAAGCGTTTGCTGTCGGCGTGCAATGGCATCCGGAATATTGGGTCGGCAAGGACACACCGTCCTCGACCCTGTTTGAGGCATTCGGCGATGCCGTTCGCGCCTATGCGGCGGCCAAGACGAAGGGTTGACGGCGTTACGCCGTCTTCCGCTTGAACGGCGTTTCCGGGACCGGCGTCAATGCTGCACCGGTTTCAAACCAGGCAACCAGATTGTCCACCACCAGATCGGCCATGGCATCGCGCGTCGCCTGCGAGGCCGAGGCGACATGCGGCAGAAGCGAGACATTCGGCAGAGAAAGAAGAGCCTCGGGAACGTGGGGTTCATTCTCAAAGACATCGAGACCGGCGGCAGCAATAACGCCGCGCTGCAGGGCATCGATGAGTGCCTCCTCATCCACGGTCGTGCCGCGTCCGACATTGATCAATACACCCTGCGGCCCCAGGGCTTGCAACACCTCGGCATTGACGGTCCTGCGGGTGCTCTCGGTTCCGGGCACGATGACGATGATCGTATCAACCGCTTCCGCCATGCTCTTCAACGTCGTGTAGTGTGTATAGGCCAGCCCCTCGCGCGGCGTGCGGGTATGATAGGCAATGGAGACACCGAAGGCTTCCAGCCGCTTGGCAATCGCCAGTCCGATCCGGCCGAGGCCATAGAGACCGACGGTGCGGCCGCGCAGCGTCAACGGCGTGAGAACAAACGCGCCCTCCTTGACCCAGCGTCCCTGACGCAGCCACTGTTCGGCAACCGGGAAACACCGGACCGTATTGAGCAGCAGGCCAATAGCGGTATCGGCGACCTCTTCCGTCAGCACATCCGGCGTGTTGGTCACCATGACACTACGCTCTGCCGCATGCACAGCGTCCACGCCATCATAGCCGACGCCGAAATTGGCGATGATTTCCAGCTTGGGAAATGCATCAACGAATTCGGCTGGAATTTTACCCTGGACTGCGATGCCGGCAACGCTGGACGAAAGCTCGGCCGTGACCAGCGCTGGATCGGTGGCGGCGATGAAAACGGGGTCGAAATGGTCAGGCAAACGGTCGAGCACGCGCTGGTTCATTTTTCCAGGCACGAGAATACGCTGGCGGTTATTCGACATGGTTACTCCTTGCGGAATTGGATAAACTTACTCTGTGGGATTGGGCCGGAGCGGACCGGTCGATTGACGGATCCGCATTTCCGGCTTGATCAGGTGGATACCATCCGGCTCATGGCTGCCATTCAGCTTGTCGAGCAGCGCGCGGGCGGCACTGCGGCCGACATCCGACTGACCGTTCCAGACGGTGGTGAGCGCCGGCGTTGCGATCGAGGCTTCCTCCAGATCGTCATAGCCGGTCACCGAAACATCGCGGCCGGGCACAAGGCCAGCGCGGGCAATGCCGTTCATCATGCCGATGGCGACCAGATCGTTCCAGCAGACGACGGCTGTGGGTTTCTGCGGCAAGGAGAGCAGATGCACCGCCGCCTCGAAGCCGCCCTGCATCGAGCGGGGACCGGGAATGCGCAGGTCCGGATCGACGTCGATATTGGCCTTGCGCAGCGCATTGACGTAACCTTGATAGCGGTCGCGGCCGGTCGAGGTCTGATCGGTGCCGCCGACCATGGCGATAACGCGGTGGCCAAGGCTGATCAGGTGATTGGTGGCAAGCGAAATGCCATAGGCATCGTCACCGCGGAAAATCGGCACGTCCACGCCCTCGATCGAGCGGGCGATCAGGATGGCCGGCATGCCATTGTCCTCCGCCAGCTGAATATCTTCCGGCGGCGTACCGATCGCCGGCGACATGATGACGCCATCGCCGCCGAGTTGCAGCAGCGTCTCGATGAAGGCGCGCTGCTTTTCGACGGAATCATAATGGTTGGAGAGAATGAACGTCTGCCGGTCGCGGTCCAGTTCGGCCTCGATGGCTTTCAGGATTTCGCCGTAGAACGGGTTCATGATGTCGTGCACGACGACGCCGATAATGCCGGAGCGGGAGGTGCGAAGG
This sequence comes from Pararhizobium qamdonense, assembly GCF_029277445.1. Lineage (NCBI taxonomy): Bacteria > Pseudomonadati > Pseudomonadota > Alphaproteobacteria > Hyphomicrobiales > Rhizobiaceae > Pararhizobium > Pararhizobium qamdonense. The sequence goes on along the minus strand of NZ_CP119566.1, from coordinate 1,134,306 downwards.
CTGGCGGCGCGGCGATTGTAGATATAGCCGAGCGCGCGGGCCTGCTCCTTGATCTTGTCGCGGGTCATGGCAGCCACGAGCGGGCTATCGCGCAATGCCAGTGAAACGGTTGCCGTGGACACACCCAGCGTTTCCGCAATGGTGGAGAGCTTGATCTTCTGCGCCACGTTTCCCCCTCAGCTATCCCGGCTCAATACCGCTATTTTTAAATCCTCTTTAAACTGTTTAAATTGCCGCCGCAATCGCCAATTAAGGCAGGAAGAGAGGGAGCTATTCTACGGCCACTGTTCCCTGAAGATTGCCATCGACAGCACGCAGCAGCTTCATCAGGGTCTTGATCTGCTTTTCGGTAAGGCCTTTGGTCGCCATGTCCTCAGAGGTCTTGCCGGCCTCTGTAATGGTCTGCAGCCGGTCGCGGCCGAGCGTCGTCAGATAGACCTTGGTCAGTCTCGCATCCTCGTCGTCGGCCCGCCGCTCCAGGAAACCCTGGGCTTCCATGCGGCCGATGGTCCGGGTCATGGTCGGCGCCTTGACGCCGAGCTTCATCGCCAAAACCCCGGCGGTCAGCCCGTCGGTTTCGGCCAAAGCCAGCATCACCCCGTCCTGTCCCGCATAGAGCCCGCTTTCAAGCAGGTTGCGCGACAGCACCGTGCGCATCGAACGCGCCGCCTGGACCAGCACCGAGGCGAGGTCCTGTGCGTGGACCTCGACGTCGTGATGCTTTTTCTTGGCACCCTTGGCTTTCTTTTCGGCCTTGCTCTTCTTTCCCATCGGTCCTCCACCAAATTTCTTGCACGGCCATCCGTCACCTGTATGACTCGAATGACAGCCATACCGCAAGTACAACCGAAAGGCTCTCAGGAGCATGACAGTCCCCGCACCGCATTGGAAAGACAATGTTTCCGATCTCGCGCCCGCAGCGCGAAAGGACTGGATCGCCGTCCTGCCGCTCGGCGCCCACGAACAGCACGGGCCGCACCTGCCGTTTGAAACCGACACACTGATTGCGGAAGGACTGGCCGAGCGGGTGATCGCCCGCCTGCCCCCCGCCCTGCCCGTCACATTCCTGCCCACCGAACCCACCGGCTATTCGATCGAACATGCGGATACGCCAGGCACGCGTTCGCTGGCCTATGACGAGGCGGTGAAGCGCTGGATCGGCATGTCGCAAAACCTCCACGAAAAGGGCATCCGCAAATTCGTCATGCTCAATGCCCATGGCGGCAATTCACCGCTGATGACCATTGTCGCGACGGAAGCGCGCGTACGGTTTGGCATGCTGGCGGTGGCCACCAGCTGGACCCGCTTCGGTCAACCGGAGGGCTGGATCCGCGCGGAAGACAAGGCAATCGACATTCACGGCGGCGACATCGAGACATCCGTGATGCTGGCCATGTACCCGGACAAGGTGGATATGGCGAAAGCGGAGCGCTTTACGTCGCGCCAATCCGAATTCGCCAGCCGTTTCAAACATCTGCGCGCTTATGGCCCGCATGCCTTCGGCTGGAAGATGCCGGACCTCAACGAACAGGGCGCCGCCGGTGACGCATCGGCTGCGACAGCGACGCGTGGCGAGCAGCTGATTGCGCACGCGGTAGACGGGATCATCGAACTGTTGGAGGATGTGAGAGATTTTGACGTGGACGAATTGAAATAATCAGGGCCGGCGCGCTGCCGTCCAGATCGACATGTTCTCGATCAACTCCGGAATGGGGAGGCGTTCGATATCCTTATCCGAATATCCGCGTTGCTTCAAAGCATCGTAATTGTGCGCCATGAATTCGATAAAGGCTCCCCATATTGCGCTCGGCCCATCCGCTCTGAGGTTCGCGGCATGGCTCAGCCAATCACGGACGGCTTTTACAACTTCTTCCGGCTCGTTCCCATGGACCGCTATATCAGCGTTCGACAGATCGGATATGGTAGCCTGGTGGCGATAGCGCTCTTCCTCCAAAATAAGTGTGATTTTACCGGAAAGTTGAACCTGCCCGAAAAGCTTTGCTCCAATATCAAGGCCAAGCTCAAATGGCATGTTCATACGGTAATACTCGTCGCGCTTTTCAGCTTTCGCGCGTGACAGGTCGTGAATGCCATATTTACACGCCCCAATCAGCTCGACAATCTTGCTGAAGCGTGCCTCACCCGCATCGAGGCGTTCCAACGCGATACGAGGAACCATATCGAGATACAAAACTGTAAAAAGGAGCGGGCGAAGAAGTTCGATATATTTTTCATCGAACGGACAGTTTATGAACACGCTTTTGTGGAACAAAATCGCTCAGCCCTTCGGAGGAAAAGGGTCGCGTCCGTAAGATCGTCTATCGCTAATCGTTCCATCTCTACGATGGATGTAGAGTTCGCTATGATTGGCCCGCGCAGCGTCCCTGGCATAGGCCACCGCTTCACTTTGCGAGTCAAAGGTCCTGGCTGCGCGCGAGGCACCCGCGCTGCGAACACTCCAGCCGCCTTTCGAATTCGGGACGACATGCTTGGATTTCGACATACACGCGCTCCATCTTGGAGGACAAAGATAATTTGGGGCTGAACCCTATGCAATATGCCATGAAAAGAAATCGACATGGTTGCCGCCCTGCGCAAAGTGCTTATATGAAGCAGGCAATCACCATTTTCTGGGAACAATTTCCCTGCACGAGGCTCCCATGACCGAAGCAACCACAGCTGCCGCCAAGCCCATTCCCGTTACCGTGCTCACCGGCTATCTCGGTGCCGGCAAGACGACGCTCCTGAACCGCATTCTGACGGAGGCCCATGGCAAGAAATATGCCGTCATCGTCAACGAATTCGGCGAGATCGGCATCGACAATGACCTGATCGTCGAATCCGACGAGGAAATCTACGAGATGAACAATGGCTGCGTCTGCTGCACCGTGCGCGGCGACCTGATCCGCGTTGTGGAGGGCCTGATGCGCCGTCCGGGCCGCTTCGATGCCATTATCGTCGAAACCACCGGTCTTGCCGATCCGGTGCCTGTCGCTCAGACCTTTTTCATGGACGACGATGTGCGCGCCAAGACCGAACTCGACGCCGTTGTCGCTCTGGTCGATGCCAAGCATCTGCCGCTGCGCCTGAAGGACAGCCGCGAAGCCGAAGACCAGATCGCTTTTGCCGATGTCGTGCTGCTCAACAAGACCGATCTCGTTACGCCGGAAGAACTGGCGAAGATCGAAGCGACCGTGCGCGCCATCAACCCTTCGGCCCGTATTCACCGCACGGAGCGCTCCAATATCGACCTGACCAAGGTCCTCGACCAGGGCGCATTCAGCCTGGAACGGGCCTTGGAAAACGAGCCGAATTTCCTCGACCATGATGATCACCACCACGACCATACCTGCGGTCCGGATTGCGGCCACGATCATCACCACCATGATCATCATGATCACGACCACCACGACCACCACGACCATGATCATCACGGCCATGACCACCATCATCACGATCACGCCCCCTCGCCGATCCACGACGTGACGGTGCAGTCGGTGTCTCTGCGCGGCGGCGAAATGAACCCGGACCGCTTCTTCCCCTGGATCCAGAAGATCACCCAGACGGAAGGCCCTAACATTCTGCGCCTGAAGGGTATCATCGCCTTCAAGGACGACGCAGAGCGCTACGTTGTCCAGGGTGTACACATGATCATCGAAGGTGATCACCAGCGTGCCTGGAAGGACGGCGAGAAGCATGAGAGCCGTCTCGTCTTTATCGGCCGCGAACTCGACCGCGAAAAGCTTGAACGCACGTTCAAGGCTTGCGAAGCCGTTCCCGCCGAGGCCGCAGCTCACTGATGCCGACAGTTGCTCCTCTCGACCTTCAAGGTCACGTCGCCGGCGTGGCCTTTCTCGGCGACATCCCGTTCTTTGCCGAATCCTCCGGGCTCATCCATAGCCTCGATCACGGCCACAAAACCGCCGAGGCGCATGAGGGCCTACTCTCCTCCATCCGCGATGACGCGACCGATACGCTTTTGACCGGCGGCGAAGACGGAAAGGTGCTGCGCATCAAGGCAGATGGCACGGTGAGTGAAATCGCCCATGTGCCACGCAAATGGATATCGCAGGTCGCAGCCGGACCGCAGGGTGCAGTTGCCTATGCCTATGGCAAGACGGCGCATGTGCGGCTGGCCGACGGGAGCGTCAAGGATTTCACCGAGGAGCGCACCGTCGAGGGCATCGCCTTTGCGCCGAAAGGCTTGCGCATTGCGCTTGCCCGCTATAATGGCGTCTCGCTGCATTGGGTGGCGATCCCGGGCCAGCCGGTCGATCTCGAATGGAAGGGCGCCCATACCGGCGTGAGCTTCTCCCCCGACGGCCGCTTCGTCGTCACCTCGATGCAGGAAAACGCGCTGCATGGCTGGAAGCTGGATACCAAGCCCGGCGCCGAAACCCGGCACATGCGCATGACCGGCTATCCGGCCAAGATCAAATCAGTTTCATGGTCGGCCAAGGGCAAATGGCTGGCATCCTCCGGCGCACCGGCCGCCATCGTCTGGCCCTTCCAGGCCAAGGATGGCCCGATGGGCAAGGCGCCGCTCGAACTCGGCACCCGCGCCAATATCATGGTCACGCAGGTCTGCTGCCACCCGGTCGAGGAGATCGCAGCGATCGGCTATGCCGATGGCATGATCATGGTGGTGCGCTTCACCGACAGCAAGGAAGTGCTGCTGCGCCGCCCCGGCAAGGGCGCCATCACCGCCATGGCCTGGAACAAAAACGGCCGCCAGCTTGCCTTCGGCTCGGAAGCGGGCGATTGCGGCGTGGTCGATATCGCCGGGTGACAAAAAAGCACGTTTTCGCTCTACGTGAACTCGGGCTCGCGGACATGCCAATGGCCGCGCGCATTCATCGCGAGACGTTCAATGCCAGTTTTCCGTGGATCGGGGCCCTGCACACACCCTCTGAAGACCTTGCCTACTGGTCCGAGCATCTGTTCAAGACGAGCAGAATCTGGGGCGCGCTGAGTGACGGCAACCTTATCGGCGTCATCTCGTTCAGCGAAACCTGGATCGAACAACTCTATGTCCGTCCAGGCTTCCAGCATGCCGGTGTCGGCTCGGCGCTTCTTGACGTTGCACAACATGCCGCGCAGTCCTTGCATCTCTGGACATTTCAGCGGAACGACGACGCACGTCGTTTCTATGAAAAACTCGGTTTCGTCCTAGTCAAAATGACGGACGGTTCGGAGAACGAGGAAAGGGAACCGGACGTGCTCTATCGATGGGACAAATCCGGCATATCGCGATGATGGTGCAAGCCCTGCCAGCCTACGCGCTCTTCACCACGCCAATTCCACCTGCGGCCGGCCGTTCGAGGTTTTCTCGACCGTTCGTCCGGTTTCGTCGATGGTGCAGTGGACGCGTTTGCGGAAAGCCGAGAAGCTGTCGAACGTGACGACATCCACGGGCTCGTCGAAATCGAGCGTGAGGCGGTAGCGGCCGGGTTGGGCGGTCACGGCCTGGACGCCGAGAATTGTCGCTTCGAAGGGCTGGCCGAGATAATGGCCTTTGACCCGCGACCCGAGCATCCACGGATTGAGGGGCGGCCGGTTGCCGATCACAGCATGCAGCGTGTTCCAGTCGCGAAACCCGTATTGCGCGGCCAGAAGCTCCAGCGATTTCGAATGGGTGATGTTCTGGCCGCCGGTGGCAAGACCGGCGCGCAGCCGTTTTGCCTGGTCCTTCAGGGCATCGAGTGAGGGAAGCGGGATCGGTCCACGCATCGTTCAGTCTCCAACATGGAGCGTGCAATCATCCGGAGGGGGTCCGCCTTGCCACCGTTCGCACGCCACAGGATATGGACGACCGAAGAGGATTATAAGAGACTTCACCAAAAGCACGGAGCTCGCGGACAGCCGGGGCTCTCACCCGTTGGCGAGCGTTTACCCCAGCGGAACCTGTCTGTCAAACCACGGTCATCAACCGGGACGCATGGTAGCTGCGGTCTCGTTGGCAAGAATGATGTCGGCCATCAGCTGGTGCAGGCTATCGCGGTAACCAGTGCGGGCGGATGGCGCGTCTTCCTGGGAGGTCATGGCGACGGTGAGCCCTAGCGACGGCACGATATAGAGCATTTGGCCGCCATAACCCCAGGCATAGCGAACGTCGCGGCCCGCCATATTGCGCAGGAACCAGCCATAGCCGTAACTGTCGCCGGTAAACTGCGAATTGGTCCTGTGCTGCCAGGATTGCGCAACCCAGTCCGCAGGCACGATCTGAACCCCTTCCGGCGTCTTGCCGCCATTGCGGTAGAGTTCGCCAAAAGCCAGAAGCGACCGCGTGCTCATCGCCATCTGATTGCCCCCGAGATAGATGCCCTGCGGGTCTCGGTCCCAGGCGGTGATGGAAAAGCCCTTCAGCGGCTCGAACCAGCGGCGCGCCAGAGCCAGCGTCGATTGCCCGGAGGCACGTGTCAGGATGGCAGACAAAAGATGCGTAGAGCCTGTCGAGTAAAGCATGGGTCCGCCGGGATCGGCAGCAAACGGCAGGGAAAGCGCGCTGCGCACCCAGTTGCGGCTTGAAACCCAGCGGCCGTAATTGGGACCGGACGTCCGCCCAAGCCCCGCCTGCATGGAAAGAAGGTTTCCGATCGTCACCTGCTGCAGGCGCGGATCAGGGTTTTCAGGCAGGTCCCGCGACAAAATCGGCGCAATCTTCTGATCGACGCCCTCCAGTTCGCCTTTGGCAATAGCGATACCGACGAGCGCGGACATGATCGATTTGGAGGCCGATTTGATATTGGTGGGCTCTCGCGGCGTATGCCCGCCATAACCGCGTTCGGCGATGATGCCGCCATCACGCGAGACGACAACCGATTTTAGCGATGACAATTGCGCGGCGCGATCGAGAATGGCGCTCACCGCCGCCGTTTGGGCAGCAATGGGAGGAGCGGCTTTGTCCTGTGCCAGGACAGAGCCGCTGGAGAAAACAAGGGCGATGCAAAGAAGGGTCCGGATCAACATGCCGGTATGCTGGCTGCGGAAGACGGCGAATTCCAGAAGGAAATCCGGATTTTCCCGGATGTCACGCGAAGTTGACGGGCATGTTACCGCGCGGCGGGCGTCAGCATGCCGGCAGGAAAAATGGCATCGCGCTTTTTACAGCGCGATGCTGTGGCCATTTCAAGCTGCGCGGCGAAGGCGCGGCATGGCGAGCTTGCGGCCGCTGGCGACCAGCATGCCGGCCGCACCGTCCAGCCAGCCGTCTTTCAGCTCGATGGCCAGAAACCGGTTGCGCTCGAACGGGCCAGGCATGACCAGATGCTGTGCCTTGGCGGCAAAAAAGCCGAAACGCTCGTAATAGGGTGCGTCGCCAACCAAAAGGATGGCGCCGTGACCACGGCTCTTGGCTTCGCCGATCGCCGCCCGCATCAGGGCGCCGCCGATACCCTTGCCCTCATGGGCGGCATCGACCGCCAGGGGGCCGAGCAGCAGCGCGTCAACGGGCGTGCCGTCGCGGCTGACGCCGGCTTCGACGTTCCACAGGCGCACGGTGCCGATGACATGGCCATCCGGATCGCGGGCGACCAGAGCCAGGCCTTCGGCCGGCACACGGCCGCGGCGCAGCGTCTCGGACGACTTGCGGCGGCGGTTCGGGCCCATGGCCTGGTCAAGCAGATTTTCGCGCGCGACAACGTCGCCCGGATTTTCAGCGTCGATGGTGAAGGCATTCTGCGCAAAGAAGGCGCGGACAGAATCAAGAACAGCGGCCATCTTGGCCTCCCGTACTCAAAACCGATTCAAACGGTATCGAAAACAAATTGTGAATTCGCTGCTCCGATTTGACCCGGAGCAGACTGTTTAGCTGACGCCAATCAGATGACGTAGGACTTCAGCGGATCGAAACCGTTAAAAGCCACGGCCGAATAGGTCGTCGTGTAGGCGCCCGTGCCCTCGATCAGAACTTCGTCGCCGATCGAAAGCGTGATCGGCAGCGGATACATGTTCTTCTCGTACATCACGTCAGCCGAATCGCAGGTCGGACCGGCCAGCACGCAAGGCTCCATCTCGTCGGCATCATGGATGGTGCGGATCGGGTAACGGATCGCTTCATCCATGGTTTCGGCGAGACCGCCGAACTTGCCGATGTCGAGGAACACCCAGCGGTGGTTGTCATTGTCCGACTTCTTCGAGATCAGGACGACTTCCGCCTTGATCACGCCGGCATTGCCGACCATGCCGCGGCCCGGCTCGATGATGGTTTCCGGGATGTTGTTGCCGAAGTGCTTGCGCAGCGACGAAAAGATCGCCTTGCCATAGGCTTCCGCCGAAGGCACGTCGCGCAGGTACTTGGTCGGAAAACCACCGCCCATATTGACCATCTTCAGCTGGATGCCCTGCTTGGCAAGCTGCACGAAAACGCGCTTGGCATCGGCGAGTGCCGAATCCCAGGCATCGACCTTGGTCATCTGCGAGCCGACATGGAATGAGACGCCGTGCGAGACGAGGCCCAGCTGATGCGCATAGACGAGAACGTCGACAGCCATCTGCGGGACGCAGCCGAACTTGCGCGACAAGGGCCATTCGGCACCTTCGCCATCGGTGAGGACGCGGCAGAACACGCGGGCGCCGGGAGCGGCACGGGAAATCTTTTCGACTTCCTCATGGCTATCGACAGCAAACAGCGAAACGCCGAGCGCATGCGCCTTGGCAATGTCGCGTTCCTTCTTGATCGTGTTGCCGAAGGAGATGCGCGAAGCGGTCGCACCGGCATCGAGCGCCATCTCGATTTCGGCGACGCCCGCGCAATCGAAGTTGGAGCCCAGGGAGGCGAGCAGACGCAGGATTTCCGGCGACGGGTTTGCCTTGACGGCATAGTAGATCGAGCTATCCGGCAGAGCGTGACGGAAAGCCTTGAAATTGTCGCGCACGACATCGAGGTCAACCACAAGGCAAGGACCTTCGGGACGTCGGGTGTTCAGGAAATCGATGATACGTGCAGTCGTCATGGTTCTATCCTCAATCAGATACGCTCCACAAAGATGTGGAGGACAAAGGACATACGCGAACATGCCCTGGAACCAGCCGGTGGAGACCCCGGAACCAGACATGCGCACGATGCGCGAATGATGGAACAACGCCCCGCCAAGAGCTTTGATCCGCTTTGTCTGCCATTGATTGGAAGGATGACCCTACCGCACTTCCGGCAATGAAGGTGTGCCTCTTCAGTAACCCCCGCTGATGGAAAGCAGGGAGAGAACAAAAAGGCCCGCACCGTCGTTGCTTCAGATGTCCTCGCATTTTCCGGTTGGCCGGAGGAGCGACTGGAGGGGTTAATTCCAGGTACCTTACCGATTTCCTCACCAAATTCGAGGGTCGGCGGACACCCATGGGCACGTGCGACTTTGGGCTGAAGCGGAGATAAGAAAAAACCTTGTCGTAATCAAGACTTTTTTCAAATTGGCCGATGATTTTTTCTGCGCAGCGCCAACTGTTAATATGTTCAGATTTGCTGAACAATCCGGGCGAACCCGTCGCGAAAACCAACGCCTTGTTTTAAGATCGTTTTTGGAAAAGCCGCACCGGCTTTCTGCAGAACGCGAAACGTTAACGGCTGCAACGGTCCTTCGCCTTTGCGCAACGCCGGTCTATCGTCGCGACGGCCGAGAAAAGCGAATCAGGAACAGGGCGGCAGCCCAAACAGGCAGGAACAGCAGCCCGATGGATACACTGACCCGCATTCGCGCCTTCATCGACGTCGTCGATGCCGAGGGGTTTTCCGCAGCCGCCCGGCGTGTTGGCCGCTCGAAGGCGCTTCTGTCGAAATATGTGCGCGAGCTTGAGGACGAACTTGGCGCCCTTCTGCTCAACCGCACGACCCGGCAGTTTTCGCTCACCGAGGCCGGTCATACCTATTACCGTACGGCGTCGGAAATCCTGAAAGAGATCGACAACCTCGCCGACCTGGTTCGCGCCAGCAATTCCGACCTCAAGGGCCGCCTGCGCATTTCAGCACCCCGCACCTTCGTCGATGCGGAAATCGGCCAGTCGCTGATCGATTTCGGCAAGGCGCATCCGGAACTGTCGCTGGAAATCATCTCCGACGACCGTTTCGTCGATCTGGTCGAAGAAGGGTTCGACGTGGCAATCCGGATCACCAAGCTGGAGGATTCGACGCTGATTGCCCGCAAGCTTGATGATTTTCAGGTTCTCTACTGCGCGACACCGGCATTCCTTGAAGAGTTTGGACCCATCAACCACCCGTCCGAACTGTCGCGGCACGCCTGCATCATCGACACCAACGGCCGCTCCTACAGCAACTGGCGCTTTACCGAGCCCGATGGCACCGGGTTCAGTGTGCCGGTTGGCGGCCCGATCGAGGTCAACAGCCCGCTTGCCGCCGTACGCGCGGCGGAATCCGGCATGGGCATTGCCAGCGTTCCCGATTTCATCGCCCGGCCGAAGGTCACCGCCGGCACATTGGTCTCCATGTTCGAAGACTATATCCCGAAGGATCGCGGCATCTACGCGATCTACCCGCACCGGCGCTATCTGCCGACCAAGGTGCGCACCTTCGTTGATTTCCTGCACCAGTGGTTTCGCAAGAATGCGGAAAATTGACGCGGTCCCATTGGGCGAAAAGTCCCAATTCCGTCCCATTTGACATACATTGCTCGCGTATTGGCGTTGCGCCCGAAACAGCCAAAGGAATCATGATAGAATGAAGCGATTGCCCCTGATCCTGACGGCAGCGGCCGTATTTGCGCCTGGTGCCGCACTCGCGCATCCGCATATCTTCGCCGAGGCCCGCCTGGAGATTGTCGCCGACGGGACGAACCAGATCACCGAATTGCGCAATGTCTGGCGCTTCGACGAGCTGTTTTCCGCCAGCGTCGTGATGGATTTCGACAAGAATTCCAATGCGCAGCTCGATCCCGACGAATTGCAGGAGGTCGGCCAGACCGTGCTCGATTCCCTGCAGGAATACAATTATTACACGACCATCACCGACAATGGCAAAACCATCAAGGTCAACAAGCCCAACGAAATCACTGCGGATTACAAGGACGGCCAGCTGCTTTTGATGTTCGCCGTCAAGCCTGCCGAGCCGATCCCGCTCAAGGGCAATATGTCGTTCGGCGTCTATGACCCCACAATGTATACGGCGATGGATTTTCCGACGGACAGCGATCTCGTTGCGGTCGGCGACCAGCTGAACGCCTGCGAGCACAAGGTGGTACGCCCCGATCCGGACGAAGTGCTTGCCCAGAACCAGGCCAGCCTGACCGACGCCTTCTTCAACGACCCGACCGGAACCGACATGTCGAAGATGTTTGCCACACGAATCGAGTTCAAATGCTGATGGGGCGCGGTCCTGCCCGCCTGATCGGCCTCGCGCTGATTGTCACGGCCGCCGGTATCAGCGTCGCCCATGCGCAGTCGCCACTCGGCATCGGCACCGCAGAGCCATCCTTCAACACCAGCGGTATCTTCGGCGGCTTTTTCGCCTGGATCAACGTGGAGCAGCAACGCTTCTACCACACGCTGACCGAAGCGATCAAAGCGATGCGCGACGACCCGTGGCATCTCTGGTCGCTGATCGGGCTATCCTTTGCCTATGGCGTGTTCCATGCCGCAGGCCCCGGCCACGGCAAGGCGGTCATCTCCTCCTACATGATCGCCAACGAGACCGAGCTGAAGCGAGGCGTGCTCCTGTCGTTCCTGTCATCGATGATGCAGGGCGGCGTCGCCATCCTGCTGGTGGGTGCCGCCTATCTCGTCCTGCGCGGTTCCTCGATCTCGATGACCCAGGCGACGCATTTTCTGGAAGTGGCGAGCTACGCGCTGATCGCGGCCTTCGGCGGCTGGCTGCTGTTTCGCAAACTGCGCGGCATGCGGGCGCGGCGCCTGGCGCCGGCCGTTGCACACGACCACGGACACGCGCATAGCCACGCACATCATAACCACGATCATTCCCACGGCCACAGCCATAGCCACGCTCACGGCGAGGTCTGCGACACCTGCGGCCACGCGCATGCACCTGATCCCTCGATGCTGAAAGGCGACCGGTTTGCGCTGCGTGAAGCCTGGTCGGCGATCATTGCCGTGGGGTTGCGGCCCTGTTCCGGAGCGCTGATCGTGCTGAGTTTCGCACTGCTGAACGGGCTCTATCTGGGTGGCGTGCTCTCGGTCTTTGCCATGTCGATCGGCACGGCCATCACCGTCTCGGTGCTGGCGACGCTCGCGGTTACCGCCAAGGACCTCGCCGTGCGCTACGCATCCAGCGGCTCATCGGCCATGCGCATCAGCAATGGCATAGAAATTTCCGGCGCGTTGCTGGTGCTGACGCTCGGCATCGTCCTGCTTGGCGCTTCGCTGCAGGGCTGACCTTTATAGCCCGCGGCCACGCTGGTAGCGGGCCCGCAGCCAGAAGATCAGGAAGAAGGCGAGCACGAACAGCGCGCCGAAGGCCGCCGCAAGCCAAGGTGAATAGGTACCGATCCAGAGCATGATATTCGGCAGGATGAAGAAGCCCGCGCCGACGACAAGCAGGATCACTGCCGCTGCGATTGCCGGCGAACGGTCCTTCTTTTCCGGGATGGTCATGCGGTCTCCTTTTGCGAAAGCTCGGTGCGGATATCTTCCAGCTTGCGCTTCTGCGTGCCATCACCGGCAAAATTCTCCGGCGAAAGCCAGGCTTCGAAAGCCGCATTCAGCACAGGCCATTCGCCGTCAATGATCGAGAACCATGCGGTATCGCGATTGGCGCGCTTGGACAACATGTGCTGGCGGAAAACGCCTTCGAAGCTGAAGCCGAGACGGTTGGCCGTCTTCTTGCTGGCTTCGTTGCGGTTGTCGCATTTCCACTCGTAACGCCGGTAGCCAAGCTCCTCGAAGACGTGCTTGGCCATCAGATAGTGCACCTCGGTGGACAGAGGTGAGCGGGCCATCGAGAAGGAATGGGCGACACCGCCGACCTCGACCACGCCATTGGCCGGATCCGGCCGCATGTAATTAGCCAGGCCCACCACATCGCCCGTAGCCTTGTCGTAGAACACCTCCGTGACCCAGCCGCCCTTTTGCACGCCCGTCAGCCAGGCATCGAAATCCTCGATGCTGCGAAAGTCGTCCTGCGCAAAATATTGCAGCCGCGCATTGATCTCCAGGCCGCCGAAAGCCTGCCAGAGCGCCTCTAGATGCGCGGAGCGATCATAGGGCACGATCCGGACATACCGGCCTTCGAGAGTCACCGGCTTCGGTGCCGGACAGCCAGTCCAATTGGTCAAATCACGCATCTGCACACTCCCCGAGTGACCACACCATCAGCCCTAAGACCGGCACGTCTTACCGCGCCGGTCTGTATAAAGGCTTTGACGCTGGCATAGGACAGCTCAGGCATCCGCACAAATGCAAAGTGATGATGGATTGATCACCAAGGCGACTTGATCGGCGGTTGGCCGGTCTGCGGCACCGAGGTTTGCGGCGGGTTTGCCTGAGCCTCGATCACCGGGGTCTTGGCCGAAGAGACCGTCGCCTCGATATGATCGACCAGCGCGTCGGCAAGACCGAGGCGTCCGGCGAGCTGATCGAGATAACCGCGCTCGGCACGGCTGTCGGCATCGATGGCCAGACGGGAGGCAGTATAGAGCTCGACGCGCTCTTCCTCGCTCACGGCGGCAGCGACGATGGCGTCGAGATCGACGGGCTTGCTGAGCTCTTCATGCAGGAACTGTTCGGCTTCCGAATCAAGGCCGGAGATCTTGACCTTGTCCATGATGCGGGCGCGCTCGGTATCATCGATATGGCCATCGGCACGCGCAGCGGCGATCATGGCGCGCACGAGCACCAGAACGAAATCGTTGCGGAGAACCGCAGGCTCCGTGCTGAAACCGGAATCGGCAGGTGGCGGCAGAAGTTCTGGCTGCGCCTGCGCTTGCGGCTGCACCACCGGCTCCTTGCCGGCCTGGTAATTCTTGTAGGCCTGATAACCGAGGCCGGCGATGGCAGCCAGACCACCGAGCTTCAGGGCAGAACCCGCGACCTGGCGGCCGGTACCCGTGCCGAGCAGGACAGCGGCGATGGCGCCAGCGGCCAGCGGATTGTCCTTGGCCATCTGCGTCGCCTGTCCAGCGCGATCACGCACCGAGCCACCGGCGCCGGGGATCTGAGAACCCAAAAACTGATCCAGCAATTTCTTTGCGTCAAACATTCGGTCCACTCCCTTGAGGCCGGTTTCGGTCGGATAGAGACATAGGAATGCAACGGGAGGAATACAAATGAAAGACACAAGCAAATGTGCCGCAGTCACGGAATGCGCGACTTCAGATCAAACCAGCGATGGTTCTGCAGTGACTTAAATCGGCCCAAAAAGATCGCATTCCACCCCGCTTTCACGCAGGGTGGAAAGAATGCTGCAGACCGTCACAGGGCCATTGTGCATGGAGGAGACTTCCGCCCGTGCAGCTGCTGAAGAGGTCAGCCTCTCAGTGCAAACGCCTCTGCGGCCAGCTTGGTGATGCCGGCCCAGTCGCCCTTGGCAACCAGTTCCTTCGGCGCGACCCAGGACCCGCCGACGCAGACGACGTTGGGCAGCGACAGGTAATCCCTGGCATTCGACAGCGAGATCCCGCCAGTCGGGCAAAACAGCGTGCCGGCAAGCGGCGACGACAGCGACTTCAGATAGGCAGCGCCGCCGGCCTGTTCGGCCGGGAAGAACTTCATCACCTTGTAGCCTTCTTCGCGCAGGCCCATCACTTCGCTGGCGGTTGCGGCACCCGGCAGCAGCGGGATGTCGGAATCATTGGCGGCATCGATCAGTTCCTGCGTCGTGCCGGGGCTGACGATGAACTGCGAGCCTGCCTCGACGGCTGCCTCGTATTGGGCTGCGTTGAGGATGGTTCCGGCACCGGCAACGGCGCCTTCCACTTCGTTGGCAACCGCGCGGATGGCTTCCAGAGCGGCCGTCGTGCGCAGAGTAATCTCGATCGCCTTCAAGCCACCGGCAACCAGCGCACGCGCCAAGGGCACGGCAGTCGCCACGTCATCGATGATCAGCACCGGAACGACCGGCTGCAATTTCAGGACGGAAAGAAGTCTATCGGTTTTCTCGCTCATGCCGGACAGCCCTTTTAAAACGATTGAAGTGAGGTTCGAATACTCTTCCCATCCGCCTTTGTCGATACCAAACGGGACCGGCCGAACCTATTTGGACATGGTGACGCAGGCCTGACAGCGCCACCGGACCACCGGCCCGTACAGGAAAAAACGGCATGAATTGCTCGCTTGTCGAAAGGACACAATCCTGTAGTCTGGGCGCGATTGAAAGCAAAAATGGCAGGCTTATCAATGGCCAAGGAAATTGAACGCAAGTTTCTGGTGGCGTCCGGCAGCTGGCGGGAGGACGCAGACGGCGGCACGCGTTTTCGGCAGGCCTATATCGTCACCATGGATGACCGGTCCGCCCGCGTACGGCTGATGGATGACCAGCGGGCGAAACTGACGATCAAGATCGGCAGCGGCGCGATGACCCGCGACGAATTCGAATACGAGATCCCCGTGGACGACGCCCGTGACATGATGTCGAAAGCCATCGGCCTCATCATCGAAAAGACCCGCTACAAGGTGCATCATCACGGCTTTGTCTGGGAGGTCGATGTCTACGCCGGCGCCCACGAGGGCCTTGTGGTCGCCGAAGTCGAGCTCGGCGCTGAAGGCGACACGCCGGCCCTGCCCAACTGGCTGGGTGCCGAGGTGACGGGGGACCCGCACTATTCCAACCAGTATCTCTCAACCAGCCCATTGGTATCCAAGGCAGATCATGAGCTATCGTATTCGCCCTTCTGAACATTTCACGGCTGAATTCAAGGCTGTCGGCACCGGGCAACTGACGCTGGCCATTGCCGCCTTGACCGAGCGCCCGCAGGGGCTGGCCGCCGCGATCCACGATGCCCGCAAGAAATTCAAGCGGCTGCGCTCGCTTTACCGCCTTGCCGCCGCCGATATCCCGGCCTTCCGGCGTTCGGAAAATACGCGCATCCGCGATATGGCACGGACGCTCTCGACCTCCCGCGATGCCACCGCACTCGTCGAAGTCAGCCGGTACCTGCTGGACCACGCCGAAAACAACGAGGAGCGCGCGGCCCTCAAACGGATCGGCAAGGTTCTGGCCGCCCGGCGCGACGCGCAGGCGGCAGAGGAAAATCCGCTCGAAGACACCGTGGCAGCGGCGATCGCCACCTGCGGCCGGGCGCTGGAGGCATTATCGCGCATCACGTTTCAGGATGGCGGCAAAAAGGGCGCAAAACGCATCGCCAAGGGGTGGCGCAAGGCACTGGAAAAGGCAGCGGCGGCGCGAAAGGCCTGCGCCGATAGGACGGACGCGCATCTGTTTCACGAGTTGCGGAAGCGCAGCCAGGACTACCGCTTCTACCTCAATATGCTGCAACGCCTCTGGCCCTCGGCCATGCATGCAAAGCGGGCCGAAGTCACCAGGGTCGTCGATCTGCTCGGCCATCACAATGATCTTGCGCTGCTTGCTTCACTCGTCGATGAACAACCGCATCTTCTGGGCAAGAGCGAAGACGTCGCCTATCTCCTCTCCGCCGTTATCACCCGCCAGAAAATCCTGCGGGAGGAAGCCCTGACGGTCGCGGCTTCAGCTTTCCGCGACGACCCAAAAGCAGAAGGCCGCGCGATCAGGCTTCTGTGGCAGGACGCGGTCTGACGCGGCGTTCCCGGCATTGATACTGCCAATCCCTGTCAGTATGATCGGGCATGTCCCGCTCCACCCGTCTTCTCGATCTGATCCAGCTTTTGCGCACCTACCGCCGTCCGGTGAGCGGCAGCGCGCTCGCGCAGCGCATGGGCATCAGCATCCGCACGCTCTACCGCGATATCGCCACCCTGCAGGCGCAGGGCGCCGACATTCAGGGCGCACCCGGCTTCGGCTACGTGCTCAAACCCGGTTTCCTGATGCCGCCGATGATGCTCAGCGAAGAGGAAATCGAGGCTTTGGTGCTCGGCGCGCGCTGGGTGGCGGCGCGGGCCGACGACGAACTGAAGGATGCGGCGCAGAACGCCCTGGCCAAGATTGCCGCCGTGCTGCCTGCCGATCTGCGCCACGAACTGGAGACGAATTCGCTGCTCGTCTACAACACGCGCGAACTGAAGATCGGCACCATCGATTTCCCCGCCATTCGCGAAGCCATCCGGCTGGGCATGAAGATCGACATCGACTATGCCGACGTCAACGGCCAGCCGACCACGCGGCGCATCTGGCCCTTTGCCCTGGCATATCTCGAGGAAACTCGCGTGCTGGCGGCCTGGTGCGAATTGCGCAATGATTTCCGTCATTTCCGCACCGACCGTTTCAGCACGATGACCGTGACCGGCATCCGCATTCCGCGCCGGCGCGACCTGCTTCTGGCGGAATGGCGCCGCGCCCATAATGTCACCCACGATATGTGATCCTGCTGCCATAAATTGACAGCATGCCGGAATAAACAGTCTCCGAACCCAACCAGAGGAGACTGCCATGAAAACCGATTTTGTTCTGCCTGTCGAAAGCCCGGCCGAGAGCGCCGTTTTCTACATGGCGATGTTTGGTGCGCTGCCGCTAGAACTGTCGCCGAGCTACGCAGTCGTCCTCATGAACGATGCCCTGAGACTGGGCCTCGCGCGCAAGAACAAGCAACCGGCCGCCGTGAACGCCAACGATGCCGAACTGCCGATTTTCGTTGCAGGGCGTGAAGGTGTCGATGCCCTTCATGACGAGTGGCGCAGGAAAGGCGTAACGATTGTGCAGGAACCGGCCGCATCCGACAGTGACTATACGTTCACCTGCACCGATCCGGACGGCCACCGCCTGCGGGTCTTTACGCCGCAAGCCGCCTGATCCGCCTGATCCGCCTGATCGTCCCGCGACCGGCCGCACACCCGATTGCGTGCGCGGCCGGAAAGCTGTATTTCACGCCGCATGACAGACATGCTTCAAACCCCTCGCCCGTTGGACAGCGGCCAGTTTCTGGTGGCGGCACTTTATCATTTCGCTGCGTTCGCGCGTTTCGCCGATTTTCGCGAACCGCTGCAGGCGGTCTGCGATGATAACGGCGTCAAGGGCACATTGCTGCTTGCGCAGGAGGGCATCAACGGCACGATCGCAGGACCCGAGGAGGGCATCCGGACCGTGCTCGCCTTCCTGCGCGCCCAGCCGGAATTCGTGGGTCTCGAGCACAAGGAAAGCTGGGCATCGTCCATGCCATTCCTGCGTATGAAAGCGCGGCTGAAGAAGGAAATCGTCACCATGGGCGTCGAGAATATCGACCCCAACAAGATCGTCGGCACCTATGTGGCGCCGAAGGACTGGAACGCCCTGATCTCCGATCCGGACACATTGGTGATCGATACCCGCAACGATTACGAGACAGCCATCGGCATGTTTCGCGGCGCTGTTGATCCCAACACCAAGAGTTTTCGCGAATTCCCCGATTGGGTAAAGAACAATGCCGATCTGGCCGCCAAGCCGAAGATCGCCATGTATTGCACCGGCGGCATCCGCTGCGAGAAGGCGACCGCCTTCATGAAGGAGCAAGGCTTTGACGAGGTCTACCACCTGAAGGGCGGCATCCTGAAATATCTCGAGGACATGCCGGAAGAAGAAAGCCTCTGGGACGGCGCCTGCTTCGTCTTCGACGACCGCGTCTCGGTCACGCATGGCCTGAAGGAAGGCGAGCACACGCTCTGCCACGCCTGCCGCCAGCCGCTGACGCCACAGGACCTTCTGTCACCCCATCACGAGCATGGCGTCACCTGCATCCACTGCTATGACAGCCGCACGGAAGAAGACCGCCAGCGCTACCGCCAGCGGCAGCGCCAGATGGACCTGGCAAAGAAGCGCGGCGAGCGGCATCTGGGAAGCTGAATAGGCGCAGGGCCGGAAGTTATGGCGCCCCATGTGAAGGCCGTCACCCGGCCTTATGGTTGCCCTTCGGAAACTGCCCGGCCAGTTCCTTGTACCAGTGACCGCTTTTCTTGATGGTGCGCACCTGGCTGTCGTAATCGACATGAACAATGCCGAAGCGCATCTTGTAGCCCTCCGCCCATTCGAAATTGTCCATCAGGCTCCAGGCGAAGTAACCCTTCATCGGATAGCCTTCCTTGATCAGATCGGCCGTGACGGCCAGATGAGCGGCGATGTAGTCGAGGCGCGGCTGGTCATCGACCACGCCGTTTTCGACGCACATATTGTAGGCGGCACCATTTTCGGTGATGTAGCAGTCCGGCAAAGTGTAGCGGTCGTTGACCGTGCGGATGAGATCACCGAGCGCCTGCGGAAAGGTCTCCCAGCCGATATCGGTCTTGATGTCGCTGACCGGCCTGGCACTGACCGTTGCCGGAAATTCGGCGCTCGCATCCGGATCATCGGACACGCGCATCGGCGTATAATAGTTGACGCCCCACCAGTCGGTCTTCTGGCTGATCGTCGCCATGTCGCCATCCTCGATGGCGGGCATGCGCTCACCGAGCGCCGAGAGAAAGCTTTCAGGATATGCACCTTTGAAGATCGGCCTGAAGAATACGCCATTGTGGAAATCGAAGGCGCGCTCGGCAGCCGCCTTGTCCTCAGCGCTGTCGCTGCAGGGATAGACCTGCATCGGGTTGATGACGATGCCGACCGGCAGGTCCGGCTTCAGGTCGCGAATGGTGGAAACGCCAAGGCCGTGGGCGAGATTGGTAAAATGCAGCGCATGCAGTGCCGCATCCATGTTGCGCTCGCCAGGCGCGTGGATTCCGTAGAGATGGCTGAGCCAGACCGAGCACCACGGCTCGTTGAAGGTCGCCACCGCATCCAGCCGGTCGCCCAGCCGTTCAATGACGGTCTTTGCATAACGCTGGTAGGCATAGGCGGTCGTGCGCGCTGTCCAGCCTCCATCGCCCATCAGCGCCAAAGGCAGGTCCCAATGGTAGAGCGTGGCAAAGGCCTTGATGCCACGGGCTTTCAGCCCATCGACGAGACGGTCGTAGAAATCCAGCCCCTTTTCGTTGACCGGCCCGGTGCCCTCCGGGATGATGCGCGGCCAGGCGATCGAGAAACGATAGGCCTCGACACCGAGGTTCTTGATCAGATCGAGGTCTTCGTCCAGCCGGTTATAATGATCGCAGGCGATATCGCCATTATGGCCGTGATAGACCCGGCCCGGCATGTTGGAAAACGCATCCCAGATCGACGGCTTGCGGCCGTCGGCCTTGGTCGCACCTTCGATCTGGAAGGAGGCGGTCGCAACGCCGAAAATGAAATCGCCGGGAAAGCGATCTGCCAGGGCTTTGGGATCGATCATGAAATGCTCCGCGTAGGCACCATTAACTGCAACGTTGCAGTAAAAACCGTTTGCGAAAAAGTCAACCTCGAACCCGGTTAAGGGTTGCAGGTTCGCCCCCCCGGCAAGGATGGGGTATTCAGGCTTTGGGAAAAAGAATGGCTTCATAATCCTGAACACCGTTCAGAATGTGCAGGACGTCTACCCTGTCCTCATTGACTGAGTAAAAAATCAGGTAGCCCCGATAGGGACGCCGTCTGACACCTGCCTCAGCATAACGCGGCACGAGAGGAAACGCCTGGGGAGATTGCGCCAGCCGTTCGCAACGATCAATCAGCTCCCGAACAAAGGTTGCGGCCCGGCGCGGATTGCCGTAAGAAATATAATCGGCGATTTGCTCAAGGTCCGCCTCGGCAGCGGCGGTGAAAACGACGATCACGAATCGCTGTCTTTCGCCTCGCCCTCATATTTGGCCAGCAGGCGCTCAAGCACATCCTTGGCGGGTTTCACCCGGCCAGCTTTCACATCGGCAAGCCCTTGAGCGATCGACTGGTCGAGTGCCGCCAGTCTTTTCTCGCGATCCTCGATCAGACGGACGCCTTCCCGCAGCACCTCGCTGCGCGAATTGTAGCGCCCGTTTTTCACCAGATCGGTCACATAGTCTTCCAGATGTTGCCCGAGATTTGCGCTGCTCGCCATGCTAGTTCCTGTGTGTCCGCTGGCACAAGACAATAACAGTTAGCATAGCAGCATGCGCAAACCGGATAAAGACCGCGAAGACGCCTAAACCTTGATCCAGGCGCCATTCCGCTTCGACGACTGCACGCAGGCATCGACGAACACCATACCCTTCATGCCGTCATCGATTGTCGGATAGGTGACGGCCGGATCGACGGCCTCGCCTTTACGCTTGGCAAAGATGGCGCGGGCGGCCTCCGTGTAGATATTGGCAAAACCTTCGAGATAGCCTTCCGGATGGCCTGACGGGATGCGGGAGACGCGGGCGGCGGCAGGGCCGGAGCCGGCGCCGTTGCGGGTGATCAGGCGCTTGGGTTCGCCGAACGGCGTGTACCAGAGATAGTTCGGGTCCTTCTGCGTCCATTCGAGGCCACCCTTGGTGCCATAGACGCGGACCATCAGGCCGTTCTCGTGGCCGGGCGCAACCTGGCTGCACCAGAGCATGCCCTTGGCCCGCTGGCCGTTCTTTGCCTTGAAGCGCATCATCACATGGGCATTGTCGTCCAAAGCCCGGCCTTCGACGAAACTGTCGAGATCGGCAGCAAGCTCTTCCAGTTCGAGACCGGAAACGAAGGCTCCGAGATTATAGGCATGTGTGCCGATATCGCCGGTGGAACCACCCGCACCGGACTTTGCCGGATCGGTGCGCCATGCGGCCTGTTTCTGGCCGGATTGTTCAATATTCTCCGTCAGCCAATCCTGCGGATATTCCATCTGCACGAGGCGGACGGCGCCAATATCACCATTCTCGATCATCTCACGGGCCTGGCGGACCATCGGATAGCCGGTGTAATTATGCGTCAGCACAAACAGCGCATCGCTCTCGTCGGCCAGCTTCTTCAGCTTCCTTGCGTCCGACAGCGTCGAGGTCAAAGGCTTGTCGCAGATCACATGGATACCGCGCTTCAAGAACTCGCGGGCCGCCTCGTAATGCACATGGTTCGGCGTGACGATGGCCACCGCCTCGATGCCGTTTTTCAGCTTGGCCTCGCGGATCGCCATTTCCTTGAAGTCGGAATAGCTGCGCTGCGGATCAAGACCGAGTTCGGCACCTGAGGCTTTCGCCTTGTCCGGCGTCGATGACAGGGCGCCGGCCACCAGTTCGAACTGATCATCCAGCCGCGCGGCCATGCGGTGAACAGCGCCGATAAACGCACCCGAACCGCCGCCGACCATGCCGAGACGGATCTCCTTTTCGCGAACCTCAGTGGTTCCTTCGATTGCCATGATGTTCTCCCTTGAATCTTTAAGTTTGCGGAGACGTCCACCTCCCCCTTGAGGGGGGAGGTCGCAGCGAAGCTGCGGGTGGGGGTGACGCTTTGGATCTCGCGGAAATCACCCCACCCCGGCGCTGCGCGCCGACCCTCCCCCTCAAGGGGAGGGTAGAAAATCAAAGCCCCAGCATCCGCCGGTTGGCCGCATCGTCCGTGCCGCTGTCGGCGAAATCGTCGAAGGCTTTTTCGGTGACGCGGATGATGTGGTGCTTGACGAATTCCGCACCTTCGCGCGCGCCGTCTTCCGGATGTTTCAGCGCGCATTCCCATTCGACCACGGCCCAGCCGTCGAAATCATTCGCCGTCAGTTTCGAGAACACCGCGCCGAAATCGACCTGGCCATCGCCCGGCGAGCGGAAGCGCCCGGCCCGGTTGACCCAGCCTTGGTAACCGCCATAGACGCCCTGGCGCCCGGTCGGATTGAACTCGGCATCCTTGACGTGGAACATCTTGATGCGCTCGTGATAGATGTCGATATTGTCGAGATAATCCAGGCACTGAAGAATGTAATGCGAGGGATCGTAGAGCATGTTGGCGCGCGGATGGTTGCCGACACGCTCGAGGAACATCTCGAAGGTGACGCCATCATGCAGGTCTTCGCCCGGATGGATCTCATAGGCGATATCAACGCCGCAATCTTCGGCATGGTCAAGGATCGGTTTCCAGCGGCGGGCCAGTTCGTCAAAAGCGGTTTCCACCAGCCCGGCCGGACGCTGCGGCCATGGATACATGAACGGCCAGGCCAGCGCGCCGGAAAAGGTCGCATGCGCCTTGATGCCGAGATGCTTCGACGCCGTCAGCGCCAACTTGACCTGCTCGACCGCCCATTCCTGCCGCGCCTTCGGATTGCCGCGCACTTCGGGTGCGGCAAAACCATCGAAGGCTTCGTCATAGACCGGATTGACCGCAACCAGCTGACCCTGAAGATGGGTCGAAAGCTCGGTCACCTCGATACCGTTCTCGCGCGCCTTGCCGGCAAATTCGTCGCAATAATCTTTGGAGGTGGCTGCCTTTTTCAGGTCGATCAGCTGGCTCGCCCAGGTCGGAACCTGCACGCCGATATAGCCGCAATCGGCAGCCCATTTGGTGATCGAATCCCATGAATTGAAGGGAGCGGCATCGCCGGCGAATTGTCCGAGGAAGAGCGCGGGGCCCTTGATGGTCTTCATGTCAGATTCCTCCCTGATTATCGACCGTAAACGTTTTCGAAGTGTGTCAACACGCCGTTCATCGAGGGCAAGACGCCTCTTGCCGATAACGGCCAACTGGTGGGACAGCCGCAATTCCAGTGCGCCGGAACCTAATCACGGACGCCGCATGGCGGCAAGAGGTACGTGCCGCAAAACTGAAACCACAGAACTGAAACCAAAGAATTGCGCAGCCTGATCCCATAAAAATGGGCGCCCGTTTTCGCGGGCGCCCGGCAGCTTGCAGAACCGATCAGAATGGTGAATCGGGGAAGTAGAAGTCCTTGGCATTGTCCTTGGTCACGAGCGTCGCATCGATCGTGTAGACGCCGCGAACCGGAACCTGACCGTAGAAATTCGCAACGGTCATTTCGAGTGCGGTACCAACCATTGCCGGCGGATAGAGCACATCGACCGGGATCATCTTGTCGCCGTCCATGACCTTCTTGATCATGTCCTTGGAACCGGCACCGGCCACGACATACTGGATGTCGGTGCGCTTGGCCTGATCGATGGCCTGCAGTACGCCGACAGCCATGTCGTCGTCCTGGCACCATACGACGTCGATCTTCGGGTACTTTGTCAGGTAGTCCTGCATGACCTTGAAGGCATCGTCGCGGTTCCAGTTGCCGAACTGGCGGTCGAGAACCTTGACATTGGAGCCTTCGATACCCTTGTCGAAGCCGTCCTGGCGCTGCTGGTCGATCGGGATCGGCAGGCCGCGGATGATGACGACTTCAGCGTCCGGGGTCGTTGCCTTGATATATTCGCCGGCCGTCTGGCCAAGCGCCGGATTGTTGCCGGCCACATAGAGGTCGCGCACAGTGTTGTCGTTGACCGACGGTGCGCGGTCGACGATGGCGACGAACGTGCCCTTGCTCTTGACTTCCTTGATGGCGTTGACCAGCGGATCCGGATCGGATGGCAGGATGACCAGCGCGTCGATACCCTGGGTTTCAAGGTCCTGAACGGCATTGGCCTGGCTTGCCGGATCCGGCGAGGTCTTGACGATGACGTTGAGGCCCGGATGGCTTGCCATCAGAAGCTTGGCGACACGCTCGGCATGGAACACCACGCCGGAGGTCCAGCCATGGTCGGCGGCCGGGATCGAAACGCCGATCGTGACCTTCTTTTCTTCCTGTGCATGGGCCACGCCGGTCAGCGCCATCACGGCGACGGCTGCAGCGCCCAATAATCCCTTACGCATGTTTCTCTCTCCCTAGTGATGCGGGTCTTGCAGTCTTTGAGACCGGGCGACCCCCTGAACCCGGCAGTTTACGATTTCCGAACCAGCGAGCGCTGGACGAGCATCGCAACAATGATGATCGTGCCCTGGATGGCGCCGATCAGATATTCGCTGATGAAATTGGACAGCAGCATGATATTGCCGACCAGTTCCAGGATGAAGGCACCGCAGATCGTGCCCCAGACCCGACCGGCGCCGCCCTTTAGCGCGGTACCGCCGACGACGACGGCCGTGATGGCCTGGAGTTCCCACAGAATGCCTGTCGTGGCCGAGGTCGAGCCGAGGCGCGGCACATAGAGCAGGACCGCAATCGCCACGCAAAGCCCCTGGATCACGAAGGCGATGGTGCGAACCCGGTTGACCGGAATGCCGGAATAGCGGGCCACATCGGCGTTCGAGCCGACGGCAACCACATGGCGGCCGTAGCGGGTGCGGTAGAGAATGAACGCCGCAACACAGGTCACCGCCAGGATCACCGCGATCGGCACCGGCACACCCAGAATGGAGCCGAAATAGGCGGGCCGGTAGATCTCCTGCAGCGCCGGGTCCTTCAGCGTGATCGCCCCGCCCTGCGACAGCCAGGTGGTGAGGCCGCGATAGATACCCATCGTGCCGAGCGTCGCGATAAACGGCTCGATGCGTCCGACCGTTGTAATCAACCCATTGGCAAGGCCGCAGAGCGATCCGGCAACGACGGCAAAGAGCACGGCTGCCGTCAGCATCAGGGCCGGGTCGGCGATAACGCCGGAATTCATGAACAGGATCATCAGGCTGGCGACGAAGGCGACCATGGCCCCGACCGACAGATCAAGATCGCCGGATGAAATGACAAAAGTGGCGCCGATCGCGATGATGGCGATGAAGGCGCTGCGGGTCGCGACATTGGCGAGGTTGTTCAACCCGATGAAATTCGGATTGACGAGCGCGCCGAGGATGAGAAGCAAGATCAAGGCGGCAAAGGGCGCGACGGCCCGAAGGTCAATATCCCGCCAGTTCCGGCGCCGCACGTCCCGGGTTTCCTCATTCACGCTCGTGTCCACTCCAACCTCCCGTCCCATTATCCCTGGGGTTTGTATTTCAGCGCGCCGCTTGCGCATCAAAAGTTCAGGCTGCGGCCTTTTTCTTCAATCCGGCCGCATAGCGCATGATCTCCTGTTCGGAGATTTCATCGCCTTCCAGCATGCCGACGATCCGCCCTTCCCGCATCACCGCAACGCGGGTGCAAAGGCCGATGACCTCGGGCATTTCCGAGGAGACGACGATGATGGAACGGCCGTCGCGCGCCAGCGCCGAGATGAAATGATAGATCTGCTGTTTGGTGCCGACATCGATGCCGCGGGTGGGCTCGTCGATGATGATGATCTCGGGCTCGGTTTCCATCACCTTGGCGAGCAGCAGCTTCTGCTGGTTGCCGCCCGACATGCGTCCGGCCACGACATTGCCGTCACGCACCCTGATATCGAAGCGGCGGCGCGCACGCTCCAGCGCCTGCGCCTCGCTGGCGGGGCTGAGGTAACCCAGCTTGCCGTGGTTTTCGAGCGACTGCAGCGTCAGATTGGCAGTCATGCGCGAATTGAGCAGCAGGCCCTTCGACTTGCGGTCCTTGGTCATATAGGCAAGCCCGCGCCGGTTGGCGGCATGCACATCGCCTGACGGAACCGTCTCGCCGCGAATAATCACCTCTCCCGACGCGCGCGACCTCAAACCCGCAATCGCCTCCATCAGCTCCGTGCGGCCGGAGCCGATCATCCCGGAAAAGCCGAGGATTTCGCCCTTGCGAACCTCGAAAGTCGCGTCCTTCACATAACCGGTCGAGAGCGCATCGACGCTCAGCACGACCTCCTCATCAACATCGGGTTCGCGCTTGGCCGGATAAAGCTTGGAAAGCTCGCGACCAACCATCAGCTGGGCAATCGATTCGCCGTCGAGGATCGATGTCGGCGAGGTCTTGATCCATTGGCCGTCACGCAGCACGGTGACGCGGTCGGTCAGCTCCATGACCTCGTCAAGCTTGTGCGACACGAAGACAAAGCTGGTGCCCTGGTCGCGCAGCTTGCGCACCTGCTTGAACAGGAAATTGGTTTCATCGCGGGACAGAACTGCAGTCGGCTCGTCCATGAAGACGACACGGGCATCGCGGCTGATTGCCTTGGCGATCTCGACCATCTGCTTGTCGGCGATCGACAGCGAACTGATCATCGCGTTTTCGTCCACATGCGACCCGAGCAGATCGAGAACACGGCGCGTTTCAGCCCGCATGAACTTGCGGTCGAGCACGCCGAAACGCGTGACTTCGCGGCCGAGAAACAGGCTCTCGGTGACGGTCAGATGCTCTGCAAGATTGAATTCCTGGTGAATGATGACGATGCCAAGCGCTTCAGCCGCACCGTTCGGCGGCAGCTTGACCGGCTGTCCATCGAGGATGATTTCGCCGGATGTCGGCTGCTCGAAACCGGAAAGGATCTTGACGAGCGTGGACTTGCCGGCCCCATTTTCCCCCATCAGGGCATGAATTTCGCCGGCACGCAGATCGAAATCGACGCTGAACAGGACCTGCACGCCGTTAAACGACTTGCTGATGCGCCGTGCAGATAGCACGACCGCGCCGTCACTGGCGCCGCTGGTCTGCGAACTCATGAATTCCTCCCTGCGGCTCCCATCCGCTTAAAAGCTATGTAAACCTTTACATTGACCATGTAAAGGTTTACATCAGGGCATAACTGAGAAATTCTTCGAGCAGGCTTTGACCTCCGGGTAAGTCTGTGTAGTGTCCCGCCGAGACTAAAATCCAAGGCAGAGCGCAGTGTCGAATTCCACGCCGGCAACCATTGAAGACGTCGCCCGGATCGCGGAAGTGTCGATCGCAACGGTGTCGCGCGCCATCCATATGCCGGAAAAGGTTGCCAATTCGACGCGGTTGAAAGTCAGTCAAGCGATCGCCATTACCGGCTACACGACCAATGCCATGGCGCGCAGCCTCAGGCTCGGCCGTTCCAACATGATTCTCGTCGTGGCGCCGGATATCGGCGACCCGAATTTCTCCAATATTCTCGTCGGCCTGGAAAACGAGGCGCGCTCGCATGGATACGGCGTGCTGATCGGCCATACGCAAAATGACGCCCAGCGCGGGCTGGAATATCTGAAATTCCTCAATTCGAACCAGGCTGCCGGGCTGATCCTGTTTACCGGCATCCTGCCCTTCGGCCACCAGTCGATGACGGCGAGGCTGCCGCCCAGCGTCGGCGTGTTCGAGCCGGTTTTCAATGGCGGCATTCCCTATGTCGGCGTCGATGATACCGAGGGTGCCCGCAAGGTGATCGATCTGCTGATCGCCGAAGGCCATCGCAAGATCGCCTTCATCGGTGATTCCCGCACCCGGCTTGCCTATAGCCGCCGCCGGATCGGTTATGAAGCGGGACTTGACGCAGCCAATGTCAGCGCCGATCAGCGCATTGTCTTTGAAGGCGACGGCACGATCGAAAGCGGCCGGCTGGCGGTCGAGCAGCTGTTCATGCGTGACACGCTGCCGACGGCCTTCATGTGCGTCAACGACCAGACGGCGATCGGCGTGATGATCGGGCTTGGCGCGCGCGGCTATGATATCCCGCGCGATTTTTCCGTGACCGGCTTTGACGATGTGCCGCAGGCAAGCTTCATGTCGCCGGCACTGACCACGATCCGCCAGCCGCGAACGGCGATCGGCAAACACGCGATGGCGCTGTTGCTGGAACTTCTGTCCGACGGCCAGCCGCCGGAAACCGAAATCCTGCTGCGGCCCGACCTCGTCGTGCGCAACTCGGTTGCGGCCCCTTCCCCGAAATGGACGAAGCGCTGAGCCTTGCGGCCTGACGCTCCATGGCTGAAATCCGTGAGAGCCTCGTACGATCAACAAGGCTCTTAAGCGTAGCGCCGTTCGTTGCGCTGGCGAACGAGCGTGGGCGCACGCCGCCCGCCCGACACCGTGAACTGATCGGCCAAAGCCTTCAGGTTGCTGCTGACGCGCATCAGGTTGTGGGTCGCGGCATTGGTCTGTTCGACCATCGCGGCATTCTGCTGGGTCATCTGGTCCATGCCGGTGACGGCCGTGTTGATCTCGGTGATCCCGATTGCCTGTTCCCGTGCAGAGCCTGCAATCGCATCGATATGGCCATTGATATGGGTGACCTGCTCGCCGATGGTGCGCAGCGCATCGCCCGTCTGGTTAACCAGCGAAACGCCTCTGAGCACATCCTCGAATGACTTGTCGATCAACCCCTTGATCTCCTTGGCCGCATCGGCCGATTTCTGCGCGAGTTCGCGCACTTCCTGGGCGACGACTGCAAACCCCTTGCCGGCATCGCCGGCGCGGGCGGCTTCAACGCCGGCATTGAGCGCGAGAAGATTGGTCTGGAACGAGATCTGGTCGATAACACTGATGATCTGCGTGATCCGGCGCGAGGAATCCTCGATCGCGCTCATGGCGCTGACGGCCTGCTCGACCACCGCGCCGGATTTATGCGCCTCTGCGGTGGCATGACCGACGACGCGGCGGGCTTCCTCGGTGCGCTGAGCCGCTTCCTTGGAAATCGTGGTGATTTCTTCCAGCGCTGCAGCCGTCTGTTCGAGCGATGCGGCCTGCTGTTCGGTGCGGCGGGCCATGTCATCAACAGCCGTGACCAGTTCACCCGCATTGCCGGAGGTTTCGTCGGCGGCAAGAACAATGGAGCTCAGCGCGGTATCGAGCGTACCGAGCGCCGAATTGAAGTTGGTTTTCAGGCCGTCGAACTGCGGGGCAATATCAGCGTTCATCGTGGCGGTCAGATCGCCCTTGGCAAGGCCGGTCAGCGAACGGTCAAGTGCCGACAGCGCTTCGTCCTGCTGTGCCGAGAGCGTCTTGCGCTCGGCGTCACCGATCGCGCGCTGCTCCTGCAGCGCATCGAGATAGACGGAGATGGCATAATCCATATCCACGAAGGCCGCCTTCATGATCGCGGTCACTTCAAGCGTGATATCCTTCGCCTTCTTCTTGTAGAGGAAGCCCTCAAGATGTTTTTCGACAACGGCCTTGATGATCGATTCCATGATCAGCGCGTAACCGCCAATATACCAGCGCGGCTCCAGCCCGAGACGCGCATGCGTCTTGCCGATCGCCGTGACGGCATCGACATATTTATCATCGAAGGCGCCGGAGGCGATCTGGTCCCAGTGGCGAACCTGCCGGGTCTTGGCGCTTTTCACATGCGCTTCGCTGGAAAAGAACTTCGCCGTTTCCGGATGGACGGTCGCCTTCGCGTAGAACGTGTCGAGCGCGCCATCGAGCGAGGCGGAAATGGTTGGCCGTGCCCGCACGAGAGCAGCACGCTCTTCGCCGGCGAGCCCAACGAAATCGAGACGTTCATTGAGGTGTTTGGTCGTGGAAACGGGCGCAGACATATGGGAGCATCCTAAATCGAAACGGGGAAAGGCATGCGCGCTGCGCGATCGGCGTCATGCCGGCAGATGGTCTAAGGCGTAACCGGAGAATTAGGCGGGCATCGTTAACAATGCCTTTAAGAGCGCTCGTTTTTGTCGAAGCCAAAGAGGGGTAACAACCTGTTTTTCTGGCCTATTTTCTCAAAAATGCGACAAAGTGACCGAGATTGTCCGCCGATTGACGCTACAACCATTCATCGAGCCCAGCCGTTGTTGAGACCGCATCATACGGCAGGACCTGCCTGGAATTCATCTGCGCTCATGCTCTGCATATGATGCAGCGCGAACCCGCTCGACATTCGAGATCGTGAAAGGGCGCTACCGGCGCCCTTTCAATGCTTATGGAACAAACGTCGCGTGTCCGCTTAGACGTAGCGGTTGACAACGTTTTCGAGCAATTCCTGCTTGCCGGATTTCGGCTGCGGGTTGAGATCGGTCTTTTCGACATAGGCCGTGATCTCGTCCAACGACATGCTGGTCAGGCGCTTCTGCCCTTCTGCCGATTTCCAGCCGGCGTAGCGTGCATCGAGCGGGCCGGAAAGTGCCTTGTCCTCGACCATCTTGGCGGCGGCGCGCAGGCCCCGGGCGCAGCAATCCATGCCACCGATATGGCCGATCAGCAGGTCTTCCGGATCGATCGACTGCCGGCGCAGCTTGGAATCGAAATTGGTACCGCCGGTCTTGAAACCGCCACCGGACAGGACCTGGTAATAAGCCAGCGCCATTTCCGGAACGTTGTTGGGGAACTGGTCGGTATCCCAGCCGGACTGGTAGTCGTTGCGGTTCATGTCGATCGAACCGAAAATGCCGAACGCGTTGGCCAGCGCCAGCTCGTGCTCGAAGGAATGGCCGGCCAGGATCGCATGACCCTGCTCGATATTGACCTTCACCTCGTTTTCCAGACCGTAGGTCTTGAGGAAGCCATAGACCGTCGCAACATCGTAATCGTACTGATGCTTGGTCGGTTCCTGCGGCTTCGGCTCGATCAGGATCGCGCCCTTGAACCCGATCTTGTGCTTGTATTCAACGACCATGTTGACGAACCGGCCGAGTTGGTCGAGTTCCTGTTTCACATTGGTGTTGAGCAGGGTTTCATATCCCTCGCGGCCACCCCAAAGCACATAGTTCTCGCCACCGAGCTTCAACGTTGCATCGAGGCAGGTCTTCACGGTCGCAGCGGCAAAGGCAAAGACGTCCGGATCCGGATTGGTCGCAGCACCCGACATATAGCGGCGATGCGAAAACAGGTTCGCCGTGCCCCAGAGCAGCTTGACGCCGGTATCGGACTGCTTTTTCGCGAAATAATCGACGATCTCGTCGAGGTTCCTGGTGTTCTCGGCAAAATTCTTGCCTTCCGGACGCACGTCAGCGTCATGGAAGCAATAAAAGGGCGTGCCGAGCAACGAGAAGAATTCGAATGCCACATCAGCCTTCAGCTTGGCTGCCTGCATGCTGTCTTCAAACCAGGGCCGCTCGAATGTCTGGCCACCGAAGGGATCGCCGCCCGGCCAGACGAACGTATGCCAATAGGCCACCGCAAAGCGCAGGTGATCTTCCATGCGCTTGCCCATGACGATTTCATCCGGGTTATAATGGCGGAAGGCCAGCGGGTTGGTGCTGTCTGGGCCTTCATATTGGATCTTGGCGATATCGCCGAAAAAACCTGTGCTCATATGTGTTTCCTCTCGGTTTATAATTGAATTCTGCAAGGCCTTGCATCCACTCCCGGAGCAAGGCCCAAGGCCATGCTCAGAACATGGCGGACTTGATGGCCGGGTAGAGACGGCGGTAGCGCTGGTAGGCATCCTCGTAGGCGCCGTGCAGGGATGCTTCCGGCTGAATGGTTTCGGCGGTTTCCGGCGCCGTGAAGACGGACAGCGGATCAGCCTTTGTCGCAGCAACCAGACCAAGCCTCGCTGCGCCGAACGCAGCGCCGAAATCGCCATCAGCAGGCACATCGACCGGCAGGTTCAAGGCGGTGGCGATCGATTTCAGCCAATAGCGCGAGCGCGAACCGCCGCCAATGGCCGTTACCCGTGACAGCGTGGTGCCGGCGACACGCAAGGCCTCGAGGCTGTCGCGAAGCGCAAACGAAACGCCTTCCAGCACTGCCTGCGTCAAAACCACCCGGCTGCTCTCATGGGCAAGCCCGGCAAAGACGCCTCGGATGGATGCGTCATTATATGGCGTGCGCTCGCCCGAGAGATAGGGAAGGAAGCTGACCCCGGACGGTGCATTGAGGTTGTCGCCGAGTTCGGCGGTGAGGTCTGCAGCGCTTTTACCGGTGATCTCCGAATGCCAGTTCAGCGCATCGGTTGCCGACAGGATGACGCCCATCTGATGCCAGGTATTGGGCAGCGCGTGGCAGAACGCATGCACGGCACTGGCCGGATTGGGCAGATAGCTGGCATTGGCGGCAAACAGCACGCCGGAGGTCCCAAGCGATACGAAGGCATGGCCTTCGCCGACCGTGCCCATGCCGCAGGCCGAAGCCGCATTGTCGCCTGCCCCGCCGGCAACGACGACGCCCGAGCCCATGCCCCATTTGGCAGCCAGATCCGCTTTCAACGTGCCGCCCTGCTCCGTACCTTCGATCAGGGACGGCATCTGGCTTTCCGTCAACCCGGTCGCATCGAGCAGGCTTTCCGACCAGGCGCGCTTGCCGGTATCAAGCCAGGAGGTACCGGCCGCATCCGACATTTCGGAAATATGTTCGCCAGTCAGCCACAGGCGCAGATAGTCCTTCGGCAACAGGACCCAATCGACCTTCTCGAAAATTTCGGGTTCGTTTTCCGCCACCCAGGCCAGTTTCGGGGCCGTGAAGCCCGGAAAGACGATGTTGCCGGTCAGTGCCCGAAACTGCGGATCGGCGTCGAGCGCCAAAGCCTGCTTGTGGCTGCGCGTATCGTTCCACAGGATGCAGGGGCGCAGCACCTTGTCATTATCGTCCAGAAGCGTCGCGCCGTGCATGTGGCCAGACAGGCCGATGCCCTTGACTGCAGCCAGTTCCTTAGGGTGGGCCGCCTTCAATCCGGCAATGGCCTCTTCCGTTGCGCGGATCCAGTCGGCCGGGTCCTGTTCCGACCAGCCCGGATGCGGCCGCGACACGTCCATGGCCCCGGACGCGGAACCGATGACCCGCTGGCCGCCGTCGATCAGCAATGCCTTCACCCCGGATGTGCCGAGGTCGATACCGAGATACATGATGGTCTCCCTAGTCTTGCCTGCCCTGTCCGGGCGCCTGGTTGCTGCCCTGCTCGAAGGGCATCTCTATGTTGCTGCCCTGCTCGAAGGGCAGGTTGTCCTTGATGAAAATGTCGAGGCGGATCCGTTCCTGCGCGCCCAGAACCGCAACGCCGTCGGCCTTGGCCTTCAACACGCGGATGGCGCTGCGCACCTCATGCCCGGCATCCTGATTGAGGACGGCATCGATCAGTCCGTCTTGCAAGGCTGCGCGCGTATGCTGCGTCAGCTCATGCGCGATGACACAGACCGGGGCCGCATTTGAGCGCTGCTTCAAGGCTGCGATCAGGCCGCGATTGCCGGCGCCAAGGCTATAAATCCCGGCAATGTCCGGCGAGGCCGCAAGCGCTCCGGCGACCAGCCTCTCGACCAAAGCGGGATCGTCCTGCCCTTCGATGACAGGCAAAAGCACATGTCCGGGAAAATTTTCCGCCATCACGGCGCGGAACCCGTCAAGCCGTTCGCGGTGATCGCGCACCAGCATGGAACCGGCCACCACCGCAACCGGCCCGGAACGGCCGCCCAGAAAGCGCCCCATCAGACTTGCGGCCGTGCGGCCTGCCGCAATGTTGTCGACACCGGCAAAATGATCACGCTTGGAACCGGCAAGATCGGAAACCAGGGTCACGACAGGGATGTGATCAGCGCTGAGCCGATCGACGGCGGCCACGACATCGGCGGAATCGATCGCCACCACGGCAACGCCCGCCGGTGAGGCCGCACGCGCCTCGTCCAGCGCGGTCACCAAGGCTTGAGCATTGAAGGCGGGGACGCAGACGATGGAAATATCCGTGCGCTCGGCAGCGGAGCGCGCCATCGCTGAGCGAACCTGCGCCTCCAGCCCGCGCATGAAGGAATTATCGCCGCATGGCAGAATGAACACGAAGGGATAGACTCTGCTCTTGGCAAGGTTTGCGGCCGCGACGTCGCGGACATAGCCGATCCGCTCGATCGCCTGCTCGACCCGTTCGCGCGTGACGGTGCGCACGCCCGCGCGCTGGTTCAAAACCCGGTCGACGGTTGCAAGGCTGACCCCTGCCGCAGCGGCAATATCGTGAACTGTCGGGCGCATGTTTCCTCCGGCAAAAAGCCTTAGAGGAAAATCTGATGTACGTAAATCAGAAAATTGCAAACGCGACGTGACCGAAGATTTCCGGTCTCTCGTGTGGAAGTTCAAGGAAAATGTCGCAAAATCAGAAACATGTCACAAATTCTTAATAGGCATATTTACCTATTAGATCTTAGTTTAAGAACATTTTCGGAGGTACCGCAACATCTAAACTATGATGAGCGCTTATCTATAGTTTAAAATTGACAAAAAAGAATATCACTTCAATTAATATATTTTAAAACCCTCGTCAAGTTACCTAAGCGTGAGATTTATTAAGAATACGGTCTTCTAAATTGCAAGGTAATCTCAGAGACTTCTCCCGTGGAGAAGGAGGTATAAAATGCAACACATCCTACATGCGCACCGATATCGCCTAAAAATGCAAGATGCGATAAAGCGCTTGGATGGAATGGAAGCCGCAAATCCGGAACAACGCCTCGTCTCGCAGTCGCTATTAGCCGCCGAGTTTTGCGGTATGACGGAAGCTGAACTTCGGAAACGCCGACATCTACTTAACCACCTCGACCTCTTAATCTACGATTGGCAGAACGACGGCTGCACCACCTATGACGCCGACAATGTCCTCAATGCAGACCAAGATGACGCGCCTCAAGCATACGACCTCTTGTCGTCACTCGAGGGCGACATCGTCTATTTCAATTTCGGCCATCGCGCAGAGATGCGCCTTGCGAACGAGGCAGACGGTTTTATTGAAGGCGTTTATCTCCGAGAAGCATTCATGCACGGAGCCGCTGGGTTCGAGGTTACGATCGTGTGCGGAGGAGCAGCTTGGGATCGCTTTGAGACTATTAGGTTCGGTGACGCAATGCGAACCGCCTCGCAGATCCTGATCGGCTTCGTAGTACTTGACGAAGATTTCACGCGAGGTTTCATACCAAGCTCTCTTGATGGCGATCGAAGACTGATCGATGACGGCACCCTGCTTATGGCAATCGGCCTCGCCGACAAAATGCTTCGCATTCTCGCCTTCGGTGACCGCGTTGTAACGATCAACAACAGCCTGGTTCAAACAGCTTCCAGATAGAGACACCTAGCCACGCGGCGATCCCTCCGCACCTACCGCCATCGCTGCCCAGGGCGATCAAGTCGCTCAAGGCACCAACTCGTCCGATCTGGGCGTTGGCTGATATGAGACAAGCGGTCTCGGCAGATGGAGTAGCGTTCGTGAAGCGCTTAGCAGCACGGAAGGCTGCATTCATACAAGCCGCCATAAACAGACACGCAAGAGGCGCTCAATCCTTTCGGAGCGCGCCTCGCGCACCCGGACGGCCGCGACAGCGCGATGGTTGCTGCCGTAACGGGCGGTAGGTGATAGGTGCGAGCGCTCCTCCTCCAATTCAAGCAAGAAGCTTTCACCGCATCCAAGCGGATGCCCGACGTGGCGTTGTCGGCATTCGATCCTCAAGCTCCGCCAGGACGTCAATCCTGTAGGGTTTCGCCAGAGACACGCCCGCGCGTCACAGGCCTCGGAGGCGATATGCCCGCCCGAGGTGACGAGCACCGCGGGTCTGGCATCGTAGCTGGCAACGAGTTTGGCCAGATCGAAGCCGTTCAGCGCACCCGGCATGTCTACGTCGGTAATCAGCGCGTCTATTTCTTGCCGACCCAGGGCCGCGATCGCTTCGAGTACGTTGGACGCTTCGAGCACGGCGTAACCTTCGTCGGCAAGGCAATCCGATAAGGCCATGCGGATTAGTGGCTCGTCGTCCACTACCAAAACTGTACACTGCAACACGTTCGCCTCCGTGGTTTGTTGGATATCAACTCGCTCCCACGTAATCGGTCAGCTTCGATGGACGACTCTTTGATAAGAAACCTAATAAAAAGCCTACAATCGGCAGCGACGGTGCGATTCGTGCCCCTGCTGACGCGCGCCAGAGCCCGGCTGGCGCGGCTATGCAGGATGATCAGTAACGACTGGTCACCAGAAGGCCGTTTCCGATACATCTGAAAGTTTGCCCGGTCAGGGTCGCAAAAAAACTTGGAAAGACCAAGATCAACGCTGAATTCGTGCCAAGCGCGCATTCCTGTTGTTTCCGCAGAAAAAATCGATGGTTTAACATTTCCTTTTTTTACGTTTAATTAACTCTGACCGGCGACCGTACATATACAACTGGTCACTTTTTAGTCTTTGACAGGAGGCTAGCTTGTTTCTAATCGACACGAATGTTCTAAGCCACGCTCAGAAGCCCAAACAAAATCCGACGATAAGAGAGTGGTTCTCGCGGCAAGATAGTCTGGCCATTCCGTTCCCGGTGCTGCTTGAGATACAGCAAGGGATCGTCGAGCTCGGCAAAAGGCAACCGGACAGGGCGGCGGATCTTTCCGGCTGGCTGGACACGGTCCTGGCGAGTGATTTTGTCTATCCGACGATCACGCCTGCCGTGGCCAGGGTACTAGCAGAGATGAACTGCTGCAATGCTTTGAGGGGCCTCTGGCAAACCAACGGATCCAAGGAGAAGAAGCCAGGACAGGACCTTTTCATCGCAGCGATAGCCATCATCCACAACCTTCCGATCGCCACGTGCGACGTCGACGATTTCGTGCTGATAAACGACTTTTTTCCACTCCCCGGAGTATACAATCCGGCTTTTAACATGTGGCTGGTCACACCCGGAGCGGCGGTCCGAGCCACGTCCACGCAGGCGAACTATCAAAAGTACGCCGGGTGAAGATGAATGCGGCTTAGGTGTCGGAGGGACCGCCGCGAGCCAAAACGTCACCGATGCGTTCTCTGTCAGATTTTGCGGTGAACTTTACTTCAAAGGTACCGTCGACGTCGGCGATCCGCTGGATACGCCCCTCTTTCGCTCCCTCGAGGAGATCAGTGAACTGTTTCTCAGCATCACTTCTTTTCCACTCTTGGACTTCGTTCAGCACGTTGCACCTCGTTTGGCTCCGGCAGTTATAACCGATTCCAGGTCGATGTGGAACCTGGAAGCGACGACTCGTAAATCAAGACCCCGGATCTCCACACGACCACTCAAGAGCGTCCGCTGCCAGTCTGAAGCATCGCGTCTGATCGAGCGGAAGCCGTTGAGATTGGTCGACCCCGGGGTCTATACTTGTTGTGTGGAGAAGAGTTTACGACCTCCGCATATTATTGACGCATCATTGTTTCCGCTCGATCAGCGCTTCGTCCAGTAGACCTCGAGCAATTCGCGTAGGAGGGACAAAAGTACGGCCGTCAACCGTCGCGCGGGCTCGTCACGGCGCATCGGCCGCGGACCTTGCATGGTGTCACCAGAAGAGGCAAGGGGCCTGCCTGGCGCAAGACATAGCTCGTGCACACCCTCTCTGTATGTCGGACCATCAGGAACATCTTGAAGCCGCAATTTCGTTTCAACGTTATGCATCAGGACATCTTCGACATGATCGCACGTCAGCATGTAAAAGAGCGGTGAGTGCGCTCCCACTGGAGCAAATCTGGATCGGGTTCTAGAAGAAACGTGACATCCTGCCGACCACGAATGGAGACAGGCAATCTCATACGTTCCACGGTCGGCATCCGATGAGTTTCGGTGCTGACGAGGAGCATCCCATCTTCGAAAGGACGCAGCGGCTGATCACGCAGTGGATAACGATACTCACCACACAACACCGATGCGTAACCCCGCTTCCTGAGCGGTCGTTTTTCAGCGTATTCGTATGATGGACGGTGCGATCTTGGCCATTTCGGAACATTTAGAGAACAAGTGCGCTGGCGTCAAGCGCTCTTGATGCGAGGGGAAGTCGTGGTGCGTCAGCGGTCCTCGCTCATTGGCGGCATATTGTGGCCGATGAAATATTCGGTCAGTCTTGTAGGCAGAGGATCTTTAAGACGGAGCTGACATTGATTTCACATGACGCGCGTGAGAAACGGATGCAACTGTACCACGAGAGGCAGATAGCCTCGCTCAGTAGAACCCACGCTTCCGAGGAAGAGGTCGACGACGCGCTCAAGCTTGCGCAGGATAACGGGCTTTCTCGGTTCTCGGTCGAATTTAGGCTGGACGACGAAGCCGATTACGCCCCCGGACGCTGGGTGTTGCAGTCAGGCCTTGGAGCGGCGTTTGAGAGCTATGTGTCCGCGCTGCGCGAAATGGACAAGGTCCGCTGGGGAAACAACCCGATTGGCGGGCTGACAGACCAGCATCATAAAACCTTAGATGGCGTTGTCGCCGCCGCGCAGGTCCTCGCGGGACTCGGGTGGCCAGTTAACTGGCAACAGAACGTGCAGACCGTTCTCGAGGTTTCCGAGTACGGCCTTCGCGGCGGTAGATTGGTCGATCGGTTCTCGGAGCTCCCGGAGCGCGTGACGTTGAGTGAAGAGCTTCTTCTGTTGGGAACCGTCACCTTCCACCGACAGGACCGTTCGGCGGATGGTGTCGCCGCCCCGTTTAAGTCTGCGGTACTTTCGGCGGAGAATCGTGCGCGGTACGGAAATACGCCGCTCTACCTTCGTAACGCCGATGAAAGTCTGCCAGCCCGCTTCAGATATTCGAGCCATTGGATGCAGGGGACATCGGGGACATCGCATAGGTTCGCCATTTAGATAATCGCGGAAGCCCCCTGCGGTGCGGTTTCGTTTAGCCGGAACACTTTAGAGAGCTAGCGCCGTTTCGTTTTCACGCTTCGACAAGCCGACGGGGAGCCGTGGCACGGTCCTACCACCCTCGTTGCGGACGTTTCCGTTCGCTTGAGCATGCGAAGGCGAGTGATCGAACGGTCGGAAGCAGGGCGCCTCGCGCGATGATACTTCCGCTGGCAAAGCGCAACATAGGATTGTCCTCACACGATTTAATAAAAGTCAGCGGGGGTGCCGAAACGAGGTCATCGGAGGCTGACGGTAGACTTGTGTTGTGAAAATCGGATTCAAGTATCCTCCGCGATTTCAGAGCATAGAAGCATGCTAAGGATCCCCTCCGCTCTGGTTGCTATCCTATTGCAATCATGAAGATAGCTTTCCGCTATATTGATTTCAGAAGTATTTGCCATTGCGCGTTGACATCGGATCATGTCTTATTTCACACGTCTTAGGAGATTCGTAATGCCAGTCATTTGCGCCGCCAATCCCAAAGGTGGAGCCGGAAAATCAACTACGGTGCTGGTGCTTGCCACAACGTTAGCGGAGCAAGGCGCACACGTAACCGTCATCGACGCTGATCCTAATCGCCCGATTTCTTATTGGCGCACTGGAAACAGCAGACTTCCGGTCGAGGTCGTAAGCGACGTGACGGAGGCAACAATCCGCGACCGAATAAATTTGGCTGCGGCAAAGGCGCAGTTCGTTTTCGTTGACCTTGAGGGCACCGCCAGTCGTCTTGCTTCGCGAGCGATGATCCGATCCGACCTCACGATCATACCGCTTGGCGGTAGTGCGCTCGACGCAATGCAGGCGGCGCGCGCGGTCAGTCTCGTGCGAGAAAACGAGGAAGACATTGGACGAAAGCTGTCGTTCGTACTAGCGTTCAATCGGACCAATCCTCCCCCCTTTGTTAGACGCATTGAGCGCGAGATTACCCAACAGCTGCAGCAAAACGAGCTGCCTGTCCTCAATACGCACCTTCATCGGCGCGAAGCCTATAACGCAATATTCATGGAGCGCCTTGGGCTCAACGAACTGGACCCGAGGAAGGTGAACGGGCTGGACGTGGCCGCTGATAATGCTATCCGGTTGACGGCCGAAATTCTCGAGCTACTGCGTAGCCAAAGCAAGGATGCTGCATAATGACCAACGACTTCGGGTTCGGCAAACGCAAGCTGGACATTTCCGACTTCAAACCTCGTGACGAAACGCAGCTCTCTAACGTTCCCCATGACACGGGTGACGAGGCAGCTCAACGCGCGGGCTTCGTCAGCCGAGAGGCGGTCCAACGCGTTGAGAGGGTCCGTAAGTCAAAGGAGCCTATTGACCAGGCTTTCATCAGAGCACCCATTAGCGTGATCAACAGGTTTAAGATCCACTGCAACGAGACCGGGATGTCTTACGGGGAAGCGCTTGACGACCTTATGAGAAAAGCAGGCGTTTGAACGAGAGTTCCTTTGTTGCATCATGACGGTGTGCTGATAGCAATCTGAAATCACCATCGGTGTTGTTGAACTCAGATACCGACCGTTGCTAAAAATTATCAAGACCGAGTGGGCTCTTACCTCGTCAAAATAGGTGTTCAGCTGCCTACCCAGACACCTCACGCACCCCCCCGTATGGCCACATAACAAGGCAGTATGATTGGCCTACACAGAGGCCATGTGTTACTTCCCTCGTTGTTTGACCACTGCGGTTACCAATGGAATGGCGACAGCTATAACCGATCCGATCGGTAGTCGTCGAAGCGCTTTGGTCACCAGGTAGGGCCCTGCGGACAGTGCGAGGAATTTAGCCCACGGATACGGTCCCAGCTGGGTCCGGGCGCTTGCGTCCGCCCATGTCATGCTCGATCTGGTCAGCACACCTATTTGGCTCCGAATAATTTCCAGGCGAGCACGAAACAGATCGATCTCTTTATTGAGGAGTTCGTGTCGAAGGCGCGCTCTGTGTTCTACAGAGGCCATGCGGCCAACGGGCAAATCTTGCTCGGAAGCAACCGAAAAGGCTTCTTCCTTGAGAGTGTCAACGGGGGTTTCCGGCATGTCGCGCTTTCGTTCAGTCATCGCGGTCTCCACTTTTTCTTGCTGGCGCTAAAACGCCCGGCACCTGAAAAAGATGCGCAGGCTCGAAGACTTTCTGGACCGGGCAGGAACCAACAAGCGAAAGGATGGTTTGCCGCAAAAGGAGGGTGCCATGTCCGGTTTTCAGTTTCGTTTGCCGACCGGGAAGGCGATGTCGGCTCCGACGACGTGGATGAGTTTGAAGATCTACTTTCAGCAGACGGAGAGGTGAAGCGCGTTCTGGGGGAAATGGCTCTCGACGGGATACCAACCTCATCCGGAGCGTCGATGTCGGTCCAAATATTGGATCGCGGAGGACGCTCCTTGGCAACGGTCGGATTGACCCTAACATAGGTTACTCTGCGACAGGGGCCCTAGCTTGAACTGCGGACTTTTGACGCTTCAGGAGACACGTGATTTGACATCCCTCCCTCCGTCTTTTTGTGCTGCCTTCAGCAACGCTTCCCGGCATGTTCCCCTAGTTTCATGCAAGCTTGCCACGCTACATCGTCCTCCGATACTGGAGGCAATATAATGTCTTATGATTGGAATGGAGACCGAACGAGGCGGGTCGCCGTCATGAGGCGTCTGGGGGTCGTCGGCCTTCTAGCGCTTCTCGTCGCGATCGCGTTGCTGCCTTTGCTCGCTATAGGGTAATCCCGTGTTGGACATTACCTTACTACGAGGCCTCTGTTTATTTTGAACAGTCGGCCCGCATGGGGTTTCGGGATCGCACCTGGGCACTTCGCCCGCGAAATCGAAACCATCAGGCTCCGAATGGGCTCTGCTAGCCGAATTTCACAGTTTCCACAGAGGGGAGCCACTCCTCGCTTGGCTCGCGAAGCCCTCAAGAGCCAGAGAGCACCATTGCCACACCCAGAACCATAAAAATTGCTCCGAACGTCATATTCATCAGATTGGCCCAACGCTGGTTCACTGACCTTCCTTTCAGCATCGAGATGCTCAGGCCGACCAGTCCGAACCATCCTATCGCCACCAGGAAGACGGTTACCGCTATCAAGGCCCACCCGCCGCGAGATGAATAGGGTGGAGACGCGGACGCAACGAACATCGCAGTGACAGGATTGGCAATCGCTGTGAGAAATGCCAGCCGGAAACGGCCTCGGGTTTCGACAGCACCCGAAAGATGGAATAAATTGCGCAGGGTCGCCGCCTTGCTCCAAGATCTCAACGCCAAAAAGATTAGATAGGTGCCGAAAATTAGCGCGAGCAAGCGTCGGGTAGTCTCCCCGCTCAAAAGAGAACCTGCGCCCAAGGAAACAAACGCCGACAGCAGGCCAGCACCCGTTGCAATTCCGAATGCCGCGCGCAGAACGTCCGACCGGTCTGAGTTGAGGCTCGCGTTCGCTACGACCGCGAAATTTGGCCCAGGAACCATCGCCAGCATAAAATAAGCCACTGCGAATGGGACAAGCTGCGTCGTTAGAGCATGCAACTGCAATGACATTTGGATCGCCCACACGCAGGCGAATAGACGCCTGCCTCCTCAGGGTGCCGACGGTGGATGATAAATGGTCCTCTTGGTAGTCGGCAAATGCCGACGTTTCCGCAGAATTCAGCTGTTTCGCGATAGCGCGAACTGTGCTCCAATAGCTGCTGGTTGAACCCTCCTAAGTCCTCTCGTGAGGTTTCATGATCGAAAATCTGGTCGACAGCTTTTACGAGGCGGCGTTTTTGCCCGAGCAATGGGTGGAGGTCCTTGATCGGACCAGCGCGGCGACCCAATCCGCGACGGGTACGCTATTCGTGTTTGAGGATAACTGCCCGCCCAGAGGTCGGACCTCGCCAGCCGCGCAGGGACTTTTCGAGGACTTTATCAGCGGCGATTTCTGGAAGACCTGTGCCAGTGTTCAGAGAATGTGCGATACGCAACCAGGCAGTTTCGTTAACGTGGACGACTATCTGACCGCGGATGAGATCGCTCAGGACCCCATCCGTATCCGGTTACGCCAGGCGGGTATCGGCTCGAACCTCTGCACGTCGATCCCGCTGCCAAGCGGCGAGCTTGTGATGTTCGTTTTCCAGAGGTGGTTGTCGGGTGGCAATCACAACGAAGAAGCCGTGCGACTGCTGAATGCTTTACGGCCCGACATGGCTCGGGCGGGCCTTGTAGCGGCGAGACTTCGAATGGAACGGGCGCGCTCAACGGTGGAGGCCCTAAATTCGATGGGCCTCCCTGCGATGACTCTGAATTCGGGCGGGAGGGTGCTTGCGGCCAATGACCTGATCGCTGCCTTATCTCCCCTGCTGGAGATAGCAGCGTTTGATCAAGCGTCACTCGCAAACCCTGTTCTCGATGGCCTTTTTCAGGAATGCTTGGCGGCTGTTGGAAAACGGCGACAATCCGTGGTCCGATCCATTCCGCTGCCGGGGCTTAACGGTGACCCGGCCACAGTGCTCCACCTTATCCCACTGATCCGCAACGCCAGAGATCTGTTCGGAGCGGACATTCTGGTTGCGGCGACCACCGTGAAAACAAGTTCGCTTGTGCCCGATCCGAGCATATTGAGTGCACTTTTCGATCTCTCTCCTGCGGAGGCGAGGCTAGCAACCGAGCTGACTTCAGGCCTGACGTTGCAAGAGGCCGCCCGACGGTCCAACGTAACATTCAAGACGGCGAGAACATACCTCGAACGCATTTTTGCGAAGACAGGTGTTCATCGGCAAAGCGAGCTACTTGTACTGTTGGGGAATACAGCTCCGCTGGTACAGCCGTTATCGAGGGCCAAATGATATTCTCCGAGGTCAGTCCAAGATATCGGCACTTGGCAGGCGAGCGGGATGCCCCTTTTAAGCCGCCCACCGACAGCGAGGCCGCTCTGGATCGGCAATCTTTCTCTTGATGCAGTGACAGAGGCGTGGTCGAGGTAAGCCTTTCGGTCTAACGGTTTCGACCACGCTCCCACCTCAAGAATTCTTCGGCGACACGGCACTGTGATATTGCGAGATGCCAATCTGCGTGAAGAGGTGGCGATAGACCGAATCTTCACACACCCTGGGAAAGCTTTGAAAAACCCAAAGAGGTGTGAAAAACCAAATCGACTAATATTACAAAAGACAACACGCCCTCCCGGCGGTACTGCTGTCAAGAAAAGAGAGGTGCCATGAGTGTTGAAAGTCGCCGCGCTACGATTGCGAGATTGATAACGAGCGAAGGTGCGGCAGGTCGGCCCATCGCCCAAGATCGCGATTTTCTGTCCTTGGCTGAACGCTGGATAGACGACGAAATCAAGATGGCCGAACTGTGTCGGATTTACGTGGATG
Source organism: Pararhizobium qamdonense (assembly GCF_029277445.1). NCBI lineage: Bacteria > Pseudomonadati > Pseudomonadota > Alphaproteobacteria > Hyphomicrobiales > Rhizobiaceae > Pararhizobium > Pararhizobium qamdonense. The sequence goes on along the minus strand of NZ_CP119566.1, from coordinate 1,089,859 downwards.
TGCGGGCGGAGCGTCGTATGCAAACGTTCGACCCGCGCCACAGGCCAGAGCATGCAGTCCTGGATAAAGGCCCAGTTTTGTCCTCAGAAGACTTCCTGGCTGAACTTGCGCGCTTGACAGGTTCCGATCTCGACCGATGATCATCGGCATGATTGACGCCAACATCCGAGCACAACGCCATTTAGAAAATCGAGGGAACCATGCCGTTCACCGACGCCGCCAAAGCCGACGCCCACGCTCTGTTCGATGACCATCGACCATCCCCGGACGGTTTGGCGGAAGAGGATGTGCTGGGCTTCACGAGTGCAATGTGCTTTCGGCCCATGGAAGACGGCGAGATGGTGATCCGGCTTGCCGGGGAAGACGGCGAGCCGATCGATCTACGGACAAACCCCGTTTGCGCCGGAAGACTTGCTATTGCTCTGCTCGACCTGATCAACCAACAGGGGTGGTTCGACGTCGATCTCCGTGTGAACGACGGAAGTTCCGAAATTGCGCGCATCACGCCGCCGGTTCGCGGCGAGTTTGCGTGCCGTCCCGCAAATGACTGACGTCATTTTCTAATTCCTGCCGGAACTCACCGCGAGGGTAGGAAAAGCCTATCCGGGTTCAGGGCGTCCGGCTTCATGAGTATGGAAGAGGTTACATGCACACCCAGTCTCCGTTTCAATGGCTCGCACGTTCCGGTTATGCGGCGCGTGGCATCGTTTACGTTCTTGTAGCTGGCATTGCGCTTTTTTCGTCTTTCGGTAGCGGCAAGCCCGATTCGAAGTCGGCCCTCCATGTGGTTCTTGAACAGCCGCTTGGGCGATTCTGGCTCGGGCTTATCGCGCTTGGGCTGCTCGGTTTCATCGCATGGCGGCTAGCACAAGCGTTCGGTAACGCGGACGGGCACCCGCCGACCGCGAAAGGGTATGGCACTCGCTTCGGCCTTCTCGTGAGCGCACTGGTGTACACCAGCTTGGCGATTTATGCGTCGAGCGTGGCATTGGGCATCGGTAGTAAAAGCGGGAGCGGCGGCGAAACTGGTTTGAGCGCCTGGCTTATCGAGCAGCCGTTTGGACGATATCTTCTGGCGGGCGTTGGCCTGGCAACAATCGGAGCTGGGATCGCACAGATTCTGAAAGGAACTGGACGCGGCTACACCAAATATCTGGACATTCCACACACCGCCGGGACCGCCATCGACTGGATTTGTATGTACGGCCTTGCGGCCCGTGGCATTATCTTGGTGATAACTGGCGTGTTCTTCCTTTACGCCGCGTTCGTCGTGGATCCCGGCCAGGCAGGCGGCATATCCGACGCATTGGACTGGGTGCGTCAGCTACCGTTCGGGGCAATTCTATATGTCGCCGTGGCAATTGGCCTTTTCGCGTTCGGGCTGTATGGATTTGTGGAATCCGCCTACCGTCGGATACGTCCGCCGACCATCGCCAGCTCGATGCGATAGCGCTAGAGCGGCGTCTTGTCCGATTGCCGTGCCTCCATCCGCAATCAAAGAACGGGAATGAGTGCCGGGGAGCGGCAGTAAGGTGCCATTCCGCGGGACGCCGACCTATACCCGCGCATGAGGCGTTCACACGCCCGTACAATTTCGGTGGCCGATACGCGGAGGTAATTCTGCCGTCGTGAGTTGTTAAGAAGAACACTGGCGGACGGGGACATGAACATTACCTCAGTGGCACGACGGCAAAGCGTGATTCCCGGCTTACAAAGTCGAAGGCATTACCGGAGAAATGCGGTGGCTGTGGCGTGTTGGTTGTGTACCGAAAGGGGACGCCGTAAGTCAGTCGGTGTGTATTCTTTGACGACCTCCTCGGGGCCGGGTGCGGAATGTCAGCTTTTCTGAAAATGAGGACAGAGTCCTGCCGTTCGAAAGAATATTTTAAGCATGCAGCGGCCACGCAATCGCGTTATGTTTTTTGCCACTAGAAAGGCTGACAGTATTTTTGTCATGAAGATAGCTTCCCTGGACCGACGCGTCCTTGTTCACAGCGAGACAGAAACGAGCGAGCGCTTACTGAGCTCGCTGCGCGATGAACCGTGTCTCGTACTGCTCGGCGAGCCCGGCTGTTTGTTTCCACGCGGAACTGAGCCGGTTTTTCCACCGAGAAGTGAGCCACCTCTAAGTATAGTTTTCTGATAAGGCTTTGGTCAACAATCAGCGGTTCGAGACGCTTCGTCAGCAGGCACTTCGACGAGGACCCGCTTGTCAGGATGAACGAGTGGGCGACCCCGGACATGATGCGCATCCGGCGATCGACCGTCGAGCATCCCTTCGGCACCATTAAGACAATGATGGCCGGCGGCCGCTTCCTGACACGCAACCTCAAAGGAACACGCCCCAGTCCCGCCAGTACGTCGTGCGGCTTTTTTATCTTGCTCTGCAAGGAGTCCTCCTCTGATCAATTCGAAGAGCAATCTACCTTTCATGGAGATGGCCCTCTCCATCCTCGCCTACAACATCATGCGGTCCATCAGCATCACCGCACCGCAGGCCTAACCCACAAAACAAAAATAGGCCCCAGTCAAACTGGAGCCCAAATTCGTTTCCACACAGGCTGGTTAGGCGCCTATTTCCAATTGCTCATCTTTGGGAATTGCAGAAAATTCTTCCAGGTATTCACCGATTTTCTCGACAAAATTATTCGCGTTTCGATATCGGGCATAAATTTCATCGAAGCTGTCGTTTAGAGCATAGTTCTGAAAGTCTTTGTGAACTAGAAGGTTGCGAGAATTGCCCAAGGTAAGAAAATCTTGAATATCTCTTTCTAAATCAGCATCTTGTTTTACTTTTTCTATCATCCAGGACTTGAATTCCGGCCCAAACAAGCCAAAAAAAGTGTTCGCATTACGCTTATCCCAATCAAACCAGCTATGGTACTGTCGTGATATGGCCTTGGCTTTGACGAGAAACACTACCGGATGCATTTTACCTGTGCGTCGGGCACAAAACACTTCGACATCTGTTGAGAGCTTGTGCTCAAAATAGCTTGCACAGGCCATTAGTAGCGACTTGCGCTGCAGATCTGTGATGGTGACCTGCAGTGTAACTTCGCAGTGTTCCACTAGGATTTTGGTGACTTCCCCCAGTTGTCCGTAAAGCTCTTCAATTTGCTGTGCCATAGTTCACCTACAGAGCGGTGATAAGTGCGCGAGCGCGGTCCATACGCGATTTGACGTTTGCTGTTCTGGTCGTGCCCTGCAAACTCGCACTCTGAAAAGTTGGATCGGAGATCAAAGTTTGGATTTCTTCCAGATTTGCGTGTCCCACCGGAAGCCTGTTTCCCTCGAATGCATTTTCAAGAAGCGCACAGAAAACAGATTCAAAAAGTGCGAAGTTAAAACGCTTCGTTGTCTTTCCGATGAACACATCTGCAGGAAGGTTATCAGTAGCAGTGAGAAAGCTGCCGAACAACGATATGAGGTAGTTGTTTTTATCCGCAGTATTCGACTTAGACATCTTTGAAAATTGGTTCAGGAACCTGACCATAGATGGTGTGTATTCTTTGTTCCGAATAAGCATAGCAAAACTGCGTAGAAGGATTTCAATGTCTTTCATGTGCAGGTCAGGCTCTGTAGTTCCGAGCAAAGCTCTCCAACGGGGCTCCAGATTGGCCTTGTAAAGAGCGTCGTAAAACTTAGAGTGATACATGCTCGTACGTATTTCCTGTGGTGTAAGGTTTACACCACCCGTATTTAGTCGATTGAAAACTTCAAACATCGACGAGTCGTCATTGTTTGGGCTGTTTTGCTTAACCACGATGTTACGAATTGGCCTTAAATCGAGTTGGACTTTATATTCGTCGAGTGTCGCATAGTTGAGGCCGTGAAACTTGCTTTTCTCATTAGGCAACGTTCCGGCGAGTTTCAAATTAAAGTCTTCAAAGTATTGATCATTGAAAAGTATATTGTCTGGGATGCCACCCTTATCGTCGAATATGACTCGCAGTTCGCCGCGGGCTTCGATCTTAGGAAACCGCTTTTTGATAAAGTAGTATATTGACATAAGCCGCTGCTGTCCGTCGATGACCAAGAAGTTATTTCGGGATTGCTCGTAAAGAAAGATCTGTGGGACCGGGATGCCCAAGATTAGTGACTCCACCAATCGCGACGCTCGGACCTTGTCCCAGACGTAATTTCTTTGGAAGCCCGGTATTTTCACAGCGCCGGCCTCAACAAAACTGAACAGCGTCAGAACGTTGAAGTCATTGGGAGTCGCCGTTATGTCATACTCATCTATTTGGCCCCCGGCTTCATCATCAGAATAATCATCGAACCATACCGAGTCTGACATTTCTCTCTCTCCACAAAACTGAAGCAGATTACTACATCTCTTGCACTGCCGAATTCAACCTATGAATGCTCACAAATTTTGGTCAGTTTCGACGCACAGTGCTGCGCACTGTCCAGTTTCATGGATTGCGGCTCAGGTTCGAGGCAGCTTAGTTTTATCTCAATGCTGAGTTGAGTAGCACATATGATATTGCCTGGGAGACGAGAAATTTTCCCTGAGTTTGTGTGACCCTGTTAACGCGATATTATGTAATAAAATCAGTGATACAGGTCGTTTTCATCTTTTGATTTATCTCCATAGGGCGGTTAGATTGATGATGTCGGCGTCATATGCCGATGGGGGCCGGTCGCGTGGTGCGGCTTGCCTTTCCGCCATGGGGGAACACAACGATGGCAACGATTGAATTCAAGGCAAGCGCAACGGCCGGTTACGCTGTCAAGGCGGTTGCAATGCGGATTGCGGATATGGACGTTGACGCCGCCGGCAACGGCGAAAAGGCGGCATGGAAGCGCTACCTAGCCTTGGCTTTGCTTGCCATGGCCAAGTCGGCCGACAAGGCCGCAATGGTGGAAGCGATTTTCGGCAAGGGTGCAAAGTCGTCAATCGCTTCCCTGGGTCGTCAGCCAGATGCAGGTGCTCGCCGGTCAGTTCAAGGATCTCTACTGCCAGAGGGCAGAAAGCGAGCGAGCTACAAGTCTTTCGAGTATCGGATCGGTCATCAGGACGCGATCCACGGTATCGAGCACAATTCGGCATCCAATTCGATGTCCTATGATCGCCGATACCGCGACGGGGAACCGTCTGCTAGTTTCGCTAGGATCGATCGCTTGTATCCGACACCTAACGCAGCATCGCGAGGGACCTCTCGGCAAGTCAACAACAGTTCCGTTTTGCGCCCGCCACTGAACACGTAGACACCGACGTTTGCTTTCAAGCATACGCAGCTTTTGCCAATGTGGCGGGTTTGAGGGCGCGAAGCGGAAGCCTTTCCGCAAGGGGGCCGACGGGCGACTGTCGGCTTGCGGGCGGGGTTTGTGGAAAGCCGCCATTCGACCAAAATGGAGCGCCGGTGCAGCGGAACTGCATGCGTTCGCGGACGGGACGATCTGCCTCGCTAGGCCAATTGCTTGCTTAACAGGATGCCGCAGGTCCAATTACTTGTCACGCAAGCGAATTATCCTCTGGTTCGATAAGATCCGATGGCGCACAATCGAGTACGATCCCCGCTTTACGTCCGGCTTCATGGAACCACAGGTTGACGATCTTGGCGTCATCGCTCGCCGGAAGGGGATCGGCGCTGCGCACCCTGAAGGTGGTAGGCAGGTTGACGGCGTTGCCGAAGACTAGCGCGTGCTGCTTCGGCAGCGTGGGAAGGCGTCGAAGAACGCCCTCCGATATGGATGGTGACATTTGGCGGATTTGCGAAAGATCGTCCGGGTTTTGGATACGGTGCACGACGAAGTTCGAGCATTGTGACAGGACGGTCTTCGACAATTCGCTGGGTCGTTGGGATGCCACGATGAGGAAGAGACCGTACTTGCGACCCTCCTTCGCGACACGGTCGAACACTCTTCCGGCGTCGAGAGCATAGCGCGACGGAGTTGCGGAGATGTAGCGATGCGCTTCCTCGAGAAGCAGGTGGACCGGGAAACGGTTGCGCGGATCGGCCTGCCGCAGGAGGCGGAATATCATCCGTGCCACGATGGCGCTGACTAGCTCGACGACCTCATCCTCGACCGCGTTCATGTCGATGATGATGATTTGGGAGGTCTTAGCGTGGATGTCCTGAACCGCAGCAAGTCCAAGGAGCCGGGCCAGGAAGGGTCCCGTCTCCTTGGCGCTGTCCGTGGCGGCATGCTTGAGAAAAGAGTAGTCCTGCCGCTCGAGCAGCGCTTTGAACCGCGTGACCATCTGGGAGCAGTAGTCGCGGATCTGGCGGTTTCCATGAGCTTCCTCGTAGAGGAGGGCGAGGTCAATTGCGTCGCCCAGGGCCTCGAAGTCGAACGGACTGTTCGAATAGTCAGGCAGCTTGAAATCGTCGATGACATATCCGCCCTGCCCGTCCTCACCTACCAGATAGGTGAAGGCGTCCTCGATATTGCCCATGTTGCCAAAGTGAACGTGCACCATGGCGCTGATCGTGCCGGAGTTGATCTCGTCCGTGCGGAAGCGCTGGAGAATGCCCAAAATCCGGGTCTCCTTGGCACCGGGCGGACTCTCGTCGGAGAGAATTTGGGTGATGCACTTGGCGAGGATGTGGTTCCGAATATCATTGAGTTGCTCGCCGGAAGTTCCACCGAATAAGGTCGCCAGCCCCAGCGCCATGCGCAGGATCGGCACTTGGGTTCGTTCGCTGGCCTGAAGCAGGAGCTCCCATTCCGACAAGTTGAGGAACCAATGGGGAATGCGAAAGCGACCCGCATCGGACGTCCCGTCCAAAATGAGCCTGTCGACGCCGATGACTCCCGCCTTCATGATGTCCTCGAACGCCTGATGATACTCACCGTTGACATCGAGGACGACGAAAGTCGCTCCGCGGGCGTGATGCTCGCTAGACTTCGTAAACAGCTCCTGCAGAATCGACGCAACGGTGCACGACTTGCCGCTACCCGTATTTCCCAGCACCGCGGCGTGACCGCCGAAAAAGTCATCAATGCGCGCCTTCACCTTATAGCCGTCGAAGACCACTGACTGCCCGATCTCCAAGATGCGCAGGCGGGTTGCGTCTGACGGGGTGCAGGCATCACCGTTCGGACCGGTCGATGGCTCGATCGCCGGATTGGTGTCAAATATCCGGTCCAGTTCGCGATCCAGAACATAGAGCGTGTCGGCGTAGAGCGACGGAAACATCGATACCCCGAACCTGAACCGGCCGCCCTCAATTGGCAGCATGCCGACCGGCACCACGTCTAGGAACTTGGCCGAAGCGGCCTTGTCAATCTCACCGCCCGCCCCGGCGTCCCGCTCGCGCAAACCTACTATCTCGGCCACAACGTACTCGGCTTGTGCTGGGATCAGCACGAATGACCCCAGACGCGCGACATAGTGGACGTCGTCGAAACCCATGACAGTGAAGGTGTCTGTTCCGCCATGCATCTCGATTACGAACTTGTCGGCCGAAACCGCGACGACCGAACCTATTGCGCGGCGACGGTCGTCAGTCGGCATCGCCCGCTCCCTTGTCATGGCCCGAGCCCTTGGCCATCGTTTGAAGCACCAGCTTAACGGCGTCGTCTATGCGATCTGACGGTTGGCGAGGGAGCAAATGCTTCACGATGGTTGAGAAGTAGTGGGCGGGGGGTCCGTTCTGAGGTCCTGGTCCCCCGATGATCCAAATCCGCGGGTCGCTTAGAGCGCGCAGCTTGGCGATGTCGCCTTCAGAATCAGGATGGGCGAAGATAATCAGCCTGAACGTCGGGATGGTCAGCGCTTGATAGATGATGTTGTTTATGTGCTCGTCGCCGAAGGCGAAGCCCATCGTGATCAGTACGCTCTGCTCGCGCACGATTCGCGACTGAAACTCCCTGAACAGATCCGAGTAGGGCGATCCCAGGCTCGAGTTTTGCTTTGCCGGCGTTGGAAAGATCATCACCTTTGAGGGTTCGGTCTGCGGCCAAGTCTCTCGGATGGGAAACAAGCCGTGATCGTCCTCGGTCCAACTTATCGATCCGTGTAGCTTGCAAAGGTAGACAAAGCCATCGACGGCTGACCATTTCCGATTTGAAATGTCCAGTTGTTCCGCGAGCGCGTATCTAAATGTCGAAGGATTGAAGCGGCGTTCAACGACGCCCGAGAAGCCATTGGCGTACGGGAGACCCAATCGGTCCATCGCCCGTTCGTTGAAGAGATCGTAGTTGGTGGTGAATATCCACGGCCGTGGCAACGATCTGTCGCGAAGGACAAGACGCCGATAGAAGGATTCGTACAGTTCCAGAACGGTGTCATCACCCTTCGAAAACAGTCCGGCGGTGCACCTCTCCCATAGGAACGCCTGCACCTTTCCGATCATCGCCTCGATTCTGACGACCTCCTCTTCGTCACCCTGGTCATCACTGCACTGCAGGACGAATCGCAGCGCGTGCAGGGTCTCCATCAGCCGTTCGAGATTGCGGACATACTCGCCATCAAGCTTCAGCCCATGGCCGGCCAGAAAGCTCAAATCTGATGAATCGAATGCCCAAGGCTGTCCGCCTTTCGCTGCGTGGCAGAACTCCTTCGCCAACGGCATCATCGTCGAGATGCCCCGCTCCTTTTCATCGACGACCATGGACGAGCAGCCTGCGCCCAGCAAGAAGGCGACGTTGCGCGCTCCTAGCGCCTCGGCAAGCGCCTTGCGCACCTGCTCGGGGCCCTTTTCCCAGTCCAACTGCTGGGTTGCTTGCTCGCCGTGCCTCAGGAATGTGACCCCACTGGTCGCAGGCGTCGAGGCGATGGATGCCGAAGTATTCTCCATGGCCGTGTCTGCATCGGTCATACACTATCCCTGCCTATTTTTCGGTTTCAGTTCCACAACATTTGGCAGTGAAACTCAACTGTTGTATTGGATTAATCAATCAGCTCAAAAATCCTAGATAGCGGTTCAGCATCGATCGACCGGGAGAAGCGAGGATGGCGCTGAACGCCTATGATGAAGGCGCTTACCTGTCGACGTTCTCGGCTCCAACAGATAAGGCAGCTTGCGACGACATCGCGGGTGCTCGCTAGGACTCATTGGCAGCGGAGTCTTTTGGGCTATAAAAGTGCAATGAGGGATGATTTCACGCAGGCGACAGCCCAGCGCTTGGCTAAGCGGGTCGGATTTAGGTGCTCGAACCCGGACTGCCGCAAACCAACAAGCGGTCCTGGGGCGGACGGCGGAACGGTAAGCCTTGGCGTGGCCGCACACACACCGCCGCTTCGCAGGGCGGGCCGCGTTTTAACGAACACCTGACGAACGAAGGCCGGCGAGCGGGCGAGAATGGTATATGGCTATGCCAGCAGTGCAGCCGCCTCGTCGATGCGGATGACTCCGCCTATGACGCTGCCGATCTCATCGAGTGGAAAACCTTTGCCGAGGCCGCAGCAGCGGTAGAGCTTCAAGGCTACGTCGTTCGAAAGGGCCGGGACTTCGCAGGCCTAGAGGCGAAGATGCCGAAACTCATCGAAGAGATGCGGACTGACCTCCGTTCGAAGCCCTTTATTAGGGAGATCATCGCCCTCTCCAAGCGTGTGAGCTATAACCCCGGTGCGATTCCGTTCTTCTCCTATTACCACGAGGACCATGACGAACTCCTAGCCAAGCTCCAAATCTGCGAGCATTACGGCGCGATCTACGATGTTCGTCGCAATCAGGTTCCCCGGTGGAACCTCGGTGAGGACTTCGCGGAGTACTTGCTGAGGATGTAGGTCGGCGACGCTGACCGGGTCCTTCAAACAAGTAGCTATTTGGTCTTAGCGAACGGCGGCTTAGGGGAACGGCGTAGGGTTGGCGGAACGGCTAAGATGAAGGCGCAAAGCGGAAATAATGTCCGCTCTGGCCTGCTGACGAGTATGGGGCCGATTGCGGACTGGCAGCTCTTGGAGTGGAGCGCGCGAAAGTGGTCATCCAACCGCTTGTCAGCATCCTTTCGAATGCAAGTAGCTCACGGCGATCTCGCGCAGCCGGTCTTTACCAAACCTCGTTCCGTGTCCGCCATGAACGAGTTCGACGTCAAGCTCTGCCAGGCGTTTCATGGTGCCTTTGTAAGCTTCAATGTTACATCCCGGCAAATCATCCACAAGGCCACCCTGGTATATGGCGTCCCCGCTAAAGAACTCCCCCGTCGTCTGGTCGAACAGACCAATGGAACCTGGAGAATGGCCGGGAAGATGCAGAACCGTGTAACACGCGTCGCCGATGTCGATGACGTCGTTCTCCACCAGGACCGTGGTGAGCGCTGCCGGTGGGATTTTGTAGGTGTCCGGTGTGACACCCATGGGCACCGCCGCAGTCAGGGCACCTGGCTGGGTACGAAAATAGTCGGCGAGCGTATCGCCATCCGGCATGAGTGCAAACGCCTCGGCCTCGGCCTCGTGGCCCAGCCGGGTATCAAATTCGTGGAACGAGCCGACATGATCGACATGAACGTGGGTTGCAACCGCAAGCACGGGTTTGCCTAACGGGATCCGCAACTCGGTTCTAAGGTTGGCGAGACCCATACCGAAATCAATGACGAGGTCGGCATCCTTGCCAATGACGTGAAATATGTTGGCCCGAAAAAATTTATGGACATGCGGCTCGCAGATCAGGGTCAACCGATCCGAGATCGCTTCCTTTGAAAACCAACCAGTATTGTTCACGATGACCTCGCTCAATGTAGCAGCTTGCCGAGAAAGCGCTTCGTGCGCTCGTGTGTCGGCGCAGAAAACAGAACGTCGGGCTTGTCACGCTCAATGATCTGACCACCATCCATGAAGACGACTTCGCTGGCGACCTCGCGCGCGAAATTCATCTCGTGGGTGACGCAGACCATCGTCATACCATCGTCGGCAAGCGAGATCATCGTGTCCAGCACTTCCTTGACCATTTCAGGGTCAAGCGCCGATGTGGGCTCGTCGAACAGCATGATGCTGGGGCTCATGCAAAGGGCGCGCGCGATAGCGACACGTTGCTGCTGGCCACCGGAAAGCTGACCCGGATATTTATTGGCCTTTTCCGGAATGTGCACGCGCTCCAGGTATTTCATGGCAATCTCGATCGCCTGCCTCTTCGGCAGCTTGCGCACCCAGCACTGGGCGACCGTGCAGTTTTCCAGAACTGTTAGATGCGGGAAGAGGTTGAAGTGCTGGAAGACCATTCCGACGTCGCTTCGAACGCGATCAATGCGCTTGAGCTGGTTGGTGAGCTCGATGCCGTTGACGACGATCGAGCCTTCCTGGTGCACTTCCAGGCGGTTCATGCAGCGGATCAGCGTCGACTTGCCGGACCCGGACGGCCCACAGATGACGATGCGCTGCCCCTTGTGTACGGAAAGATCAATGCCCTTGAGCACTTGGAAGGCGCCGTACCATTTGCTGACGCCAGCAACCTGAATTGCGGTTTGCGTATTCATATCCAACCCATTGGTTTGTCGGCGATCAGCGATAGCCGCGCGAAAGCACATGTTCGATGCGGTTTTGGGCAAGCGTCAGCACCGAGACGATAATCAGGTAATAAACAAGGGCTGCGCCATACCATTCGAGGAACCGGAAGCTCGTGGCGATCGCGAATTGCGAGACTGTCATCAATTCCTTGAGCGAGATCACAGTCGCCAGCGACGTGGTTTTCAACAGCGAGATGAACTCGTTCATCAACGAGGGAACCGCGATCCTGAGCGCCTGCGGCATGGTGATGACCAGGAAAATCTGCCAGCGATGCATGCCAAGCGCGGCGGCTCCCTCCTGCTGCCCACGCCCCACCGCTGCAAAGGCGCTGCGCAGGACTTCCGCCAAATAGGCGATCTGAATCAGCGACAATGCAAGGAAAGCCGCGACGAAGGGCGTAAACCAGCCGGCGCGAAAGACTTCTGAGATTTGCGGCAGGCCATTCCACACGAAGAGCAGCACGAGCAGTGCGGGTGCGCCGCGAAACAGCCAGACATAGAGCGTGACCAGGCACCGAACTGAGCGCCGCGGTGAGCTCGCCATGGAGCCTAGCCCCATGCCGAGCACGAGAGAGACGGCCATGACGCATATTGAAAGGCCGATCGTCACAAGTGCCCCCTTGAACAGGGGGGCACTGAAGATAGCCTGCAGAAAGAGGTCGAGCTGAAACAACGTAGACCGCCTATCGTTAATTGACGTCGTGGGAAACTTCGGTCGCGGTTTCCGGCAACTTCCATTTCTGGAGCAGCGTTTTCATCTCGCCGTTCGCCTGCAGGGCCTCAATTGCATCCTTCAGCATCTGCCGGTCGCCATCGCTTTTGCGTAGGTAGATGCCGTAGTTTTCGCTTTGCTCGTAGGTGTAGGGAATGGCCAACCGGCCGGGCACCTGAAGCATGCGATAGGCGGCCGTCGTATCCTGCGTGATCGTAGCGGTGGCGCGACCGACGAGGATCTGCTCTATGACGCCGGAGGCGGAGGGATAGGTCTGCGCCTGGATTGGCTCTTTGCCGGCGGCATTGAGTTCGGCATTGAGATCGGCGACCATCTTTTCGTAGGAGGTGCCGGCCTCGATCGCCATAACCTTACCGCTGACATCGGCGGGGAACTTCGTCTCCGTGTCATTCGCCGCCGTGACCATCACGATGTGCGAGCCGAAATACGGAATGCCATCGTATTTTTCCAGGCGGGCTGGCGTGATCAGAATGCCGCTGGCGACTAGGTCGCAGCGCTTGGAATCGAGCGATGGCAGCAGGCCCTTGAAGTCGCCGACGACATAATCCGCCTTTGCGCCCCATCCCTTGGCTATGGCGTCGATGACGTCGATCTCAAAGCCCACGAGGTCATTGTCGCCGGGATTTTGATAATACTCCATCGGCGGGAATTCGCCGCTGGTGCAAACCTTCAAGACGCCACCTGATACGAATTCCGGTTTTTGGTCGGCGGAAAGTGCAGCACCTCCGCCGAAAAGAACGGCGAGGACGCCGCATGCCAGACGACACGTTTTCGTGCCCAGTATTGCTTTCGTCATTGTCGTGTTCCCTTATTTTTGGCTTCTTGAATTGACGATTTTTAAAGTCGTATACGAAGGCGTATTGCAGACAAGCTAAATGTTTTCGCAGCAAAAACGCAGGAAAACTAAACTATCGACTATCCATCGCGTCGAGGATCTGGCCATATGCCTCAGTATCAAAGGCCGGAAGGATGAGCGGTTCCACATGGCCATCCCGGCGCGCCGTGAGCACATATTGCATCATCGCTTCATTGCTCGGCATCTCGAAAACCTGCATGAAATCATAGGTCCCGAGCAGGGCGTAGAAGGCGATCGATTTCCCCCCTAGAGCGGCCACGCGATCCTCGCTGACCTTGCGGCGCTTGGCGCTGTCGGTCAGTTCAGTGAGCCCCTTCTGCGTGAGGCGCATCAAGGAAACGTATTTTTGGGTCTCGCTCATTTCGTGGATTTTCCGAGATTTTTCAGGCCTTCGAGAACCGCCGCGGTATCGGTCAGCGCGCCAAAAATGCCGTTCTCGACGGTGACCATGTGGAGGGCGGCCTTGTGGGCATATTGGTCGCCGCTGGCGCAGGCGTCGGAGATCGTCAGGCACTGGAAATTCCGGTCGCAGGCTTCGCGCAGCGTCGTGTGAACGCAGACATCCGTGGTGCAGCCGGTGAACAAGAGGTGGGTGATGCCTTGCGCACGCAAAACATGCTCGAAATCGGTGTAGGTGAAGGCGCTGTTGCAGGTCTTGTCGATAATGATGTCCTGGGGGCGGACGTCGAGTTCGGGGACGATCTGGAAACCGGGGCTGGAGCGCAGGAGAGCTGTGGTGCCCTCAAGGCCAGACCGCTGCCGGCGCCATTTTTCATAAGGGGTCATGTCGGCAAGGTCTGCGCGATAGCCCTGCCGCGTGTGGATGATGTGGATGCCGGCCTCGCGGCAGACGGCAATGAGCTGGTTCACCGCGGGGAGGATCGCACGAAGGGGCGCGGGATCGTAACCCTGCAGGGCGAAATAACCCGTAGTGGAGAGGAAGTCTTCTTGGAGATCGATGATAACAAGTGCCGTCTTGCGCGCATCGAGATTGCCATCATAGGGGTAGTCGAATGGTGTTGCCGAGATCATGAAATGGGCTCCTCTTTGTCGATGGGATAACACTCTTAACAGTTTGAAAAAATCAATTTAAAATCACCAATATCGTTCTATAAAGCTAAACGATTAGTTGGATATCCAGATGAGCCGCCTGCCGCCCTACCTTCAATATCTTCCGGCATTCGAAGCGACCGCGCGCCTCGGCGGAGTGCGGCTTGCCGCGGAGGAACTCAACCTCAGCCCGAGCGCGATTTCGTTGCAGCTCAAGAAGCTGAGCGATGTGACGGGCATTACCCTGTTACAGAAGTCGGGCCGGAATGTCGCCCTCACTCAGGCAGGCAGAGATTTTTCGCAGGCCGTCGCCATTTCCCTCGGTCAGCTCGATACGGCGACGCGAGCATCGCGGAAACTGACCGCCGGTGACCAACCCACTTCGCTGTCGGTTTCCGTACCGACTGCGCTCGGGATCGCATGGCTCACAGCGATCCTCGTTGATTTTGCTCAGGCGCACGGCATTTCCGACCTCACCATCAACGAGGCGATCACCGCCGCAGAGGTGGATTGGGAAAACAACGACCTAGCGATCGTCTACGATAACCCGCCTTTCGCCGGAAAATATTGGCGCTCGCTTAGCGAAGTCCGGCTCTGTGCCGTTTGCTCGCCGACCTTGTTCCCCCGACTCGACCTGCGCAATCGCGACGGAAAGCTGAGCTCCGTCGCGCTGCTGCATGAAGACGACGGTGGGGAATGGGCGAAATGGTCTGTTGCGGCCCGGATCACACTTGAGGGCAATACTCGAGTCCGGGTGAATTCAGTGGCCCAGGCGATTGCGTCCGCCGTTCAGGGCCGCGGCGTGGCGCTAGTGTCGGATGTGCTGACGCGAAACTTCCTGAGCGAAGGACGGCTTATCCAGCCGTTCTCCACTACGATCAATGCGGAACGGGAATATTATATTGTCTGCCCGGTTGACCGCGCGAACGACCCGGTCCTGCGAACGCTGGCGGATCGCGTGGTCGAGCAGTTGCGTCCAGTCCGGGATTAGAAAGCTTGATCCGTTAAAACGCTTGAGGAAGATTTCGATGTCGCTGCCACCCCTTCATGCATTTCGTGTCTTTGAGAGCGTCGCGCGGCTCGGCAATGTCAGTGCCGCTGCGGCAGAGCTTCATGTGACGCCTGGTGCTGTCAGCCAGCAAATCCGCGCTCTCCAAGTGACGCTTGGCGTCGATCTTTTTCAGAAACGCGGGAGGCAATTGGCTTTGACCCCAAGCGGAAGCCAGCTCCAGCGCTCGGTTGCAAGTGCCATGGACGCTATTCACACCGGGGTGCGCCAGCTCTCCACGCACAAATTTGGCGGAGCACAAAAGCAGGCGCTAACCATTTCGATCCCGCAGGTTCATGGCGTTGCCTGGCTTGCCACCCGACTTTTTACCTTCATGGAGGAGAGCCCCAATTTCCAGTTGAAGGTACTCACCTCCAGCCTGTTCCACGACGTGGACTGGCGCAAGACCGATGTTGCGATTGTTTATGGCATGCCACCGTGGCCGGGCTTCTGGTGGCGCCTGCTTCACGGAATCCGGATGACGCCAGTTTGCAGCCCCCAGCTATTGCGTGGAGCAAACGCCATCCGACACCCTTCCGATCTCGCCTATCATCGACTGCTGCATGAGGACGACGGTTCGCAATGGCGGCGTTGGCAGGCTGAAGCCGGCGTTCCTTATGCCGGTGAGTCCGACGTGCACTTTGACGACTTCGGCATCGTGCTCCAGGCCGCCCGAGATGGCTTTGGCGTGGCACTCAGCGATGAGGTCGTTTCCGCACGCGATCTCAATGAAGGGCGCCTTGTTCAACCGCTTCAACTGAGTGTCCCTGCGCTTCACAATTATTATTGCATCTGCGCGGAAACAAGACGGGAGACTGTTGAAGTGACCTCGTTCATTAATTGGCTAATCGAGGAGGCCGCAATGCCTTAAATGCCGACATGAATTCGAGAAAAAACACTCGAGATCTGTGAGAGGCTTGTGCAACTATAGGCGAGATCTAAGGACACCGTCATGTCCGCAATGAGCCGTTTTATAGGACTGACAGATATCGGCGGGGAATTTGAGAAAGCTGACATCCAACATCCGACAGGCACGCAGTTCTCGCTGTATTTCGCGCACGTTCAATCGAATGCCGGGGTAGAAGTGCAAATCAGCGAGAGCCCCTCTTTTATGTGCCTTTGGACTTGCTAGGTTTGAGGGACGGTGTATTCCCTGGTGTGCTTTTGTTATCACGGCGGCGCTGATCCGGCTTCCCTGTCGATTTCGCTATCGGCTTCGGTCCTGGTTTAAGTGCCATGAATGCTGTCCTCTCTTGAGTTCGGAAAATAAACCTACGCGTGCCTTCTGACGGGGGGTTAGGGCACAGCAGTACTACGTAACAGTCCACACCAGTTCTGGCTGAAGTCAAGGCCCAATGTATATTCATACAGCAGCAACACCCACTAAAATCGGCAGGCCAGGCTGGAGGCACTTCGCCTCAGTGTCCCCTGAGCGCGGTGAGGGCGATCGGGTTATTCCGTATGGACGAAGTTTCTGAGCGCCTGCTGTCGGCCAAGATTGGCGTCAGCCTCTCCTGGTCACGTTGATTGAGGTGCTACCGTCTGTTTCAGAAGCCAATCCTGCTCCCTGCGCGGCAAGGTCCACCAGCTTTAAAAGTCCTCGGGAGCGTGACTGCGTGGTATGGTTTGACTTCGAAGCTGCAGGAGAAGCGTCGATGTTTGATAACCCGAGGTTATGCGCTGAAATACAATTGTCGATCAGAACCGGGAAGCAAAGCATCCGAAAGGTGGCCCGTGATCGGGGGATTTCTCGCAATACTGTCAAACGGATTCTGTCGAGCGACTTGCCGCGATCTTATAGAAGGCCTGAACAGCCGAATTCGAAGTTTAAGGGCGTTGTGGAACATCTGCGACTAACGCCGGGCCTCATGTCCTGTGGCACGCGAGCCACGGCAAAGGATATCCATCAGCGACTTGAAAAAGAACAAACGCTAAAATGCAGCTACAGCACTGTTTGTCGAGCCTTTCGCGCTGTTCGATCCGATGACAATTGCTGGGACATGGCATTGGACCAAATCACTTCGTTGAACCGAAAAGAAGCAACGGCATTTCTTCGCAGAATTACGAGCCTGCCTAAGCTGGCTGCCTGGAAGCGGATGTTCTCAGCAGACAAATCTGCGGCGAAAACCAGAATTAATGTAGACGAGAGAAACAGTGAAGCGGTCAATTGGATCAGAATGGTTCAGAACGGCCACGTTCGATCAGAGAACCTCGGCGTCGCTTTGACGGCATCGGAGGTTGAAAAAATTCTCGGCCGCATCAGAGGAGGCGGACGTCGCAATAGCAACAAGGGCATCGCTGTGCTGGCAAAAGCCAGAGGCCTTAGCGCAAGAGTAGTTTGCCAGTATCTTGCCATAAGCAGAAACAGCTTTCGATCCTACAACAATCGCTATGAACAGCAGGGCATCGAAGCTCTATTCCTCAATAGACGTCGCCGCCTGCGGAAGGCTGAAGATGAAACACTGAAGGCTGCATTGTTCAGCTTGCTTCACGAACCGCCATCGAAGCACGGCTTCAATCGAACTTCGTGGAAGATGGACGATCTGACGTCAGCCTTAAAGTCTTACGGAAATCCCGCTTGTCCGGCGGTAGTGCGGGAGATTACCAAAGCTGCTGGCTACAAGTGGCGAAAGGCTAAAATTGTTCTGACATCTAACGATCCGGAATTTTCCGCCAAGCTGGCTAAGGTTCAGGAGACGTTGCGGAGTCTGCGGCCGGAAGAGGCATTCTTCTCCATCGATGAGTTTGGTCCGTTTTCCATTAAATCGAAAGCCGGTCGAGTTTTAGTCCCTCCAGGAGAGTCTCCGGCAGTCGCCCAGTGGCAAAAGTCACGAGGTTGCTTGATCCTCACGGCCGTCTTGGAGCTGTCGACGAACCAAGTCTCCCACTTCTACAGTACGAAAAAAAACACCGATGAAATGATCAAAATGATGCAGGTTCTTATCGAAGAATACCGAGATAGGTCCCGCATTTTCATGTCTTGGGATGCCGCTTCCTGGCATGTGTCTAGGAAATTAAATGAAGCGATAGAGACCCATAATCACGATGCGGATTTGCGGCGTTACCCGACAGTTGAGCTTGTTCCGCTCCCAGCCTCAGCTCAGTTCCTTAACGTGATTGAGTCGGTATTCAGCGGAATGGCCAAGGCGATTATCCATAATAGCGACTACGGTTCGACCGATGATGCCATCCGGGCAATTGATCGTTACTTTCTCGATAGGAATGGTCATTTCCGAGATAACCCGAAGAAGGCTGGAAGAAAAATATGGGGTAGGGAGCGGGTGCCCGCGGTGTTCTCCGCGTCGCATAATTGTAAGGACCCGGCATTCCGATAAGGCGCATGAACCTCTGTTGGCGCACTGAGGGCGTGATCGGCGGTATAGATGATGTGCTTTCGGGCACGCGCGGCGCTGGCCTTTATGACCGAGATGAAGGCGCGAAGCGGAAATGATTTCCGCTTTCTGCCACAGAAGATTGTCTGCATCAGGCGTGCGTCGCTTGATTTTCACGCTCACCCGGCATGACCAGCTCGCGTCAGTTCCTTCGAGCTTCCAACCGCCGCTTGTCCTGCTCCACGTGATTCAGGCCTAGCTCTGTTAGCCGGAATTGTCGTTTCTGAAACTCCCCTCGGACAGCGATGAAACCTTGTTCTTCAGCTTCGCTCAGAGTCTTCAGGCTTGTGCCTTTCGGGGGCGACTGCCACTCAACGCCAGTGGCGCTGTGCAATAATATCATTATCTTGATAATCACGTTTCTCCAAGGCTAGTGCACATAGCCAGGACGCATAGCGTGGCGTTTTGGATGTCGCAACTCTGCTTTAGTAGCCTTGATGAATTTTGTAACGTCGGCGCCCAACGCGAGCCAATCAGAAACGCATGGACAACCCGATAACGGGACGTTGCTGGGTGACATCCCATTTGAACCGGTTGCCAGAGAAGTCACCAGTCTCAAAATCCTGCGATAGATATCGATAGCCGACCCGAAGCATCGTCGGGTGATTGAACATTTCTGTGCGGTACCCGAGGTAAGCCTGAGCATTGATCGCCAGTTTGGAGCCGGTATCGAAGCCGCCGATGTCGGCCTCTCCGGACAAGTTCCATCTGTCGGTCAGGTCCGTGCTCAAACGGACACCGATAAACGGATCGAGCCAGTCGGCAGACTTGTCCAAGCCGATGAAGCCCGCGTCTGCCTTGGCCTGCAGCTTGGTCCAACGCAGGCCCACGGTGGGCTCGATTGTAAATTGGCGGGTATCTCCAAAGACAGTCTCACCACCCAATAATTGATCGTATATGCGATAGTAAGCCCCAGCCGCGAGGATCGTCGTTCTGATCCGAAGGCCAATCTCGTGATCGGCAACTTCGCCGGGATCGTCGGCGATGGCGGCGCCACCGATGCGCTCCGAATAACTGAAGCTGCCGGAACGGGAGGTTGGCGGCGAGAGTTCCTGCCGAGACGCCAACGCCATGCCTAGCGCAACCAAGCTGTAGCCAAAGCAGCAGCAGCACACCGGGCTAACAATCATTGCGCAGCGGTCCTATCTGCCACCATTAACATGCCTTCGCGATCCACGAGGTCGCCGTTTGCTCTGAGCGCTGCGATCCGGCCACGGATTAACTCCCTGAGCTGGCTACTGGTTGCTTTGAAACCAAGCCCCCGAGCGACCGCGTTGATCGCTTCTTCTTCGGTCGCCCCAAGGCTCTCGACGATCAGGTTTTGCAGGCCCAAGTCGATCTCCACGGGCGGCAGCAGTTCAAGGCGTCTCAGACTCGGTGATGAAGCCAGGCTTCTATCCCGCAAAATCGCGTTCGCGCCTGGCCAGAGAAGAAAATCGCCCGACCGCAGGATTTCCCCTGAACTGACGGCCATCCGTATCGCATTGCCTACGTGACTATCAATGCGGCTCCCGGCACGCTGTAGGCCCCATGCCGTTCTGATCCGTGTGACGATTTCGTCCAAATGGATCGGCCCTTCGATTTCGACTGTCTGCTTCACCAGTTCCACGAGTATTCTAAGTGGCGCCTCATGAAGCTCGACAGAGGTATCTGGGCTTAGGATTGCCTCTTCGTAGAACCCGCTGAGATTATCCTCGTCACCAACTTGCTGAAGACCGATCTCAGTGGCAGTTGCGCGTTCAATCGTAATCACCTCAACGGGAACCGCGCGTTTTGCCCGATTTCCCGCCTCGCCGCCCGCGATAGCGTCAGCCTTGGCCTTCTCGATCGCGCTCACAACCCGCTCCAGTTCGGCTCTCGGCCTCTGGAACCAGTCGGAGCTCCAGATGCGGTAGATGTTCCAGCCGTGGTCTTCGAGTACAGCCTGACGGAGACGGTCTCGGTCTCGGGCTGAACGCGCGTCGTGGTAAGAGGCGCCATCGCACTCGATGCCGAGCAGATAACGGCCAGGCACCTTGTCGTCGGCGATCGCAAGATCGATGAAGAACCCCGCGATACCTACCTGTGGATGGACTTGGTAACCTCTCTCCTGCAAAGCGGCCATCACCTGTTCTTCGAATACACTGTCCATCGAACGGTCCGCTCTGGCAGCCATCGCCAGCCGTCCGGTGCGTGCGAAGTGCAAGAAGAGTTTGAACGCGAAAATGCCTTTACCCTTGCCGCGCTCCAAATCGATGTCTTCGTCGGTGATCGAGGCATAGACTTCGCAACGTCGTTTGGCGCGACTGATGAGGACGTTGAGGCGACGCTCGCCGCCTTCCGCTCCGAGCGGGCCGAAACGCATCCCCATATAGCCTTGGGCGTTCTTCGCGTAGGCGACTGAGATCAGTATGACGTCGCGCTCGTCACCCTGCACGTTTTCAAGGTTCTTAACGAAGAACGGCTCGTTTGGATGCGAGTGGAAAAACTCCTCGGTATGCGGGTTCAAGCGCCGGAGCAATTCCAGCTGGTCCTGTACCTCCCTGCGCTGTTTCATGGAAAACGCCGCGACGCCCAGCGAAAGTGCGGGTGTCTCAATAGCATGTCGAATGATAGCCTCCGCGACGACCTTCGCCTCCACCTTGTTGACGCTGTCTTCGAACACGCCGCTTGGCACATGGTGGAAGCGCAGACCCATTCCGGCTTCTTTGGTATACGGACTGGGAACGATGAACAATTTGCTGTCGTAGAACTGGCTGTTCGATACCGCGATAAGGGATTGGTGACGGCTTCTGTAGTGCCAGCGTAGCATGCGCTCCGGAAGGCCGCGCGCTGAGAAAAGCCCGAGGATGCTCTCGATGTCGGACACCTTTGCGCCGTCCTGCTCCTCGTCGTCCTCGGAACCGCTGGACGTCATTTTGGAAAAGAACCGGGTCGGCGGCAACTGCCGTTCGTCACCAACGACCACAACCTGTTTTGCGCGTGCCACCGCGCCTAGTGCATCGACTGGCTGGATTTGCGACGCTTCGTCCATAACCAGCAGATCGAATTCGATAACGCCGGGCGGTAGGAATTGCGCGATCGAGAGCGGGCTCATCATGAATACGGGTTTGATCGCCTGGATGGCGGCCGAAGCCCTATGCATCAGACTGCGGATCGGCATGTGGTTGCGCCGGCGGGCCATTTCCCCGCGCAGCACGCCGACGGGACCGATCCCGCTGACGGCGGGAATGCGGCGGTGGTGCGCCCTTACGACCTCAAGCTGGGAAAGTCGCATGCGGCTCCTGTCGAGGTCGGCGAACTCCCCGACCAGACGGCCGTGGAATTCCCCGTCGAACCGGGCGAGATCAGGCTCTGCCGCATGTTGGGCGCGAAGCACGGCTTCGTAAAACGCCATCTCGAAATAGGCGATGACGTTGCTTGTTTCGACCCGGCCGTCACGCAGCCGCTCGACGATATCGCCGACGCCCGCGTTCGCCGCGTCCGCCGCGCGTCCGTTGTAGGCCGCGTATTTCGAGAGCTGCTCCTCGTTTTCGATCCATAGGGAGAGCCTACCCGATAGCCCGGCCAGCGAGGCTCGGCTGAGGTCGGAGACCCCAGTAACGATCTCCGGGTCTGCTTTTAGGAACGTGAAAAGTTCGCCGATGTCGCCTAGAAACCGCTCCGCCGAACGCATGGTTCCCGCGGCGCACGCGGCCAGCTCGCCTGGCCGCTCGATCCCGGACGCCAGAACGCGCAGGTCGGGGTTTGCCCTAACCCACTCCTCGATTTCCTCAAGCTTTTGCCAGTCCGAGGCGGCACCGTGCCAAGCGGAGCCGAACGCCGCACGACCGACAGGGTCCGACACTTCGACTGACGCTATGCTGGCTTGTCCCGTGGCGAGAAGCTGGAGTGCCGTGACACGTGCTCCGGCGTCAAGCAGTGGCTCGCGCGTAAGCGGCGCGAATGACGCGTCTGCCTGCGCGAGTTCTTTGAAGACAGCCGCTGCCTGCGTCAGCGTGACGTCATCTGGGTCGTTCGCGTTGGAAAACAGTGCGGTCGCGCGATCATCCAGATCGGCCCAGATCGATAGAAGCAGCTTGCGGGTTTCTTCGAGTAGTCCCCTCGTCTGCTCACAGCGCGCCGCGACTGCGGTCTTGTCCGTCAGGCGGCTTGCGATCGTCCTTGCCTCCGCACCGACGCCCCTCAAGCTACGCATCCAGATCACGAGGCTCTCGAGGGGTTTGGGATCCGATTTCTCGCCTCGCCAGTCGGCACTGAACGCCGCTCTCCCAAGGCTATCACCGTCCTTGATCGTCGCGCGTGCGAGCTTGCCTTTATGAAGGAGGTCAAGCAGTCGCACCGTTTCCGCAGGCGTCGTCTCCGGCATGATCGTCCTGACGATGGCCTTTGCTTTGCGCCAGTCGCCGCTGGCGAACTTGAAAAGCTTTTCTCCGTGAACGGCGATGGCGGTGCGCGTGGCGACGAGGTCCATGTCCCATGCCTGGTCGGCAAGCTTGCCTTCCAGCTGGAAGCGAATATCGCGATAGGCGGCGACGGCCTCAGCCAGGTCGTTCGCCTGCTCCAACCCGCGCTCCCAGATAGCCGCGACGAACGCATCCGGGCTCGCTTCTGGGGCATCGGCGACCCTTTCGCCGATCGTCACGAGACGGCCGATCGATCCAAGTGTCGGTGACGCGTTGATGCCGAGTGCCGTCCTTAGTGCGTTCGCGGCTGCGAGGAACCGGGGAAGAACTGTGAGGAGTTGATGTATCCCGGTGAACGCGATCTGCGGAAAATGGGGAGGAAGCCGCCTGAACGAGGTCATTAGCGCTGTCGGGTCGATCGTCCAGGCCGCGGCGGATAGCTGCGAGTTCACCTTTCCAGAAACATCCGAAAACAGCTTGCCGTCGCGGACCGCCCGCGTGACGTCATCCTCGTTCCCGCTCCAGATCGCATCGCCGAGAGCTGTCGCATCCGCGCCTTCTGGCCGCGTCGCAAGGCGCGCGGCCAAGGCCGCGTGCGCAGCGAAATCGGCTGCCGTATCGGCAACCTGAACCTGGATGGCGTCTGCAATTACATGCATGTCCCCCACCAAATCGTTTGCCGACGACCGCAGGACGCCGAGACGGGTTTTCAAGCGATCGAGATCCAATGGCGTGATTCCGGTCAACCCGACGCCGTACCAAGGGTGCCGCGCGGGTTCGCCGATGTCGTCGATGCGCTGGCGGAGTTCACTGAGCAAAGCCACCACCCGTGCCCGCTCTCCGGAAGTCCATTGAACGGCATGCGGAAGGTCGATATCGGAGGGCGGCATTCCGAAACGGCGCAGCCGCGCGAGATGGCCGATGACCTGATAGGGCGACAACCCGTGGGGTACGTGATTTGCATGAAGCCTTCGAGCGTGGGCGTTCAGCGCGTCTCGCGTTTCGGTCAGCCCGCGGTCTACGGTTTCCGGAGACTCTCCCTTTGGCGCGCCGAGGTCCCAGGTATGCTGGAGTTCTGCCAGCAATGCCCGCTTGTTTGCCTTATTGGAATGCAGCTCGAGGCACGCGTCCCCGACGCCCGCCTGATCGAGACGTCGTTTCACGACCTCCAGCGCCGCCATCTTCTCGGCGACGAACAGCACTGTTCGGCCATCGGCGACGGCAGCCGCGATGATGTTCGCGATCGTCTGCGACTTTCCCGTGCCGGGCGGTCCTTGGATGACCAAGTTTCGCCCCTTGCGGACCTCATGGATAGCAACGGTCTGAGAACTGTCCGCGTCGACGATATGCGTCATTTCTTCGGGCGCGATATGAGCGTCGATGCCGTCGTCTTCGGAAAGCAGTTCGTCGCCTCCCGAGAAACCGTTCGACACGAGCGAGGCGATCAGCGATCGATCCGTGAATTTGGCATTCGGCGGCCATAAGCTCGGATCGAGGTCGCGGTACATGAGGAACTTCGCAAACGAGAAGAAGCCGAGGACGATGTCATCGGGCTGGACGGACCAGTCGGGTTTGATCGAGACGGCCGCCTTCACCTGCTCGGCGTAATCGTCGATCGAAAACTGGTCTGACGGCTCGAACAGCGGCATCGAGATCTGATGGACCCGGTCGAGAAAGCCTTCGAGCGACAGATTCGACGCGTAATCCTCTTGCCGCGCCCGCAGTTTGAAGCGTTCGGCAGCGCTTCCACGCTCAAGCTGCACCGGGACTAGGAGGAGAGGGGCGTATCGAATGTTTTCGGCGTCCTTTGGGTCGCTCCACTTGAGCGTGCCCAGACCGAGGTAAAGAATGTTCACACCCTGCTCTTCCTCGAGCGTGCGTGCGTCGAAATAGAGGTCCAGCAAACGCTTCTGGAGCGCGTTTGGTGTCATTTTCGTCTGGAGCCTGGTGTCGCCGTGCCTGAGGAGTCTCCCTGCGTCGTCACGGTCGTCGTCGTCGGGCAACGCCAGTTCGATGAGGTCCTCCTGGTTGTCGCCTTCTTTGGCGTCGCGCCCCTTGGCTCCCGCCAGGAACGTCATCGCCTTGCCTTCGGACACGAGAATGCGAAAGACCTCGGAAGACTTCTCGTCGATGACGTCGACCGTTTTAGCGCTTTTGGAAAAGCGTGGAACGTTTAGCAAACGATTGCGAGCCGAGAAATCCAGCAGTTCGGTTCTCGCGGCCTCGATCTTGGCATCGACCGAAAGCGCGCTTTCAAATATGGACTTCCCGACAGTCTGGTCTTCTTCAGCTGAAAAGCTCATGCAACACCCCCATTAGGTCGTGAGTGATACATAAACAAAGTTGCAGGTCCAGTAGAGGCTTCGGCAACCTACGCGGTAATCCGCTAGAATCTCGCCGAAATCGCCTTTTCCGGGTATCCGGTGATGTTCCATAGCGTGGCTGCTCGCGCCGAGCGCCCGGCTCAGGCGTTCGGGATGGGGCAACGAGTGAAGAGTACCTTTGCGTCAATATTTACCATACGACCATACAGGCGCGCGGCCGTGCCCGTCTTCATTAGCTGCGGACAATTGTCTCTAGCCGACCTTCATTCAACGCCGGGTGGCTGGTGCGTGCATTCGAGGACTGGACACCGTTTGCGGCTGAAGAAGCTGATCAGAAGTGCCGTCGAGAGCGCGATGTGCCCTTGGTGTAAGGCGCCTTCGCTTCAGGACTTCGTGCGGTACATCGCGCCTATATCAGGATTCCGTAGAGACTAAACCTGGCACAAGCAGGAGGGGAGCTGGGACTGTGGCTGGAACAGTTGCGCTTATGGATGCGCTCGGCTTGCAAGCTCAATGGATTTTAATTTTGAAGCAAGGGAAGAGTCATCGAGCCGCGACAGGGAGGCGCGCTCGTCCGTCGAGATCAATTTCCATAGGGTCCCCGAGCTACAATGAAGCGGCAAGCCCCGCACTAGGCCCCCACCCTAAGTATCTAAGCGATTATCGCATGGAGAACGCGGCATGAAGATCGGCGACAGCATTAGCAATTACTACCGCCCACACAATGGCAGCCAGCTATCTGGCAAAACATCGCCTATGTCCGTAAATAGCGAAGGCGGCGGGGGTCAACGCTCTCAAGCACCAACCGTATCTGTCGGCATGACGGGACCTTCATCATCTCTTTCTTCTGCTTTGTGGCTCTCGATGGCGGACAAGTTCGAAGGCGACAATGCGTCGGTCGGAGATGCTCCGGCTGCCAAGTCGGCATCCGACGAGTTCATGGATTTTTCCAAGTTATCTCTCGCCGAAAAAATCCGCGCGCAGATACTCGGCGGCAAGGATCTTACCGAAGATGACCTCGCGCATATGGATGCGGACGCCCGAGCCGCGATTGAAGCAGAAATCAAGGAAGCAATTAAGCGACAGTTGGATGTCCCGCAGGACGGTAGTGTCGAAGCGGCGGAGGCAAGCGGCCTTGGTAGGCCGTGATTTCTCTCTCGTGATTTACTGACTCGACGTGCAAAGTTATCTCCACTGCGAGAAACGCACCTTAGGGCACGGGACTTTCAGTAATCGATATCACCTTGCCCGTTGTTTCACCGCAGCTGCTACCAACGGCACTACAGCAGCGGCGAGCGATCCGAGGGGCAGAACCCTGACCGCTTTGGCTACGATGTAGGGACCCGTTGCGAGCGCTGCGAGTTTCGCCCACGGATAGGGTCCAAGCTGCGACCGCGCGCTCGAGTCGATCCAAGCCCCTCCCGATTTGAGGACCACGCCCGCCTGTGAGCGAATGATGTCGAGCCGTGCGCGTAAAAGATCGAGCTCCTTTTCGAGGATTTCGTATCGAAGGCGTGCCTTGGCTTCGACCCAGACCACGTGTTCGGCATGCGGCGCTTGTGTCAATGCCACCTGGGAAATCTCTTCGCGAGGACCGTCGTGGGCAGAGTCTGGCACGGTTTGTTGATATTCGGTCATTGCTTTCTCCGCTGCGCTAATCGCTTCAGAACGTTTGCAAATTGAGAAAGATGCACAATCCCGATATTTTTTGCTCGTAAATATCCTCCAAAGCCACTTCAAGTCGTCGTCTCTCGATTTGAGCCCCTAATTGGTGGTGGCTGGAGTGTATGACCCCACGCAAGTCAGGCGATATTGGAGGATGAAGCAGCGGATCAACACGAGCCACGTTCAGACTACCGATGACTGCGATGCGAATACACGGCGCGCCGCAATCCGGGTCTGCGGCGATCTTGGATTTCCAAAGAACGTGTGTTTGCTGCGGGCTTCAGCTCGATAGAAAAACGACGTCGGCTCACGTTTCGGTGTTGAGAATGGCAGGCAGCCGCTCGCGCAGCTCCCTCACGAGGACGCGGTCGTTTTCGGAGTAATCGATCGGCACGTTAACGAGATGAACCCCACCGTTAAGGAAAGCCCTTTCGAGAACACTTTTGAAATCCGCGATGTCGGTAACCCGCGTGCCTTTCGCGCCATAGGCTTCGGCGTATTTCACGAAGTCGGGATTGTCGAACGTCATTCCAAAATCCGGGAACTGATCGACGGCCTGCTTCCAGCGGATCATGCCGTAGGCTTTGTCTTCGATGACGAGGACAACGAGGTTCAGCTGGAGTCTTACAGCGGTTTCAAGCTCCTGACTGTTCATCATGAAGCCGCCGTCGCCGCAGATCGCCATGACCCGGCGGCCGGGATACAACATCGCCGCCATCATAGCTGACGGAAGCCCTGCCCCCATAGTCGCCAAAGCGTTATCCAACAGCAACGTGTTGGCCATCTTGGTCCGGTAGTTTCGCGCGAACCAGATCTTGTACATGCCGTTGTCGAGGGCAAGAATTCCATCGGGAGGCATGACCTCCCGTATGTCGTGGACAAGTCTCTGCGGGGTAAACCGATCTTCCGTGGCTCGAGCGGCGATCCGCTCGAGGATGCGCTCACGCAGGTGCAAAAGAGCCTGTGCGTTGGGCAGGAGACCCTCGATGCGGTCCGCCAATGCCTTCAGCGAAGGCCCGATGTCTCCGATGACCTCGGATTGGGGGAAATAGACCTGCTCGACACTCGCTGGCTGATATCCAACATGGACGACCTTCGGTCCGCCCTCGCCCATTATGAAAGGTGGCTTCTCAATCGTGTCATGTCCGATCGTGATGATAAGGTCTGCCTGCTCGATGGCTTCGTGAACATAGTCCTTCTCCGAAAGCGCGGCGGTTCCCATGTACAGCTCGGTTCCACCGGGCACGGTACCTTTTCCCATCTGGGTCGTGAAAAACGGTATCTTGGTCCTAAGGACAAACTGTGCGAGATCGGATGTCGATCGCGGCCTCGACGCAGCTGCACCCAGCATCAGGAGTGGCCGTTCCGCCTTCAGGATGAGGTCTGCGGCACGATCCAGCGCAGCGTCGCTGGCAGTCGGAATTTCGACGGGATGCGGTGCGATCAGCTGTACGGTCTGGCACTCTTCCGCCGCGATGTCCTCCGGAAGTTCGAGGTGAACAGGGCCGGGACGCTCTTCCTGCGCCACCCTGAACGCCTCGCGCACCATGGTCGGGATCATCAGCGGCGAAACGATTTGCCTCGACAGTTTTGTCAGAGGCTTCATCGATGCGATGACGTCGACGATCTGGAAGCGGGCTTGGCGAGATGACAAGATGCCCTTCTGCCCGGTGATCAAAATCAACGGCATCGCGCCGAGGAGCGCATAAGCTGCCCCTGTCGAAAAATTCAAAGCTCCAGGCCCGAGCGTCGCTAGACATACGCCCGGCCGACCCGTTAGGCGGCCATAGGTCGCGGCCATGAAAGCAGCTGCCTGTTCGTGTCTCGTCAGCACAAGTTGAATGGACGAATTCCTGAGAGACTCCACGACATCGAGATTTTCCTCGCCGGGAATACCGAATATCCGATCGACGCCTTCGTTCTCGAGCGCTGCAACAAGGAGATCAGAACCTTTAGTCATCTAGGAAACCCGCCAATACACTGTCTCAGTTACAAGCAGCGTATGGCATGGGATAACGGAATGAAAGCGGCAGGTGCAATAGACGTTAGCGATCCTCTTTGCTCAAAAGGGCTCCCGTGAAGCATTTGCACTGGCGGTTTGCTCGGCCGAGACGGCAAGGAAACGGACGCAAGATCGGATGGCCGAACCGAGCGTATAGCGTGACGTGAGAATTTCCCAACTTGGTATCCATACGCCACGGTTTCAAAACGAGTGACGGTTTCCGCTATCCGCTGCTGCACGGCATTTACCACATGCAAACGCTCATTTGCAGGCAAGCACTCCCAAATTCTCCGTTGACTCTGCCCCTACGGTAGTTGGTGTCCGGCCGCGGTGAACAAGCGGTACCACTCCGGCCGCGTCAACCTTAGACCATCGCCGGCCGCCGCCTCTATCAGTCGTCCCGCGTTGGTCGTGCCGACGACAACCTGTATCCCGGCAGGATGGATGGCGATCCATGAAACAGCAATGGCAGCAGGCGTGACACCATACTTCTCGGCCAATTCTTCGAGCGCCAGGTTGAGTTCCGCGTACCGCTCCCGATCGCCGAGAAAGACCCCGTCGTGGGACGCTTGACGAAATGGCGACCAGGCCTGCAGGGTTATGCTGTTCACGCGGCAAAACGGGACAAGCTCGCCATCGCGATCACTCGATTGGGCAGAATCAGCGATGTTGGTGGCCACCCCGAACGCAAGGGACGGAGCATGCGCGATGCTCATCTGGATCTGGTTGACGCTGATCTGCTGCGTGACAGCGGTCTTCAGCAACGATATCTGCCCCGACGTATGGTTGGAGACCCCGAAATGCCGAACTTTTCCGGCTTCGGCCAATGCGTCAAAGGCTGACGCCACCTCTTCCGGTTCGACGAGAGCGTCAGGTCGGTGCAGCAGCAAAAGATCGAGGTACTCTGTCTTCAAGGCTGCCAGCGTCCCATGGACCGAGTCGAGGATGTGCTCTCTGGAAAAGTCGAACTAGCCCGGACGAATGCCGACCTTGCTTTGGAGGATTATCTCTTCGCGCGCTTTCGCCGTGAGCGACAGCGCATCACCGAAACGCGTTTCGCAAAGGTGCGTCTCGCCGCCGTAGATATCTGCATGGTCGAAGGTATTGATCCCGGTGGACCTCGCGGCGTCGAACAGCCCCCTGATTTCCGCATCGCCAAGATCGCCGATGCGCATCATCCCCATGATGACCCCGGACCCTGTCATCTCAGTGTGGCCGATCCCGATCGATCTCATCGCGCATTCTCCCGCTTGCAATATCCAATGTTGTCTTACTGGAACGCCGCAACGTCGGTCAAACCCCGCAGCCCGTTGCAGCTGACACCAACTCCCCCTCCGATGAAATCGTGTTGAAATCGCCGCTTCTTACAACGCGAGCGTCGAACATCATACGGAGTGACACAAAATGCAAAATGTTCTCAAAGCGTTCAAGCGTCGTGAAGCCATCGGATCATCGGTGAACTATATGGGAAGTCTTCTGACCTTCCTCGCCGAAAGCAAGGACACTGGAGGGGCCTTCTCCTTGTTTGAAATCCTGTTGAAGCCAGGCAACGAACCGCCACCCCACATCCACCACAGCGAGGACGAACTGTATTACGTGCTTGAAGGCGAAGCGTCGGTCTACGTAGAGGTCGAAGAATTCGCGGTAAAAGGCGGCGACTGTATTTTCCTTCCGCGAGAGAAGGCGCATGCCTTTATCGTTAAATCTCAACGTTTCCGAATGCTTTTCCTGACCCAGCCCGGAGGAGCAGAGGACTATTTTAGGACAATGACGTCGTCTCCCGCGTCAACTTTGGAGCTTCCCCGAGAGACGCCGACCTACTCCACGGCTGACATTCAAGAGGCGATTAAGCTAGGGACCCAGTATGGCCTCGAGTTTCTCGACCCGGAACGAACAAAGGAGTTGTTGCCTGGATTTCACGAGGCGCTACTGACGCGAGGGTGATATCCCTTCTCCAACTGGGCACGGGCGGGTCTCAGTAGGGTGGTTACCCCGCGCGCCTGTCGTTTCCGAACGATCTGGTAACCCTGCGGGATGAAGGGTGGCCCCATCGGATCATCCCTTTGGCTTAGCTTGCGATCCATTGCATTCGTGGTCCTGCAGCTCCTCCGCCGATGCGAGGTTGAAATCGAACAATCACGTTCGGTCGCAAGCAGGACCACGTCTCCGTCCACCATCGTCAATGGCCAGCGAAAACCTGTCCATCCTGGAGGCGGCCATAGGAACTCCGAAAGCAAGCAGGGAGAACACGCCCACATCCTCGGAGTGCGCTTGCGTTACTCTTTGCGCCCAGTAGTTGTGGCCTTCGAGACCTCCCGGGAATGGCTGCCATATCTGCGAGATGTCGGATTTGGCCGCGACGATCTTTTCCCTGACGTTTTTTTTGATGCACGAAATGTGGATGTGCAGCTGGTTCTGCGTCCGGCCGACCTCGGAGTTGACGGCAAGAATGATCTCGTCATCCGCGAGAGGCTGAGCCTGACCTGTCGAAAGAGCCCAACGGTTGTCCCATGCAAGCTCGAAATAGTTCGGCGTGCCGTTCGCGAGGAGTTCCGCGCTCTCGATCCCGGTGATCTGACGCGTCGGCAGGAGAAGATAGTGCCGATCGCCTTTCCTATCCTCGAGGACGACGTATTCCAGGGCACGGTCGACCTTCACGCAAGGCGGTGTCTCGACCGGCGGGCCAGCGAGGTTACCGAGGCATCGGGTCTCGACGATGGTCCTAAGAGCGTTCGGATCGGGGACGTAGGCCACCCATCCTATTGCGGCCAACACCCCCAAACTGGCGACTGACATGAAAAGTCTTTTCAACATCTCTCCTCTCGGCGCTCGTCGCTTGAAAGAAATCGAACGCATAGGGATCGATCGTTTCGCGTGTATTTTTCGAACCCGGGATTTGATGACATCTGAAATCACGCGCCGTTCGCCCACGCCGATCACGAAAGCGGTGTCTTGCCGTCAAACCCCTCCTCCGTCGGCGATTACGTTTGTAACGGGATTCAACCATCGTCAAATTCGCCTTTAACCGTCCTGCTGGAAACTCCGTCCCTAATTTGGGGAGCAACGCGGTGCTTTTGCCGCAGTCGCTTTCCGCCTGAGGACAGCAAATTTGAAAACGCAGTATTTCGGACTTCACATGCGTGCGTCCGACGCACGAAAAACCGTGAGGCTGTCGGATGGCGTCAGCTTGTCTATGATCGACACCGGGGTTGGCGAGCCTATCGTCATTGTCCCGGAGCAACTGATTGGGCGGTTTGCACGCACAAACCGCGTCATCGCGATCGACATGAGAGGGCACGGCGAGAGTGACGTCCCCGACTTTGGCTATCGCATTTCGCGGTTCGCCGCGGACCTGCAGGAAATTCTACAGCAGCTTGAGGTATCTCATGCCACGCTCTTTGGTCATTCAATGGGCTGCTCGGTCATCTGGTGCTACCTTGAGATCTTCGGTTTCAACCGGGTCTCTAGTCTTATCTTAGCTGACCAAGGCGTGACGCTCGTCGCCGATCCATCGTGGAACACAGGCGAATGTCTCGAAGCCGGGGCGGTATTCACTTCGGAGCAAATGCACGGATTACTCGGCACGCTAAGGTCTGCTGACGGCGAAACCGCGAGCCGGGCGGTCCTTGGCTCGATGGTGTCGGAGAGGTTTCCGGCTGCGGAAATGGAACGGCTGGTGGCGGATAATCTCATTCTCCCGAGAGAGTATGCCGCGAGCCTTCTCCGTGACCACGCATTCAAGGACTGGCGTTATCTGGTCGCACGGATAACCGTTCCGACCCTATGCATCGGAGGAAAGGACAGCGTTGTGCCTTGGCAGGCCATGGCCGAGATCGGCAGGATGATCGAACATTCTCGCACCGTCGTGCTCGCTGACAATAGCTTCAGCAGTCACTTTGCCTTTCTGGAAAGCCCACAGGCATTTGCGGAAGCGATCGAAGACTTCCTCGATGCAAATGCCCTCACCTCAGATAGCAGCATGGCCACGGGCACATCCGATCGCTGATCCCGTCCAAATCCTTCAATTTTACTGAATGTCCCGTGTCTGGCGGGCGAAAACAACTGGAGTTCGAAATGACCATCCTGCAACTCGTCCTTGTTCCGCAGCCGTTACTCAGAGATCAATCCATCGCGGTCGATATGATAGACGCGAGCATAAAAGAGCTGGCGGCGGACATGTTGGAAACCATGTACAACTCGGGTGGCGTAGGACTGGCAGCAGTACAGATCGGCGTTCTGAAGCGCTTGATAGTAATCGACCTGGCTCGGAAGGACGAAGAAAAGAGCCCGTTGGTTATGGTAAACCCCGAGTTTATGGCCACGTCAGCGCAACGGGCCACGTTTCGCGAAGGATGTCTATCGATCCCGGGGGTTATGGAAGACGTGGAAAGACCGACAGGTGTGACGGTCTCCTATATCGATCTTTACGGTGTCCAGCAGACGCTCGAGGCTGAGGGAATACTTGCAACCTGCGTACAGCACGAAATCGATCACCTCAACGGCGTGCTGTTCACCGATCACGTTGATATGTGGTGACACGCTGCGACGGGGCGTTCGCTGACTACTTAGCCAGGTTGATCCCCGGCGCTTTGATCATGTTTCCATCCAGGCCCCATTTTTTCATGATCAGGGCGTAGGTGCCATTGTCGAACAACTCCTGGAAGCCGCTTAGCAGAGCTGCGCTCAGGGCGGAGTCTTTGGGGGCGATCGCGCCTTGGTAGATATCGCCGAATCCGTTCGGGAGGTTGGCGGCCGCCAATGCCAGCTGGTTCTGTGACTTCTCGACAAAGTAGGTCAACGGAGCCTGCCCCGAGAAGAACCCGTCCGTGCGACCTGAGCGAACCGAAAGAATCGACGCGTTCTGATCGGGAAACGACTGGACAGACACTGGCTTTCCCTGGGTTTCGCATTCCTCTGCCTTGGTCTTCAGGACGCGTTCGGCGGACCCAGCCGCCATGACTGCGATCTTCAAGCCGCAGACGTCGTCCAGTGTTCCGATATTTTTGGGGTTTCCGTGGGGAACGGCGAATGCGACGTACTCCTTCACCCAATCGATGTAGTCGGTCTTTGCCCGGCGATCGGGGAAGTCGCCGCTGGGACCGATCGCCATGTCGAAACGCCCCGCCTGAAAACCAGCCAACATGGCGGCGAGACCGCTTACAGTCTGATGGTGGATTTCCACCCCGTAGAGTTCGCCCAACGCGGTGGCGAACTCGGCGCTTGCCCCTTCCAGGGTTGTTGGACTGATCACGATCTCATAGGGCGGGTAGGAACCCCAGTTGACCGCGACAATGTAGCCCTTCTCCTTGATGTTTTCAGGAAGCATAGCGCGCAGTTTTTCGTTCATGGCCTGTCGCGGGATGGCGTCTTCGGCAATGGCTGTCTGCATCCCGGTGACCAAAAAAGCGATGACCGCCGCCGACGTGAGTAGATTTCGTAACATGTGCCTGTTCCCTTTGCTTTCTTGTTTGCATGTGCGCTAACGATGATCTGTTTTCAGATGAAGCGGTTCAGGAAGGTCCTTGTCCGCTGGTGCTGCGGGTCGACGAGGACCTCGCTCGGGATGCCCTGCTCGACGATCTTTCCCCCGTCCATAAAAACAACCCTGTCGGCTGCCTCTTTTGCGAAACCTATTTCGTGGGTGACGACGATCATGGTCATCCCCTCGTTTGTCAGATCGCGCATGACAGACAGGACCTCGCCCACGAGTTCGGGATCGAGAGCCGAGGTCGGCTCGTCGAACAACATCAGTTTCGGCCGTATCGCCAAGGCTCTGGCAATTGCCACGCGCTGTTGCTGGCCGCCGGAAAGCTGGCGCGGATAGACATGGGCTTTCTCGCCGAGACCGACGCGCCGCAACAGCGCGTGTGCGAAATCCTCGGCGTCGGCACGTTTCTCCTTGTAAACCCCGATGGGCGCTTCGGTGATGTTTTCGAGGACCGTGAGGTGGGGGTAGAGATTGAACTGCTGGAACACCATCCCGATACCCTTGCGCTGCCGCGCCAGAACGGCGGGCGACGCGTGGTACACCTTGCCGCCGCGAACCTCGTAGCCAACCTGAACGTCGCCGACGCGAATTGCGCCTTTCTGCGGCTGCTCGAGATGATTTATGCACCTGAGGAATGTGGATTTTCCGGAACCTGAAGGGCCAAGAATGACGATGGTCTCACCACGACGGACGTCCAGATCTATCCCTTTCAATACTTCCAACGGACCGTAGGACTTGTGCACGTTTACGGCCTGGACCAAGGTGTTGACCGTGTCGTGCGGAAAATTCTCCATGTTCATCGCATGTCCTCCGTCGCGAGTGCTGGGTTCGTATCCTGATCCGGCGTCCTCCGTGACCCACGCCCATAGTACGCCTCGATCCTGGACTGTCCGACATTGAGGACGGATGTCACGAGGAGATACCAGACCACGGCGACCAGAAGCAGCGGGATGATCTCAAAGGTTCGGTTATAGATGGACTGCACGGAATAGAGCAGATCGTTCATGGCGATCACGCTGACCAGGGATGTACCCTTGATCAAGCTTATGAACTGGTTCCCCGTCGGCGGAATAATCGATCTCATAGCCTGAGGTATGATGATGCGGCGTAGCGCGCGTGAGCGTGTCATCCCGAAAGCCTGTGCGGTTTCGCTTTGCCCGGTGTCGACGGACAGCAACCCTCCGCGTATGATTTCCGCCATATACGCGGCTTCGTTCAAGGCGAGCCCCACCACGGCCGCTGTCAGCGGGGTGATGACCGTATTAGTGTCCCAGCTGACGATCGTCGGGCCAAAGGGGATAGCGATAGACAGGTTGGGAAAGAGGGTCGCCAGGTTGTACCAGAATATCAACTGCACAAGCATCGGCGTGCCGCGGAAAAACCATATATAAAGCCCGGCAAATGCTTGCGCCAATCGGCTGTTCGACAGCCTTGCGATCGCGAGCAGAAGTCCGATTGCAGTGCCGATTACCATCGCGGCTACAGCGAGGCCAAGCGTGACCGTAAGACCCTGCAAAACGGAATGGTCGAAAAGCCACTGCCAAACGACATTCCATTCCAGGCTGGGGTTGGTGATGATCAGCCAGGTGATCTGTGCCGCCAGGAGAATTGCAACCAGTGTCAGAAACCATCTGACTGGTCTCGGACGTTCTGCCGCTCCCGCGACGTCGAAAACAGCAAGACCATTACGGTCCTGGGTGCTAGGCTCGCTTATTCGGCTGCCGAAAACCATGGTCTCATCCTCCAACCTTACCCGGTGTCCTTGCCCGATGATCATCTTCAGCCACGAAGCGACATTGGCGCAATTTCATTAGATTAGTTTGCCCGCAGATTTGAAAGGCCAAATGCTTTACCGCCACATAGACTGAAGCTATACCATTGAGACCGCAGTGGACGTCTGGATGGCAGGGCGTAGCGCAACGTTGTTGGTCCGGCAGCACCGACCGCACTTTAGATCGCAGTAGAAGGATCCGACGATGGCAGTGGTTTCTGCACTAGGAAATCTTAGTCTGCGCCAGCTCGAGGTCTTCTATGCCGTTGTCGAAGCCGGAAGCGTTACCGCGGCGGCGGAAAGTCTTCGCGTCTCCCAACCTACCGTAAGCGCGATGTTGAAACGGATCGAGGATCAGCTTGGCCTTGCCCTGTTTCGAAAGGACCGCGGAAGGCTTGTTCCCACCAACGAAGGCATGGTGCTTCACGGGGCCCTGCAAAGAAACTTCAAGTACCTGCAATCCGTCTCGGACGCGATCTCGATTATCCAGAAGAACGTTTCGCAGATTCTGAGCATTGCTAGCATCCCTCCTCTGGGAAACGGCGTGGTCGCCGATGCGATGCGCTCCTTTTTGGCCGAACGACCGGACGCGCGGGTACACTTGCTCGTCAGACCGCGGAGGGTAGTCTACGATTCCGTTGCTACAGGTGGGGTCGATCTCGGTATTTCTTTCAGGACCGGAGAGGCTGAACAGGAAGGCCTCCGTACGGAGCAAGTGACCTCAGGACGCATATTCTGCATCATGCCAAAAGGACATCCGCTTGAAAGCCAGGAGTTCGTTCACCAGGACGACCTTCACCACCATGCCTTGGTTTCCTATCCACCTGGCCATCAATGGCTGATGGCGCAGTTTGAAAAAACCCTGGTGGACGGACGTACCCGCCCCGACCAGATTTTGACTGTGGACAGCGTGACCGCCGTCTATCCGCATGTCGAAAACGGCGTCGGCATAGCAATCGTCGATGAATACTCGCTCATGTACCACTCGAAAGAACGCATTTCGGCGCGTCCTTTCGTGCCGCCGATCGATGTCGCCATAGAACTGAACTATCCCGACAGAAAACCGTCTCAGCTCACACAGGTTTTCGTCGAGCACTTCAAAGCGGTCTGCGCGAAACTGGGTCAGGCCGCCGCGATCTGATTGAACTTAGCGAACAGGGCTTCGGGATCGGCCGCCTTGGCGACCAGTTTCTGCTCCAGCTGCTCGACACACATCGATGCGAGCATATGCCTGTGCGACGGTGACTTTGTTCCGAACGGCATGAGGTCATCCGGGAACTGTTTGACCAACGTCTCGGCTTCCTCGATCGCCCACGGAGACGCGTCTCCGTAATTCTTTGTTTTGGCCCACCAGAGCTGCCAGGATTTCACCAGGGCTTCGTACAAGGCGAGCACCAGTTCGGGAGACGTTTCCGCCAATGAACGATGGACCGCCACAATATGGAAGGCGGGATAGACACCAGTTCTTTCGTGGTAAGCGACTTCGGCCTGCCTGAAATCCGGAATCAGTCTTCGAAACTCGCCGTCATCCTCGTAGATTGAATTCGGCACGAAAGCCGTGGTGACCGCGTCGAGAGTTCCCTTCCTGAGGCCCTCCAGCAGGTTTTCGTCCTCGGCCAGCCGCTTCGAATTCTCAGGCGGCGGGACGTCAAGGGGTGTCGGAGGCTTTACCTTGACCGTTTCGTCGAGGTTGCCGATCACCCAATGCACGCCGCTCAAATCGACGCCTGCTTCACGCAAAGCTGCCCTGGCCCACATGGTTCCGGTATCGCTCCAGGAATTCGTCCCGATCCTGGCTTCCGCCAGCTCATCGAGCTGGGTGATGGGAGAGCTCCTGTGCACGATATAGTTTCGATGCCGAAACCCCCTCAAAACGAAAGCGGGCAGTCCCACGAGCGTGTCGTCGCCCTTGGCTCGTGCGAGCACATAGCGGTTGAACGAAATCTCCCGCGCATGGAAACCGCCTGTAAAATCGTCGGACAGGGGAGAGCGGAAATCGACGTCTACTTTGTATCCGGGAACCTCCGCGGCGCCGATAATTAGCGGATTGAACTGATCGTATGGACGAAGAGCGAGCTTGATCTGTTTAACTGACATGGCTGTATCCTAAGACCTTTTGAACGGGCCGCTTGATGCGGTAGCCTGGAAGCTGGAGACGTCCGAAAGACACGCCGCGCGGAGCCTAGTTGAATCGCTGCCTGTCGCGATCATTTGGTAGCCGCGCGTGTAGGCCTTTTCCAAGTCCATGTCCGGCCTCAGCACGGACCCGAGGGGAACGCCCGCCGCTTTACTGCAGACTTCAATCTTGTCTATCAGCGCAACGACTTCGGGATGATCCATTTCGCCCATTCTTCCAGCCGACGCAGAGAGATCGTAGGGTCCCACGAAGATCATATCGACACCCTGCACCGCTGCGATTTCCGCGGCGTTCTCGACACCCTCGACGGTCTCGATCTGGCAGATCACAAGTACGTTGTCGTTGGCGGTCCGCGCATATTCTTTGGCGAGGGCACCAAATCCCGAAGCCCTGATCGTCCCCGGTGCAGCACCGCGCGATCCCATCGGCGGATATAATGCGGCTGCGACGACGGCTTTCGCTTCGGCAGCGGTGTTGATACCGGGAACCACGACACCCTCGGCACCCAGATCCAGAACCCGTCTGATGTAGTTGGCATCTTGACCCGGAACGCGTACCAGGGATGTCGCCGGGCTGCCGGAAAGCACCTGCAGCTGGTAACCGAGCATACCCAGATCGCCAACCCCGTGCTCGTGGTCGATAATGACAAAGTCGAAACCCGCATGAGCCATGACTTCGGTAGCAAAGCTGCTGGCAAACACATTCCAGCTCCCAAACACGATCTCGCCGTTTTTCAAGCGAGTTTTCAGGCGGTTCGATCTGTACATGGCTTCATCCATTTGTGCGGGTGGCAGACTGTCCGCTAACGTTAAGCGCCAAACGAAACCGTCGAAATCGAAATGATATGCGGGCTGCATAGCTTGCGGCTATGCGGTGACGCGACCAGTCGATGCCGACGCCGATAGGCGTGGTTGAAGAACGGCATGAACCATCGGTGCCGTTGCCATGTGGGTATCGCCCACGACAAAAACCGATGGCCACAATGCCCGACGCCGATAGAGCTCCGAGTTCGTTGTCGATAAAGAAGTGTACATAGGGCTACGGGACACTCCTTGCAGAGCGGCCCGAACAACCTGTCATTCAAACCCGACGATCAGCTCGATCTCGACACATGAGCCGAGGGGCAGGCGTGCGACACCGAACGCGCTTCTGGCATGCGGTCCGATGCCTTGGAACACCGCTGCGAAAAAGTCGCTCGCGCCGTTTGCGACAATATGCTGGCTTTCGAAATCGGCCGCTGAAGCCACCATCGCGGTCAGCTTGACGATCTTTTTCACCCTATCAAGATCTTCAATCGTCGCATGCATGGTCGAGACGAGATCCACTGCAACGGCGCGCGCGGCCTGTTGTCCCACCTCCGTGGAAATATCATCTCCAAGACGACCCTTCCAAATCTGGCCGGCTCGGCGGGCGAGATGCCCTGACAGATAAAGCAGGTTCCCATGCTTCACAAAGGGGGCATAGGAAGCAGCCGGGGCGGTCATCGCGCCAAGTTCCACTCCCAGCTCTTCCAATCGCTTGTACACACTCATTTCGATATCTCCTGGAGTTGAAACGCGGTGGAAGGCTGGAAGGCAGCCGGCGAGCCGACCGCTACGACAGGCTGCTACTTTGCTGGCCCGGCAAACTCGGCACCGTTGGGCTCGAGCCGCATTCCTTCTTTCAACTTCGTCCAAGGAAGTGCGGCCGGGTTTGCGTGGAACGGACCGGGCGACTCGACAACGATGATTTCCTCGGCGATCGCAGTGAAATCGGCCCGGAAATGGACGGAGCTCTTGTTCACGAGAATGCTCATCTTTTCAGGTTCGATCCCCACGGCCCGGTACATGTTGCGGTCAAGGAGCTGAGCTTTGTTCGAGGTCACGACGATGCTCACGCCGTCGATGACAAGACGTGCCGACGGCCCAAGATTAGCCTGCTTGCCGTTCATCATCGGTCCGCCATAAACCAGCTTGCCGTCAGAAAGGCTTTCGACTTTGAAGGTCGCGACAAGCGGCGTGTCGCCGGGGACCTGCGCACAGCCGCCGAGTGGTACTTCGATCTCAGCTCCAACGCCTGCGGCGTGCGCCGCCGCAGCGGCTTTAGGGTCGCACATGAGCCCGAGCGCAGCGTTGGTGGCCCCGTTCCTGATCAAGGCCTTGAGTATCGCGGTCGTATTGGAGTTGCCGCCCACGCCTGGGTTGTCCTGGGTGTCGGCGAGGATCACGGGCTTGCTGGATTTTTTCGCCACCTCGATCGCGTGGAGGACGGCGTCGTCAGGCTGTTCGAACTCGACGCTCCAGTTGGCTTCGGACTCCAGAACGCGTTGGTAGAGCGCATCGACGGCCTTGTTCACCTTGTCCGCATCGTGGTCGTATCCCCAGACCGTCGGACCGCATTCGGAAAAGTCGGATGCCGGAAAGCCAGGGGCAAAGGACAGGGAAACGACATCCTTTTCGAGCTCATCGAGATAGTCATATGTGCCGCGTGCTGGCTGAAGCATTGTAGACATGGCGTTTACGGGAATGAGGAACGGCAGTCGTCTCCTTGCCAGCTGCAACGGCTTCTTGTCCGCCATCAGCCCAAGAAGGAGTACGGCAGCACGGACCCCGGTCTCTGCCATGTCGACGTGGGGATATGTCCGGTATGCGACGACAGCGTCAGCCTGATCCCAAAGCAGGTCGGTTACGTTTGCGTGCGAGTCGAGGGACACGACGATTTTCATGGCGGGCCCGACGATCGCCCTGACGCGCGATACCAGTTCACCTTCCCCGTCGTCGAGGTCTTCGGTGATCTGCGCACCATGGAGATCGAGGTAAATCGCGTCATAGGTGAGCGTCTTCACGGCCTCCAGTATCTCGCCGCCGATTCGCTCGTATGCATCGGTGGTGGTGTGAGCGGACGCGCCCGCACCAGCCCAGATCACCGGAATGACATCGTGGCCGAGCGCTCGTACGTGATTGATGAAACCGCCGATCGGGATGTTGACGTCGGCCAACTTCAAAACGTCCTCGCCCCTGACCAGAGAAGGGAAATCCTCGCCTTTCACGAAGCTGTCGTAGGTGGCCTTGGTCGGGGCGAACGTGTTCGTTTCGTGCTGAAACCCGGCAATCAGGATGTTCATGTCTAATTCCTCTTCAATGTGATGAGGGCGCGGATAACCGTTCTCGGAATCGCGAGCTCATCGTCGTGTTCAAAGTGATCTGAAGGTCCGTCTAGGGCTTCGCCTATCTTCGGAGCGCTTCACTAACCCCGATGATAGCCTTGACAGGCGTTCCATCAATAGCAATGTTGGTGGCGAAGTGTTGTCCTTTGAGCAACGGAGAGAGTGTGAGGGATATCAACCAGTCTCGGCTGAAATATTTCGAGGCGGTTTTCAGTCAGAAGTCCGTCCGCGGTGCCGCGGACATTCTCAACACGGCTCCCTCAGTCGTCACCCGGCAGATCACGTTGCTCGAAGAGGAACTCGGCCTCGTCCTTTTCGAGCGTCAAACAAGGGGTATGAAGCCAAACGAAGCTGCCATCCATGTCATGGACTACTGGCGCAGTTGCCGGGCCCATAGGGAGCGGCTCACCGAACGGCTGGATGCCATCGACAAACTGGACGAAGGCTCGGTCAGGATCGTGCTGAGCGAGGGCTATGTCGATCACCTGGTCAGTCAGGTCATCGGACCTTTCTGCTCCGAGCATCCCAAACTAAATGTCGCTGTCGATGCCCTGCCCGTCTCTGAAATCATGTCTGAAATCGCCGATGACAGCGCCCACATCGGATTGGCCTACAATCCCCAGGCCGATGCTAGGATCAGCTTTGTGGCGACGGTCGCCGCGCCTGCAAAACTTCTTGTCCGAGCTGCCCATCCGCTGACGAACGTTTCGGCGGCGGATTTGGTAGAGAAACTGAGGGAATTCCCCATTGCGCTGATGCCGCCCGGATATGGAGTGGCCCAACT
Source organism: Pararhizobium qamdonense (assembly GCF_029277445.1). NCBI lineage: Bacteria > Pseudomonadati > Pseudomonadota > Alphaproteobacteria > Hyphomicrobiales > Rhizobiaceae > Pararhizobium > Pararhizobium qamdonense. The sequence continues at coordinate 1,047,682 of NZ_CP119566.1, read as the reverse complement.
GGTGGAAGCACTTGAATATTCCCAGCACATCAAGTTCCGATCGGCGTTCACCAGCAGCTCCATCGTCGCACTGAAACAGTATGTAAGATCGACAGAAGGGGTCGCGTTCATGGGCACGGGTGTCGCTGTCGCGTCGGAATTGGCCAACGGCGAACTTGTCCTGCTCGACATCGATCATCCACTATGTACTGCGGCAAAGCTGCGGCTTCTCGTGAGACGCGGCCGTCCTCTTCCACCAGCCGCAAGCCGCTTGCTCGCCAACATAAAGACACGCCTCCTGTCGTTCGGGGGCTAGCGGCTTCTAAAGCGAGTGTCGTTTTCATCCGGAGCCAGGCAAACCGTCCGTGTTCGTTGGAGTGCCGAGCGGGACCAGGTCGATAATGAGAATCTCCAGCGCTTGGCCCCCTGAGCTTGTTCCCTGATGCCATTGGTCGACAGACTCGACGGCAAACTCTCCCGCAATCAGCCGCTTGGTCAGATTGGCGTCTTCGTTGAAGACCGTCAGCTCACCTGCCAAAACAAAGCCGAAAGGGATAAGGGTGGCGATGTACGGTCAGCTGATCACCCCGGCCGGCCTTAAACATCGTCGCGACGACCTCCACGTCCCCTCCGGGCAACGCGATCTTTTGCCCTGTCATGGTGACTGCGGTTCGAGCTATCTCGCTAGCAAAGATATCCATATGCTCCTTCCATCCGTTGCTGTTTTGATGTCTTACATTCCCGGTTGTTCCCTCGATTTCAAAAGGGCGTTCATCGATTACAGCTGTAGCGATGGGCGAAAACGTCGGCGGCATGTCATCGAAAGCTGTCTTGCGAGATGTCGCTCTTTTGCAATTGCAACACGTTAGTCTGCTTTTGAAGCGACGCCGCAATACAGTTCGGATAGGCGAATGGCGTACAGGAAGCTGGCGCAAGCCGAACTCAGGGAGACGCGGTTTGAAAGTACTTATCGTTGGAGCTGGAATTGCGGGGCTGGCCGCTGCCAGGGCTTTCGAGATGCGCGGCTATCACCCCGAGATAGTCGAACGGCAGACGGCGTCCCCGACAGCCGGACAAAGCATCTTCCTTCTTGGCAACGCCATGCGGGCTTTGGAAAACCTGGGTCTGCAGGATCAGGTCTCGAAAGTGTCATTTCCCATACAGACTCAAACGATTTTTTCCTCCAGGGGAAAACTGCTCAATCATGTGCAGACCCCATCGGTTTGGGATACCTGTGGACCGTGTGTAGCGGTGACGCGCCCGTCGTTGATGGAACTCATGCGAAACTCCCTGATCAGCACGCGGATCGATTTTGGCACTACGGTCATGCGAACGGTGTTGCGCCGCGATAAGCGGGAGGTCTATTTTTCAGACGGGCGCGTGTCCGACTTCGACCTCGTCATTGGAGCCGACGGCGTTCGATCGTCAATACGCGCCGCATCCTTTACCCTTGCTGCCCCGCGCTCGGTAGGCCTCTCGGCCTGGCGTCTTCTGACCGACAACCGCTACCAGATCACTGGATGGACCGCGATGCTGGGATCCGGCCGTACCCTGCTTGCGATACCGCTCCCCAATGCCAAACTCTACATCTACGCCGACTGTCCGACGAGAGAGTTTGGCAGCGGGTCTATTGAGCAGCTGAAGAGGTTGTTCGCGGGCTTTGCCCCTCCGCTGGGTCATATTGTTGCAGACATCTCCGATGGGGCTGACGCCCACCGTGCGGAAATCGAGGAGGTTCCCTACCGCGACCACGCTGCCGAACGCTTGGTATTAATAGGAGATGCCGCGCACGCTTCATCGCCCAGCATGGCACAGGGCGCGGCGATGGCGATGGAAGACGCCATCGTACTCGCCGCCTGTCTGTCGCGAAAGCAGACTGTGGAAAGGGCGATCTCTCAGTTTGGCGAGCTCAGGAAGCGCCGGGTCGATTGGGTGCAAAAACAGTCCAACGCGCGTGACAAGCTTCGTGGTGCTCCCGATGTCGTTCGCAACATGTTGCTTCGCACCTTAGGGACAAAACTCTATCACCGCTCGTACGATATGCTCGTCGAGCCCTTATAAACGCGGTGCTTGGACTGGATCCGTCAATGGATCGAGCCAATCGCAGCGCACATTACGGGTGCATCATAAGCCAGCATTGACTGACGCGCCCTAGCTCAATTTGCGGAGAAGAAAATCATAAAATCGCGGGTCGTCAGCACGAGAGACATTTAGCCGGATAGCTCGCGACAGAGGATTCTTCTTGTCGACGCAGAATACGCTGCCGGGCGCAATGAAGATGCCCTCTTTCGCTCCGTCGCGGGCAAGCCCGATATCATCTACACCTTCGGGTAGAAGAAGGTAGAGGTAGTAGCCGCCGATCGTGCTGGAAAAAATCTGGCAACCCGTCTTCGCGAGGCTCGCCTGCACCCGCTGCGAGGCGACCGCAACTCGTTGCATCAATCGCTTGAGGTGACGGTCGTAATGGCCATCCGTCAGCAGACGGTACAGCAGGCGCTCGATATGTCCGGAACTGTTCACCGTCGTCAGCATTTTTAACTCTGCGAGCGCGCTGATGGTCGTGCCGCGGGCGGCAACGAACCCTGAGCGCAAGCTGGCCGAAAGCGTTTTGGAGAATGTCCCGACCGAGATCACGTTGTTGAGTTGATCGAGCGTTGCCAACCTGTTTGTCATCGCCATCGGCAGGTCCGCAAAAGGGTCGTCCTCGACGATGGTCAGATTGGCGTTGCGGGCGGCTGTCAGGATCGCGTGCGCAACCGGAAGCGTGATCGAGCCACCAGTTGGATTGTGTCCAAGCGACTGCGTAAAAAACAGCTTCGGCCGTCTCGTGCCCAGTTTGGCGACGAAGTCTTCGACGTCCGGACCGTCTGGATTCCGTTGGACACCGATCATCCTGACCTGTGCAAGCGTCAACTTTGCGAAAAGGGGATAATAACCGGGATCGTCGACGAGCACCGTATCGCCCGGCGATAGCATTCCGCGGATGATAAGGTCGAGCGCGTGATTGGCTCCGAACGTCATCAGGATGTTGTCTTCGCTCGCCTGAATTTGCTGGGAGCCCAGATGCCGAGCGATCTGCTGGCGCAGTGGCAGGAAACCCAGCGCGGAACCGTAAGCATCCGCATCCTCTTCGTTAAATTGGGCGCGGCCTTGGGCACCAAGGTGGCGTTTGATCTCGGATTGTTCCGTCCACGACGCCGGGGGGCGGCCATCGCCAACGCGGATTTCGAACCTCTGATCGAGTTGCGCACTTAGTAAGGAAGCGATATCGACGGCCTCCGAGACATGCCTGGGACGAGATCGGTCGTCAGCCGAAGCGACTGCCTTTACCACAAAGCCGGAACCGACCCGGGCCGCCAGGTGACCGGATGCGACCAATCTGTCATAGGCCTCGACAACGGTATTTTTGGAAACCCCGAATTCAACGGCGGCTTTCCGGATCGACGCCAGCCGAGTGCCCGGCGGCTTGATGCCTCGAGCGAATTCATCCGTAAGTCGGGCAACCAGAGAATCCGCCAGTGTATCGGCCCGCCCGCGGCTTCCATGATCCATCGTCACGCGCCTCGCCTCCTTTTTAGGGTACAATTTCACACGATATGTCGAAATTGTACCTTTTAATCACGATAGCAAGATGATCATCTGTCGTTCAAGAGGAAACTGGACTGCATGGGAGGCGGCCTTGGCCGAAGTGGAGAAGAGCGGGACCCGTCCCGCCGTGAATTCGCGTCTTGAAAACCTGCGCAATCTTGCGCCGTCCGAAAGACTGGACCGCGTAGCGAGCGCGACATCCCTGAGCGATATTGAAAGAAACACGTTTGCGGGCGGTGGGCTTCCGCTAACACTTGCGAACGGCATGATCGAAAACGTCATCGGCACTTTCGAGCTCCCGATCGGCATCGCCACCAATTTCACGGTCAATGGCCGCGACTACCTCGTTCCTATGGCAGTCGAAGAACCTTCCGTCGTCGCCGCCGCGTCTTTCATGGCGCGGATCGTACGTGACTGCGGCGGGTTTCAGACATCGAGCACCGGTCCGATCATGCGGGCCCAAATCCAGGTCCTGGAGCTGAGCGACCCCCACGGAGCACGGGCACGGGTTCTAAGGGAGCGCGACGCCATTATCGCGGCTGCGAACGCCCGTGACAAAATTCTCATTTCACTGGGCGGCGGCTGTAAGGACATCGAAGTCCATGTCTTCGAAAAGACCGCCGTCGGTGCAATGATCGCGGTCCACCTCCTCGTGGACGTGCGCGACGCAATGGGTGCCAACACCGTGAACACCATGGCCGAAACGGTGGCACCGATGATCGAAGCCATCACAGGTGGCGTGGTACGCTTGCGCATCCTTTCTAACTACGCCGATCTGCGGCTCGCCCGCGCCATGGTGTCCGTCACGCCGCAGGCTCTGAAGACGAAGGAATACGAGGGCGAGCGCATTGCCCGCGGCATCGTCGAGGCCTGCGCTTTCGCACTGGTCGACCCCTACCGCGCAGCTACCCACAACAAGGGGATCATGAACGGCATCGATCCGGTCGTTGTGGCGACAGGCAACGACTGGCGTGCGATCGAGGCAGGCGCACATGTCTGGGCCGCTAGGTCAGGTCGCTATACCTCTCTGACGAACTGGGAAATTGACGGCAAGGGCAATCTGGTCGGAACTCTTGAAATGCCGATGGCACTCGGCCTCGTCGGCGGGGCGACGAAGACGCATCCGGCGGCGCGCGCCGCACTGAAAATCCTCGGCGTTCAAAGCGCGCAGGAACTCGCGGAAGTCACCGTCGCCGTAGGTCTCGCCCAGAACATGGCGGCTCTGCGCGCGCTTGCCAGCGAAGGCATCCAGAAAGGCCATATGGCGCTTCATGCGCGCAACATCGCCATCGTCGCTGGTGCGGAGGGTGACGAGATCGAGACAATCGCATCGGCGCTCGCCGCCAATCACGATGTCCGCGTCGATCGTGCCAAAGAACTGCTGGACGAAATGCGGGGCGGAGCCTGAACCATGAGTCTCTCGGGAAACACGGACGGGACAGACCGCACGCCTTTCTTCGCGAAGCTGTTGCGAAGCCAGGAGGGGATCGTATTTTCGCTGGCGATCGTCGCCTTCGTGCTGTTTTCCGTGTTGCTTCCTAGTTTTTTCACAACGGGCAATCTGCTGGTCCTGGTCCGTAGCGTTTCCATCCTTGGAATTCTGGCGCTCGGCATGGCTCTGGTCGTCATCGCACGCGGCATCGACATCTCGATGATCGCCATCATGGTGGTGTCGGTCTCCTGGGCGTTCGTCATTGCACGCGCGGGATATCCGTTCGAGGTTGCCCTTGTGATTGGAGCCGTGTTTGCCGTTGTGGCCGGGATGATCATCGGCGCGCTAATCGCGTTCGGTGACGTACCGCCGATCTTCGCGACGCTTGCCGCAGGATCGGTGATCTACGGAACCGGGCGGACGTTTTTCTTCACGCTCGAAATGCAAAACGTGCCGCCGGGCAACGACTGGTTCAGCGTCATCGGCCAGGGAAACGTGTTCGGCATTCCCGTGACGATCATCGCCTTTGCTATCCTGTGCGTGGTGTTTCAATTTCTGCTCAGTCGTACCCGCTTTGGCTGGACGCTGTATGCCATGGGCGACAACCCGAGCGCCGCGCGCGTGACCGGGATGCCCACCCGCCCTATGACCGTCGCGCAATACGCGATCAGCGCCATGGTGGCGTACGTCGCGGGTCTCATACTCGCGTCCTCGGCTGCTGCGATCAATGCGCGCCTGTTCAATTCCACCATGATCTATGACATCCTTCTCGTCGTGGTGCTGGGCGGCGTCGGGCTTAACGGCGGCCACGGTTCCGTCCGCAACGTCATTCTCGGGACGGTCTTCGTCGGCATCCTGCTGAACGGCATGACTATTCTTAACATCGACTACACGATCCAGAACCTCGTCAAGGGCGTTGTGCTGCTCTTGGCGATCGTGGTCGATTCCATCGTCAACCCCCGCGACGAACAGACGTCGCAACAGGGGGATCTGTAACTACATCGTCTATCCATTGTTCAATCTGGGAGGAGAACATGAAAACATCGTTTGTGAAGAGAGCGGTACTCGCAACCGCAATGCTGGCCGCGGGCCTCGGCTGGGCTACGGCGCAGGACAAGGGCCTCGAAAACCCGCGTAGCACCGCGTTCCACACCGCGCTGAAAGACAAAACCGTTGTCTTCGTGCCGCTGTCGATGGGTTTCGACTTGACCGAGGGCTGGGCCGCGCAGATGCGCAAGCAGGCCGACAGGCTCGGATACAAGTTCGAGGTCCGCGATCCGGCCTGGAGCACGGATGCGGGCGCAAAGGCGATCCAGTCGCTGATCACCGAAAAGCCTGACCTGATGGTTATCCATAATCCGGACATCCAGTCCTATGCGCGCCTGCTGAAACAGGCACAGGCGGCGGGCATCAAGATCGTGCAGATCAATCTGGAGTCCAACACGACGACGGATTCCTATGTCGGGGCAGACTGGACCGAAATCGGCGTGAAGGCAGCTGAAGCGGTCGCCGCCAAATGCGACGCTGGCAAGGGTATCTCGACCAAGGTGGCCATTGATACCGGTGTGCCGACGGCAGCCTCCGATGTCTTCCAGCTCGACGGTATCTATCGCGTTCTGAAAGAGCATCCGGACATTCAGGTCGTTTCGCAGCAGGCAACCGAATACAATCCTGAAAAAGCCCGCTCAATCATGTCCACCGTGCTTCAGCAGCATCCGGATCTCTGCGGCGCAATCGGTATCTGGGACAACCAGGACACGGGTACGGCTTCCGCCATCAAGGAAGCGGGCAAAAGCGATCAGGTCTTCCTCGTCACGTCAGGCGGCGGAAACAGGGTTGGATGCGAGAATGTCGAGAACGGTCTCTTCAACCTCTACATCAGCTATAACGTGCCGCTCCAGGGGGACTTACTCAACCAGGAGATCGTTCGGCTTCTGACCTCCGAGGGAACAGCGGGAGAAGTCCAGACCATGTACTTCAATCCGCTAACCCTTATTACCAAAGCCAATGTCAACCAGCGCAACTGCTGGACACTCGACGAACTGAAGTAAAGCGAGCGCGTTCATGGCCAACAGCAATGCGCTGACCCGCTTGCGCTACCGATATTTCTCCGGCCGTCTGGTCGGAGAAGTCCTGTCCAAAAGCTGGATCGACACGGCTATGCCGGTCATCGCACTGCTGGTGACCATCCTTGTCATGGTATCTTTGATACCGGGTCTTCTGAGTGCAGGCTATGTCGCCGATCTGGCACGCCAATTGGCCGAATTCGGTTTGGTGGCACTGGCGCTCACGATCGTCATCATGTCGGGCGGCATCGACCTGTCGGTAGGATCGACTTTCGCGCTCTCCGTTCTTGCCGCGCTTATCGGCATGAACGTGTTGGGCCTGCCCCTGCCCGTCGCGCTCGCCATGACGATCGGCACCGGGCTGGTCTGCGGGCTTCTGAATGGTTTGCTTATCGGATATCTGCGGCTTCGCGCTTTCATCACCACGCTTGTAACGCTCGTCATTTATCGCGCGCTTTACGACATTGTCTTCCCGCGCCTTGCCAGCGCCATCGTCGGCTACACCCCGGATTCGCCGACCTGGGACTATCTCGGCTTCGGCAACTTCTACGGCCTTCCTGTATCGTTTCTAATCTTTGCGGTGATTGCGGTTGCCATTCACATCACGCTCTCACGGCTTCGTCCGGGGTGGCGTTTGCGCGCCGTGGGTGGTGCGCGAAAGTCCGCCTACAACGCGGGTATCAACGTGAAGGCTACGGTCTGCATGGCTTATGTCGCGTCCGGCATCCTGACGTCCATCGCCGCATTCCTCTTTTCCGCCCGACTTGGAAGCACTGGTGCTGATACAGGCATCGGCCTTGAGATTTCCGTTTTGACGGCAGTCGTACTTGGCGGGGTTTCGCTCGGCGGGGGACGCGGTTCCGTCGGCAATGCGATCATCGGCGCGATCCTCGTGCTGATCTTAACGAACGGCCTCATCCGTTTGTCGACCCCCGGCTCCGTCAATCAACTGCTGCTCGGCACCATTCTGATCTTCGCCGTGCTGTTCGATGCCAAGTGGGTGAAGAACCGCAGCAAGATCCTCAGCAAGGTCTATGTCTCTCCGACCTATCTGGAGCTTCCCGAGCGCATTCGGACGCAGGACGATCCGTTTGCCTTCAACGACCGCCTGCGCGATGTCGACCTGATCGGTCTTGGCGATGTCGAAGGACCGGAAGACGTCGTGCTCGACCGCAACGATAACCTCTACACCGGGACGCGGCACGGGACGATCGTACGCTTCCTAGCGCCCGACTATAAGAAAAGCGAAATCTTTGCACGGATCGGAGGGCACCCGCTCGGCCTTTCGTTTGCCGAAAACGGCGACCTCCTGACTTGTGTCGGTGGCATGGGCGTCTACAAGGTCAGCCCAGACGGACTGGTGTCGCGCGTCACCGACGAGACGAACCGGAGTTGGTTTTCGGTCATTGACGACTCCCGTTTGCGGCTGCCCGACGATCTCGACGTGGCTCCCGACGGCCGGATTTTCTTCAGTGAGGCGACCATTCGCTACGAAATGGCCGACTGGGTCGTGGATGCGCTGGAGGGCCGCGGGAATGGCCGCCTGATCTGCCACGATCCCAAAACAGGCAGGACCCGCACTCTGTTGCGCGGACTGATCTTTCCGAACGGCATCACCATTTGCCGCGATGGTCAGTCGCTGCTCTTTGCCGAAACTTGGGCCTGCCGGATTTCGCGCTACTGGTTCGACGGCCCGGACAAGGGTCGCATCGAAGTGCTCGTTTCCAACCTTCCGGGCTATCCGGACAACATCAATCGCGGCTCCAACAATACCTACTGGATCGCCCTTCTCGGCCTGCGCACGAAGACATTCGACCTTGCGATGCGCAAGCCGGAATTCCGTCGCCGCATGGCACGCCGAATTGCTGCTGATGAGTGGCTGTTTCCGAACGTCAATCGTGGCTGTGTGGTCCAAATATCGGAGAGCGGCGAAGTCCTGGACGTGCTGTGGGACAAGAAGGGCGAAAACCATCCGTCGATCACCTCGACTTGCGAACATAAGGGTTATCTCTACCTCGGCGGGGTCTCCAACAACCGCATAGGCCGCGTACGCTTACCCGATGCCGATCCCGACTGGACCGCACGGAAAGATTACTGGGGGAACAACTGATGGGACTTCTCTCGCGCATCTCGAGTATCTTTAATCGCGGTGACGGGGACGCCTTCAGCGTGCCTGCTATGGACGGCGTGTTGAAACCAAACACGCTTCTCGATAGCGCCGAGCACCTTCTGGATGTCTCCCAGATCGATAATCTCGTCTGCCTGAATGGACAACTCTACTGTAGCAGCGCGAATGCACTATTGCTAATTGACCCAGGTCTGAAGCAAAGCCAGCCTGTCCTTTCCTTTGATGGTCCCATCACCGCGATAGCCGCCTCTGCGGATCGAACGCTGGCGATCGCCATCGAGGGCGTCGGCGTAGCGCTTATGACGGCCGGGACAGCCGTCTATCGACTCCTAGATTTGCCGGGCGACCAGATAGCCTGCGTTACCGCCGCACTGTTTGAGGATGACGATACGATCCTATTGACCTTGGGATCGGCACTGCACGCGATGTCTGACTGGAAACGGGACCTGATGGGCCACGGGACCACAGGGTCGGTGGTCCGCCACAGAGTTTCGACGGGCGCGACCGAGGTGATCCGCAACGGGCTTGCTTTTCCCTACGGAATGGCCTTCGCCCAGGATGGCAAGGTGCTTGTCTCGGAAAGTTGGCGGTATCGAATCGTCTCTATTTCAAGCCAGGCGAGCCTGCTTGCCGAGCTTCCCGCCTATCCGGCGCGGCTGTCGCCCGCTTCCGATGGCGGTCATTGGCTGGCGCTGTTTGCGCCCAGGCGACAATTGACCGAACTCGTGCTGCGCGAAGACGACTACCGCACCGAAATGATGGCGACCATTCCGCCCGACGCGTGGATCGGACCTGATTTTTCCGACGGCGGAAACGACGAGCAGCCTTTGCAATCCGGTTCGGTGCGGCAGATGGGGGTGATGAAGCCCTGGGCCCCTTCCCGCTCCTACGGACTGGTCGTGCGTCTCGATAGCACAATGGTTCCCGTGGCAAGCTACCACTCGCGGGCTGATGGACGTATCCACGGCATCGCGTCCGTCGTCGAGCTGAATGGCTTCCTGTATATCGCGTCACGGGGCGCGGGCGCGCTCCTGCGTCTCGACCTCGGTTCGGGAGCATCGGTATGAACGGGATCGTTGAATTCAAGAATGCCACAAAGGAGTTCCGCAGTGTCGCGGCCTTCAAGAACGTTAATTTCACCCTGCGAAAAGGCGAGGTCCACGCGCTCCTTGGCGAAAACGGTGCGGGCAAATCGACGCTGACGAAGGTTCTGGCGGGTCTCTACTCTTTAAGCGCCGGCGAGATGCTGATCGATGGCAAGGTACTGTCATTCTCGTCGCCGGCCGACGCGCTGAAGCATGGCGTCGCTATGGTGTTTCAGGAAACCAACCTCATTCCCTCAATGACCGTTGCTCAGAATTTGTTCTTGGGAGAGGAAAGCTTTTTCAACCGCCTGAGGGGCGTTAACATCCGGGCGCAGCAGCAGTTGCAGCGCCTCAGCTTCCACGTCGAACCTACGGCGCTCGTCTCCTCGCTTGGCGCGGCAAAGAAGCAAATGGTCGAGATCGCCCGTGCGGTCCAGCATCGGGCGAACATTTTCATCTTCGACGAGCCGACGGCAACGTTGACCCCGGAAGAAAAGCAGCACTTTTTTACCCTCGTGGAACGCCTTAAAGCCGATGGCGGATCGATCATCTTCATCAGCCACGCCCTGGAGGAAGCTCTTGCGATCGCCGACCGCATTAGCATCTTGCGGGACGGCGAGCTGGTCGTGACCGATGACGCCGCAAACTTCACCCGGGACCGGATCGTCCAGGCCATGGTCGGCCGACAGTTGACGGACGCGCTATACGGAGAAGCGACCAGCCGCAAGGCGCGTCCGGCCGGACGCAAGGTTCTGGCTTTGGAAAACGTATCAATGGGCAAGGTTGTTCGCAGTGCCACGTTGTCCGTATTTTCCGGCCAGATCACTGGAATGTTCGGCTTGGTCGGTGCGGGCCGTACCGAAATGATGAAGATCGCGGCAGGCGTCCTGAAACGCGATTTCTTTCACGGCGGCAGGATCAAGCTTAACGGCAAGATCGTCCGTTTCAGCGTGCCGCGCCAATCGATCAATCAGGGTGTCGCTTATATCACCGAAGACCGTAAGCAGGACGGTATCTTCGATACGATGGGCATTGCCCAGAATATCTTCTATGGAAAACTGTCCAAGCGCGCCAACCCTGTGTCGATCGTCACTATGTCGCAGGCGCGTCGCGAGGCGTCTCAATGGATGGAAAAGCTTCACATTCGCTCAATCCGACCCAGCGCGCGGGTGGTGGAACTGTCGGGAGGAAACCAGCAGAAGGTCGTGATCGCCAAGAGCCTGATCCAGGCACCGGAGATCATTATCTTCGACGAGCCGACACGAGGGGTGGACGTCGGTGCTATAGCCGAAATCCACACGATCATCCAGCAACTCGCAGACGCTGGTGCGGCAGTCGTGGTCATCTCGTCGTACCTGCCGGAAATCTTGGCGATCTCGGATCGGATCCTGGTGGCACGTCAGGGACGCATCGTCGAAGAACTGTCGATTGAGGACGCGACTGAAGAAAAGATCATGTATGCAGCGGTGCACTGATGGCCGACGACAAGAAAGTCACGATCGTAGAAGTCGGTCCCCGTGACGGTCTGCAGAACGAAAAGGCTTTGATCGCCACGGACGATAAGCTGAAACTGATTTCGCTTCTCGCCGATGCCGGGTTTACTCGCATCGAAGCGACGGCGTTTGTATCGCCGAAATGGGTGCCGCAGATGGCTGATCACGACGATGTCATGCGACGCTCGACGAGAAGAAATGGTCTTGTGCTATCGGCGCTGGTTCCAAACGAGAAAGGTGCTCTTTCTGCCATCAAAGCGGGCGCGCAAGCGCTTGCCGTGTTCACAAGCGCCTCGGAGACCTTTGCCGAAAAAAACATCAACTGTACGATCAAGGAAAGCATTGATCGGTTCAAGCCTGTCATAGCCATCGCCGAACAGCACGGCATTCCGGTCAGGGGCTACGTGTCCTGCGCGGTGGACTGCCCGTTCGAAGGAGCAATAGATCCGTCTCTGGTAAGGTCCGTATCTGAGCGGCTGATTGCGGTCGGTTGCGGGGAGATCGCCGTCGCTGATACCATCGGAAGCGCCACCCCCGACAGGGTCGACGCTATGCTGGCGGAGGTCTTGCAGGCAATTCCCTTTGACAGCATCGCATGCCATTTCCACGATACTTCCGGACTGGCTCTTACCAATGTCGATATTGCGCTCGGCCACGGCATCCGTGTGTTCGACAGTGCTGCCGGAGGACTAGGCGGTTGTCCATACGCCCCCGGCGCAGCAGGGAATGTCGCGACCGGGCGTCTTGTCCGACACTTGAAGTCGTCAGGATACGAAATTGGCCTCAACGAAGAGCGTCTCGCGACAGCAGAAGAGTATGCACGTCTTCGAGTGGGACGGTGACCTCGGACAGACAGCTTTTCCCGAACACCGACAGATAGAGATGCCGTTCGCGGACTTTGCTGTCAGCCCTGCGGTCAGGGTGCTGGGCAGACTTCAACCGTCATAGCCTCAGTGCCCGTTGGAACGTTCGCGGCAGACGTAGAGACTGCAGCTCTCACCGTCGGCTACGGCGATGCTCATGGAAACAGCCTCCTCGTGCTCGTCGCACTGACTGCTGCGCTGCACGTATCGATCATATAGAGTGAGGCCAGCAATTCTCATGGACGGATATCTCAGGATAAGTGCGCCGTCACGGCTGATCGTCTGCTGAGCTGACTGACAACTTGTCGCCGCGGCCGAGCGTTTTTCGACTGCCCATGCGAGATTGCTTCCCGTTACCGATAGGAGGGCAAACGCTAGAGTGCATGCTTTCAAGGTGGTATTCGACCTGCCCGCCGGACGACTTGGAAGAGTGGGGTGACGGCCAAAATGGTTCGCCTCGGTTAGGGAGGAACCAGATGTTTGCTTCTTTAAGATCCTGAACATCGACAATGTCCTTTCTGTGCGCACGTGCTGCCGCGGTCGTGGAAGTCGGGTCAGTGCACTTTGAATTTGGAAGAGAGCCCCCAGCCGTCAGGCCAAGGGCTTTTTTGTTATTTGCTGCTTTTCTTCGTTATTTGCTGCTCGTCTTCGCAGCCTTTTCGATGAGGTCGGCGACAACGTCAGGGTGGGACACCATCAGCACGTGGGAAGCGCCTTTGACTACGACGGTCTCCTTTGATTTTGCACGTTCCGCCATCCACGACATCGCCGCGGCCGGAATGTTCTTGTCGGCATCGCCGTAAACGAACCAAGAAGGGATCTTTTTCCAGGCCGGATCGCCTGCTGGTTCGCCGAGTGCAGCTTCAGCGATCGGACGCTGGCCCGCCGCCATAAGTTTTGCCTCTGCCTCGGGAACATCCGCAGCGAACTGATCGTGGAACTTCGCTTGATCGATGTAGAGGTCGTGACCGCCGTCGGTCAGAGTGACGGGCGGCGCGAGGGTCGGCGCAAGAGAGCTGCCTGGGAACTTGCCGCTGAGCGCAGCCGCGCTTTCCCCCGCCTCGGGTGCGAACGCCGCGACGTATACCAAAGCCTTCACGTTTTCATGGCCATTGGCAGCCCCTGAAATAACATGACCAGCATAGGAGTGGCCAACCAGGACGACGGGTCCTTTGATGCCTGAGAGAAGCGAGGAAACGTACGCCGCATCACCCTTGACGCTCCGCAATGGGTTGGCGGCGGCGACAACGGGATAACCGTCCGCCTCCAGGTCTTTGATCACGCCGTTCCAGCTGTTCGATTCGGCAAATGCGCCATGGACGAGAACGATGGTGGGCTTTTCCGCGGCCATAGCCGGAGCTGCGAACGAGAACGCTCCCGCAGTCAGCGCGACGAGGATGTTTGCATACGGTGACATGTGATCTCCTTGGGTCTGAATGACCCCCCGAGATGACCTTTGCCGTGTATCTGCGTTATGTCGGAAATTTTGCGAACTGTAAGAAACTATGTTCCCGAACCCATCGATTACAGTTTGCTACAAAACTGTTCGCCTGCCTGCGGAGCAAAGGGTCTCCCCTACATCATCAGAACGCCCGATCCTGTTTAGCCCGTTGATCAACGCCGTCCGTTACGGTCGTAACGAAGTCGCCCGCATTTGACACAAGCCTGCGCTTTTGGAGTGGCAGCCTCCTCATAGAGAATAGCTCGAACAACCAGATCCGGGATGACGATGTCAGATTTCGAAGATGAACCGCGCGACGCGATCGGTGTTTCACACCCGCTGGTCTCTGTAGCAAGATCGCTCCTACCTTGTCTTCGAGAGAGGCGCGGCGAAACAAGTGAGCTTCGCAAGCTACCGGACAGCACTGTCGTGGAGTTGCGCCAAAGCGGGTTGTTGTCGGCACAAGTGCCCAAGGATTATGGGGGTTCCGAAACCAGCCTTCACACGTTTTTCGACATCGTGCAGGAGCTTGGCCGGGCGGACGGCTCTGTAGCGTGGACCTATGCCATTCTTAGCTGCGGGAGTTGGATGGTCTCGACATTCTTCTCTGAAATCGTGGCTAGGGATGTCTTCGAAAGCCAGAACCCGTTGACGAGCGCCGTGATGGTCCCGAATAAGGTATCCGCCGTGCGAGTGGATGGAGGAATGCACATATCGGAGGGGCGGTGGACCTTCAACAGTGGCGTCCAGCATTCTGGATGGAACATCGTCGGCGTTCCCGTCTTCGGCCCGGAAGGCAGTCCCATAGACCTTGTGTCGGGCGTGGTCCCAACCGATCAGCTCAGACTTCTGGACGACTGGAGGTCGGTCGGACTACGTGGCTCAGGCAGTTCGACAGTGGTCGCGGAAGACGTTTTCATTCCTGACGTGAGACTTGTTTCACATAGCGACCTGCTAAGGGATGAATATCCGCCGGACAGGGCTGGCAAATCCCCACTGTACCGCATGCCCGTAGTGCCAACGGTGATGATCAAGATGGCAGCGCCTTCGATAGCGATAGCGAGGGGAGCACTTGAGAAATTCATCGAAACCGCACCTAAGCGACAGATTGCGATGACATATTACAGGAAACAGAGCGAGGCTGCCGTCACGCATTTGCAAGTCGCAGAAGCCGCAGCGAAAATCGATGCCGCCGAGACCATCACGCGGCGCTCGATTACCGAACTTGAAGCCGCCAGTGCCGCCGGAAGAAACCTGACACGCGAGGAAAAGGCCAGAATATGGCGTGATGCTGCATTTGCCTGCCGACTATCATGGGAGGCCATGGATCGGCTTGCCGACGCCTCCGGAGGTAGCTTCGCACGCGAAGAAAACCCTTTAAGTCAAGCTTGGAGGGATATCCGTACTGCCATTTCCCATGCCGGGCTTTGCACCACCACGAGCTATGAAATCTTTGGTCGTGTAGCCTTTGACTTGCCGTCGAATTCGCCGCTGTTGCCCGGCTGAGATTCATACGAACCCACCCGCCGCTACACACCCCCTCATGCAGTCGAGCGACTCCCCCAGTAATCCGCCCGTAGGAGCTTTTAGCTTTTCGCGAACTTGTCGCTCGACAAGAATGGCATTAGTGTGACAGCGATCTCAAAAACTTTCTTCGCTCACTCAGGTGCCCAATGGATGCAACGAAAATATCTTCCGAGCTCAAGCAGCAGCGAAGAACAGTTGGGTTTGATACCTACGACATCACCGCGAAGCAACTACTGGATATGGTTGCCGAAGGACAGATAAAGGTGGCACCCGACTACCAGCGGCATTTCGTTTGGAAGTCGGATAGAGAGTCGGCATTGATTGAGTCGGTGTTTCTGGGAATTCCCGTTCCCAGTCTATTCATGGCGACAAATGAAGACTCAAGCTGGGAGTGCATCGACGGTCTGCAGAGGATCACTACGCTTGTGAACTTTGTTAGGCCGCAATTTCGCTCAGGAGTCTCGGACATTTCGACACACGAGCTGACGATTGGCGGCATCGAAAAGGTTCCAGGCCTGAACGGAACGAAATTCTCTGACCTCCCTGAGACGCTAAAGCTCAACTTCCTAACGAGACCCGTGAGGATAACCGTTCTCAATGATCTGAGTGATTACCAAGTCAGATTCGACCTATTTGAGCGGCTGAACACCGGAGGTATAATCCTGCACCAGCAGGAAATCCGAAATTGCGTGTTTCAAGGGGAGTTTAACGAATTCATTAAATCGTGCGCCGCCGATGAGCGCTTGGAAAAAGTGTTCAAGAAATCAAATCGTGAAGGCCGTGGCAACATGGAGGAGGTTGTACTGAAGTTCTTCGCCTATTTCGAGCACAGGGACGACTTCAAACACTCCGTAAAAGAATTTCTGAACACCTATATGGAAGACAAGACGAAGGCGTTCAAAAACAAGAAGGCGCTGTCTGAACTGTTCGCCAACACAATGGATGTTTTGTCGAGTGCGCTCCCGGATGGTGTAGTTCGAAGCGAACGAAAGAACACAACGCCGCTTCTATTGTTTGAAGCCGTATCTGTTGGAGTCGCGGACGTAATCAGCGCGGGGAATCAAATAAATGAAGCTGCCCTTAGGGCCGTACTGGACGATGAGGATCTCAAGAAGGCAACCTCAGCTGGCACGAATAGTAACCCCAAATTGTTGCGGAGAATTGAGATCGTTAGAGAGGCCGTTTCTGGATGAGCTTTGTGGACGCCCATCTGGAGGTGCGCGGCAGGTTCACGGAAGCTCTCCAAGTGATAAACCGGCTCGACCCCGGCGCATCACAAAGTCTCGCGCCCTCAACTGACCCGGACAAGGCGTTGCGTGGTCTACTGCTTGTTGCGATTTACTCAGCGATGGAACGGGGGATTAACGCATACGTTGAAGAGGCGTTGGCGGTCGTCACGTCATACGCTTCGCGCGTCAAAAACTGCATCCCGGAAGTTCAGGCGATTTTTCACTACCCGAGAATACAGTCGCTTCGCGATTGCTCCGATGATAATTCACTCAGTAAGTCGATTGAGCTATTTTCCATGCTCACTCAGGATCTTGAGTTCAGCGTTGCAAGCAACCCATTTTCGCCGCGCCTTCAGAATGTTGACGGCTCAACGATGGAGCAGTGCTGCCAGTTCCTCGGTGTGCCCAACTTTAGAATTGGCGCAATGGAGAGAGGCCGCTTGAATAATCTTCGTGAGCGGCGAAATGCGGTATCTCACGGCCGCGAGTCTTCGGTTCAGGTCGGCGGAAGGTTCTCCTTCGGTGAAATACGAACTATGCACTCGATAGCGGATACAGAAGTTGAGAAATTCGGTTCGGCTTTGAGGGCTTTCTTTGAGCGAAAAGGTTACGAGCTCAGCAATGCGTAGCATTTCCGCTCATCAAATCATGCTTTCATGATGGCGACCTCTCAGTTGCCGTTGCGGCGAATGTCTCCTCCAATGGCTCGCATCGTACAACTCCTACACGTCGACGAATGGCCGGAAGCGGCGGAGTGCCTCTTGGTGCCGAACGTCCGTTCTGCTCATCGCGTGGGCGGAAAACTAACCGTCAGCATTCGGCCCTATTCCAGACCCGAACCTCGTGGCCGCTCATGTCTCCTATTGGCGCATTCTTGCCATCAACGTCGTAGTGGCATTTTCGGTATCGATAAGCGAGCTCAATGAATGTGCGAGGAAAACAGGGCTCATCGTCCAAGACAAGCCTCCGCGTTCCATATGTAGCCGATGAGCAAAACCTTCAAATCGGGTCGTAACTACGTATCAATATCAGGTCCCTGCTTCTCAAACGATGCAGAGGACTTGAGATCATGAAATACCGCAGAAACCTGCCTCACCTTTCAGGCGAACCCTTCATCACCGACGGGGGGATCAACACGACCCTCATTTTCCAGCACAACATCGACATTCCGCTGTTCGCTTCCTTTGTCCTGGTGGACACGCGAGAGGGACGTCTCAAGCTCGATGCCTACTACGGTGAGTATCTGGAGCTTGCCCGCCGGTTCGGGCGAGGATTGATCCTGGATACGCCGACCTGGCGTGCCAACCCCGATTGGGGCCGCAAACTCGGCTATGATCTCGATCGGCTTGCTGGAATCAATGCGGCATCTGTCGAGATGCTCACAGACTTGAGGGCCAAGTCCGAGAATAGAAACCCTCCAATTGTCGTCAGCGGTACCATTGGCCCCAGGGGAGACGGTTACAAGGCCTCCATATTCTCCGCTGAGGATGCACAGGACTACCATAGCCACCAAGTCGCTTGCTTTGCGGAAAGCGAAGCGGACATGATCGCTGCCTACACTTTGACCAACGTCGCCGAAGCTGTGGGGATCGCGAGGGCCGCAGCAGCTTTCAACATGCCCTGCTCGATATCGTTCACGGTTGAGACAGATGGCCGCCTGATCGATGGAACTCCTCTCGGAGACGCCATCACCTCCGTCGATGCCGCGACGGGCTCTTCGCCAGTTTACTACATGGTCAATTGCTCACACCCGATTCACATCTCTGCGGGCTTGGATCCAACGGCTCCATGGGCAAACCGCCTGCGTGGGCTAAGAGCGAACGCGTCGACCGAAACTCATGCGGCTCTCGACGAATCCGGCACTTTGGATGCAGGCGATCCGGTCGATCTCGCTAACCGATATCGAGACATTGTTAGGGCGATGCCTGCCATAACGGTTCTTGGTGGCTGTTGCGGTACGGATTGCACACATATCGCTGCGATATGCGAAGCGTGCGGTTAAACAAGCTATCGGCGAAATGATGTTGGTAGATATCCCGCCGTCATGACTGGCGGCGGGATATGTGCGATCACGCGGTCGCTGATCCCCGGTCAACGCTGATCTGAATGTTTCGGCCCGCCATCAAGCCGACGACCGCCATGACGATGCTAAACCCTGCACAGACCAACAGTGGCGCTCCCCATCCACCAGACACATCGCGGAAGAAGCCAATCATGGCGGGACCGGTCGCAGCGAGGAGATATCCAAGACTCTGCGACATTCCGGACAACGACGCGGCGTCGGTAGCATCCGCTGTCCTGAGGCTGAGAAACGTCAACGCCAGAATGAGGCCGCCGCCTGCTCCAAACCCGAAGAAAAGAATCCACAGCACGGCAAGCTTCGGCACAAAGTGAAGACCGAGCAAACCGACCATTATGGACAGCGCGAGCAGGCAGGCAGCGTTTCGCTGGTCCTTCATCCGGGGAGCAAGCGGTATCAACACGAGGCCCGGCAGCGCCGTCGAGAGAAGAAGCACACCATGCATGGATCCCGCTTGCTCCTGGGAGAATTGCGCATCATGCAGGATCGCCGGGAGCCAGCTCACGCCCACGTAGTAAAGAAAGCAGTCGAGACCGAGGAAAATCGTTACCTGCCAGGCTATAGCGGACCGCCAGATCGGGGCTCGCCGCATCGCTTTTGCGATCGAAGTTGAAGACTCGCGGCGACGACTGACCTGCGGTAGCCAGGCTACAGCAGCTAATACGGGTAGCACGACCGTCGCAGCTAAAGCCAGATGCCAGCTCCCTCCACCCAATCCGGCCAATGGCACCGCAATAGCTGATACCAGCGCCGCAGTACATCCCATGATCAGTACGTAACCCGCTGTCAACGCGGCGACGCGGCTTGGGAAGTCTCGCTTCAACACGCTCGGGAGCAGAACGTTTCCGACAGCGATGCCCGCTCCAATGATCGCCGTGCCGACGTAAAGCGCGGTGGTCGAACCCACCGACCTCAGCAGTATGCCAGCCGCGATGACCAAGAGAGCGCCCAGGAGAGATCGCTCGAGGCCCCATCTGCTTGCGAACAAAGCGGCAAATGGCGATATGAACGAAAACGCCAGCAGTGGCAATGTAATGAGAAGCCCGCTCTGCGCGGTACTCAGGGAGAAAGTCGCCTTCAGGACGTCGAGTAACGGCGCTACCCCGGTGAACGGTGCACGTAGGTTCATCGCTATCAAAAAGATGCCGAAAAGCAGTAGAAGACGAGTTTTCGAAACCCCCGCCCCGTTAGAATGTCGTCCCATGGTCGTAAATCTCCGTACGGCCTGGCCATACAGATCGTAAGCACGCGATTGGCGCGGTTTTCCCGAGAGTGACCCGCCAGATATTCGGCGTACCGCCTACGTATCTAGGTTCCGTTCGGTCTCCGGGCCTGCCAGACGGTTCTGTGGATCCAACTTGAAAATGATCCACATTCCGGCGGACATCATGAAGACGCTGAAGAGATGCCAGGCGAAAAACATTGGAAGCCCAAACACAAGCGGCGTTACGCGGTTGCAGACGACGCTGCCGACGAAAACCAGAGTGACCAGGATTATCGGTGCCGCGTACTTCATGATCTGTCTGCTTTCATTTCCGCATGGGCTGGGGGCGAAACGGGACAATGTGAGACATTGTGCCCAAGGAGGACGGTCGCCGCAAGAGCGGCGACCGAAAACCGCTACGAGCGGAACGAACGGAATGCGGCGCGGACTTCGTCGGTGAAGATGCCGGGCTGCTCCCACGAGGCGAAATGGCCGCCGTTGTCGACTTCGTTGAAGTAGACCAGATTTCCATAGGCGCGCTCCACCCAGGTCTTAGGTGCCTGGTAAATCTCGCCGGGGAAGACGCTGACTGCGACAGGAAGCGAAGGGATATGGATGGCATTGAAGTTATTGGTGTGGTCCTCCCAATAGATCTGGGCGGCCGAGGCTCCGGTTTCCGTGAACCAGTAAAGCGAGATATCATCCAGCATTTCGTCACGGGTAAGCACTTTTTCGGGCTGCTTGTCGCTGTAAGTCCATGTGGCGAACTTGTCGTAGATCCAAGCTGCGAGGCCGATAGGCGAATCCACAAGCGAGTATCCGATCGTCTGTGGACGGGTCAGCATCATGTTCGCGTACCCGGCGCTGTCGCGGTAGAAAACCCGCAGCTTGTCGAAGCACGCGCGTTCCTTGGCTGTCAGGTCCGCTGGGGCGTCGTCGCCGGCGGCCAGGATGTGTTCGATCTCCTTGGGCACGATCGCAGGCATGTTCAGATGGATAGCGAGCAAACCGGGGACGTTCTGCAGCGCCATGCGTTGCGAGATAACCGAACCGCAGTCTCCGCCCTGGGAGACAAACGTCTCGTAGCCGAGGCGGTTCATGAGCGTTCCCCATGCACGACCGATGTGGTCGGATCCCCAACCCTTAGTCGTCGGCTTTCCCGAAAATCCGAAACCCGGAATTGAAGGCACGACCAGATGGAAAGCGTCTTCGGCCTTACCGCCGTGAGCCGTCGGATTGGTGAGCGGGTCGATGACTTTCAACATTTCCAGAATCGAACCCGGCCAGCCGTGCGTCATGATAAGCGGAAGGGCATTTTCGTGCTTCGAACGGACATGAATGAAGTGGATGTCGAGACCGTCGATTTCGGTCATGAACATCGTCAGCGAATTCAGCTGCTTCTCGACTTTCCGCCAGTCGTATCCGTCGCCCCAGTAGCTGACCAGTTCGCGAAGCTTCGCGAGCTGGACGCCCTGCGAGTCGTCGGCGACGTTTTCCATCGCGGGCCACCGGGCAGTGGCGATCCGCTGCTTGAGTTCCTTGATCGAACTCTCGGGGATGTCAATCTTGAACGGACGAATTTCATCCGACCCGGTCGCGGCGGCGGCAAAGGACATCGCGGGCTTGAGCATCGTTGCAGCACCTGCGATCGCGGCCGCTGCCATGAAGTGGCGGCGGTTCATGTCGAGAGATAAGGGGGTCATCGGAAACTCCATCGTGGGTGAAAGGTACCCCCGAGAACTGCGCCCCGCATGTATCCCGCTTATGTCACGAAGGATGGCGTTTTGTATCGCCGAATGTCAAAACGATCAAACCGTACAATTGGTTACAAGGGAGGCGAATAAGAAGGAGAGTCAAGATGAGCGTCACCGAAACGCTCGTCTGTGGGACAACAGTTCTTATTCTTGGGGGCGGGCGTTGCGTCGGACGGGCAATCCACGAGAGTGTCTGCGCAAAGATACCGAAGAAGCGCTGATTGCAGACGCCCTGACCTGCTCGGTGTAGTCCATGAAGAGTTTTCACGTCCACAAGATCGGTCGAGTAGCGATGACCGCGTGTCTAACTCAATGGTCGACATCACTTTGCAATGCAACTCCAGTCAGGAATGTATTCGGCGAATGCCCGTCACTCGAGCTCGAGAGCGGCGATCGGCACCGCGAATACGTAGCCCTCACTGCGCACCGTTTTGATGTAACGCGGCTCACGCGCATCGTCATTCAGCCTCTGACGGAGGCGGCTGACCAGAAGGTCGATCGACCGATCGAATATGTCCGCCTCCCTGCCCTGCGTGAGGCTGAGAAGCTGATCGCGATTCAGTACCCGATGGGGATGGTCGATGAAGACCCTCAAAAGGCGGTATTCCCCGCCACTCAAAGCGATGGCGGTGCCTCTGCGATCGATTAGGTGTCTTCCTAGATTGTCCAGTATCCAATCGCCAAACGCGAGACTATCGGACACATCGGATTTTTGGAGGTTCGGCGGCATCATCCTTGTTCGGCGCAGGACCGCGTTTATCCGCGCCAGGAGTTCCCTTGCAGCGAACGGCTTCACAAGATAGTCGTCCGCTCCCATCTCGAGGCCGAGAATCCGGTCCGACTCGTCAGACTGAGCCGTCAGCATCATGATCGGCACGGTCTTGTGTCTGCCGGACCGCAGTTCGCGACATAGCACCAGCCCGTCATCGCCGGGCATCCTGACATCCAGCACGATGAGATCAAAGGCGCGCTCCTCCACCAGACTGCGCATCTGGCGGCCGTCGGCAGCGGCTGTGACACGCAGGCCGTTTTTGGTGAGATATCCGGAAACAAGTTCACGGATATCTCGATCGTCGTCAACGATCAGTACATGATCAACGTGTTCCATAACCAAACCTCAATCGCCGACGCGCACGGCTCGTCGCCGACGGGAAAGCTTCGTCCAAAGCGCCTAGTCGCGCTCGGAAATCTTGACTGGCGCAGGCAGCGCGTCGTCGTCCGCGATACCCTTCCTGAAATTCTTGATCCCAGCCGCGACGTCGCCCATTAAGGCGGGTATCTTTCCGCGTCCAAAGAGAAGCATCGTAATCGCGAGCACGATCAGCCAATGCCATGCGCTAAATGATCCCATGACGGATCTCCTTTCGAAAAAAAGAGGCGGCTATCCAAGCGGGAGGGGAGGACCGTGGATAGCCGACCGGCACCGAACGCGGGGCACGTGGGCCGGATTTACCGGAGAGCACCTCTTGGCGAGACACTAATTCTTAAAGGCGCAGTCAGAGCTTGTCGGCGTCGATGACGGCCTTGGCGAACTCTTCCGGAGCCTCCTGAGGGGGATTGTGGCCGATCCCGCCCGTGAAATTCCGATGCTCGTACCTACCCTTGAACCTGCTGGCATAAGCCGACGGTTGCGGATGGGGCGCACCGTTTGCGTCGCCCTCGATCGTAATGGTTGGAACGTCGATTGAGGGTTGCTTAGCAAGCTTCTTCTCGAGGGCATCGTACTTCTTCTCGCCTTTTGCAAGATCCAGCCGCCAACGGTAGTTGTGAATTACGATCGCCACGTGGTCCGGGTTGTTGAAAGACTCGGCCGACCGGTCGTACGCGTCATCGGTAAACTTCCACTGTGGCGAAGCAAGCTGCCAGATGAGCTTGTTGAAGTCATGCCGGTTGGCTTCGTAGCCTGCGCGGCCGCGCTCTGTCGTAAAGTAGAACTGATACCACCAGGCAAGCTCCGCCTTGGGCGGCAGGGGCTTCTTGTTGAGTTCCTGGCTTCCGATCAGGTAGCCGCTGACAGAGACCATCGCTTTGCACCGTTCCGGCCACAGGGCCGCGATGATGTTGGCGGTTCTCGCACCCCAGTCGTAACCCGCAATTACAGCCCGTTCGATTTTCAAAGCATCCATCAGGTCGATGACGTCTTTGGCGATGGCGGCCTGCTGACCGTTACGAGGCGTCTTTGAAGACAGGAAACGCGTGCCGCCATAGCCGCGGAAATATGGAACGATAACCCGGTAGCCGGCGGACGCAAGAATAGGCGCGACGGCCACATAGCTGTAGATATCGTATGGCCAGCCATGAAGCAGGATGACGGGTGGGCCGTCGGCCGGACCGTCCTCCGCAAATTGCACATTGAGCAGTCCGGCTTTGATTTCCTTGGTCTCTTTGAAGCTCATGAGTTTGCCGCCGGCAGGCTGGGCGGCGGAGGCAGTGGCCGCTTGGGCGACGGCTTCGTTGACG
Source organism: Pararhizobium qamdonense (assembly GCF_029277445.1). Classification (NCBI taxonomy): domain Bacteria; kingdom Pseudomonadati; phylum Pseudomonadota; class Alphaproteobacteria; order Hyphomicrobiales; family Rhizobiaceae; genus Pararhizobium; species Pararhizobium qamdonense. The sequence continues at coordinate 1,023,353 of NZ_CP119566.1, read as the reverse complement.
CCGCCAAACTGTACCGCGGCAACCGATGCTGCGGCTAGGGCGAAAAGGCTTCTGCGCTTGATTTCAACGGGATCAGACATTGCTATCTCCTTTATGTATGATCCCGATAAAGCGCCCTCGTTGTATCGCGTCTATGTCGAGATATCCGGATTTTTGAAAGCAGATGTACCTAAGACGCCCGCAGATACAGTGAGATACAGTGGTTGAGTGAGGACGCTTAATGGGTCTATGATACGTGCACCGACGTCGCCGAGATTGCACAAAAAAGCTCGGAGCCAGTGCGCGTCTCCGAGCTTTGATTTCGCGATGCTGATAGCAGCCGGAGCGGCTATTTCGCGGGAACGACGAGCTTTTCGCCCTTACGAACAATGTAGGTGGCCAGTTCCGAGGCTTTGTCCTTGCCGACATTTTCTGCCGAGTGCGCAACGCCCGTCGGTATGAACAACGCCTGCCCGGCGTGAAGCGTCACAGCGGGCCTGCCGTCCAGTTTGTATTCGAGGGTACCCTCGATAACGAAGGCGATTTCCTCGCCGGGGTGCGAGTGGCGGGCAGCGAGAAACCCCGACGGGAAATCCACGCGGACCTGCACGACCTCGTGGCCCGGCACGTCGATATCACTTTTCACGAGATCGGTCCGCGTCAGGGATTGGTCAGCGTGGGCAACGTTGAAGGTAGCCAAGGCGCTGCCCAGCAACATGGCCAGGCCAAAGATTTTTGAAGTCATGACATCATCCTCAGTTTAACATAGTCGTCCAAATCGGACGCCGCATTTGAGTAGCCGAATGCTTCGCAGGTGTGTCGGGCACTACCCATATTTGTAAGTCTTTGTAGTCGGCGCGAGATCAACTCGACGCGCGCGTGCCCGAAATAAATGGCGTGGGGAGAGAACGTAGCGGTCTCTGCGGAATGACTGCGATACAATTTCCCTGACGCGTCGACACACTGCCGATACGTGAAGCCTATGATCTCGTTCGGCAAAGGAGCGCCGCTTCGGCAAACGTAGCGAGCCGGAGGCAGACGTCTAGGGACACCTGCGCGCGACCTTTATCCACGTTCGATAGGAGATTGAAGAAATGTTCCAGATGACCGCACTATTCAAAAGAGCGGGAACCGTTAGGCCTCTCTTGATTGCCGGAGGCTTTCTGGGCGTCTTTTACAGCGCCTGGTCAACCCCGGGTCCATATGCGGCAGAGCAACCGATGATCTTGCCGGACCCATCCTGGGATGTCAGCGACGTGACGTCGCTCCAGACCGCCGTGTTCGTAGGCGGCTGTTTTTGGGGGACACAGGGTGTGTTCCAGCGAGTCAACGGCGTGGTTTCGACAGCGGCCGGCTATGCGGGCGGGAGCGCTCAGACTGCGGTATACGAGCTGACGGAGACAGGGACGACGGGCCACGCTGAAGCTGTACGGGTTGTCTACGACGCGAGCAAGGTAAGCTACGGAACGCTGTTGAAGGTTTTCTTTTCCGTAGCTCACGATCCGACGCAGCGTGACAGTCAGGGCGCGGACGTGGGCACGCAGTACCGCTCGGCTATCTTTCCCCAGTCAGCGGAACAGGGGATCGTTGCATCTGGATACATCAAGCAAATCGACATCGCGCATTTGTTCAAAGCCCCCATAGCGACGACTGTCGAAGCCGGAAAAACGTTTTTCGAAGCTGAAGACTACCACCAGGATTACCTCGTCAACCACCCGACGGAACCTTACATAGCTTACGTCGAGCAACCAAAGGTCGAAGCACTGAAGCAGCTGTATCCGTCTCTCTGGCGGGAGCAGCCGCTTTTGACGATCGACAATCGCGGCTGACAGTGTCGTTCACAGTTCACAATCAAACCGACCGCGTACCCTATTGGATACGGTTGGACGGCGTGGCGGCCTGCTCGGTAGCGATGCTTACGAGCAGGCCAACCATCACGTTCAGGGTCAGAGCGATGAACCCGGTGTTGACCTCTTTCACGAACATCGGGGCATCCGGAAAGAAACTCGCGATGTTCAATCCGGTGGCGCTGACGAGACACACGGTTCCCACGCCAACGACAATGCCAGCCATCGCGCCCTCCTTCGTGAACGGGTTACGCCGCAAGAGGCTTCCCAACAGTGCCGGAAAAAGTTGGGTAACGATGCTGTATCCCATGATGAGGATCGCGACGATGCTTTCGCCTCCCGCCAAGGTGAAATACACCGCGATCGCGGTTAGAAGTAGGACTGCCGACCTCGCGCAGTTCGTCAGCTGATAGGGCGATAGACCCGGATAGAGTTTCCAGCAGATGTTGTTCGAAATAACCGTCGCTCCGGTGATCAGGATCGTCGCCCCTGGAACCATCGCAGCGAGCACACCTGCTGCGCCGATTACCCCCACTACCCATGGATCGAACGTCGCGATCGACAATTTAAGCAAAGAAAGGTCGATGTCCTGCCCTTCCAACCCGGGCACTCGCAACACCGCCGCGAAACCGACCAGCATCGAGAACAGCATCACGAGCGAGTAGATGGGCATAAGCACGGCGTTCTTTCGGAACGCGATTGCCGATTTCGAAGTGTACGCCGAGCAGAAGGTATGGGGCCACATGTAGAGACCCAGCGCTGATAGAAAGATCGTGCTGCAGTACCATACGATCGTCTGGCCGGAATCCGGTAGGGCGGAAAATCCCGGCATTGCCACCTCGATTTCGCGGAACATCTCCGCTATCCCTCCATAGTAATGGTATGGCAGGTAGATTCCGAGAAACCCGCAGACGATCCATGTGGTGGTATCCTTTACGACCGCTGCCCGCGCCGAGCCCCTCATTCCCGAAATGATGACGTAAAGAGCCATTACCGCCGCTCCGAGCCAAACCGCAGATGAAGAACTCACACGTCCTTGCGAGATGGTTTCGGTTATGAGCGCGAGACCTTTCAGCTGCAGGATAAGGTAGGTCGTCAGGGAGATCAGACCGACCAGCGCGACAAGGATGCCGAGCAACGGACTGTTGTACTTCAGCTCGAAAAAGTCGGGCTGTGTGACCAAGCGCATATCGGTCGCGAACCGCCAGATCGGTGGAAGGAGCCAATAGGACATGACAAAACCGAGGCAGCTGTATGTGAGAATGTAGAATACGACCCCTCCCCTGCCGTAGGCAAAGCCGCTAGCGCCGAGGAAAGTGAATGTGGTGTAGATTTCGCCTGCCATGAGCACGAACACGAACAACGCGCCGAATCTTCGGCCACCAAGCGCCCATTGGTCGACGGATACAGCCTGCCTCTTCATTTCATAGAAGCCGGCGATCAAAACAGCTAGTATAACCGCGGCGATCAAGAGTGATGCGGTCATCGGTGAGACTTGCTGGGATAGATGGCGCGGCTTCCAAAGCGCGTGGTGATGACAATGCCGCTAGCGGGCGCTCCGAAGTAAATCGATTTTCGCGTTTCAGCCTGCAGACCGCTAGTGTTCCTCGGTTCCAAGTTCATTGCCCTCCCGAAAGCCATTGCTTAGGCTTTCTCCCAGCATGTCATTGCGAACTCGTGATGTTACATAACGATTAAAGGTTGAAAGTCATCGTGTGACAATTGTAACAGGCCGGACGAAGTCTGCCCTCTGCTAGCAGCTGAGGGCAACTTCATTCGCAGGCTTTATAGTTCCGTTAGCGGCGGTCACGGCCGTTGTGAACGTAGTATTCAATCATCCCTCGCTGGATACCGATATCCGACAGTCGATCGTCGTCGAGCTCCATGAGATGTTCGGCTGCTTGACGTGACCGGAATGCGCTGACACGGCGGCTGATAAAATTCCGCAGGAATTCCATTTTTCAATCTCCTTCAGTGCGCGTCCCTTCTGGGCGCGCTCCGAAAGTGCCCGGTAATTGTTATTCCTTCATTTGAGCGATGCGCGTTCGGACTGCGGATGCAATACACAAAAACTGTTCTGAAATTTATCGTTGGAGAGAAGCAAGGAGTACCGACCCCGGTCTGACACACGTTCGCGATAACGGACATCGCGACGCCAGACAGAATGATTTCTCCGCATCGATACAATAAAATACAAAAATCGGCGTTCCGAAAACATGCGAGATACAAACAGACTGTCATAAACGTGCTGGCGCGTGCGTACGCCGATGATCGGTTGGCCGAGCTGTTTTCCGCGCATGATTGGGTGTTGCGCCCTCCCGGCGGAAGAAGCGAGCTCAGTTCAAGATCAGGCGGGTGCACAGAACAACGGCGGCGGCGGACAGCACGTGAAACACATTCTGATAATCGACGATGACAACAAGCTGCGGGCACTTCTGATCGATTACCTGTCGCAACACGCATTTCGCGCCAGCGGAGCCAAGGACAGCTACCAACTTGCGCAGATACTCGCGGTTGAGAATGTCGATCTGGTAGTCGTCGATCTAAACCTTGGGCATGAAGACGGTCTGGAAATCGTGCGGACGCTTTCCTCGAAATCCGACACACCTATTATCATCATTAGCGGCGACCGGTTGGAAGAAACCGACAAGGTAGTGGGGCTGGAGCTCGGGGCGGCCGACTACATGACCAAACCTTTCGGCATGAGAGAATTTCTTGCCCGCGTAAGGGCCAATCTGCGGATGCGACCGCAGATTCCCGAGCGCCGCGATCACAAGGTTTACTCGTTCGCCAGCTGGGAGCTGAACGTTAAGAGACGCCAGCTGGTGCGCGGTGGATCGGAAGAAGTCAAACTTACCGCAGCGGAATTCAACCTGTTGACCGCTTTGCTCGACACGCCAAAGCAAGTCCTCTCCCGCGAACAACTTCTGGCCGCAAGCCGGGTACACGACGAGGAGATTTTCGACCGCAGCATCGATGTGCTGATATTGCGCCTTAGAAGAAAACTCGAGCTCGATCCTTCGAATCCGACAATGATCCTGACCGAACGCGGGGCGGGCTACATCTTCGACATGGACGTTTCTGTCGATGAGCGAAAGCGCTCAGGTTGACTGGACGCGAGCCGATCTATAGGCCGCCTCATCTACGGTGGACAGTTCGCTACATTACGCTTTTTTTTGCAACTTTGCTTTTGTCGGCAGATTGCGGGGCTTCAAGCGAGGTAAAAGAGGTCGATGGCCGTGAGCCGCTCGCTCCGCTCCAGCCGCTACCGTCCCTTGACCCGCAGGTCGTGCTCCTCGGCGGCCAGCTGTTCTCCGACAGCCTGCTTTCTCTTAGAAAGGATAGATCTTGCGTGACCTGTCACGATCTATCTACAGGCGGAACCGTTCATATACCGCGTCCTTTGGGCCAGACGGGCAAAGCGTACCTGTTCAACACTCCAACGGTTTTCAACGTTGGGAGCAATTACCGATTAGGCTGGCGTGGAGGTCTTACATCTTTGGAAAGCCAGACCGAAAAAATTCTGTTGGACCAGGAATTGATGGGGATGACTTGGCCGACGTTGATCATGCGGCTAGAACAGAGTGCGACTTATTCCGCATCGTTTGACCGGGTCTACGGTCACCCGCCAGACCGGAAGTCTGTTTTGGATGCTTTGTCCACCTACCAGCGGTCTCTGGTGACACCTGAGTCGGCATTGGATCGATACCTGAACGGCGACACAAATGCCCTCAGCAGTAGGCAGCTGCAGGGTTACCAGTTGTTCAAGGATTACGGCTGCGCATCCTGTCATCAGGGGGCGAACGTCGGCGGCAACATGTTTCAGCGTTTCGGGATCTTTACGGAACCGCCGGGGACGTTTGCAGCTGGCGACGGCGATGTCGGTCGCTTCAAGCTCACCGCCAGGGAAAGCGACAAAGGTGTCTTCCGTGTCCCAAGTCTCAGAAACGTCGCGGTAACGGGGCCATATTTTCACGACGGACGCGCATCGACGCTTGAACAGGCTGTAGAAGTGATGGGGACAAGCCAGCTGGGACGCAGTCTTACGCGATACGAAATAGACGAGCTGGTAGCGTTTCTGGAAACCCTAACGGGCGAATACAATGGAAGCAAACTCGGTACGACCGCCCCGACGCGGCGCGATTGAACTATGGAGGATAATGATCCTTGTCGCGGGGGCGTTTTCCTTCGCGGTGTTCGCGTTTGGTCGGGTGCCGTCGAGAGAAATCCATGAGGCTATCCTGACGTCTCTTCGTGCGGTGGACGTCAACCATGCATCGCTCCAGAGAGACGTGCTACAAGCCCGGGCTGGTCTGCTCAGAAATTTCGACCCCTTGGTCACACCCATTCGAACTCTCCACGCGACGGTTTCTCGATTGGGTATGTTATTTCCTGAAAGCGGCGTCGAAACACCATCCGCCCTATCTGACGAACTATCCAAACTTTCGTCTTCCATAGACCGCGATGAAGAGCTTGTTGAGGAATTCAAGACCAAGAACGCACTGTTGCAGAACTCGCTTTCAATCGCCAACCAGATGCTGAGCAAGCTGCACGGAGCGGCCGCGCCCGAAATGCGGTCGATCGACACTCCAAACGACCTCGGCAATCTTATGATGCGGTTCGCCCTTCAACCCGCACTTCCGCTCGCGGAGGACATAAGAGCGCAACTCGACGGGATGCTGAAATCTGATCATGGTCTCATGCCCGATGTGAGGGCGTATGTCGTTCACGCCAAAATGATCCTCAACACGCTCCCCGCCGTCGATCGGATTATCTACGAGATACAGGCATCACAGACATCGGAAGACGCTCGCCGCCTTCAGGTGGTCTACCTGGATGCATATGGCGAACAGAGCGTTCGGTCGTCCTGGAGCAGGGCCCTCCTCGGCTCGATAGCGATTTTGCTCTGCGTATATGTAGCATCGCTTATCTACAGATTGAGACAGCAGACTCTCAAGTTGACACAGCAGTTGGATGTCGAATCTCTGATCGCGGACATTCAGCGGCGTTTCACCGAGGGGCGGGACAAAACGAACGCCGCGCTTACCGACTCATTGGCAATGCTGGCGCAGTTTTTCGATGCGAGCCGGCATGCCTTTGCCATACTGGATAGCGACAACGGAGCGACGGAAGCGACGTTCGGGCAAAGCAGTCACAGCAGCTTCGAAGCGCTGTGCGATATGATGCGAAAAAAAATCCTGCTGGTCAGGCAAGGCGCTTTAGCGCCTTGGAAGCCGTTCTACTACGAAAACCTCCAGCAAAAAGACCTAGATCATTTTCCGGAAGGCTCTTTGAGTGCTGGATCCGTGGTCTCCGCTGAAATCGGCGGTAATTCCGTCGCCTTGCTTTTCCTCGAGCACAGCGAGATTCGTAAGAAGCCCACTCACGATGAGGTTCGTCTTCTCGGGCAGGCCATCGTAGCGCTGGCGACTTGTCTCAAAGAAAAGCGGGAAAAAGACGAGCGCGAAACCCTGGAAGCGCGGCTCGACCATGCCCAACGTCTGGAGGCCCTTGGCACGTTGGCTGGGGGTATCGCCCACGAGTTCAACAACACTCTTGGGGCCATTCTCGGGTACGGCGAAATGGCGCTCCAACTCGACCCAAACTCTCCGAACACAAGGAAATACGTCGAGGAAATGGTCTCGAGCGGTCATCGGGCGAAATTCATCATAGACCAGATTCTGACGTTTGGCCGAAAAAGAGAGAGGGTCAGCAGGCCATTCGACGTTTCCGAAGCGATACGCGAAATAATGCCGATGGTACGCATGTCCATCTCCGGCAGTCACAACGTGAAACTTCAACTCGGTGACGATATTCCTCCGATACTCGGAAACCCCATAGAGATCCAGCAGGTCGTCATTAATCTCTGCACCAATGCAGCGCATGCGTCGGATGAAGACAGTCTGATCGACGTATCGGTAGCGCACGTCGTGGAAAAGGCGCGTGTTTCACTGTCTCACGGTGAACTCATGCCGGGCGGGTTCGTTCGCGTGTCGGTCGAGGACCGTGGGTCCGGAATACCCGAGAGCATATTATCCAACATTTTCGAGCCCTTTTTTACCACAAGATCGAAACGTGGCGGAACAGGTCTTGGCCTTGCTGCCGTGCATGGTCACGTCGCGGGAATGAATGGCAAGATCGACGTAAAAAGCCAGGTCGGGCTTGGAACCCGTTTTGACCTCTACTTCCCGGTATCGTACCGGAAGCCCATCCCCCTGAAGGAGTTTTTCAACGAGCGAACGTTGCCACTAGGGACAGGTCAGATCGTTTTGATCGCTCAGCAGGACAGCTCTCTCAGGCTGCTTCTCGAAGAGAAGATCGCGGCGCTTGGCTACGAACCGATCGGCTTTTCCTCGATCGCGCCGCTGGTGACTTGGATCGAGGGTAAAGCCATCAGTCCGGATCTGATATTGCTCGACCTGGACGTCTGGCCCTCGCCCCCGGATTGTCTCGCTTTGATAGACCAGTTTGCCCCGGTGCCAACCGTTTTTCTGATCGACCCGGAAATGGCCGTGCCCGATATTCGGTCGCCCAGAGGCATCTCTGTCCTCAAAAAACCAATCAGTTCAAACAGTTTAGCGACGTCCCTCTATAACCAGATCATCGCCAAAGCCACAGAGGCGCTGGTGCAAGGCGCGGACAACGCTCAATAGTGGGCGCGCTCCGTTACGCTGGATCTGGTGTTCGAGTTACCGGTGAACGAGGGCTGTCGGCCGAGCCATCAACACGACACCCAGAACAAGAGACAAAAGGCTGATGAACACAAAATAAATTACGTGGGAAACGACGCCGAACGGGCTCAACGCCGTTATTATCATAGGAGTGACCCCACCGAAGAACGCGTAGGAGACGTTGTAGGCGAATGATACCCCGGTATAGCGAACCCTGGCCGGGAACGATGAAACCATGACATAGGGCGTTCCCGCAGTGACACCTCCAAAAAGGCCAACCACGGCACAAAGCGCGTAAAGCGACGCCATGTCCGCGCCCTCCATTTTCAGGTAAGCAAACGCGCCGACCAGGAGCAAGACAGCGTACAGAAGGAAGAATCTCGAAGGCCCGACACGGTCCAGAAGAGCGCCCGAGACCGTTACTCCTATCGCCAGAAAAACGGTGCTTATGCTCGCGGCAAAAAGCGCGTCCTCTTTACCGATCCCGTATGTATGGAGGACGATTGGCAACGTAAGCGTCAGGACGACCACACTCGACAGTATCCAGGTCACGACAATCGAAAGGAAAATTCCATAGCGGTGGGCTTTTAATACCTCCCTCAGCGGAAGCGCCGGAACCAGCATTTTCTGTTTTCGCATGTTGTCGAACACGGGGGTCTCGTTGAGCATGCGCCTTAGCTTCAGCCCGGCCAATCCGAACACGCCACCCAATAGAAAAGGAAGACGCCACCCGAACTCGTGCACGGCTTCGAGCGGAAAAAGCGTGCCTACCGCGCTTGCGACGGAAGTCGCGAGCAATATGCCGAAAGTCAGCCCGCAGCAGACGATACCGCACGCCCAGCCGACATTCTTTCTCGGCACGTGTTCAGCCACAAAGGTCCACGAACCCGGTACCTCGCCGCCAATAGCTATCCCCTGAAGAACTCGGAAGCACAGGAGTAAAACGGGTGCAACCGGACCTATCGTCTCGTACGCAGGAAGAAGACCTATACCAAGAGTTGAAAAAGCCATCAGGAGAACCGAAAACGCAAACACCCGTTTGCGTCCGAACAGGTCTCCAAAGTGAGCCAGTACGACACCCCCTAGAGGCCTAAAAAGATAGCCGGCGGCAAAGAGACCCCAGGTCTGCACTGTCGTCAGCCACTCCGGCATACCAACGGGAAAGAAAAGCTGGCCAATAACGTCAGAGAAGAAGATGAAAATAGCGAAATTGTAGAACTCAAGACACTGCCCTAAAGATACGATACCGATGGCGCGGTACTGCTCTTTTCTCGGCATACAGCCATCGTCTTGCCAGGCCGACAGTGAAGCCCGTGAGTTTTCTACTTCTGACATGGGAACCAGACCAAGTGTTTAAAATAATCTATCGCTAACCGACATCTACCGACAGTGCGCGGATGAGAAAACTTGGTTACATCTGTAAAAGAGCCACCCTCATCGACCGCAATTGAGGCGCTCCAAAGTTCAATTCAAGAAGTAAGCCGCAGCATCGCGGCCGCTTTCGCAAATCCCCCGTCCCTGCCATCAAGGAAATGGAGATGAGAGTCGGCATTGGTTCCAGGGACCAGACAAGTCATAATCGCATGAGATTGACGGTGCAGACCATATCGCACGTCACCGCGATCAACGGAACTTCGAAGTAAACGTTCTACCTCTTCCACCTGCGCCAGAGTGCAATCCACCGTCAGTCTCAGGACATCGTCGAACTTTCTGAAATCGGAGTTGGAAGCAACGGCAGCCCAAGTCTCGGGATCAACGCTGTCCAGGCCGTCCTTGCGCACGGGGACCGCTGTCGGCAGCGGACTCGAGCCGTTGTCGACCTCTTCAAACACCTGCATCACGTCCCGCGCGATCTCGCTGAACGCAAGATCACTCGCGGTGTCTCGGGGCTCGACCAAAAGTGACAGAATTGTCCCTCGTTGGCTTTTGAAGGGATTCCACTCGCAAGACAGTCCGTTCAAATCAGGCTCTGAAAGATCGGCAGGGCTCCCTTGCACGATGAACCTGCCTTTCTTGAGCTCACGCTCCGCCCACCTCAGACCGCCGCCGGCGAACATAAAATACGTCGCGTCTCTCGAGACCGCGTAGCGTGCGATACGCACGTCCCGGCCATTGCGCCTGACTTCCTCAACGGGAAGCAGCCCTGCTCTCATCTCGAGGTTGAAGCGATTGCGTGACAGCCTTGCGATCTGTCCGAGCGCCGACTTCGCTTGCGTCAGAAATCCGCCCGGCAACGCGAATGTGGCACCGTCGCCGCCAAAGCTGAACGGGAAGTCGAAATTGCCGATCTCATTTCCGACAGCCGCGATGATCGACGCGCCGAGAAAGTTCACGTCTTCGTATCGGCCCTCTTGGATAGCCACCGTTGACCCTACGACATCGGTCATCCCGATGATCCAGCTGTCCGGAAGCGGCTCGTATATCGAGCGATCAAGAACGCTGCTGAATTTGCGGTAGGTATGGTGGTTTGCAGCCAACATTTCCGTCATGTCGGACCTCGACTTTCTAAACGTTCGGAAAGCCTTACGGCTTTCTCTATAGGTACCGTGGTCATGTATCGAGGATGTTTTGAGATCCAGCCGTTTTGCGTCAAAGTGTTTCGAGGGCGGCACCGAATACACTGGCTTACATAGCCGCACCGATCACCTGGCGGCGAAAACAATCTGTGCGGACAACCCGCCGCCGAGCCTGTTTTCGAGGACAAGAGAAGCGTTCATCTCCCGCGCCAGCTGCTGCGCGATAGCGAGACCCAATCCAACGCCGGGAGCGTGCTCTCCGTTGCACTGCTGGAGTCTCACGAACGGCTTCACAACTGCATCAAGCTTCTGAGGATCGATGCCGGGACCCCGATCCATAACGGCGATGCTAACTCTGCCGTTTACATCCCGGGTGACCGATATCTGTGCTGCACCGGCGAACTTGAGAGCGTTGTCGATGAAATTCGACAGAACCCGGCGCAGCGCCGCAGGCTTTACAGCGCGTATACCCTGAATGCTGCCTACGATGAAGACGTCTCTTCCAGTGTCCTGATAATCAAACACAATGCTTTCGATGAAGGCGCAAAGGTCTACCGGGGTGTCGGACTCGCGAACGACGTGAGAGTTTCGGGCATAGGCAATTCCGTCCCTTACAAGCCTTTCCGCCTCGCCCAGATCGCGAAGCAGTTTCTCGCGCTCCGGGAAATGTTCGGCCAGCTCGACCCTTAGCCGCATGCGCGTGATGGGAGTCTGCATATCGTGGGAGAAAGCGGTTAGGAGGCGAATGCGCTCCTCGACCTGACGGTTCACCCGTTCCGACATGGCGTTGAACGCTCTGGCAGCGTTGCAAGCCTCGCTCGGGCCCGTCTCCGGAAGTCTCTCAATCCCACTGTTTATTCCAAGCCTGTTCGCCGCCGCCACGAGCTCGGCGAGCGGCTGCAGCAATTGTCGGACGACAATTGCCGATATCACCAAGCCTAGTCCTGTCGCCAGCGCGAACGTACCCAGAGTCCACTGGGGAGCAGTAACGTCTCCTAGAGCCAGCAGGACCCCGTAGGCGACCACCGGTCCCGCGATGGGTGCCAGGAAAAGCCGCGACCGCACCGAGCTTGGAAAGAGTCCGAGAAGGACGCGGCGGATATGATTCGAACTATTTGCAGCCTGGCCTAAAGGTCGACGCGCCCGGCCCGTACGCATCCATGCCGAGCTGATCGACAGCGCCTGGAGGTCGGCGGAGCCGGATAGCTCCTGAGTGTCAGAACTCCAATAATCTTCTTTAACGACTGACATCGGTCCCTCCGCCATCAGACAGCCAATTGATCCTCGTTCTGCGATCCGAACCGCAGCGCAACACGAACTGCCTCAAAACGTCTGAGCATTCCCGCACGCCACCGCCTCCAGATTTCCAGGATTGAACCTGACGAACATCAAAAATAAGATGTAGAAAAACGATCACGAAGTCTAAATTCATACGTATCGATTGATAATCTACTGCTCAGCAGGAAATCGAAATGTATCCGAAGGTCGTTGCTGACGAAATGCTAGCAAAGACCCTATGATTTCGGTCGATCCCCTACGGATTTTCTTATTCCTCCGTTATGCTGATAAAACCATCTGCATATTTTACCCAAATGTCAGAGTTTTGGCGTATCGTTTCAAATGTAATCCTATTGGAGCCTTTTGAAACCAACGCGGTTTGTTCCGGCTATTTGCGAGTCTGCGGTATTCTCCGAACACGACCGTGCCGAAAAAGCCGATTCGACAAGCCTCAGAAGACCAGACAGAGGGGGTTGCAAACTATTCGTGGCTCCCATCTGAGCACGAATGATTGCCCCCTCAATGATGATCATCGCCTGTTCCATTACCGCTTCCGGGTTGGTCAGTTCCAGACGACGGGCGATTTCGCGCACGTATTCGGCCAACTCGGCTTTGTGGGCGACCGACTCAGGGAAATCAGCGCCGAATTCTGCGTACGTGTTAATGAAGGCACAGCCTCTGAAATTGTCACCTGTGAACCATGCGAGCAATGCCGACCCGATCGCGGCAAGGCCCTCGCTCGGCAGGCGCGCTTCGACTTCGCGGGAAAACATGTCTATCCAATAGGCATGCCGTCGCTCGAGAAAAGCATGAACGAGCTCTTTCTTGGACGGGAAATGCGCATAGAACGACATCTTCGCGACGCCTGCTTCGGAGATAAGATGGTCCACTCCCGTCGCGCGTATCCCGTTGTGGTAAAACAATCGCGCAGCCGCGACCAAGATGCGCTCCCGAGCTGGCTGTGGTGAGATCGTCTGTCGGCTTGGCCTTGTCATAGTGACTCTCCTGAGAGATAAAACATACCACTATACAGAACCGTCTGTCCAGAACGGCTAAAACCAGCGTAGTAGGGCGTCCAGCGATAAAGTTGTTATGGAAATTCGCCCAAATTGTATCATGCTGTATCACTCTCTTGATTGACCGTTTCGCGCGCTTATTTCGTTGCGCAGGGGCCCCAAGAACGCTTGTAGTCACACGGTGTGCAATCAGGATAGAGGAACAGCTATGTTTAAACAGACCATCGCCGAAATGATCGTCGATACACTGCATGCGGCTGGAGTGAAGAGAATCTACGGGGTAACGGGCGATTCCCTGAACGGTCTATGCGATGCGCTGCGCCGCAAAGGCACCATTGAATGGGTCCATATGCGTCACGAGGAAGCCGCCGCTTTTGCCGCAGGCGCGGAAGCCCAGCTTACGGGCGAGTTGGCTGTCTGTGCCGGAAGTTGCGGCCCGGGCAATCTCCACCTGATCAACGGGCTTTATGACTGCCATCGTAGCGGCGCGCCCGTTCTGGCTATTGCCGCACATATACCGAGCTCGGAAATCGGCACCGGATATTTCCAGGCGACGCACCCCGAAAAACTCTTCTCGGAATGCAGCCATTACTGCGAGCTCGTCTCCACGCCGAGCGTGATGCCAAGACTGCTCGACATCGCGATCCGTCAAGCGGTCGGAAAGCGCGGCGTGGCGACCCTCGTAATACCGGGCGATATCGCGATGCAGGAAATAACCGCGCCATCTGCCGATCGCTGGCTCGTTCCCAAGCCGCCCGTTACTGTGCCGGCGGACCCGGAGCTCGAGCAGGCGGCCGATCTTTTGAACTCTGGAGGCAAAGTCACGATACTCGCCGGAGCCGGCTGCGCCGGCGCACATGACGAACTGATGGCCCTGGCCAAGTCCCTGCAGGCTCCCATCGTCCATGCGCTGCGAGGAAAAGAGCACGTCGAATGGGACAACCCGTATGACGTCGGCATGACCGGACTGATCGGCTTCTCCTCCGGCTATTTCGCGATGAAGGACTGCGATACACTCCTAATGATCGGAACCGACTTTCCCTACCGTCAATTCTACCCGACCGACGCCAAAGTAATTCAAATCGATATTGACCCGACAAGGCTCGGAGTCAGAACCCCCCTCTCCCTCGGCCTCGTCGGCGACGTGAAGTCAACGATCGCCGCGTTGCTCCCAAAGTTATTAGAACGGGAAGACCCCGAGCACCTTGGTCGGTGCCTCCGTCGTTACCGAGATGCGAGAAGCGCACTGGACGATCTCGCCACGGAAGGAAGGCCCAGCTCCCCCATCCATCCACAATTCGTTGCAAAGGTTATAAGCGAGCTCGCGTCGGAGGACGCAGTGTTCACATGCGATGTCGGGACCCCGACGGTGTGGGCGGCACGATACCTGCAGATGAACGGCCGTCGCCGCCTCCTGGGATCGTTCGTCCATGGCTCGATGGCCAACGCCATGGTCCAGGGTATAGGAGCGAAAGCCGCGTTCCCGGAAAGGCAGGTGATCGCGCTTGCGGGTGACGGAGGCTTTGCCATGCTGATGGGCGATCTCCTGACTTTAGTACAGGAAAAACTGCCCGTGAAAATCGTTATCTTCAACAACGGGGTCCTCGGATTTGTGGACTTGGAAATGAAAGCGGCGGGATTCACGCAAACAAATACGGAGCTGCAGAACCCCGATTTTGCCCAGATGGCGTCGGCAGCAGGTGTTTTCGGGAAACGGGTCGAGGACGCAAGAGAGCTCAGAGACGCCTTGAGACAGGCATTTGCACACGACGGGCCAGCCGTCGTCGATGTCGTCACCAATCACGACGAGCTGATACTGCCGCCAAAGATCAACGTCGAGCAGGTTGCTGGTTTCAGTCTGTGGATGGCCAAAGCCGTATTGAGCGGGCGCGGAAACGAAGTCCTCGATCTCGCGAAAAGTAACATCCTGCGCTGACACAGGGCGATACAAAAAGGCCTCATCACGAAATCCTGGAGATACAAACAAAGTCGAACCTGCCGCGAGAAGTCCATTTCGCGGCAGGAGTGAAACATGAGATTTGCGATCATCGCCGGAACCGTTGTGTGCGCACTGGGTGTCGGGCTTGCAGCGTCATATTCACGGGCGACCGACCCAGCAACCGAAACCGCAGCGCCTATCTACGGCGTAACCATTCCGGAGGGTTATCGGGACTGGAAATTTGTTGCCCCCGCGCAGGAGGCACCCCCTCTCGATGAGTTGCGGGCGGTGCTCGGCAACGACATCGCTATCGACGCTTACAGGAGCGGAACTTTGCCTTTTCCAGACGGCTCCGTTCTCGTGAAGCTGGCTTATAAGCGCAAACAGTCAGCGGAATTCGCGCCCGCGACCGTTCCGGGTGCGCCGACGACGGTGCAGGTGATGGTCAAGGACTCGAAAAAGTATCCCGACAGCCACGGATGGGGCTTTGGCCGCTTTATCAACGGTAAACCCGTCGACCAGAAACAGCACGAGACCTGTCTCGCGTGCCACGAAGGAAATGTCGTTGATCACGACTATGTCTTTACGCGGTACGCCCCGTAGCAATGCGACGGGGCCGCAAGCCCGCCGAACCGCCCTCAGGTCACTCCTTTTCGACAAGTTTATTTTTCCGATCCAGGGCATCATGGCTTGTAGTTCTGCACCGACCTCTTCGACTTGATGGGTGTCATGCATCCGGCGAATGCGGTTAAAGCGCGAGGCTCCTGCGTGGTCTTCCTGCATCCAGTCGGATGTAAATTTCCCAGTTTGAATGTCGGCTAAGCCGCGCTTTTCATCTCCGCCTTCGTCTCAGCGGTGATGGTGCGCGGTCTCGAAATGTGCTCGCCCCACTCGGCTGGGTTCGAGATCGCATGGTTCATGTTCGCGATCCCGCCCTCGTGGATCTAATCGACAATCAGCTTCATCTCATGCACGCACCTGAAATGCCATTGCCGGAGCATACCCCGCCTCGGTCAAGGTCTCAAAACCTGCGCGCATGAGTTCGACCGGTCCGCCGCATAACACAACCTGCTCGCCGAACAGGTACGTCTCGCACTCTTTCCCTAAATGTCGTCTCGATGATGCCCGCGCGCCGCCCCAGATGGCGCAAGAGTATGAAAGAGCGAGTTCGAGTGCGTTTCCGGACCAGTCTTTCTGCAAAGCGACGAAGCACGGGACGCCGCCGCCCTTCTGGTATTCGCCGCGCACCGTATGGCCAGGCCCGTTGGGTGCGACCATCACGACGTCGATCGATGACTTCGGCTTGATGAGGCCATAATAATGAGCCCATGTGCGAAGGCGATCGCAGACCCCCGCGGATGTTGCCTACATCTTTCGCACCGCTGTCTTTTAGATTGAGCGCGTGGGCCCGGGCCTAAAAGTCGTAGGCGACAATAGTGACCTCCTTCGATTTCCGCGAGGTTAAGATAGGAGTCGCGGCCATGATAGATATGCATGGAGCATTTCCCATTCACTTCGACATGACATCCGTGGGACGACACGAGACCATCGTCGCCCCCTCGTCATGAATGTCGACTATTGCGATTCGATTTAAGAAAACGGGGCTTTTGCAAAAGCCGCTACAACGGTAATCCGTCTGTTTGATTTGCAATCATTCACTTCGCCTATCGTGATTTCCAGTATTGCGGTTTTGCCACCGCCGTAGATTATGCCTGTAGCTTCCTCTCTCGGTCCTCCAACCGCCGGAAGCTGTTCCCCTCGAAGGTCCACGACCTTCCCCTTGCGGGGCCGTTCGCTACCCACAGCGAATGGCCCCTTTTTTTTGATCAAGCACAAGGCTAACCGGCAATTCCAAAAAAATATTGGGTGCAAAATTAGTTATTGACATATCAGTCCATAACGCCTAAATTGATTTCATGGTTAGGCCGAGACAATTCATCAGAGAGGAAGCGCTTCAGAAAGCCATTGAGGTATTCTGGGCGAAGGGCTTTGCCGGAACGTCGACAGACGATCTCCTCGAAGCGATGGGTATCGGTAGGCAAAGCCTCTACAACGCTTTCGGAGACAAGCGTAAGCTTTATCTGGAAGCACTCGAAGCCTATCAACAAAGGGTGACGTCCGAGCATTTGGGGCGTCTGGCAAATCCATCTTCTCCGTTGGAGGGGATCGGAGCTTTGTTGACGGGGTTGATAGCCGAGGACGAGCGGATACGAAACCTTGGATGTATGGGCGTCGGTTCGGTCGGAGAGTTCGGCGTAACCGACAGCGAGCTCATGGTTTTAAGGGGCCGCATATCTTCCGTCCTTGGAGCCAAGATTACCGAACGGATATCCGCCGGGCAGGCGCAGGGCGAAATCGACCTGATGCTAACCCCTGAACAAGCTTCCGCTTACGTCCAGGTGATGATGAGCGGATTACAAATCGCGGCACGAAGCGGAGGCGGTTTAGAAGAACTGAGAGCCACTGCTCGCGTCGCGACAGAGCGCCTGCGCGCCAAATAAACTTCGAACGGGCCACGACGGCTTTTTATTTGGCTAGTTATTGACTGATCTATCAAAAAAGGAAACAACTGAAATGACTACTGAAAACTCCTCGAAAAAGACCGCACTCGTATTCGGCGGCGCGCGCGGAATTGGCGCAGCTGCTGTAGAGCGTCTGGCTAAGGACGGTTTCGCCGTTGCTTTCACTTACGTGTCACGCCCAGACAAGGCGAGCGAGCTGGTAAAGGCCGTTGAAGCCGCGGGCGGCAAGGCTTTCGCGATTCAGGCAGACAGCTCGGATGCCGCAGCGATCAAAGGCGCAGTCGCCACTGCGGTCGAAAAATTCGGCAAGCTCGACACGGCCGTCGTTAACGCCGGTGTCTTCAAGATGGCAGCTGTAGACGAAGTCAGCGTCGAAGACCTTGACCTCATGCTGAATATCAACGTTCGGGCCGTCTTCCTTTCGGTGCAGGCCGCAGTAGCCCAGATGAAAGACGGCGGTCACGTCATCACCATCGGCTCGAATGTCGCAGTTCGCACCGCCGGCCCCGGAGCAAGCGTGTACCAGTTCACGAAGGCTGCAGTCGCAGCAATGGTAAAGGGACTGGCCAAAGATCTCGCGCCGCGCAAGATTACCGTGAACAACGTGCAGCCCGGCCCGACCAACACCGATATCAACGCAGGTGCTATCGAAATGCTTGCGGACATGAGCCCTCTGAAGCGCGTGGCCGCCCCAGAGGAGATCGCAGGTCTCATTTCATACCTGGCTGGCGAAGAATCGTCGTACATGACGGGCTCAAGCCTGACGATCGACGGTGGCTTCATCCTGTAAACCTCGAACGGTTGGCTGGGTTCCGCGGTGCGCGGGCCCAGCCACTCTCACCAGCTATAACGGCAACGCGCGAACCTTACCTGAGCGACCTATGTCGAATGTCGAAGAGCATAGCCCGCACATCGTCCGCCAAGTCCTCGGCGTCTTCCAGTCCTACGCTCACGCGAAGCACAAGATCGTCGCCCTTCCACTTCGTAACGGACCTATGCGACGAGACGGGCATCGGTGCGACAATACTTCGTGTTCCTCCCCAGGAAGCGCCAATCGCGATCGTCTTCAGGATATCGAGTGCCGGAGGGACATGGATAGAGATGCCTGGTTTAAATACCACGCTGAACACGCCACTCGCTCCGCTAAAATCGCGTTTCCAGATTGCATGTCCGGGATCCGTCGTCAGAGCGGGATAGAGGACCCGGTCCACCAGATGGCTTTCTTGAAATTGCTGTATGAGCTTCATGGCTCCAGCTTCAGCATGACGCATTCGGACACCTAGAGTTTCGAACCCCCTGAGAACGAGCGAAGCGTCGTCAGGCGACACTCCGACGCCAAACCGACCGAGAGTGGCGCGGATGGGTTCGATCAGTTCCGTTGAATGAACAGTGAGCGAACCCAAAAGAAGATCGGAGTGGCCAGAGATGTATTTGGTGAGGGCTTGTGTCGATATGTCAGCGCCCAGCGACAATGGTTTGTAATTCAACGGCGTCGCCCACGTGTTGTCGCACATTAGTAGCGCACCATGTCGGTGTGTGATCTCCGCGATGGCGGGAAGATCCTGCACTTCCATCGTCGTCGAACCCGGCGATTCGGTAAAAACGATTCTTGTGCGTCCGTCGATCTTACGGGCCAGATCAGCAATGTCGATCGGGTCATAATAATCGGCTGTCACGCCGAACCTCGCAAGATCGCGGTTTGCGAAATCTCGAACTGGTGGATAGGCCGTATCGGCGATTAGCACCTTGTCGCCACTGGAAAGGAAAGGAAGCATTGCGAGTGTATTCGCAGCTTGGCCCGACGGCACCACGAATGTTCTGGCACCATTCTCCAAATCCGTCAGCTTCGCTTCAAGCGTACGGGTGGTCGGGGTCCCATAGAGCCCGTAGCTATAACCGTCATCGCCTCGTTTGCCGCGATCCGCATACGCTTGGGCGTTTTCAAAGACAATTGTCGAACCCCTGTGAACTGCGGCGCCAAGTGTGTCGAATCCGGTTGTATTAACTTTAGGCGTGACAACGCACTGCGTTAGATCTCTCATCATTGACCTCGTCAAATTACCTCGCCTCAAATACAGCATTGACGAGACCATAAGGTCCAATACTCATATTGGCGATCTTCATTCTCGGAGGTTATGGCCATCAATATTCGTCAGATCGAAATCTTTCACGCGCTCATGACGGCGGGAACTGCCACGCGCGCAGCGGAAATCCTTAGAATATCTCAACCCGCGGTCAGCAAGGCCATCCAGGAACTGGAGCGGAATCTGGGATTTCCGCTTTTTGTCCGCGCAAAAGGAAAAATGTCGCCGACCGCCGAGGCCCGGCTCTTTTTTCGGGATGTTGAGGCTTCGTTTTCCGGCCTTATAACTCTCCGAAACGCCGCTTCGCGTATAAGGGATTTCGGGTCCGGGGAGATAAGAATCGCAAGCCTTTCTGCTCTCAGCACGAATATCGTACCCAAAGCCTTGACTGTTTTCCGGAAAAGGCACCCGCAGGTAGCCATAACTTTTCAGACGCATCTGTCATCGGTGGTGCGGGACCTAGTCGCGAGCGGTCAGTTCGACATCGGTCTCGCGGCCGATGAAATAGATCTGGCAGGAGTAGACTCTCGACCGTTTGCCAAATTTCGTGCCGTCGTGGCGCTCCCGAGTGGTCATCCTCTGGAAAATCGCGAGGCCATCTCCGCAATCGATCTCGACGGCCAGGACTTCATTGCGCTCGCCGCCGAAGACACTGCACGAAGGGAAGCGGACGCGATATTTAAAGGCGAAGGATCAACGCCGAAAATCATTCTCGAGACGCCGTACTCGACGACGATCTGTGCCATGGTTGCGGCTGGGCTCGGGACGGGGTTGGTACACCCGCTGACAACGGAGCCGTATTTCAGGTCCGGACTGGTAGTTAAGCCATTTTCTCACGACGTCTTTTTTCGATCTCTCGTGTTACTGCCGCCGAACGAGGCCCCTTCGCGCATAGTCGCGGACTTTATCGAGAGCCTTGAGGGCTTTGCTCGTTTCGACGTCGCATGAGGAGGTCACCCTAGTGAGATCGGCGCTGCGGTTCTGTGGCAAACAAAGTCAAGAATACGCGCCATCGTTCTTTGAAAAGAATTGATTGGTCCGGCGGTTCGCCGTTTGCGTCGTCATACAGACGGACTGTGTTGTTGATGCCCTCGAGCAAATCGACGAGAATCGAACACATGAACTTCGCATCGACCGAGGCGACAGCCTTCTCTTCCTGCGCAGTTAAAAGCGCCTCCATCAAAGGATCCAGGGACTGCCGGGTCCAACCGCTAAAAAGGTGGCGCAATTCGTCGGAAACCACTGCCTCTGCGATGAGTGAAAGATAGAGCCCCGCGTAGTCTCTCGAACAACCGATTTCAACATAGCAGGAAGCCGTCCGGCGCACAGCGTCTAACGGGCTTGCTCCGCCCTTACCTGCTGCGCGCAACCGATCTTGGAAACGTTTGATATCCCTGGACACAACGGCCCCGAGCAAATCTGTCTTCGTTTTGTAACGACGGTAGATAGTGTGTTTAGACACTCCGAGAAGCTCGGCTATTTCGTCGATAGACGCATTGATGATCCCCTTTCGACCAAAAGCATCTCGAGCACCGTCGAGAAGCGCGTTGTCGATCGCGATAGTCTGCTCCCTTGTCGGTCTTCCACCGCCACCGCGTTCGTTCATTCCAGATCCTCCTTTTACGTGGATCGATTCTTGCCACATTTAAACAGCACGATATAGTGCTGTTTTCTTTAGTGAGTTCGTTATGTCGTTTATCACTGCAACAAACCTCGTTTGGTCGACGCCAAACGGAGAGCGCGTTCTCGCGAATATCAACTTCAACGTCGGCAAAGAGCGCGTTGGACTGGTCGGACGCAACGGTATCGGCAAAACCACTTTGTTGAAGTTGCTGACCGGGGAATTGTCGCCGCACAGTGGAAGTGTGTCGATCGTCGGGACGATCGGAGTGTTAAGCCAAAACGTTCAAACCAGGTCCTCCGACACGATCGCGAATCTGTTTGGCGTCAGGACGGAGCTCAATGTACTGAAGCGCGCCGCAGTTGGCGAAGCCACCATTGAGGAACTGGAAGAGGCAGATTGGACCCTCGAAGACCGTATCGCGACCTCGATGGCCAAAGTGGGGCTGCACATGCCGCTTGATACCCGCCTCGCAGATCTATCGGGAGGCCAACAGACACGCGCCAGGCTTGGTGCAGTTGTCTTTCGGCAGCCGGACTTTCTCATTCTGGACGAGCCGACGAATAACCTTGACCGCTCGGGCCGAGGTGCCGTCATCGACCTTGTGAAAGGCTGGCACGCAGGCGCGATTATCGTGAGCCATGACCGCGAGCTGCTCGAAACCATGGACGCCATTGTGGAGCTGACCTCCCTTGGCGCTACGCGATACGGCGGAAACTGGAGCCACTACCGCGACTGCAAAGAGATCGAATCATTGGCCGCGGAGCAAGACCTCGCAAGCGCCGAGCGGCGGGTTTCGGAACTCGAACGCAAAGCGCAGGTGGCATTTGAAAGAAGGGAGCGCCGAGCTGCGAACGGCGCGCGCCGCAACGCCCGGGGAGATTTGCCGAACATTATCCTGGGTGTCAGAAAAAATTCGGCCGAGTCGAGCGGCGGCGCGAGCGTCCGCTTGGCCGAACGCCAAAAAGAGCACGCTTTGCAGGCATCTATAGCGGCGAGATCGAAGGTCGAAAACGTTCAGACGTTGTCAGTCTCTCTCCCGTCAAGCAATCTCGCCTCAGGTCGTAGAGTTCTGAAGCTGACCGACGTGACGGCTGGATACGGACTCGACCATCCGATAATTCGCAACTGTTCGCTGACGATTGTGGGTCCTGAGCGGGTTGCAATCGTCGGGCCAAACGGATCCGGAAAGACGACGTTGCTGCAGGTGATCGTCGGAAACCTGAAGCCACTGTCCGGGACAGTCGATATCTCTGTGAACTTCGCGGCGCTCGATCAAAGCATCGGCGTTTTGGACCCTGAAGCCTCTATAATAGACAATTTTCGCCGGTTAAATTCAACATCCACTGAAAATATGTGCCGTTCTACCTTGGCGCGATTCCACTTCCGCGCGGACGCCGCCCTTCAGCAAACGGGGACACTCAGCGGAGGTCAGATGCTGCGGGCAGGTCTTGCCTGCGTGCTCGGAGGCGCAGAACCGCCGCAGCTACTTGTCCTTGATGAACCTACCAACCATCTGGACCTGGATTCTATCGAGGCGATTGAGGAAGGCCTCAATGCGTACGACGGAGCCTTGCTCGTCGTGAGCCACGATGAGCGGTTTCTTTCCGGCGTGGGTATTCAGCGCGAATTTCGCCTGGGAAAATAATAGGCGTTTGAAGCAGGTCGAGATGACGAAAATCACGTCGCCACCCTGATACAGACGATACAAAACTGAACAAACGAAGGCGAAACGAGCCTGGAACTTGTGCGCCGACAATGGCCGCTTGCCGCGGAAAACATTTTATTACAAACGCTTGCCGCGGGAGCCTTGCCACGCGAGCAAGATGCCGCCGGGTACAGTAAGATACCAAAAATATCTTTAAACTACTGATACTTATGGATTATTTTACTCTTACCGCGCTGTGTCCAGCCCGGTCGGCCCCGCGGCCGTTTTCTCATTTCCGGATGGCAGCGATGAACAAACTCACGACCTCTTTCGGCGCACCCGTCGTAGACGACAACAACACCATTACGGCAGGCCCCCGAGGGCCTGCCCTCCTGCAGGATGTCTGGTTTCTCGAAAAACTCGCCCACTTCGACCGCGAGGTAATCCCAGAACGCCGCATGCATGCCAAAGGGGCCGGCGCGTTCGGCAGGTTTACCGTTACACACGACATCACGCGATACACGCGAGCGAAGCTATTTTCCGAGGTCGGCAAATCCACCGAGATGATGGTCCGCTTTTCTACCGTCGCAGGCGAACGCGGAGCGGCCGATGCCGAACGCGATATCCGGGGCTTCGCAATGAAGTTCTACACCGAGGAAGGAAACTGGGATCTCGTCGGGAATAACACCCCAATTTTCTTCATCCGCGATCCCCTCAAGTTTCCCGACCTGAACCACGCGGTCAAGCGTGATCCGCGTACGGGAATGCGGAGCGCCGAGAACAACTGGGACTATTGGACAAGTCTTCCCGAAGCCCTCCACCAGATCACCATCGTGATGAGCGACCGCGGCATTCCGAGAAGCTGGCGGCACATGCATGGTTTCGGCAGTCACACGTACAGCTTCATCAGCGCCGAAAACAAGCGCTACTGGGTCAAGTTCCATTTCCGCACCCAGCAGGGGATCGAGAACCTGACGGATGAGCAGGCAACCGATCTTATCGGGCGGGACCGGGAAAGCAGCCAGCGTGATCTCTTCGACAACATAGAGGAAGGAAATTTCCCAAGGTGGACACTCTTCATCCAGGTCATGCCGGAGGAGGATGCAAATAGCTATCACATCAACGCATTCGACATCACAAAGGTATGGCCTAAGTCTGATTACCCTCTCATCGAAGTCGGCGAGATCGAACTCGATCGAAATCCTGAAAACTTCTTTGCCGAAATCGAGCAAGCGGCGTTTTCACCCAGCTCGATCGTACCGGGCATCGGCTTCTCCCCCGACAAGCTGCTGCAAGGCCGCCTCTTCTCATATGGAGATACGCAGCGGCACCGTCTCGGCGTGAACTACTCGCAGATCCCCGTAAACGCTCCAAGGTGCCCGTTCCACAGCTACCATCGTGACGGAGCGATGCGCGTCGATGGAAACGGCGGCCGCAGGCTTGCTTACGAGCCCAACAGCTACGGAGAGTGGAACGCGCAACCGGATTTTTCCGAGCCTCCGCTCAAGGTCGACGGGGCAGCCGCGCGTTGGGATCACCGCGCCGACAACGACTACTATTCCCAACCGGGAAACCTTTTCCGCCTGATGTCGGCTACTCAGCAGCAGGTGCTGTTCGACAACACGGCCCGCTCGATCTATGGGGCGACGGAGCGCACTATCCAGCGCCATATCGACAACTGCGCGAAAGCGGACCCGGCTTACGGCGCAGGGATCGCCGAGGCTGTCGCGCGAATTCATCGGGCCAAGTCCACGCCGAACCCAGTCACCGACGCCGCCGAATAGGCGACGATAACGCTCGCGCCAGGATTGCCTGGCGCGGGCTCTTAGCAGATTGTAAATTCACGATCCGAGCCAACGATACTCGGCGATCGAGGCACGACCTGTCTTCTTATCGTAAAGGCAGATCAGGTTGACTTTTGTTTTGGCCTTGCCACGACCGAGCTCTCCGCGCAACAGCACCGCAATCTTGCCCGTGGCGTCGTCGAAAACGACTGGTGCGGAAGCCTCGGGGGTATTCATCTCCGATTGACCGATGCACGTGCCATTCGCTTTCGCGAAAATGGCGTCCCACGATCCGTCACTGGAACCGAAAGCATACTGGGTCGTCATCAGACCGAGTGCCGCTGCAAACAATGTCCGCTTCATCATGCTGTACTCCTGAGATTTTTACGTCAGACGCTTTGCATCTCGTGATCTGGTGTCATCGAAACACAAGTCGACAATGCTGTCGTCCCGGCCTGGGGTGTAAGTTTGTGTTGTTTTGCCATCAAGACACCCGACATAACGTAAGCCACCTTGACGAGTCGCCTAAAACGACGATGCCGCCTTAGGGACCGCAAGCTTACATAGACGCACGTCGTTCGACCCTTATGTCGGCCTCGTTTTTTCGAATTACAGATGTAACCAAACGGCCCTCTTTTCAGACGATGCTGTCACTGCGTCAAATCATGATCGCCATTGGGATCGAGTACCCCAACGCCTGGAAGGCCGACGATGGTGAAAATTGAATTTGTAACGCGGGCGTTCAGGATCCTGGACATCCGCACCGCTGTGGATCATCTAGCGGTCGATGAATTGCTTGTTATGGAAGCTAGGTTTTGCGGATCGGGAACACCTGTCATCGACGTGATCAGAGGGCTTGCTGTGTCGACCGAGTTCATACCCTGTCTGAAGGTCGAACTGCTCGTGCGGCGAGAGCATGCCGTCGAAGCCGTCGAGGCGATCCGCGCTGTGGCTTCCGATGATCGTACCGTCTCGGACAGCATCACCGTTTCCGCCATCGCCATGCTTTCTGACCCGAACGACGCTCCGGCCCGGGACATGCGAGAAAGCTTCAGCCGACACTCTGCCGCCTGAAGCTCCTTTAAACATCGCCTCCAGCCTTGACCATTTAGCCGAATGTGAACGCATACGCCTTAGCACCGGGGTCTAGGAATCGGATATCGAATGTCCTGGCTTCGACATCCCCTGCTTGCCGTACGAGTTGGTAGAGCTTGGTTGAGGTAATGGTCCCGTTGCCCTGTGCGTCGGTGTCTGTTCCATGGCTGGGCCCGGGCTCTTTCCCGTCGACCAAGACCTGGAAACGAACTGGTCTGCCGTCCTCGCCCGGACCAAGCACAAGGTGCAGGTCGCGGGCATTGAAGCGGTATGTGACACCACCGTCTGCCGCGTCGAGGCTCGCGGCCTCCGCACCGACGGTCCATCGTCCCGAAAGACCCCATTCGTTTAGTCCCGGGTCGCCTGCGGCGTATTCCTGAGAAATGTCCGGCTTCAAACCGCCAGGCGATACGAAATTGGACGCTTGCTTGTATCCGACATATGTCTCGCCAGAACGGAGATGCTGCAGATCGGCACCGACTTCGGCCCCGTTTGCCACAGGTGTGGCTGGGGTGGCGTCCGCGGCCTGGTCCCCGGCTTCGTGGAGAAGGTCCTGGATCGCTTTCTCGGTCTGGCGATAGTTCCCCTCGCCGAAATGGGTATAGCGAACCTTGCCGCTCGCATCGATGAGGTAGTGGGCGGGCCAATAGTTATTCTGGAAGGCTCGCCAGATGGTGTAATCATTGTCGATGGCAACCGGGTAGCCGATCTGAAAGTCCCCGACGGCCTTACGTACATTGTCGATATTCTTCTCGAAGGCGAATTCCGGCGCGTGGACCCCGATCACGACGAGGCCTTTATCCTTGTACTTCTCTGCCCAAGCCCTCACGTAGGGAATGGTTCGGATACAGTTGATGCAAGAGTAGGTCCAGAAATCGACCAGAACGACTTTCCCCCGGAGCTGTTCATCCGAAAGAGGGGCAGTATTCAGCCATTCCACCGCACCGTCGAGGGATGGCGCGTTTCCTTCGATCGGCAGATCGCTCTTGAACGGTCCCGCGCTTGCGACTTCCAAAGAAGCGTCGTCGGTCGCCGACACCGCACCGGGTCCGGTTTTGAGCTTGTCCAGCACAGCCTGTTCGAACGAGGCGGTGCTCGCGTACGAGAATCTGGCCAGTAAACCCGTGTCCACGCCGGAAGCGATCGCGATTACTCCAGCGAGAACTGCTGCGCCCAGAGCCTGACGAACCTTCTCGCTGACACCGAGCGATTTTTTCATCCTTGCGAACAGCTTTCCGCCAACAGACAGGGCGGCTGCAAGCGAGGTCGCCGCGCCCGCAGCATAGGCAAGCAGCAAGAACGTCGTCTCGATGTTCGCGCCCTGGAGAGCCGCTCCCGTGAGGACGAGGCCGAGGATGGGGCCGGCACACGGGGCCCATAGCAAGCCCGTGGCAATCCCGAGAACCAGCGAGCTGGCAACCGTGGGCGTAGCGATCCCGCCGCCCGAGGCGCTCAAAAGCCTATTTGCAAAATTTACCACGGGCTGAGTCAGACGTGTCGCGATACGCGTTGAAAGGAGACTGACGCCAAAGAGCCCAAGCAAAACCAGCGCGGCGATCCGACCGTACTCGTTGGCGTGCACGGCCCAGCTGCCGCCGACTGCCGCCAGTGTAGCGACGAGAGCAAACGTCGCAGCCATGCCCGCCAGCATCGGAAGCGTACTGCGCGCAAAGGGCTGTCCTGCCCTCGCGAATACAAAGGGAAGGATCGGAAGTATGCAAGGACTGAAGATCGTCAGCACACCCCCTAGATAGGCAATTACAAGAAGCGTCATGATCTTTCCTCTGACACAAGTGATAGTGCCAACGGGTCATAGACCGTCGGTACCTGTGACTTGGCTTGAGAGACGTATCCGGGATATGTCCGTTTCCCGCGATAAACGTATCCGAGTGTACGGATGCGCTGTCCGGCGACAGACGGTTACAATATTTTCGAACAAAGGCAGGTCGACAATCTTCGGTCGATTGTATCACACTGTATCAAACGCGCCGAAAGCTACATTTGCATTCATATCTCACAAGGTGCGACATACGGGGGATACATGCAGGCAGTTCAATGGGTTCAACACACTGGATCGCCGTGGGAGCGCGGTAACGGACGGCGACAGATCGCCGACGGACCAGCTAGAGGTTTTGGAGGGTTACGGCCTTGGATCATGTCGATCATATCTTGATTGTCGATGACGACAGCGAAATCCGGGAGCTGGTTTCAGGATATCTCAAAAAGAACGGCCTTCGTGCATCCGTTGCCGCGGACGGTCGGCAGATGCGCCAATTCCTCGACGCGAACACGGTCGATCTCATCGTGCTAGACTTGATGATGCCGGGAGACGACGGGCTGATTCTGTGCCGCGAATTGCGCTCCGGAAAGCACAAGGCGACACCGATCTTGATGCTGACCGCTCGCAGCGACGAAATGGACCGTATCCTCGGACTAGAGATGGGTGCTGACGACTATGTCCCAAAGCCATTCGCAGCCCGTGAACTTCTCGCCCGGATCAAATCCGTTCTCCGGCGGACGCGCATGCTTCCACCGAATTTCCAGGTTACGGAAGCCGGACAGATCGTCAGTTTCGGAGAGTGGAGGCTCGACACGGTGGCGCGTCATCTCCTCGACAGGGCCGGAACAACGATAGCCCTCAGCGGCGCGGAGTTTCGGCTTCTGCGGGTGTTTATCGATCATCCACAGCGTGTCCTGAACCGCGACCAGCTCTTGAATCTCACTCAAGGTCGCGACGCCGAGATCTTCGATAGATCCATTGATCTGCTGGTAAGCCGGCTCCGCCAGCGTCTTGGGGACGACGCGCGTGAGCCGAGCTATATCAAGACGGTCCGTAGCGAGGGATATGTCTTCTCCGTGCCGATCGAAATTTCGGAGCAGCGTCAATGATGGCTGTAGATCGCTTCGTTCCGCTTGGAATTTGGCCGAGCAGCCTCAGATCCCGCATGCTCCTCATATTGGTACTTGGTCTCGCAGTGGCGTATGGCCTCTCTTTCTCCGTTCTTTACGTGGAGCGGTACGTGAGCGCCAAGGCGGTAATGTTGGGGACGCTCGAAAGCGATGTCGCAACGTCGATCGCCGTTCTTGACCGCCTCCCGGCTGACCAGCGGGCAGACCTCACTGATCCGCTCAGCCGGGGAAACTATCGTTTCGTCCTCGGGCCAGGCCAACAGGGCGTTCCCGACAAAACAGTCCGAGGCGCGGAGATCGCCGATACGATCAGCGACGCGATCGGCCATCGCTTCCCGATCAGGATGGAGGCGATACCCGGAGAAGTTCAGAGGCTACAGGCACATCTCACACTTACCGACGGCAGTCCCCTGACCATCGATATAACTCCCAAGAACGTCATGCCTCTGGCAGCGTGGCTGCCATATGTCTTTGTCCTGCAGATGATACTGATCTCTCTCCTTGCCTGGCTAGCGGTGAGGCAAGCCACCCGCCCGCTGGCGGAACTCGCCGCCGCCGCCGACGCACTTGATCCGAACATCAGCGGACCAGCTCTCAGTGTCACTGGACCGAGCGAAGTCGCGCATGCGGCAAGAGCTTTCAACGCAATGCGCGACCGGATCGCGCACTACCTCGAGGAGCGGGTTCAAATCCTCGCGGCCATTTCGCACGACCTTCAGACGCCGATCACGCGAATGAGACTTCGCGCCGACCTGGCCGACGACACCCCTGAAAAAATCAAGCTCCTGCACGATCTGGGAGAGCTGGAACGCCTTGTTCAGGACGGTATCGCCTATTCCCGAAGCTCGCATAGCAGCGGTGAAAAGTTCTCCAGGATAGATTTGACCTCGTTCATAGAGAGTATCTGCTACGACTATCAGGACATTGGCAAACCCGTCTCCGTGATCGGCATGATCAGCGGCACCGCGACTACGAAGCCACACGCGCTTCGTCGGATTCTGACAAACCTCATAGATAACGCGATAAAGTTCGGAGAAGTCGCCGAAGTGCTTGTCGAACGGACCGTAGGGGGAGCGATATCGATAACCGTTATGGACGGCGGTCCCGGCATCCCGGATGATCAAATCGAAGCGGCGATGCAGCCGTTCTTCCGACTTGAGAGCTCCCGAAACAGGGAGACAGGTGGATCAGGGCTTGGCCTAGCTATCGCCCAGCAGCTGACGGCGGCACTAGGCGGCACCATCCGGCTTTACAACCGAGAGAATGGCGGGCTCGCAGCGGAGGTGACGATCAGGTAGCCAGTGCGTAGAGCTAGGCGTGTACTGCATCGTGTACCAGCGTTGACCGAACACTCTTCGTTACAAAAACGGCCCTAAGAGGAAACATGCCGGATACTTGAGGATCACACTACTCTCCTTGTCAAGGAACACCGCGCCAGGCGGTTTAATGAAGGAGTGTCCAATGACAAAGATCGACAAGGTCCTTTACACGGGCAAGACGCACACCACGGGCGGTCGCGAAGGTTCGGCACAGAGCGATGACCGCGCGCTCGACATCAAGCTCTCACCGCCGGGCAGTGGTCGTGCGGGCACCAATCCCGAGCAGCTGTTCGCCGCAGGCTGGTCGGCATGCTTCATCGGGGCGCTCGGCATCGCCGCAGGCAAGCGCAAGGTTGCACTCCCGTCTTCCACCTCCGTCGATGCCGAAGTCGACCTCGGAGTTACCGACGGAGCGTTTCTGCTTCAGGCCCGCCTTAACGTCAGTATCCCCGACATCGATCCCGAGCTCGCCAGGGTGCTGGTCGAAGAAGCACATCAAACCTGCCCCTACTCGAAAGCGAGCCGCGGCAACATCAACGTCGAACTGAACCTCGTCTAAACGGCCGTCAAACCGCAACCCTGAAAAGAGGACGGGTCTGACACCCGTCCTTGGAGCATCTCATGAAATTCGCGATGATTTTCTTTCTGACAGCTGCCGTGTTCGCGGCACCGTGCATCTACGATGTTACCTCGACCGAGCCCTCCCCGCTTGCGGGCGCAGTAGCCGTCTCGCAGTTGAAAACGGGGCCGGCACAAACGGTCTCCGTCACAGTCGGACACACATTCTAGCAACCGGAGGAACCCATAGATGAAACTCTACTTGAACGAAATTTCGTCTGCGGCGTCTCGTGTACGGATTGCAATTGCGTTGAAGCGGTTGGAAGTGGTGTCTCAATCCGTTGGCATCCTTGGCGCTGACGCTGAAAGCCGTCAGGATGAATTTCGCAAGGTCAATCCGCAGGGTTTGGTCCCGGCACTCGAACTCGACAGCGGAGTTCTCATCACACAGTCGCTCGCGATCATCGAGTATCTGGATGAAATACAGCCGGAGCCGCCCCTCCTTCCCGGCGGAGCCATCGAGCGCGCCGTGGCCAGATCCATCGCGATGGCTATCGCTTCCGAAATCCACGCGCTCTTGCCTCCGAGGGTGGCCTTGCAACTGGCAGCGGCATTCGGTGCGAATTCGGAGACGACCACAGACTGGAACCGCCACTGGGTGAGCCAAGGCTTTGACGCCGTGGAAAAGCTTCTGGTCGCCAATCGCTGCGGAACGTTTTCTGTAGGGGATCTTCTGAGCGTCGCCGACATATTTCTCTTCCCGCAGGCAGTCGGCGTTAAACGCCTTGGCTTCGACCTCTCCCGCTGGCCAAACATCGAAGACGTCTTTAGCAAGCTTGAAGCGATACCGGAATTCGCGGGCAACGCGCCGGCTCCCCGCAAGTGAAACAAATTTGATTGCCCGCCCTGCTCGTGCCTTGAGCCCGCCCGCGGCGATGTTGGGCGGTTGGGCGTGAGGAAACTGGCCGCCCGACGACCTAAGTCGTGAGCCTGGCGACCATGGAACGTACCGCATCGGCGCCGACAAGGCCCGGGTTCATGTAATTGTGGAGAGAGGCCCCTTCGATCAATGCATCCAGCCCGATGGCTATTTCTGGAGTGAAATGGCGCTCCAGTGCTTTGCGGCACTCCGCCATCCAGTCCGTCGTCAGCCTCCGCGCATCGGGCACCCTAGCCACGTAAGCGTACAATTCGAGCGCAAGCGTCGTGTGCCGATCGTTCAGGAAACCGTCGCAGATTATTCCGACAACGGTTTCTCGGGCATCGTCGACGGTCCTGGCGTTGCCGAGCACCGCATCAAACTGCACGGCGATCTCGGCCGTTAGCTTGCTGAACGCCTGTTGAACCAGATCATCTATGCCAGCAAAGTGATACGTCATCGAGCCCAGAGGCACGTCGGCCGCCTCCGCTACGCGGCGGTGAGTCGTACCCGAGACGCCGTGGACCGCGATAACCTCCAGGGTCGCTTCGATGATGCGGTCCTTCCGATCAGGGTCGTGCCTCCGTTTAGCTGTTGCCACCACTTGAAAAACTTCCCTTCTCCAACTTGACTGCAATGTGTACAAATGTACATAACGGACGAATAACAGCGGCTGAGAATAAGAGGGAAATCCATGGACCTTGCAACACGAAAGAGGCGCTTGGCGCTTTTTGCCTTCTTTTTTGTGCCGGGCATATCCATGGCATCCTGGGTGACCAGAACTCCGTCAATCCGTGACAGTCTAGGCGTTTCCATCGCCGAAATGGGGTCGATCCTGTTTGGACTTTCTATGGGATCGATGATCGGTATCCTCGCCGCCGGCGCGTTTGTCGACAGGTTCGGCACAAAGACGGTGATGGCCGCAGGCCTTTGGTTTATCGTCGCGGCAATGATAGGCGTGGCCGCGGGAGAAGGGCTCTCCTCAGCCTTGCTCGTCGCTCTTGGCCTCGCCTCTTTCGGCTTCGGGATGGGAATTTCGGAGATCGCGATCAACATGGACGGGGCTGACCTCGAGCGCCTGACGGGCACCCATCTTCTCCATTCCCTGCACGGATTTTTCAGCCTTGGCACCGTCTGCGGAGCGCTGATAGGAACTGGCCTCAACCTCGTTTCGTTTCCGGTCGCGTGGCACATGATAGCGATCGCGGTTTTCTGCGGTGCTTTGATCATTTACTTCATCGGTAGCATACCAAGCGTCCTGACGTCGTTTCCGAGCAACCATTCCCACGACCGGAATCCGGATGTCCCGTCATCGCTGTGGAAGGAACCGACGGTCCTCGCGATCGGATTCATAGTCCTTGCCATGGCCTTGGCCGAGGGATCTGCAAACGACTGGTTACCCCTTCTGATGGTAGACGATTACGGGTTCAGCGCCACGTCGGGTTCGGTCGTGTACCTGGGGTTTGCAACAGCGATGACTGTAGGGCGTTTTGGCGGCGGCATTGTGCTGCGACGCTTCGGCAGATCAGCCACCCTTGGAGCCAGCGCTATCGTGGCTTCGATCGGGATCACCACGATAATCCTTGGAACTGGCGTTTTATCCGCGTCGGTGGCAGTGATCCTCTGGGGACTCGGTGCCTCTCTTGGATTTCCAGTAGCGTTATCAGCGGCTGCGGACACGGGTCCTAACGGAGCGCAACGTGTCAAACTCGTCGCCGTGGCGGGCTACGTCGCGTTTCTTGTCGGCCCTCCTCTCCTCGGTCTGGTCGGTGAGGTGTCCGGCCTCCGGAATGCCATGTATATCGTACTCGCCCTCGTGGCAGCCGCATCGTTCGTTGCGCCTGCTATACGACCACGTTCCGGAAGCCCACTTAAAGACATCTCTCAGGGACATTCACCCCGTAAAACTGCGGCAAAGCTCTGACCGCAGATTTACCGTCGCAGAACCTGTTCGTCGAAGCTGTTTCTCTACGTCCGCGGATGCATCGTGATCGCCTTGAATCACGAATAATCATTCAGCCGACAGCGCAGTCGCGCATGATACAAAAGGCTACAAATATCATATGCTTAACCTCAAGCCCGTAGATTGTCGACTTATTCTCCGGCACGCTCCCCCAGACGAAAAATAGTCCACAATTTCGGTCAATTTCATAACGGAGTTTCTCTCCCCGAACGACGTGGTCCGGTAGACAGATGGTCGAGGCTGAATGAAAAGGTTCTCCTCCCGAAAGTCGCTTGGTCTTCAAATATAGAAGGACATCGGACATCACAGCCGCAGCGCGGGATCCGCCAAGCGCGGCACCGCCTTCAAGAGGTTTCACTATGCCAACGAGCCAAGCTACTTCGGAGCAGGATGCTTCTGGGGAGCCGAAGAATACTTTCGCGCCATCGAGGGCGTTATCGAGTCGCGTGTCGGCTTCTCTACCGGGAGCGACGGCTCGAAAAAGCCGGGTCGCATCGAAGTCGTCCAACTGGACTTTGATCCGGCGGTCGTCGGCTATCAGGAACTCATCGAACTGTTTTGGCGAGGCCACGATCCAACCTCGCTCGATAAGCAGGGAGACGAGACGGGAGAAGGCGTCCGCTCTGCGATTTTTGTCCATACCGACGGACAGGCCGA
Source organism: Pararhizobium qamdonense (assembly GCF_029277445.1). NCBI lineage: Bacteria > Pseudomonadati > Pseudomonadota > Alphaproteobacteria > Hyphomicrobiales > Rhizobiaceae > Pararhizobium > Pararhizobium qamdonense. Next base: position 989,027 of record NZ_CP119566.1, on the reverse strand, counting down.
GGAGGCATCAAACCTCAAAGCCCGCTTCAACGAAACCTCGTCGGCTCCGGCCACCACCCAGATCATCAGGTACAATGGCTTGGAACTGGCCGATGAAAAACATCAGCGTTACATCGAGAAAAACGGCCAACAGGCGTGCTCCATTCCAACAAATTCATCGAGCCCCGCTTAGAAAGAAAGACATCAGAATGAAAACAATCATCATCGGCACGACCCTCGCCTTGTCGTTGGGCTTGGCGGGTACCGCATATTCGAAATCTCTGGTCTACTGCTCTGAAGCTAGCCCGGAAGGATTCGATCCAGCGCGCTACACGTCGGGCTCCACATTCGACGCCTCTTCGAAAACGATCTACAACCGCCTGGTGGAGTATAAGCGCGGTTCGACCGATATCGTCCCCGCACTCGCAGAGCGCTGGGAAATTTCGGAAGACGGAAAAACCTACACCTTCCATCTTCGCAAGGGCGTGAAGTTTCAAGAAAACGATCAATTCAAGCCTAGTCGCGACCTCAACGCGGACGACGTTGTCTTCAGTTTCGAACGTCAATCGGGAAAGCCGGATTTCGACGCTTTCGCTGAAGGGGCGGCATGGTCGTACTACAACGACGTCGGGATACCGCAATCGCTAGTATCTATTGAAAAAATTGATGATGCCACCGTCCGCTTCAACCTTCGCGCTCCCAATGCACCGTTCCTGGGTCTTTTAGCACTCGATTTTGCTTCGATCGTATCAAAGGAATACGCGGATCAATTAGTAACCAAAGGACGCGTGGAAGACCTCAATCAGAAGCCGATCGGTACAGGTCCATTCCAGTTCTCGGCGTATCAGCAGGATGCGGCCATCCGATATCAGGCGTTTGACGACTACTGGGGCGGCAAGCAGCCGATTGACGACCTCATATTCGCGATAACGACGGATGCCGCCACCCGCATCCAGAAGCTGAAGGCAGGCGAGTGCCAGATCGCCGTCTACCCTTCACCTGCCGATATCCCTGACCTGAAGGAAAACTCTAATTTGAATGTTTTGCAGCGACCCGGCCTCAATGTCGGTTACCTCGCGTTCAATACCACGCAAAAGCCTTTCGACGATCCGCGGGTTCGCCGTGCCGTGACGCAGGGGATCAACAAGAAAGCGATCTTGGAAGCGGTCTATCAGGGAAGCGGCGTTGTAGCTGAAAGTGTTCTTCCACCGGACATGGCTGGATTCAACCGAGAACTGAAGACTGTCGGATACGATCCGGCGTCCGCAAAGCAGGCGATTTCCGAACTCGGGGCCACAGGCCAAAAGATTACATTGTGGGCGATGCCAGTCTCCCGGCCATACAATCCCAACGGCCGCCGTACTGCGGAGCTTTTGCAGGCGGACCTCGACAAGATCGGCCTTCAGTCCGAAATCATTTCGTTCGAATGGGGAGAGTATCTCAAGCGATCGAGCGATCCTGCGCACGACGGGGCGGTGCTGGCCGGCTGGACCGCTGACAATGGCGATCCCGACAGTTTTCTGACGCCTCTGCTTGCGTGTGCTTCCATCGGCGGCAACAACAAAGCCGTATGGTGCAACAAGGAGTTCGATGCCTTGCTTGAAAAAGCACGCGCAGAAAGCGACCCCTCGGTCCGGACGTCGCTCTACGAGCAGGCACAGCAAATCGCCGCTGACGACAGCCCTTGGGTGCCGCTGGCAAACGGTCTCATCACGGCGGTTACTTCAACCAAAGTAACGGGTTACCAGATCGAACCGTCGGACGCACACCGCTTCGATGGTGTGGATATCGCCGAATAGAGAGATGTGGGCATGAGGGTCTTCCCCCTCGTGCCCACTTCGTCAGTTTCGCCGCTTCCAGGTAGGCAATTCAATACCAACCCGGCGCGGCGTTACTCGCGAAGAAATCTTCGACGACAGCTCGAAACTTCTCGGGCTCTTCTGAAAACGGGAAATGCCCTGAGTTCTCGAATTCGACAAGCGTACTTCGCGGCACCGCTTTGGCGATAGTTCGGCTTGCATGCGGAGGACAGACCCAGTCAAAGGCACCGACAAGGACGAGTACAGGTACCGCGATGTGATGAAGTTCCGACTGCAGATCAAAGCCAGGCGCGAGGTTCGTCATAAAATGCCTCATCATCTCGATGTTGGGGATCGTCGCGCGCATCAAACGAGACGTCAGGTCCGCGTTTGCGGGACCCGCATAAAACGGTCCGACCTCCTCGAAGAAAGTCGCAACGCTTTCCAGGGTAATATCTCCCGAAAACACCTTCCCCGCTGCCGCCAGGGCCTGCGGCGAAGCTCGGTCGGAAAGAGAAGGTGACCGTTCGTCGAGTTGGGCCTGTATCGGAGCCACAGTCGGCGAGCTGCCGCATAGGATCAGGCTCCCGAGGAGGCCCGGATTTTGGAGCGCCAGATGCATGGCCACGAAACCGCCTGCAGAGTGTCCGAAGACGTGGGGCTTGCTTATCCCGAGTGTCTTTATCAAATCCGCGATGTCGTCCGCCATCTGCTCAAGCGTCGCTGTCTCGAGAGAGGTACGATCCGATCGCCCTTGGCCACGCAGGTCCACGTAGACCACCTGCGCCGTACTCGCGAGCTGACCTAGCCCTTCCCGTAGATAGCCATGGTCAAAACCAAGACCACCGTGCAGAGCAACAACCGTCGGCAGTTCGCGCAAGCTGCCTTCGACATTCCTCAGAGAGCTGCCGTCGGTATCGAAAAAAATCCTGGTTCCGTTCACCTCTGCGTACACGACTTGAATCCTTGATCTGTAAATGGATCGTTGTTTAGGAGCTCAGGCTGCAAACGCGTCCTTGCCGGGAGAGCTTTTGAAATGCGCCAGATTGCTGATCGCCTGGGTGACAGGCATGTCGATTCCGTAAAAGCGGCCGAGCTCGATTACCGCGTCGCAGATGGATGCAAGTTCGAGCTCGTTGCCCCTTTCCAGGTCTTGGAGCATCGACGTTTTGACATCTCCCAGTTTACGGCCGCTTTCGAGGATGGTCTCAGGATCGACCTCGAGTACCGCGTTGTGGGCAGCGATAACGGGAAGTACCTCCTGAAGCATCTGCCGACTGATGCCGACCAGATAGGAATTGCCGAAATTCTGGCGGAGCGTCGCTCCGGTAATGGCGGTCACGGGATTTGAGATCAGGTTTCGAACGACCTTTGTCCAAATGGCGTTCCTTATGCGGGGAGCCTTTCGAGATGCGATTCCGGCCTTCGAAAGAATGACCGCCAACTGGTCCAGACGGTCGGATGGGCTGTCGTCGAGCTCTCCGACCGTCATCTGCAGCGGGTTGAAGGTGCGCGCCGTTCCCAAATGGGTTCGCTCGGCCGTGATCATCGTGGTGGTTCCGATGATCAGACTGGAAGGTATGGTTTGCTTCAGTACGCCGTGAGGGTCGACCGCTTCGATCCTGCGCCCGTTCCATTTTCCATCGATACCGTCGAAGTACCACCACGGGATACCGTTGATCACCGGCACGACGGTAGTATGCGGCGTGATCAGATGGCTGACGGATTCCGCCAGCGCGGGCAAATCGTGGGACTTTGGGCAGAGAAAGAGAATGTCCGCGCGGGAATGTTCGGCGGCCGTAGCCACGTCGGGTCTTGCCCGATGGCTACCGTCCAGATCGATTAACTCGATGCCATGTTGCTGGATGAACGCAAGGGTGACTCCACGCGCGATCATGCCCACGCGGTAGCCCGCTAGATGAAGGCGGGCCGTGATCGTGATTCCGATAGCGCCAGCGCCCGCAACACAGATTTGAGGGTAATCATGTCGGTTTTTGGATGGTTCGGCCATTGTGTGTTCCCGTTGCTCTGCAGGGGAATATTTGTCACCAGGCGGTGTCAGCGGTATTTCAAGGAGGTTCGGAAGCGTTACAGATATCACAGAGTGTAACCGAGCGAGTCTGCCTGATCCGTCAACGTCACTGCGCGCTGTCCATCTTGAAAGCCCAGTGCTACGCACTGAAAGAAACCCTCTGCGACAACGGTTTGAGCAGCTCCTCCAAATGTGCGGTGTCAGCAGTGGATCGAAGTCAAAAGGACCGTGCCAGACGCCCTTCCCGATGCGGACCACCGATTGGATCAAGACTACCTCATGCGTGTATACTACGGACACATCGACACTCTCGCGAATGCCTCGTCTGGCATTCGAAACGACTTCAGCGGCCGCCACGTCCACGAACGTTGCTCCAGGTCGCAAGAGTGGACTTCGCCATTGCGACCGTGCGGACGGAGCTAGGGGATGACAGCCATGACCTCTAAAGCTTTGCTGTCGCTTTTGACCGGGAAAATTTTACCGCTCGGCCCTCGGGGAGTGCCGAGCGGTATAGTGAAAGGACCTGTATCGGGGCCAACAAACCTGACCGTCACGGGCTTCGACGACGACGCCCAGGGTGACCTTGTCCGTCATGGCGGCCCGGAGAAAGCGGTCCATCACTACCCTTACGAACACTATGCCATTTGGAAGTCGGAGATCGGGGACAACAACCTGCTGGACTGCCCGGGGGCGTTCGGCGAGAACTTCTCGACCGTCGGCATGAGCGAAGGGACTGTTTCCATCGGCGACGTCTTCGAAATCGGGTCGGCAGTGCTGGAAGTCAGCCAGGGACGACAGCCTTGTTGGAAGCTCAACGCACGGTTCGGCAACTCCGCGATGTCTAGGTTGGTTCAGTCATCGGGACGCACGGGCTGGTACTAACGAGTGCGCAAACCGGGAATCGTATCGCCGGGCGATCGTCTCGTTTTGGTAGAGCGTCCATCGCCAGAGTGGACGATAAGTCGCGTCTGGCGCACGTTCTATATCGATACGCTTGACCGCAGCGAACTCGAACGCATCTCGAAAATTCCCGCGCTTGCGGAAGGCTGGCGGAATCACGCGATCAGGAGGCTGCAGACCAATGAGGTCGAAGACTGGACCAAACGACTAGATGGCAGGCTATCGGACTTAAACGCACATAACTGAGGGCCCCGATGCCGCGACATTGAGCTAGCCTCCCTTCTCGCTGGTCATACACTCCAGTACAAATCTAGCCGTTCCGGACATATCCACGATACTTGCGCAGCTCATCTATACGCGTGCCGACAGCTACTATGTCGGCGATGTCTTTGAGGAGGAGCAAGAGATTGCCGGATATTTTCAACGGGGTTAAAACCGCAAAGCGAACCATCTTCGCCACCGAACTGACCGACGGACTACTTGACCCTTCGACGGAGATGCTCGGGCCAGTGGCGGATGGCGGCATCATCGTGGCTAGTACCGCACCTGGATGCTGGGGTCCAATGATCACACCCGCGATCCGCGGCGGACACGAGGTAACAAAGCCTGTCGCTGTCGATGGCGCTGAAGTGGGCGATGCGATCGCGATCAGGATCCGATCGTTGGTGGTTACTTCGGCTGCTACATCGTCGGGAAGTGATCAGGCGATGGCTGGACGCTTCAACGGAGACCCCTTTTGCGCTGGCGTTTGCCCCAACTGCAAAACTGAATGGCCGGCCACACGCTTGGAAGGTATAGGTCCGACGGCCGTGAAGTGCGAAAAATGCGGGGCGGAGGCCGCACCGTTCACGATCGCAAATGGCTACACGATCGCTTTTGATGATGAGCGCGAGGTAGGCCTGACGGTCGATCGTTCAGAGGCCGAAAGAATGGCGCTGGACGCTTTGGCGTTGATGGCTATTCCGGACAACTCCATTCAACATCCCATCCTTGCTTTCGCTCCGGCAGACGTGGTCGGTGTGGCAACCCGTCTCCGACCATTTCTCGGTCAGCTTGGTACTACACCATCCAAGGCAATGCCTGACTCACACAATGCCGGGGACTTTGGATCATTTCTCCTGGATGCGCCGCATGTATTTGCTTTGTCCAAGGAAGAATTGCTTGCCCACAAGACGGACGGACATCTGGACATCAATACCGTGAGGGAGGGAGCCGTACTGATTTGCCCGGTCAAGGTGCCAGGGGGAGGAATCTATCTCGGCGATATGCACGCGTTCCAGGGCGACGGTGAAATCGCGGGGCATACCGCCGATGTCTCGGGAACCGCGATCCTGGAAGTGCGTGTCATCAAACATCTGCGGCTCGACGGACCGATACTTTTTCCTGTCGCAGAGGACCTGCCATTTCTCGCCCGCCCCCTGACCGATCACGAAAAACGCTCGGTCTTGGCACTGGCAGCGAAACACGGAGTCGAAACGGTTGAGGTTGATGCCCCCATCACTTTTATCGGCACTGGCGCAGACCTTAACCTAGCCGTCGAAAACGGACTAAGCCGAGCTTCCGAAGTTTTAGGCATGAAGCTCGACGAGGTGAGAAACAGGGCGACCGTGGCTGGCGCTATTGAAATCGGCCGAAGCCCCGGTGTAGCGCGCGTGACGTTCCGAGCCCCGCTTGCAATGCTGGACGCTATAGGCATCGGCGACTTTGCGCGCAGTCTTTATAGCCTCGGTTAGTCCAGATCCGAGAATCTGTTCATCACCCTTTTCGCGCATTTCTGACAGCGGCCCGTTGCTGTCCGCGTCAAAACGCGCCCATAGCCAAGGATCGAAGTCATGGCCTTCCATAGACGCTTTAGTCGACAACTTGCAATCTCCGCCGTCATATTTGCAGCGCTGCTGCCCCTACCGAGCCATGCTGACACCGCCTACCACGCCGCGGAGAAAGGCAACCCCGCAACAGCGAAAGCGACCGACGAATCCATACGTCCCTTTCAGTATCACGCTTCCGACGAGCAACTCGATGACCTCAAGCAGCGGGTTAACGCGACAAAGTGGCCGAGCCGGGAACTCGTCAATGACGATACGCAAGGTGTGAGACTGGATACGATGAAAAAGCTCGCCGCCCGTTGGTCCAGCGGTTACGACTGGCGGGTTGTCGAGAAGCGGCTCAACAGTCTTCCTCAATTTGTCACCACCATCGATGGAGTGGACATCCATTTCATCCATGTTCGCTCACGTCACGAAAACGCGATGCCCATCATCGTGACACACGGCTGGCCGGGGTCGATCGTCGAGCAACTGAAAATAATCGACCCGCTGACAGATCCGACCGCTCACGGCGGCACCGAGGCCGACGCTTTGATATCGTGATCCCGTCACTCCCCGGATACGGCTTCTCGGGCAAGCCCACCGAGCTTGGCTGGGATCCCGCCCGTATCGCGCGGGCTTGGACTGTGTTGATGCAACGTCTCGGTTACAAGAAATTCGTGGCTCAGGGCGGTGATTGGGGCGACGCGGTTACCGAGCAGATGGGCGTTCAGGCTCCCTCGGGGCTTCTCGGAATTCATACGAACATGCCCGGTGCCGTTCCAGATGAAATCCAGAATGCCTTGGATGCCAGCGGACCAATTCCGGAGGGACTTTCCAGTGACGAAAAGCGGGCGTATTCTCAGCTCGATTTCTTTTACAAACACGGGCTTGCGTACGCGCAGGAAATGTCCGCGCGTCCCCAGACGCTATATGCGATCGAAGACTCGCCTATCGGCCTCGCGTCATGGATGCTCGACCATGACGCACGAAGCCTCGACCTGATATCGCGGGTGTTTGACGGTGCAAAAGAAGGTCTGACGCCAGACGACGTACTCGATAACATCACTCTCTACTGGTTGACCAATACCGCGGTCTCGTCGGCACGGCTTTACTGGGAAAACAAACTGGCTTTTTTCGCTCCCAAAGGGATCAAAATACCGGTCGCCGTCAGTGCGTTTCCAGACGAACTTTACCAAGCACCGGAGAGTTGGGTGCGGAGGGCATTCCCCAGTCTGCTTCTCTACAGCCGACAGGAGAAAGGTGGTCACTTTGCCGCGTGGGAACAGCCAGACGCCCTAGCTCAGGATCTAAGAGAGGCATTCAGGCCGTTGCGATAAGGGTTGATTTTCGGCCCGCGCCACCGAGAGATGGATCGTTGTCAATGAAAGGAGTTGGCCCAGACCAGTTGAACGTGTCCTCTACGGATCGAAAACCGCTTCTCCGACTTAGAACGCAACGAACCGGTCCATTTGTACACCGTGAAACCCGGGTGCAACGGTAACAATTTGGCACTGTTCTCAAATCAGTTTTGAACATTGCCAGTGCATCTTCATTTGAGAGATCGGCATCTTCAGGGCTCGCGCTGTGAGGAGACGATCGTCGTCTTAGCAGACTTCGTTTTCAGAGGTATACGAATGACCAATCAAGATATCGGCGGTCTCTTCGCGTCAGCGGCAGCACTTGCCGCCAAATTCAGAGGGGGCGTTGACCAAAGGCTCCAACGTCCGCTGAACGACTACTCCGCGTCCTTAGCGACATTCAAAGAACCTCTTCCCAAAGAAGGCATGGAAATGCCTGAAGTCCTAACGGAGCTGGAGATCAAAGCCGAGCCGGGTCTCCACATGCCCACAGGTCCACGCTTCTTCGGGTGGGTCATGGGTGGATCCCACCCCGTCGGCGTGGCCACCGACTTCCTTACCTCCGCCTGGGGCCAAAACGCGGGAAACCACATGGCCGCACCCTCTGCCTCGGCAGTCGAAGCGGTGACGGCATCCTGGCTTCTGGAGTTGCTTGATCTACCGAGGGAGAGTTCGGTCGGATTTGTGACCGGCGCGACCGGGGCGAATTTCACGTGTCTGGCGGCCGCACGAAGCTCATTGCTGCGGGGAGTCGGCTGGGATGTCGACGCACTGGGCCTTTTTGGCGCGCCGCCGATTACGGTCATTATCGGAGATGACGCACACACGACCGTCTTCTCCTCACTCCAATATCTCGGCCTCGGCCATGAGCGCGTCGTGCGGATCGCAACGGACCGCGATGGACGAATGAAGCCGCACGACTTCGAGCTAGCGCTGCAAAACGTGGAATCACCGTGCCTTGTTATTCTTCAAGCCGGGCAGATCAACACAGGTGCCTTCGATGACTTCGAAACGCTGGTGCCGATAGCCAAGCAAAAAGGGGCTTGGGTGCACGTCGACGGTGCGTTCGGGCTCTGGGCCAGAGCTTCAGAGGTCCGCCGACACCTCGCGGATGGCGTGGAACTCGCAGATAGCTGGGCCACTGACGGTCACAAATTTCTACAGACGCCTTATGACAGCGGCTATGCCATCGTTCGCGACGAGGAGGCCCACCGCCGGTCAATGTCGATTACCGCGAGCTATCTTCCACTGGCCGCGGCTCACGAACGCGATCCGTCGCAGTACGTTCCCGAGCTTTCCCGCAGGGCCCGGGGATTTTCGACCTGGGCCGTCATTAAGCACTTCGGTAAATCCGGGATAGCGGGCATCGTCGACAATGCCTGTGATTCTGCCGACGAGATCGCCACGGCTCTATCGAGAGAGCCAGGGATCAACGTATTGAATACAATCGATCTAAACCAGGTGGTCGTAAGTTTCTCGAACCCCGTTTACGGTATGAGAAACGATGATTGCACAGCCAGCGTCATCGCCAGAGTACAAGAAAACGGAGAAATATTCGCGGGAGGCGCGCGGTGGAAGGGACAGGGGGTAATGCGTGTCTCTGTCTGCAATTCTAATACTAATTTGCGCCAGGCCCGGAGGGCAGCGGCGGCTATCATCGCCGCTTACCGCGCTGTCGCAAAGGCCGATCATGAGATCGCTTGACGATGCAACTGCTGGGGCGCGGCATTGGCAGCCGCCCCTAGATTTTGAAAAGACAAGCGCGCGTGGCTTGTATTGCTCACCTGTTGGAAAGCTGGAGTATCGCCTCCGGCAGCCGCGCACCTGTAACAACGATTTTCGAGACGGTTTCCGCCATTTCTTGGAGGTCTTCAGCTGTTAATACCACATCTGCAGCGCCAAGATTTTCCACAACGCGGTCAAGTCGTCGTGTTCCGGGAATTGGCACGATCCACGGCTTCTGGCAGAGCAGCCACGCTAGTGCGATCTGGGCCGGGGACGCTTGCTTTCGCGCAGCTATGGAGCCGAGAAGGTTTACTATTGCTTGATTGTCATCACGCGCTTGAGCGGAAAAACGAGGTGAATTGACACGGAAATCAGTCGTCTCGAAGCTGGTCGACGCATCAATTTTACCTGTCAGAAAGCCCGCCCCTAGAGGGCTCCACGAAACGAACCCGATACCAAGCTCCTCGCAGAGCGGTAAAATTTCAAGTTCAGATTCGCGGGTCCAAATCGAGTATTCATTTTGCACGGCAGTCACAACCTGAACGGAATGGGCGCGACGGATCGTACCCGCTGCCGCTTCGGACAGCCCAAAGTGTCGTACCTTGCCTTCATCAATCAAGTCCTTCACCGCACCAGCCACGTCTTCGATCGGGACGGAGGGATCAACACGATGTTGATAGAGAAGATCGATAGTCTCGATATTCAACCGCGTCAGCATGCGTTCAGTTGCACGCTTGATGTGATCTGGACGGCTATTTAATCCAGCGTGCCGTTGTCCCGTTTCCAAATCAATATTCCAGCCGAATTTACTGGCAATGACTACCTCGTGACGAACCGGCGCAAGCGCTTTGCCGACGAGAATTTCGTTTGTGAATGGGCCGTATGTCTCTGCTGTGTCGAAAAATGTGACCCCGTTGTCGAATGCCCCCCGAATAACGCGAATTGCTTCTCCATCGCTCGGAGCTGTGCCGTATGCGGAAGCGAAGCTCATCGTACCAAAGCCAATTTCCGAAACATTGAGACTGCCGAGTTTGCGGTTCTTCATGATTGTGCCTTCAGATTGTGACGTGCGCCGTTCGACGATCACCCAGCTAATACAAGCAGGGATTGGCGACGCCAAATTGGAACTCGTCTTTTTCTTGACTTATCGTTCCAGATATCCTATTTGTTTTTCTATGGCTAGGCATAAAGAGTTCGACAAGGAAGAGGCCCTCGCGGCGGCAATGGAAATCTTTCGAGAGCATGGCTTCGAAGGGTCGTCGACGCCTATGCTTACCCGTGCGATGCGTATCGGACGGCAAAGCCTATACGACACCTTCGGCGACAAATGGCAGCTCTACCTCTCTGCCCTGAGCCGCTATGGGCGTCTGGAAATAAGTGCTCATGTGACTACGTTGATGAGCAAGCAGAAAGCAATGGATGGTATTACAGCCATGATCGAACGGGTCGTAAGCGAAGCCCGGCAGTCTTGTCTGGGCGTGAATTCAGTATGCGAGTTCGGTAACCGCGAGAAAGACGTGAATTCTATCCACGCTTCGTCTGATCGCCTTCTTCGCGCCGCGCTGGTCGGGCGCATTGAAGAGGCTCAGTCAGATGGCGACCTTGCACGTGACCTCAACCCGTCCTCAGTAGTCGATTTTCTGTCGGCTAGCTTTGCGGGCATTCGCATCGCGGCCAGGAGTGGTGCCCAAGACGCGCAGTTGAACGACTTGGGAAAAATGGCGGTACGAGCAATTCATTAGTTTTTTTACCTAATTCTGGAACGATCATTCAACATAAGGACTATGAAAATGAAAGCAGTTAAATTGAATGGCTTCGGCGGAGTCGAAGTAATGGAGTACACCGACATCCCGGATCCCGTCGCCGGAGAGAAGCAGGTCATCATCGCGGTGACTGCGGCTGGAGTGAATTTCATGGACATAGGCGCGCGACGCGGCACGATGGGGAGCGGCTACAAGCCGACTGTCCTCGGCGTTGAGGGTGCCGGACGTGTCGTGGAGGTCGGCCCAGGTGTGACGGGGTTCGCGAAAGGCGACCGCGTGGCATGGGTTTTCAACCTTTCCAGTTACGCGGAGCGCATCGTGGCCCCGGTCAACTCGCTCGTGAAGATTCCAGACGACATCGACGATCGGACGGCAGCCGCGATCATGATGCAGGGACTGACAGCGAGCCATTTTGCGACGGACTTCTACCCTGTACAGTCAGGCGACATTGCGCTCGTGCATGCGGGAGCCGGAGGGCTGGGACTGCTGCTGACGCAGATCATCAAACTTCGCGGGGGTCGTGTCATCAGTCGCGTGTCGAGTGAGAGCAAAGCCGAAATTTCAAGGGCAGCGGGTGCCGACGACATCATCGTGGACACAGAAGGGAAGTTTGCCGAGGAAGTACTCCGTCTCACCGGTGGGGAAGGCGTACACATTGTATACGACGGCTCCGGTCCCTCGACGTTCCAAGGATCGCTTGACGCGCTCCGTCGTTCGGGTACATTTTGCTGGTATGGTCCGGTGCTAGGCGGTCCCGGACCCCTAGATATCATGAGTCTCCCCAAGAGCATCAAGCTGGGTTATGCGGTCTTCATGAACCACATTCCGACGCCACAGCTTTTGCGTCAGCACACCGAACGGTTATTCGACTGGGTTCGTCGCGGAGACATCAACGTCAAAATTGGCGGCACATACCCGCTTGCGGATGCCGCCCAAGCGCATACGGCGATGGAAAGCCGGAAGACTACGGGCAAGTTGTTGTTGGTCCCGTAACGGATAAAAGCTTGAAAGGCGCCCCCGCCGCCTTTCAAGCTTTCCTCGAATGCGGATCACCTCATGCTCTCCAAGCAAAGGACGGCTTTGATTTAACATTTGTGACAGGTGAAATAGGTCACAAGAGTTGTCGAGCAGCTGAAAATTGCTGGCTTCTCGCCAACCACACACGATAAACAGATCAAACGATTCTTGCAGAGACTGGGTTGAATGGGACCGACGACAGTTACACGGGCTGATTTGGCAGAGACGGTCTACAAGAAAGTCGGACTGTCCAGGACCGAGTCCGCATATCTCGTAGAAATGGTTCTCGACGAGATATGCGCGGCCATTGAGCACGATAGCAACGTAATGCTGTCTGGTTTTGGCACATTTCGAGTTCGCGATAAAGGCGAGCGTGTCGGCCGTAATCCGAGAACCGGGGAAGAAGCACCGATTTTGAAACGGCGCGTTGTTACCTTTAAAGCGTCTCACGTTCTCAAGAATAAGATAATTAGGAGCCATAGACGTTATATTGCAACGAGCGGCTGACCTTGCTCGCTTGGAAAGCCGATAGAAAGATTTTGGTTATGCAGCGACCGTCCGCCAGTAGTGGCTTAAAGAATCTACAGCGGCTGTAATCAAATCGCCATTCGGATGTGCGGGTATAGTAGCCAATATTGCCTGCGATGAGCGGCGGTGATACATGTTCGCTAACGACTGACGAAAGAAATGTAGGCCTGTAGCTCAACGGTTAGAGCCGTCGGCTCATAACCGATTGGTTGCAGGTTCGAGTCCTGCCGGGCCTACCATCTTTCCCCTCGTCGTTGGTGATTTTTGCGTCGATTTGGCCACACGCTGCTCGGTAGCGAAGCGTTCATGCGGCGGCGACCGATCCGGGACAGCGCCAAGCTGTTGACGATGTTCCTTTGGTTGGAGGCGGAAGCACAACCACTCGTCGAAGCTATTGTTCCGCGTCCACCTAGAAGAACGATCAGGCGACCACCTTCCGCACAGCGTCGAAACCGAACTCGGTGCTTGCGACATCCTCCAGGATGGCCTTCGCCACGAGGCTTCCAAGCTCCTCGGCACTCGTGATCCCCTGGACAAACGGCAGTTTGTGAAGAAGGAACGGTATCGACACGCAGTATAGGTTGTGGCTGAGCGACTTTTCGAACTTTGGCCGGAACTGGCTGTCGAGATCAATGCCGCCCGTCGCGACAGTGGCCGTGTCGTCGTTGGCGGCGAGTGCGGTGGATGCTATCACCGTCCGGGCTTCGCGCACGACACCCTGCTCTATCAGACTTGGAAATGGGACATCCCATGCGGAAACGGCGTGCTGACCCGTCGCGTCGATGAATGCCGTGAAAGCGTGCCGCTTATCTCCGATCTCAATCACGGCTCCCCGTTCGACGGTGTCGTGGTCGAGCTTGTAGTCCGGTCCAAGTTTGAGAACCGACAGCCGCCCAGCCCGATGGAGCGCCAGAAGCCTTTCGATCGACTGGTGCGGCACGGTCGCATAGTCGTCGACGAATAGCGTCTTGAAATGCTTGTGAAAGCGTTTCAGATCGACGTCGTTGAAATGCGGGACGGCCCTTAGCACGGTCTCGTGCATGGACAGTATCGCGTATCGCCAGGCAACAGTGTTGCGCGTCGCCTTATTGGCCTTGGCTTCTCCAAGGTTGAGTGCGGCCCAGGTAAACGGGTCGTAAGTCTCCCGTTCCGCGAAGTATGCGTCGGCCACGGTCTCGACTGTCAGCATGCCGAGCCCGATGCTCTCGGCATAGGCCGGGTCGCTGGCGAACAGCTGGGCACGGAAGAGTTCGAACATCTCGTCGAGTAGCCTGTAGGGAACCGTTTCCACCAGGCGATCCACGGCCGCCTCCGTAAATATCGCGAGCGGTTCGTAGGGGATGGGGCAGTAGAAGTCAGCTTCAGGAAGAAGGCCTTTCCTCGACATCATCGTCAGGTGGAAGTCGGGGCCGGAACCCGAGTGAAACTGCATCGTTCCCGAGTCATCGAGCAGGAACGACCCGTGGGACGTGGCGACCGACACGACAGCGTCTATACCGCTCAAAGACGTTCCGAGTACGCCGACCGAGACATCTCCGATCGTGTCAAGATTTTTGGCTGGCCACGGAGAAACAAAGAATCCCGGTTTCGTCTCGGTTTTCTCCGGCCAGTCATGACCCGTCGCCATCACGACATGGTCGAATGCGTTGCGCTCGGTTGTGCCGTCAGCACTCTCGACCGCGACATCAATGTCGCGTTCTCTGAGCTGAATATCCACGACCCTGTGACTTGCCTTGACGTGAACGACATGCCCGCGCGACACCGCCTTCGCCAAAAGGCCGTTGAATTGCGCCTCGAAATACTCCCCAAGAACGACCCGCGGATAAAACTCCCGTTCGCCGATGGTCTCGACTGGAACGCCTAGCATCGCGAGTTCGGCCGGGTTCTTGCGCCGAAGCCAGTTCGCCAGGCTCTCGCACACGGGTGGTAACTCGATACTTGCGATGTTTGCGAGCATTGCCCGATCGTTGGCGCGGGGGTGATATGGAGTTCCCTTCCCTGGATCGGCATTTGCCTCGTAGACGGTTACAGACACCGGTGTATTGCTCTCCATCAGCCCCTTCAAAGTGTAAATTCCGGTCGGCCCGGAGCCGATGATAGCAATGTTGATCATTTTTGAACCCATATGTTCGACGCGGTAACAAACCGTCGGCTCTGGCGATTCGCTTGCGGTCTCGAATTGCTGTCGGTAAGGATCGCTGGTTCGCTCTCCTCAATCTCTACCTCTTCCTCAATGGCAGAGAGTCGCGGGTTCCCCGCGTCCATCACTGCTGTGAGGAATTCGATCCGCTGCCATCCGGCAGATGTGCTTCTTCCAAAAGTAACTGGACCACTTAGTCCACGGCCTGATGCAATTTAAATATCCGTTCGGGATGGCCCGGCTGTTGGCTTGGCGGATCAATCATGGAAAACTTTCTACGAGAGGATGCTGAGGGCGCGGGCGGACGGGTTGGACACTCGACTGCCGTTTCGTTGGCCACGGGAAGAAATCGGAAAAATCCCCGTGTTCGTCATCCCCGCCGCGTCCGATTGACACGCACCGCGACCCTCGCCGCCAGAACCAAGCATTGGGAAAATGGTTCCATACCGTCGAATCATTTTCCCGACGATCGTGGCTGTAGCCCGTTCGTACAGGACCGACTTAAAAAAGGGTGCGAGCAACCAGTGCGACGCGGCTACCAGCGTTCGACACCGACAATGGACGTTGTGACTATCGTGGTTCTACCCGTAAGTTTAGGTACCCGGGCTCGAACTCCCCGATCGATTTTAGCCTTTCAAGATCGAGTACAGTGATCGTCTGCTTTGTCCATTGCAACACTTTCTCGTCGCGCAAGAGCTGCAAAGTCTTGTTTAGATGGACCAGCGATATTCCTAAAACGTCGGCCATTTCGAGTTGCGTCAGTGGAAACGAAAAGCTGGAGTTTTCAACCTTGCCAACCACCTCGAGCCTCAACAACAGCTCACAAAAAAGGTGAGCCATATGCGACTTCTTCGAGCGCCGTCCCATCGCCACGATCCATTCTCTGTGGATCGCCCCATCGATAACCGTCAACAGCCATAGCAGTCGCGCCAAATGTGGTTCTGTCTCAGTGACTTTCTTCAGGTCGCTGTGATCGGCCAAGGCAATATGGCAGTGCGACAGTGCCACGACGCCATGGTCCATTTCCTTGAGGGGAAAGGCGTGAAGATCGACGAAGTCCCCGGACACATGCAGTGCCGTGATCTGTCTTTTTCCGTCTTCGACAAATTTGTAGCGCGCGGCAATGCCATCAACGAGGAGGATGCTGTAGGTCGGCCGTGAGCCCTCCTTCACCAGGTCCTCATCGGCGGCGATCCAACGCTGGCGCACGATGATTGACGACAGAAGTTGCGCCTCGTGAGACGATACCACGTCACGCGCGCGAAGATTTGCAATCAAAGACTCGATCACTGCATGTCCTCCACAAAAGTTTATCGTAGACGGGCAGGAACAAATGTCACGAGCTATAATTGTAAGCTTGAATCGCGTTCTCTTACGCTCCCTCTCCACCTCGTTAGTCTGTTGTTTGTTTTTAGCTACCTGCCCTGTGCCGACAGTGGCTCTAACTGGCGGAGAGCCTCATGCCGAGATTCCATTTCCATGTCAGGACGTCTCTGGGAGTTGAGACCGACGATGACGGTATCCCCTTTCAAAACCTCGAGGCTGCGACGGTAGATGCCAGGGCGAGTCTGTTCGAAATGATAGCGGACCAGTTAGCCACTGGTCGACGAACAACATATTTGGGCATTGATATAAGCGACGACCTGGGAACTGTACTGGCTGTAGTTACTGTTGAGGACGCGATTGACCGAAACCTCTGACATTATTGAGTACGCCACGGACCGCCGATGGCTGGCGCAGCAGCGGTGTAACTGCGGGCTGGATTGATCAGTGTAGCGATGCCTGCAAGCTTTCTGGCTTTGGCTATAATTGCGCAAACCATCCGGAACATTAATCAAGACCCGGGATATTGCGGCGGAAAATCAAGATGTTCAACTTTCCGGGAACGGTCCATCTGAATCGCAACCTCACTTCAAGTACGAACTCTCGTGCCAAATGAGGTCGAACCGGACGAACACCGCAACTTTCCGTGAGGGGAGTTTATGTCCAGCACGTCCATTCCTGGCAACGTGCGCCACGAAGCCCAGCCGACGGCCCGTTCTTCGCCGCGGGGACTGACTGCGTCCAAATGACGCCCCAGATGGCTCCTCAGGACGGCGAGCCGGTCGTGACCCAGAAACATCCTAATTCGTTCCCCGACGCTGGGCTGGCGGACATGCTTTCTTCGGTTGGCATCGAACAAGTCACGGTCGTCGGAGCAATGAGCCATATGTGCATCGACGCGACGGCCAGAGCGGCATCCGATCTTGGCTACAAGACCACGATCGTGGATGACGCGTGCGCAACGCGCGATCTGGAGTTTAAGGGTAATGTCGTGTCGGCCGACAAGGTCCACGCGGCCTACATGTCGGCCCTTGCCTTCGGTTACGGACAGGTCATGTCTACCGCAGAGTATCTTGCGAAATGATCTTTCCCTGGGTGACGCAGCGATTGTACCGCCGTCGCCCAACATACTCGTCAACTGACGCGATCATTTCTTATTTAGAAGTCGCAAACCCTGTTATTCGACGAATCCCGTCCGCTCTTGTTTCCTATGATGTGCGTCCTAAGTCCATCAGATGAAGGAACAACCGATAACGGGTTCTGGGAAAGCGACAGGCGCGTCGCCGAAGCCTGTCGCAAGGCTAAGCGCAGTTACCACCGAAGAAGTGGAGCGCCAACTTGGCGGCCGAACCCGCGATATTCACCTGAACAGCGAGCTGTCCTGGCTTTTCCGCGAGCGAACCTGGCCGCAGATGTCCAAAATCATCCGGGCTTGGATGATCTGGGTGATCGTCCTCAATGTCCTGACGTTGTGCCTCTATGCGTTCCTCCTCCCGGCCGGGACGGTCCTGTCGATGCTGCTGCCAGCCTCGGTTCTTCCCCCGGCAGCCATAACCGTTGCAGTCTTTTTTCGCGAGCAAAGAGCTGGGTGGCTTCAGGCAACGGTGCTCCTCATTGGCGTCTTCTTTATTCTGTTGTCCGTTGCCTTGGTCGGGGTTGCGACCGGCGGCGAGTTTTACGAGCGGCATTTGACGATAATGCTTTTCGTAGCCGTGACCGCAATCGTCATCTTTCCGATTCCTCTTCGCTGGGCCATGGTAGTCGGCGCGTATGCGGTCTGCATTTACCTTGTATTTCAGGTCCGGAACCCGGACATCGAGCCAGGAAGTGCGGTGGCGGGGACTCTCTTTTTCGCGAGCGGCATCGGCGCAACCTTGGTGGCGCGGCGGACTGCCACGATCCTGGCACATAAGACGTTCCTGCTGGAGTTGCGGGACCGTAGTCGCCTAGCCGATCTGTCCGATGCCAATGCCCGGCTCGAGCTGCTCGCCAGGACCGACCCGTTGACGGGTGTCGCCAATCGGCGCTCGATGAGGGACACGCTCGACAACTGCTGGAACGAAATGGGAAATTCAGGGGGTGCCGCGATTCTGATGTGCGACATCGACGATTTCAAGAGTCTGAATGACAGCCTCGGACACGCGGAGGGCGACCGCAGTCTGGTGAAGGTCGCCGGCATCATTCAGAGCAGCCTGAGAAATGATCGTGATCAAGTCGCCCGCTACGGAGGCGAGGAGTTTTTGGTCCTGCTTCCCGATGCCGACAAACATGCCGCCTGTGCAGTCGCCGAAACTATCCGAAAACGGGTCGAAGCCGCGTCCCTCCCCAATCCCCTGTCGCGGGTCATGCCGGTCGTCACGGTCAGTATCGGCGTAGCCGTTGCGAAGCGGAGTGAAGGCACTTCTGCCGACCGCCTTCAGACCCAGGCGGATAATGCACTTTACTCTGCCAAGAGCCAGGGACGGAACCGGGTCCTCACTTACGTCGGATCGAATGAGTAACGGCGCGAACGCGTGATGTGGCAGCGCGGACGGGAACAATGGCGTTCTTTCGCCGGACGAAGGTGCGGCCAGTGCGATATGGCTTGCGACAATCGGGGCTGACGGACCCACAGGGTGCTTCTTCGGTATTGACGGTCCGCAACCGTGGTAATCCAGTCTGCGATCTAGCTGACATCTCTGCCTGGTGAAAAAAACGAAGGGCGCTCCATCCATTACTGGAGAGCGCCCTTCGCAGACCCGGACAGCATCGCGCGCGACAGGGTCACTGCGGAAAGGCATATATAACGGGTGATGGTCCATAAATGCGTTCGGCCGATCCCGTTTTCAAGGCCGACACAATCCGCCCTTCCTACGCTGGCTTGGCCAGCACCAGTCGATTTCCGTCGAGGTCTTCGAATATCGCGATCTGGAATTTGCCGGAACTGCGTTCGCTCGGCTGATGCCCGAGTTCAGCAAGGCGTGCCAACTCAGCCTCGAGGTTGTCCGGAACGAGTGTCGCGCTGGAACTCCCTGCCCTATCCGCGTCTTCGAAGACCTGGACAGTCGACCCTCCTGGGAAATCCCATTCCACGTCCGCTGCCATAGGTATGCGGTCGGGCTGACGATCGAAGAAAGCCGTGTACCAAGCCTTTGCCGCTTCCATGTCCGCAACAGCGATCCCTGCCAGAATGTTCTCGAACGCCATGCCCTTTTCTCCCTGTTGCTTGCTCAGTCCGGGCTGACCGTGGATGATGGCCTGATATCGACGGCGGACTCGGTTTCGCCGTCGTCCTTCGCAAACTGGTCATCGGCTTGTTGATTGACCTTGGTCACGTCTTCGGATTCCTGTTCGGTGAGTTCGTGCTGGTCTTCGGCACGCCCCCAGTGATCGTCGTGAGCGCCCTCAGGTCGACCCTCGTCTTCCCATATTTTGTAGGCCCGTTCGCGCTGCTGTTGTTCTCTGTCGTCCATATTCATCTCCTCGCGTTGGTCGCAGATAACTCGGACCGCTGGAGACTCGTTCCAGCGGCTTCGCTGTTCATTGGCTATGGTCGGGCGACTGGTACGTATTCGTGAGGACTGGGTACTGCTATGCCGTAATTGGTGCTTTTCCATATCGAGACCGATATCGGTGTGGCTTTGCCGAACCATCCGCCTGTTGAATCGTTAGTCGGGACAAACGGGAACTTGCTTCATGAATAGACTGCTCGTTGCGTCCCTATTCGCACTCACATCATCACAGGTGCTGGCAATGGATAGCCTCTCCGACCTCGCCTGGAAAAACCGCGTTGTTCTCGTATTCGGCAATTATGGCGATCCGAAAGTGGCACGGCAGGTGGAGGCCCTGGAGACCGAGGAAGCAAAGCTAGCGGAGCGTGACATTGTCGTTATCCGCGTTTCCAAGGAGGGGGCCTCGTCTGCCTATGGGAACATCCCTGCCCTCAATTCTGCTAAACTCAGGAAGGATGCAAAGATTGAGGATGACGGCTTCCACGTCGTTCTCGTGGGCAAGGATGGCGGAATAAAGCTTCGGAGCGAGGACATCGTCGGTAATGTCGAAATGTTCGACCTTGTCGATAGCATGCCGATGAGGCAGGCCGAACGGAAATGACCACCTCGACTGACCGTAAGATATCTAGAGGAAAGATACAACTTCACGAGGAACGTTGATTGCCGGGCGGGAGTTAATAAAAAAATCTGGGAGTGGGTCATGCGAAAAGTGCTTGTGGTGGACGACGAGGTCCTTATTCGAATGACCGTGATCGACGCGTTGGAAGAAGCCGGGTTCGTCGTGATCGAAGCCGGCACAGCCGATGAGGCAATGAACATCATCGAAGAGCAGACAATCCATTTCCTCTTCACGGATATCCAGATGCCAGGCCAGCACACGGGTGTCGACCTCGCGCAGGAAGTGGCGGCCCGCTTTCCGGAAGCCAGGATCATCGTCGCATCGGGGCGTGTCAGGTCGGACGAGATCGAACTTCCGCCGTCCGCAGAATTCCTGTCAAAGCCATACGACCTCGATCGCATCGTGAAGCGGTTCAAAGCGCTGTCGTGACAAGGAACTGACTAGGAAGACAATCTATTTCCGTCGATCCGCATCTTTACGAGCAGACCCTCTTTCGACCAGTCGTGCTCGAGACTGCCGCCCAGGTGACCGGCCAGAGTTCTGTGCAGAAGCTTGCTTCCGTAGCCGCCAGCGCCCTCCGGCTTTTTCACATCAGGTCCGCCGCGTTCGGTCCATTGTATCACGACATCGTCGCCGACAACGGAGCCAGATACGTCGAGAGTTCCTTCGGGCACGGACAGCGCGCCGTATTTCAACGCGTTGGTCGCGAGCTCGTGGATGACGAGTGCCAGGCCTGTCGCCGCCGTTTCGCCGACACCGAGCCTCGGGACGGCGACCCGTACCCTGCCCGCAAAGGCGCCCTCGTCGTCATAGGGTGCCAGCAAGACGGTAATGATGTCGCCAAGGAGCG
The DNA here is from genome assembly GCF_029277445.1 of Pararhizobium qamdonense. Classification (NCBI taxonomy): domain Bacteria; kingdom Pseudomonadati; phylum Pseudomonadota; class Alphaproteobacteria; order Hyphomicrobiales; family Rhizobiaceae; genus Pararhizobium; species Pararhizobium qamdonense. The sequence goes on along the minus strand of NZ_CP119566.1, from coordinate 967,695 downwards.
CCGCGTTGCCCTGCCCGTTCGGCAATGGCCGCACGAGGTCATGCGCGCGCCCGAGCGCGGTCAGACGGCCGGTGAGTTGTTTGGTCATGATTTCCACGGACTCTGAAGACCGCGACGTGATCTGCGTTAGGCCCGAGGCGATCGCCAGAAGGTTCTTAACCCGATGGCTCATCTCGCCTGCAAGAAGCTCGTGGCTCTCCTCGGCGTTTTTCCGACCCGTGACATCCAGAAAAATGCCTGTCATCTTCCGGTCCTTGATGCCCGCGTCGTTGCCACGTCCCCGTGCGGAAATCCAGTGGACATCGGCGCCGATGATGATGCGGAAATCGACCTCATAGGGTCCGACAACGCCTCGGGTAGCGGTAAACGCCGCCCGCACCCTGTCCCGGTCGGCGGGGTGTATCTTGTCTGACAGGCGCTCGAACGTGAGCGGTTGCGCTTTCGAGACATCCCAAAGCGTGTAGCCATGACTATCCATGATGAGAGCGTCGGTATCGACCTGCCAGGACCATAACGCGACTCCTGCCGCCTCGAGCGCGCCTCGAAGTTCGTCGGACGACCAGTCGGCATGATCGAAGCTATGGTCCTTGGTCATTATCAGGCCCTCTTACGCGTTTTCACGGCAGGTTTTGTCGAGGCGCTCAGACGGTCTTGTTCCTCCTTGGCGAGCCGAGCCTCACGTAGTCGGGATGTCTTCTCTTCACGGGACTTCGTCACGTGATCCATCTCCTCTACCGCGTTTCCGCGCGCGAAGAACTGGGACTGCAGGTGGCCGAATGCGACTTCGGCATGTTCACGGGATTTGCTGACGGACATTGGTCCTCCGATCGCTTTGGACTGAGAAACGGAAAAGGCCGGACATAAGCCCGGCCTTCCAAAAAACTAACTCGACGCAGTGCCAGTACATCCGTGGTCAAAGCGCGAGCAGTTCAAATTACGCGGCCTGAAGATTGGTGGCCGACATCTTGCCCGACTTCTTGTCGCGCTCCAGTTCGTAGCTGAGCTTCTGACCTTCGACGATTTCGCGCATTCCTGCGCGCTCGACGGCCGAAACGTGAACGAAGGCGTCTTCGCCGCCGTTGTCAGGCTGGATGAAGCCGAAGCCCTTAGTGGAATTGAACCATTTTACTGTGCCTGTGGTCATGATGAACCCTTTCAAAGCAATGTTAAACGACCGCCAAGCCGAAGCGGGGCGGATGGTGATAGCGATTGTTTTTGAGAGGGAAGTTCGTTCAGGCGCGGTGCTAATCGCGCGGCAACCAAAGTTCAGCAAGCAAAATATCGATAAACCACTGATAGCGGAATTACAGGCGCAGGTCAACTTTTAGTTTTGGCCCAGCCGAGTCCGCGCCTGAATGACTCGCCGCTGGAGAACATGGTCAGATCGAACCAGCCGTCCAACGGATAAAGGCCGCAACGTCGAAACCAACCGCTACCGCCTTCGACGGCCAGCGAGCACCGCCACATGGACCAGGACAGCCGTCGAAAGCAGGATCGAAGAAACCAGCGCCCCTACCGACAGCAGTCCACGGTTCGTGATCTCTGCCTCCGCCCTGAGGCCGCTATGCTTGGTCAGCATCAACGACACTTCGGCTCGCTGGACTTCGCGCATCGGCGACACACGGGGGCCCTGATGCTTCTGCTGGTCAACACCGCTGGCCTTGCCGTCTCTCATTTCTTCAGCTTGTCCTCGACCTTGGCTCGGCTATTGCCAGCTTGCTTGACGGCATCCTTGACCTCGCTTTTGGACACGCCCTCCTTCTTAGCCTCGTATGCGACTTCGTGGTCCTGCCCTGCGGCGACCCGTGCCCTGTCTTGATTGCGCCCGCGTGTTGTCGTTGCCATTTTGAGCCTCCCTGGTTGGAATGATCACCGATAACTCTGCTGGATTCACGAAGTTCCGTGACGGGCGAAACAGGAGCCGGCCGTTCTTTAACGTTTCCATGTTTTCCTTGCGTTCATGGCAAAGAAAAACCTCGGATCGCTAGCCGCGCGCAAGGGGCGACGATCTGGTCTACATCGGAAACGTCGAAACGGCTTTTCGAATGCGGTCGCGCGCCAAGTCAGCACAAAGCTCGACGCGATCGCCAAAAAGCGACCGACAGTCCGCATGAAGACGAAGTCTGCTGTGTACGTCGAGCCAGTCATTGCTGCCAAAATCGAATACCGCGCGTGGACGGCCGACGGAAAACTCCGCCCCCCGTTCAAAGGCCTACGGGATGTCGCTGACGAAATAACGATCTAAGAAGTCGGAGGCTGATCAGTCGACGCTGCAGGCCAAGCGTGGATTTGGCGGTGCAGCTTCTTGTAGAGGAGGCGCACACGCTCGGATGGCAACGCGGCCATCCGACCCAAGCTAGTGATGTGTTAACGTCGCTTGCTGCAAAAGAGCGGCACTGTCTTGATCGCACGGCTCTCGCTGGGCACTCCAGTGATCAATTTTGTTGCAGGACAGTATCGACAGCTGTCCGATCAGGCAAAGAAGCGCCCGACCCGGGCTCGAACCCGGTACCTGAGCGCTTAGCTCGTGCTACAGCGTTACGTCAGCAACGTTGTCCTTGTAGTCCTGCTTTGGGTCTGACCCCAGCAGCATCTTGATACCCGCCCAAAGACTCGATCCATCCTTCCAGATTTCGGCGTGCTCTGCGTCCAGGCGCAGAAGAACCAGCTTTGGATCGTCCTTGCCGCCTTCATACCATGCGGCGATGTAACGGTTCCACAGGCGATCGACTACCGCCCGATCATTATCGACGATGAGTGCGCCGTGGATAGCGGCGAACACGTCATGACCTTTCGAAGCAAATGTCGCCACGGCACGGCCACCGCCCTGAACCTGCCTCACCAGTTCAGAATCTGTGGAAGTGAAAAACCAAATCGGTCCATGATCGTTTTCAACTTGTGCTGTCATAGGACGGGTATGGCTTTCATCCACACCCGACAGACCCAACATGAGCGTCATGTCGCTTTTGAGCGCCTTCCAGAACTTTTCGCGAAGTTGGTTTTCGTCTGCCATGCTAACCCTCTCCTTCTTCATGTTTCGGATAGTTAGATGGACCTTCTCCTCGACATGTCCAGAGGGGCTATTTCGTGTAAATGGTCGAGCAAGCCTACCCGCGTGGCACATCGTTCTTGGACGCTAGCGGCCACGTTAGGGACAGCTAGGGTTTCGTCGACGCGTAGTGGTCAAAGTTACCGTGTATCGAGTTGGGCGGCAATCATCGGGACCGCCGCCACACCCGCAGCCCCTAAACGCAACCGCTTCACGATTCGACCGAGAACTACCGTGGCCAGCGACATAGCCGCGATGCGAACCAACGGATGGAGCTCACCTTTGGTTTCTGTTCGGCCCTCTGCCACGTCTACCCGCCTTCGAATGCTGTTAACGCGTTCGCGCAACTCGTAGACCTCGTCGCGCAGTGCCGCGATCTGTTCTTCCTGCGTTGTGGTTTCGCCATCTTCTTCGCCTATCGGCTCAGCGATGTCGGACAGGTGGTCATTGAGTTGATCGACACTGTCCCTGTCGAAGCCCCTCGCCTTGATGTTGGTCATGGATAACTCCTTTGTGAGGGTCCTGAGGTTGATTGAACACAGTGAACGCGCGTAAGGCGGTTAATCGTTGATGTATTCCATCGCAGCTGCCAGGTTGTCTCAAGTGCAGTCGGTCTCTGGTCCCGAGCTATGGCCTGAGCACTACTTTGATTACCCCGTCCTCTTTATCGCGGAATTTCTTGTACATTTCCGGTGCATCTTCCAGAGCGGCGGGGTGAGTGACGACAAAGCTCGGATCAATCTCACCCGCTTCGATTTTTGCAAGGAGAGGCTTTGTGTATTTCTGTACATGGGTCTGTCCCATCTTGAGGGTAAGACCCTTGTTCATTGCCGCGCCGATGGGAATTTTGTCACCCATTCCGACATAAACGCCTGGAATGGATATCGTACCGCCTTTACGGCAGCTCATAATGGCTTCCCGCAGCACATGGACTCGATCGGTTGCGAGATACAGTGCTGCCTTTGCCTTATCCAGTAGAGCGTCTGCAGAGCCGTGGCCTGATGCCTCGCAGCCGACGGCGTCAATGCAGCTATCAGGGCCCCGGTTGGCGGTGCGTGACATGAGTTCGTCGTAGACATCCGTCTCGGAAAAGTTAATCGTTTCCGCCCCACCCGCTTCTGCCATGGCGAGACGTTCGGCCACTTCGTCTATGGCGATCACGCGGCCCGCTCCCATCATGAGCGCCGAGCGAATTGCGAATTGACCGACCGGGCCACATCCCCAGATGGCCACCGTATCCCCGGGCTGAATTTGCGCATTCTCAGCTGCCATGAAGCCTGTGGGGAAAATATCGGATAGAAAAAGCGCCTGCTCATCAGAGACACTGTCCGGCACCTTGATTGGCCCGACATCGGCCATAGGGACGCGAAGATACTCAGCCTGTCCCCCGCTATACCCCCCCAGCATATGGCTAAACCCGAATAGTCCTGCCGGGGAGTGGCCCATGGCCTTGCGTGCGATCTCCGCGTTGGGGTTCGTAGTATCACAGCATGAGTACATCCCCTGTTTGCAAAACCAGCAATCGCCGCAGCTTATCGTAAACGGTACAACAACGCGGTCGCCGATCTGCAGGTTAGTGACGTCCGAACCCAACTCGATCACTTCGCCCATGTTTTCGTGGCCGAGGATATCGCCACTCTTCATGGTTGGCTGGTAGCCATCAAGGAGATGCAGGTCAGAGCCGCAGATTGCGCAGCATGTTATTTTGATGATCGCGTCTCGGGAGTGTTGGATTTTGGGATCGGGAACAGTGTCGACGCGAACGTCACCTTTTCCGTGCCAGCAAAGTGCGCGCATATCGAAACCTCCATTAATGATATGCCCCAACTGAATGAATCAGCAGTTGTTCCCACCAACGATGACGGAGTTCTGCGACCGATTTCAATTGAACATGGAGTAAGCCTCAATCCCGGTGCCGATCGTGTCGCTGTTCTTCCTTCAAAAGCCTACCGCGGGAGGAGGTGTGGCAGGCTTTTGAATGATGAACACCAACGGGGACGAGGAGTGTCGCGGTTCACCGAACCATTGCGTTCGGCGCATGGGTGTCGGAACTTGTGCCACGCTCGCTGGTTCAGCCTTCGATCATTTAAACCCGGGAGAACGAAATGGCTGAACCTGAAACCGATGCCGCTGAACTTGCCGCTCACTACGTCAAGCTTGGCGGAACACGAATGGGCAAACTTGACGATAACATAGTCGAAACAAGGAAATGGGACGATGAGCCAGAGGAAGCATCCCAATTTTGGAGCGAACGGATCGAGACCTTGCCGGACGCGAAGCGCCGCGAGGTGGAAACGAACCTTCCGTCAATGAATTCAAAATAGTCGCCCGCTCTGATTAATGATGATCTGGGTGACGCCTCCGGATAGAGTCCAAAACGATTCCGCCATCGCTCTTTTGTCCCAGCGGTCAATGAACCGACGGTCTGTCCACAACTTGCTTCGACCGTGCTCTGCGGCCATCGATCCAAGCCATCGTTGGCGTGACGGCGGTACCGTGGACGACAATCGACGCTATCACGATCATCAGCACCGTGGCCCACACCGTTTCTACGCTTTCGAACTCGGCGTGGCCGCTCGCGTATGCCAGATAGTAGATTGATCCGAGCCCTCGGATGCCGAATACCGCAATGATGACGGCTTCGCCTGGAGGATGTCCCGAGCCGATCAGCGATAGCCATCCGATCAAGGGGCGAACCAGAGCGATGGCGAGAACGGCCACTGTCACCACGCGCCAGTCAATCCCGGCGAGGAGTTGCCCGCTGGCAGCGATCGAGCCAAGGCAGACCAGCAACACCATCATCAGCAGGCGTTCGATCTGCTCGGCGAAATCGTGGAGCTGTTCATGGAAATCGTCGTCACGTTCGCTTGCTCTGAAGGCTACTGCCGCCAGGAACACGGCTACGAAACCATATCCGCCGATCAGCTGGGTTAATCCGTAGACTGTGAACGTCATTCCGAGTGCGACAAAGCCGTCCTGCGTTTTCGCCAGGCTTATGTCACGAAGCTTGAACGAGAACACGCCGAACAACTTGCCCATAGCCCATCCCATGACGACGCCCGCGCCAAGCCTCCATACTATGTCGATCATGGCCCAGTGAGCGAACAGGTCATTGCCTTCTTTTGTCGCCACCGCCATGGCAATCGCCAGATGGACGAATGGAAAACTCAAGCCGTCATTCAAACCCGCCTCGGACGTCAGCGCGAAACGAACTTCGTCCTCTTCGCCCGTCTTGGGCGGGCCAACCTGGACATCGCTTGCAAGGACCGGGTCCGTGGGTGCGAGCGACGCACCGAGCAAAAGCGCCGACGCGACCCCTAGTCCGAGTATCCAGTAGCCGAGAAGCGCCAACACGGCGATAGTCAGCGGCATGGCGATCCCGAGGAGTCGCCACGTCGTTCCCCAACGTCGCCACCCGATCGGTCGATCAAGTTTGAGACCTGCACCCATTAGCGCGACGATGACAACGATTTCCGTCATACGTTCGGTGAAGTCGCGGTTTTCCAGCGGGTTGAAGCGAGGCAAAAGTGGAAACGGTGACCACGCGAGAAGTGCGCCGATCGCGAGGCATGCGATGGGGAGTGACAGTGGAAGCCGCCGCATCAGCATGGGAAGCCAGGCAGTCAGGAGGATCACGAGCCCGAGGATCGTTAGCGTGACAATGTAGATGTCCATGCACGCCCGCTTTCATCGATGTACCTGTAAGCCCAAAACGCACGGCAACCAGAAAAGTTACAAAAACATATCGAAGGCCTTGAAGCGAGTTTGGCGGACTCTATTGATTTAGCAATGGAACATATATCGCCGCCGAGGATACCCCTCCAACACCCTGATCGCTTTTTGACCTGTCAGGAGGCTATCGAAACCGCATTCCGACAACTTGCTGATCTCGCAGTAAGTGCGGGATGGGACAAAAGCGAGGTCGCAGCCGCGCTTGTAGATGTCGCCGACTGCCACATGCTGTCCGTGCAATGCAATCTGGAGACCGACAAGCTGACGAGAAGTGCCATGGAGAGCAAGTTCCTCTAGGCCGTGGTCTCTGGCCCCGAAACGCCATCTTCCTTTAGGTCACGCTCCTCTTCAATAGCTGACAATTGGCCGTTCGCCGCGTCTATAACCGCCGTCAAAAACTCTACGCGCTGCCACCCGACCAGATGGGCTTCTTCGACAAGCAGTTGAACCGCGTAATCGACCGTCTGTTCGAGCTCGACCTTTCGCTCGGGATTCCCCGGGTTTTGGGTAGGAGGGTCTATCATGCTGAATACCTCACGAGCGATAGGAAGCGAGACTTGGTTGAAATCGCGACGGACGGGTCGGGCGCTCGACTGCCAATTCGTCGGCCACGGGAAGAAACCGGAAAAATCCCCATGTTCGCCATCTCCGTCATGTCCGGTTGACACGCCACGATCTCGGCATGGAAACCAAGGATGTGCGCATTGGTTCCCTATGGCCGTTGATAGTCTCGAGGCAAGGTCTATCTTTCCTGACGGACAGGGAGGCAGGCATGTGCAATCTGTACAATTTGACGAGCAATCAGCAGGCTATCCGTGATTTCATCGACGTCACCCGCTACCGCGAGGGCAACCTTCCACCGTCGGTGAATGTCCATCCCGATCGCGTCGGACCGATAATCCGCGTTGACCGGAACGGAGAACGAGAGCTGACGATGTCGACATGGGGCATGCCGACCCCCGAGGAACATCTTGACGGCAAACCCGACAAGGGAGTGACCAACGTCCGCAAGACGTTCATCCCGCATTGGCAACAGTGGCTGGGGGTGGAGCACCGTTGTCTGGTCCCGGCGACAGCCTTCAGCGAATACGAACAAGTCGCCGACCCTGAGACTGGCAAGAAGCCCCTGCGATGGTTCGTCGTCAACGAGGACCAGCCCCTGTTCATGCTCGCGGGCATCCATACGACGTGGACCGGTGCGCGGGGACCGATCAAAGCGCCGCGACTGGGCGAACACGACATCTATGCGTTCCTGACGACGAACCCCAACGAGATTGTGAGACCGATCCATCCGAAGGCCATGCCCGTTCTACTGACGACGCGGGAGGAGTGCGAACTCTGGATGACTACGCCTTGGAAAGAGGCCAAAGCGCTCCAGCGGCCCCTCCCCGTTGACAGGATGACCGTACTCCCGCGGTACACCGCCGTCGGTGGTTTGGGCGGCCATCCAACCCAGGCGACCGATCTGTTCTCGGAATAGCTCCATGGCGACGAAGGCGACGGCCTATCCCGATACGCCCGACGGCCGCTACTTCGTCGTCCGCGGGAGGCTATGGCGGCGAAGCAATCCGGCGCTCGACGAAGAAATCGGTGAGGGCTTGGTCAAAGAGCTCATGTCGGCTCGCCGAGCAGTCCGGGATGCCAAAGGCGAAAAAGTCGCGACGGCGGAAGCTCGCGTCCGGGTCGACCAAGCGAAGGTCGCTCTCGGAGAGCGTGGCCCCGTGTGGTGGGATGACGGGGAACCCGACTACAACAGGCATCTCGCTAGGAATACTCCGTATGCGGCCTGGTTCGCGGGACTGTAGACGCCCGACCTTACCGTAGTGAGGGGCTGATCGATCTCCCGCGTCGCCCCAGTCGCACGTTGACTTGAATGCCCTGGGAACCCATCTTTGCACCATGCCGAAGCGCGACACGCACAACATTGAGCTCTTGAAGACCTGGGCCTTGCCGTCGAAAGCCACTCTCGGGTCGGCGGTACGCGCCCACGGGATTCTCCTCGAGATGCGGGCCCGGCTTCCGCAGTCATCCAAGAAGCTCATCGTTCTCGAGGCGGGCGAACTCGTGTTGTCCATGGCAGCCGATGCGAGGTCCGAATTCAACGCCGCGGTCGGCATCGTATCTGCGGCGATGGCGGATATCGAAACCCTTCCCGTCATACCGCGAGAAATTCAAGACATCCTGACCATCAAGCCTGGCGAGCGACATCGGTGGTTGGCCGACGGTAGGCTTCCCAGCGCGGGGACCCGGACAGTAAGGTTGGCCGGTCGCGCCAGGCAGATCACGTTCCACGTCTTCGATCCACGGGTAGTGGAAGAACTGCTCGACAGCGGCGCGGTCGATGAATGGCGGGAGGACGACATAGCCGCCGCGGCCGAAAACCGCCGTCGGGCGGCCTACAAAGCCAAGCTGACGCGCTCCCTAAAGCAAAGCGCCAAGGCTAGTGCGACAACACGGGCCAAACCCGACGATGCCAGCACGAGCCTTGACGAATGGGAAGAGTTCGGCCGCGACGGCCTGTTGAGATGATCTGGCGAGCTTGCGTGAGCTAAATTCGCTCAGAACTGAACCACGCTTCGGTTATCCGCGGTCTCAACGCTGTTTTTAGCCGACTGTGAACCTGGACCGACACATTGCTTCCTGCTACCGGAATAGGGCTGGTATGTGTTGTCTTCAACTCTATAGGAGCTGTACCGCTCCATGCACCAGCGGACGTCTGCGCTGTTAGCACCAGAAAATCCTTCGGCGGTTACCTGTTCGGCCGAAGCCGTGGTGGTTTCCGTCGGCGCTATGCAGACCCGACGGCTACCACCGCCGAAAGGCTGGTATGTGTTGTCGCTCGGATCATATGACTTATACCTCGCTCCACACCATTCATGAGCCAGTTCCGCCTGCAGTTGCGCGTTCACGTTTGACGTCGTGTTCTGCTCAACGGGAGATTCGTGCTTCGACGATCCGGCCACGGTCAAAATCTGGCGTTGCGGAAGCCGTGCCTCAGCCACCATCGTGTCGTTCGCCAAAACCGCCGGAAGCCTTTCGTATGACTGTTGGCTGGTGTCAACGCGCCTGACATTCGAAGTCCAGAGGGCGTCGGATTGCATATTGACGAGAGCTGGCTGAAGGTCTGGTTCAGAAAGGCCAGAGGCGATCGTCAAGCCAAACGCACCGACGGGGAGCAGACATGAGGCGAGCAGAAGACCTGTGAGAAGTTCGCGCATGGAGGATAACCTGATGATTTTGAGCCATAAAGTGCTCAAGCTCGGATTTTGTTCCTCGCCGAACCGTGCATTTGCGAGTGAGCGCTCTTGATAGACTTCGCCACGATTTCCAGGGCGTTAACAGTTCTGCTTCCAGTCACTGAAAGTTTCGGGACTTAACCTTCAGCGTGTCGATATGGAGGTCTTGAATATAGATATCCCTCGCCTGCACTCCGGGCTTCGGCCGATCCCTGGAATCCGGTGATCCTGCCGAGCCTGTAGCGAACTCGTCTCCACGACCTTTCTGCAGTGGGAACGCCCCATCCCGTTCGCCAAGGCTTCCGAGGTCGCTCGAGAAATCGAACAGGCGTTGCGCGACAAGGTGAACGACATCGCCTTCCTTCTGAATCTTCCCGTTCACCCCAAGCATCGAAGCGGAGAGGACCACCCGCCGCTGGCGCTCAAAAAGCGACGGCCAGATGACGACGTTGACAACACCTGTTTCGTCTTCCAGCGTCACGAACATCGTTCCCTTGGCGCTGCCCGGTTTTTGACGCACCAGCACGATGCCCGCGGTCCAGAGCCATTTGCCGTCGTGCTGGCCTACCGCCTCCGCGCAGGTGACGATGTTCTTCCGCCTCAGGTCCTCCCGCAGGAAGCTCATCGGGTGATCGCGCAGGGTCAGCCCCGTGTGTCCATAATCCTCCACGACCTGCCTGCCCTCGACCATGGGAACAAGCGACACCTCGGGTTCCACCATTTCTGGGATCACTTGGGCTTCGCGCTCGGCGGCCGCCGCGAACAGGGGCAGCGGGTCGTCCCGTAGGGCCTTGAGCGCCCATAAAGCGTCACGGCGCTCGAGCTTCAGCGACGGCCGAAATCCATCCGCTTCGGCTAACTGGACCAAGGCTTCAGTCGGCACTCCCGATCTGCGCCAGACATCGTCGGCCGACACGAACGGCTGGTCGGCGCGGGCGACGACGATCCGGGCCGCATCGCGCAGGGCCAGCCCCTTGACGACCCGCATGCCTAGCCTGACCGCATGGCGCGTCGTGCCGGGAATGGCTTCCAGCGTGCAGTCCCATCGGCTGGCGTTGAGACAGACAGGGCGCACCTCGACCCCATGCGCGCGGGCGTCGGCGACGATCTGAGCTGGGGCGTAGAAACCCATGGGCTGGGAGTTCAGCAGGGCGGCGCAGAAAGCATCCGGGAAATGGCACTTCACGTAGCATGAGGCGTAGGCGATCAAGGCAAAGCTCGCCGCATGACTTTCCGGAAAGCCGTAGCTTCCGAAGCCTTCCAGCTGTGAAAACGTCTTCTCTGCGAACTCGGCCGTGTAGCCGTTACGGACCATGCCGTCGACGAGCTTCGTTTTGAACCGAGAGACCCCGCCCGTGAATTTAAAGGTGGCCATGGACTTGCGAAGCTGGTCGGCCTCACCAGCGGTAAAACCTGCGCAGACCATCGCGATCCGCATCGCTGACTCTTGAAAAAGTGGCACTCCAAGGGTTTTGCCGAGCACGCCTTCAAGTTCCGGTGTCGGGTAATCGACTGGCTCCCTGCCCTCGCGTCGACGTAGATACGGGTGGACCATGTCACCTTGGATAGGGCCGGGCCGAACGATCGCCACCTGGATGACCAAGTCGTAAAATGTCCTCGGCTTCAGTCTCGGCAACATCGCCATTTGCGCCCGCGACTCGACCTGGAATGTCCCGAGCGTGTCGGCCTTCCGGATCATCGCATATGTCGCGCCGTCCTCCTGTTTGACGCTCGCGAGGTCCAGCGGATCGTTCTTGTGCTCCTTGATCAGCGCGAACGCCTTCGACATGCAGGTCAGCATGCCGAGCGCCAAGATGTCGACTTTCATCATCCGGAGCGCCTCTACGTCGTCTTTGTCCCACTCGATGATTTGCCTGTGGTCCATGGCGGCCGGTTCGATCGGCACGAGTTCATCAAGACGGTCGTTGGTCAGGACAAACCCACCTGGGTGCTGGGACAAATGCCGTGGCGCTCCCATCAGCTGCTGCGCAAGCTCCAGCGCTAATCGGAGTCTTCGGTCGCCCAAATTCAGGTTGTTGTCCTTGACCTCCTTTTCCGAGACGCCCTCCTTGCTCCAGCCCCAGACACCGGACGACAGCTGGCGGATCATGTCCTCAGGCAGTCCCAGCGCCTTGCCGACATCACGGAGCGCTCCCTTGGCCCGGTACCGAGTAACCGCCGAACACAGGGCGGCCTTGGTCCGACCGTAGGTGTCGTAAATCCACTGGATGACCTCTTCGCGCCTCTCGTGTTCGAAATCGACATCGATGTCCGGCGGCTCGGCTCTTTCCTGGCTGACGAAGCGTTCGAACAGGAGGTCGTTGGTCTCGGGGTCGATGCTCGTCACCCCGAGGACGTAACAGACCGCGCTGTTGGCGGCCGACCCACGCCCCTGGCACAGGATGCCCTTGGAGCGCGCGAAACGGACGATGTTGAAGACGGTGAGGAAGTACGGCGCGTACCGCATTGTTTCGATGAGCTGGAGTTCGTGCCGGATTGTCTTGACCACACTCTCGGGCACGCCCTCCGGGTATCGCTCCGCCGCGCCCTCCCAAGTGAACTTCTCCAATGTCGCCTGGACACCAAGACCTGGAATGATCGCTTCCGAAGGATACTGGTATTCCAGTTCGCTCAAGGAGAAGGTGCAGCGCTTAGCGATCTCGAGGGTTCGATTCAACGCCTCCGGGTAGGCTTCGAACAGGCGGTGCATTTCCTTGGCGTGCTTGAGATATCTGTCGGCGTGGCGCTCGCGGGCGAACCCGATGTCGTCGATGGTCTTGTTGTGGCGGATGCAGGTGACGATGTCCTGAAGCTGGCGACGGCCCGGTTCGTGGAAAAGTGCGTCGTTCGTGACGACCGTGCGGACGCGATGCCTGACGGCCATGTTCGAAAGGTTGTGGATGCGGAGCTTGTCGTTCGGTCGCCGTCGCAGGCACAGGCTCACATACGCCCGGTCACCGAAGACCTCGGACATCTTGCGGAGCTGGATGGCGCAGGTATCGTCGGCCTCGTCCGGGATCAGGATGCCGATCAGGCCCTCGGCATAGAGCGCGACATCGCTGAAATCGAGAATGCACTTGGCCTTGCCGCCCCGCGACTTGCCGAGAGACAGCAATCGACAAAGACGTGCGTAGGCTGGCCTGTCCGTGGGATAGACCAGGATCGCCATCCCGTCCGTTAGGTCCAGACGACATCCGACGATCAGGCGCACGCCCGTGGTCTTCGAGGCCTCCCATGCTCTGACAATCCCGGACAGCGAATTCCTGTCGACGATGCCCAGGTCCTCGATCCCGAGTTCCGCCGCCGTGGCAAACAGTTCGTCTGCGCTGGACGCTCCGCGCAGGAACGAGAAATGCGTCGTCGTCTGGAGTTCAACATATCTCATCCGAAAACCCCGTGAAGAAACCAGCGATGCGATCCCGTCGCCGTGTCTACGCCATCGCCAGCGCGATAGACCCAGAACCGCTCTCCGTTCTCGTCTTCGACCACATAGTAGTCGCGGACGGCGTGGAGTTCGGCGTCGCGCAACCACCATTCCCCGAATACGCGCTCCGGGCCGTCGCCTCGCACGATACGACGGCGCTTGCCGCGCCACGTCATTGTCCGCGGCGGGCTATCAGGAAGGACGTTCATGACCTCGATCTCTTCCGGCTTCGCGAACAGCCTGCTCGGACGTGGCCAGTTCGATGGCCAGTCGATCCCCGCCTCTTCCGACATGGGTCCGACACGTTTGAAGCTCCGCTCGGGAACGTCGCTGGCGACGGGGGTGATCCGATAGATGCGCTGACCGCGGTTCCCCAGGACATCGACCAAGGGGGTCACATCGACGACCGATTCCTCGATCAGGGACGACGACTGCTGCCTCTCTTCGAGAGGCTCCGACCAGACCGCCACAAGCGACAATTTCTCGATACCGAACCCCGGGTCGATTTTCTCGATGCGGTCGGTCAGCAACCGCGTCAGGCGCTTGTCGTCACGGACGGGTTTTGCGAGGCCAGCGCGGATCGCCTGGATCGTGTTGTCGACGCGATGGACGATCAGGTCGGCACGGCGCACCCCGAGACCGCGGGTCTCCAGGTCGGCGCACAGTTCCATCACCAGGCGACCGACGTACTTCGCTATCGTCTCCGCCGCCCCGATTGGCTCGGCGAACAGTCGGTTCACCTCGACGATCTCAGGCGACCGGATGGGATCGATGGGCTCGGCTACCCGGCCGAACAGCTGGTCCAAACGCCTTCCCACTTCCGGGCCGAAACGCAGGGTCAACGGCGCTCTGGGCATTGCCGACAACTGTCCCACGCTCTCGATGCCGAGAACCCGCAGGCCGTTGATCGTTTCGGGAGCGAGCCGCAGACATACGATAGGAAGCTCTAGAACGGCCTTTGCCGTCTCCGACACGGGAACGACCGTCCACTCTGCTGCAGTGAGCCTGGCGATCGCGTGTGCCGCGCCCCAGGTATCCGCCACCGCCGCCCGCGCCACCACGCCGACACCTCTGAGGCGATTGACCATGCCGGAGAGCATCATCTCCTCGCCGCCCTGCAGGTGATCAGCGCCTTCCGTATCGAGGACGATCCCGTCAACACCGTCCAAAGCCACGACAGGGCTGTATTGCCGGAGCATCCAGAGGGCCAGCTTGTCCAGAGCCGCTAGATCGCCGACGGGGTCGGCATCGTACATGGCAAGGTCTGCGACCAGTGCCTGGGCCTTGCTCGCAGGCATTCCGACACGGAGACCGAGCTTGCGCGCGGCATCGTCGGCGGCGCACACCGACCTCTTGGACCCCGACCTTGAAATCACGACCATGGGCTTATCAGGAGGCGGTGTGCCATCGGACCCTGCCTTCCTGATCCTGTCCGTAGGCCATCGGGGGAAATAAAGAGAGACGACCCTTGCCATCACAAGCTCCAACGCAAAACTCTGCACACTCGCCCGCACGCGATCTCATCAACTCCGCCAGCCATCTCGGCCTCCCCACGCCCGCAACGGGAAGGTCCTCCGATGGCAGTTGACTTATCCGCCATCTGGTCACCGAGGCGGTCGGTTGGCCGTAGTCGTTCGCTTCCGTCTGCCGTCGCCAGCGCCTGAGTGCGAGACCCATAGTTCCCGACTTCTCGGCCGCCAGTTGGAGCCGTCGCGACATGACCATCGGCAGCCTGACGATTTCGCCCACGACAGCGCCAAGGCCGCCAAACGCGAGGCCCTCTTCGAACGAGGCGAGGACATCCTCTTCCTTGTCGGCTTCCACGTAGATGACGCGGTCGGGATGGAGGCCCGCCTGCGATATTGCCGGGGCGAACAGGTCGGGTCTGCTGAGACACCAGAGGATTTTGCCCTTGGTCCGCGCGGCGATCCCGGCGACCATCAGGGCCGCGGCCGCGCCGTCGACAGTACCGGACCCGCCACCCGCGAACTCGTGGAGCGCGCCGAAGGCCAGCCCGCCGCCTGGCAACTTGCCGTCGATCTCGGGAATACCGAATGGCAGGCTTTCCGCTTTCCTCGCGGCCCCGCCCTCGAGCTTCGATATCTGCTCTCGAAGCTCGTCTATGATGCCCGAAGGCCGGACATGCGTTCTCATTCACGGACCTCCTCGGTTCGCGTTTCGCAGGAATTCATTCCCAAAAGTGGTTGACGTTCTCTTTCTGTTCCGTTCAATGAGAAGAGTCAAGGCGCCTGGAATCGCCATTTCGGTCGTCGGTAGCTATCCGTATCTGGAAAATCGAAATGAATCAGGACTCTAACGCATCCCGCTAAGTGACCGGCTCGATTATCTTTTTTTTGAAGTACTAGGAGAACTATGAACCCGAACCCGACTTTGCGCTCACTTAAATGCACCCTGGTCGTCGTAGAATGTCGGGCATGCCGTCTCTACGGCGAACTCGACCGCAAGGAAGTGGTCCGGCGCTTCAAGGCTTCCGCCCTGTTATCTCGCGTACGCCGCGGTGTCGTTGGCCACTGCGACCGGATGTGCGCCGACGGCACGGACAGATGCGAAGCAATTGTGCGGTGCCAAGAGAAACCTCGATCAAGTCCGCCCTGGACCGCTCAACCGGATCAGGAGCGCGTCGGGAACTTTACCGAGTCTGGTAAGGTTTTCCGATCCTGAGACATCACGAGGAGACAGGCATGGACGACGCGATCGCATTCAACAGACGCAATCTTCTAAAGCTCGGAGCCGCTGGAGCGACTGGGATGGTTCTGTCCACAACGCCAGCAAGTGCTGAAAGCTATCCCGCGCCGACCAAGGTCGACACCGGAGTTGTCGAAGGTGGGAAGGTCAAGTTCCCGGAATGGCGCGGCCCCGAAGAAACGCCGAGTGGCAATCCGTCGGCCCCAATGCCACCCGAGGAACGCGTCGGCTTCGCCGTCGTGGCGCTCGGCCGTTTGAGCCTTGAGGAAATCCTTCCCGCTTTCGCCGAAACAAAAAAGTCTAAGCTGGTCGCCCTCGTGTCCGGAACCCCGGAAAAGCTATCCGCCGTCGCCAAGCAGTACGGCATCAAGCCGGAAGCCTGTTACGACTACGAGGACTTCGATGCCATAAAGGACAATCCCGACATCAAGGCCGTCTACGTCGTGCTGCCAAACAGCATGCACCGCGAATACGTGGAACGGGCCGCGAAGGCTGGCAAGCACGTCCTCTGTGAGAAGCCCATGTCCGTCAGCTCTGCCGACGGACGAGAAATGGTGAAGGTCTGCGAAGAGCAGAACGTAAGGCTGATGATCGCCTACCGCATCCAGTACGAGGCCGCCAACCTGTTTCTGGCGGAAAAGGTCCGGAGCCAAGCTTACGGCCGCCTAGTCGGCATGTCGGCCATCAACGTCCAGACCGTCGCCGCGGACGGAGCCGAACAGTGGCGGCACAAGAAGGCGCTGGCGGGCGGTGGGTCGCTTCCCGACATCGGTCTTTACTGCCTGAACACCGCGCGGTTTCTGACGGGCAAAGAACCGATCGAGGTCATGGCGACGCAGTACAGTCCGCCGGACGATCCCCGATATGCCGAGGTCGAGGAAACTGTCTCGTTTACCTTGCGCTTTCCGTCGAACTTCATCGCGAACTGTCTGACGAGCTACGGCGCGCGTGACGACAAGCATCAGCGACTGAATTTCGAAAAGGCGACCGTGGACATGGCGAATGCCTACAAATACGAGGGCCAGAGCCTGACTGTGACGGAACTGGACGGCGACAAGTCCATGCAGAAGAAAGTCGAAATCGCACTTAACAACCAGTTTGCCGCCGAGATCGACCACATGGCGACATGCATCATCGAGGACCGCAAGCCACGGACGCCTGGCGAGGAGGGCGTGCAGGACCACGTACTGATGGAGGCGATCTACGAGTCCGCGCGAACTGGCGCCCCCGTGCGACTTGAAGCGCCGTCGCGCCTTGATGCCTTCCGAGGACCGCCAGCCTCTGTCAAACTCTGACGGTAGGGCCGACTTGCATATCGAACGCGCAAGTCGGTTCTTATTCAGAAGAGCGACCCCGGATCAAACGACGCGCTCGTAAAACGCATTGAGCGTGGCGAACTCGATCCCGAGCTTGGTCAGGGACGCGTGCGCCGTCATGTGGTTGCCGTCGTCATGCAGGAAGAACCAGTCGTTGAAACCGAATTTGGACTTCGTTCCGTCCGCGCTCGGCACGTTGCGATGATAGCGCCAGTGGAAGGAATTGCCCGACTGTTCTCCGTCGGCGAGCCCCTCGATCAAAGTCTCACGCCCCTCGTATTGCCCTTCTCCACCCTTGATGATCGTCCATGTCAGGATGTCGATATGGCCGTCGTCGAACGTGTAGGTTTCCTTCAGCGCCAAGGTGTTAGCCGACGCGTCCCAGCGACCTTCGGCTTCGATCGTGAACCTGTTCTGGAAGCCGCCTATACGTCCGAGCGTGACACCCATCCTCTGAGCGACCCCGAGAACAACTGCTCCAATACGAACGCTGGTTCTTGTCTGCGAAGTCTTCGATCTTCATGTTGTGTCCTCCCGTTTACAGCAATCAGGGAACATCGGACGGACTGGTGTTGTTCCGCCTGCCGAAAGCTGAATGGTCACGGGGATAGGCTTATTCGTGCGCCTCGGCCCAGTGCGGATAGGTCACGTAGGCCGTCGGCGCGCCCTCGCCTTCCGTGGTAATCGTCACCGCCTCGCCCTTGGGCATGTAAACGATATCGCCAGGGCCTGCCGTCACGGTTCCGTCGCCCGTGGAAACAGAGAGACGACCTACGAGGACTATCATGGTGTCGTGGACGGCCATGGTCTCGGTGAGCGACTGGCCTGGCGCATAGCGTCCGTATCCGATGGTGACCGGGCCACCGTCCTTCTCGTCGACCAGATTTCCGACAAAGATATCGGCATCCTGTCCCGGAGACTTGACCAGTTCGGCGTCGGATATCCATCACACAAATTCTAACAACGTCAGGCCGCCCGTACGTCCGGCTCGAGGAGGACCCTAAACGTGTCGAGTTCGTAATGCTCGACCTGCTTCGGGTACAGGGGTTTGGTCATTAGGAAGCGCGTCGCCTTCCCGTCTTCGACCACCAACGCCGTCAGACGGCCGCAATTGAAAGCGCCCGTGTTAATCGCGACGCGATTGTCAAAGACTTCGGGAAACAGGTGCCAGGTCTGCGTGTAACCGTGAACGATGATTTTATTGAACTTCTCCTCGTGATCTAGAAAGGACTCGCCGATGGCTCCGGACGAACCCCGGCGCTGACGTAAGCATATTCGCCGTCGATGACAGACGCTCGGAATTCAGCATCGCCTGCAGGTGACGTGGATAGCGCTTTACAATCATGCGCGCCGCAGCGCGGTAGGAGACCGAGATGTTATCGATCCCGTAAGACACAAGCGTCGTTGACCGCAATTTAACATCCATCTCGCGAACTCGCGCTCGTTCAGTTCCCCAAGCAGCGTCGCTTGGAAAACGCGTTCCTGATTGCCCAACACGAGCGATGAGCCCGGGTTCCGGTCCAGCAGCGTGATGATGGCGTCCAGCACACGCTCCGAATTAGGGCCACGCCCGGCGACGTTGCCAAGGAACACGAACTTCGGCCGAGCAGATCTGGCCTTGGCGTCGTCGACAATGGCCCGGACCAGCCCAATAAATGGATTGTCCATTCCATGGACGTCCCCGATGACATAGGTGATAGTGTGCGGTTCCGGCTGCATGTACACTCCAGTCCGAGCTCGACGCCACCTTTTTAGGCGACCAAGGGTTGAAGCATCACTTAGACTTAAAGTGAAATTTTGTTATTTGTCTTCGAAGGAGCTGCGTCAGGGCGACCGAAAAACTGTCTCGTGTTGTCAACACCGTTTCATGGAAGTGTGGAAACGAAACGGCTAGGTTAACTCAACACAGTTACCCGTCTGACCCGACGGCGGGCGACTAACAGTCATCGAAACATTTCAATGAAATCAACTTCTTGCGAGGCCGCAAGTTCTCGCAGAACATTTATCTGGGAAATGCGGCGATGCCGGGGTTGCCGACAAGGCGAATTCCGGCAACCCTTTAATCATAGAACCTGGATACGGTCCCCAGACGGAGCAAGCCGTTTTCCGATTGCGGCAGCGACAGGATCCGATCAGGTTTTAGACGTCACAGGCATTAATTTGGAGCGAGAATTGATGAAGTATCTCTATCTCATCATCGACGGACATATCCACGCGTCCGCCGAGATAATGGAAAGCGCCGATGAGGCATTGGACGAGGCACTGAAGTTTTTGGCCCGCCGGCACATGACCGCATTCAGGCTAGCGCCGGTCAACGGCATCGGTATCTCTGAGCCTGCGCCTTCCATGCGCGCCGCTCGCGTTGTCCTCCACGACGGGTTCGACCGAGATAAAGCGGAAGAGCTTACCGATCCGCAAGAGCTTGCCGGGGTGGTGGTAGACAACGTTGAGGCTACCTTCAACAATGCGCTCGAGGTTTTCCGAGATACCGTGGAGCAGGCGAAACCCGGCGACGACGACTCGATGGCCAAGCTGCAGAGTGCTTACGAGAGCACAAAGGAAGCTGCGTACGGAGCTCAGATGGCGTATCCGCCGATCGCGACTGACGCCGACGCCGAAATCAGCGCGGCTCTCAGCGAAACGTCGTGGATGATTTCAGATCGCGCAATCAAGGCGCGCCCGTCGAAGGTTCAGATCGCGCTTTTCACACCCGAGTTTCAGTGGGATTCCAGATCCGCGTTGACGTTCAAGTACTCCTTGGTCGAAGGCGAACCCTGGCGGGACGCATTCGCATACCTCGTGGACATCGGTCACGGCCCATTGCGTGTCGAACGTCAACGCTCTTGGCTTCACGAGCGCAAGCGGCAACAGGGCTTGAACGACTTTCAGATCGACGCGATCTACGAAGCGCTCGAGCTGGCCCGACACAGCCAAAGAAAACATCTCCACGCGCAACAACTGGCGGAATACCGGGTGGAGGACACTTAATGCCAGACCGAAACGGGCGCCTTCGGCTAACAAGGCTCGTCTCGAAGTCTGCGGCACTGTTCGTTGCAGTCGCCACGACCAAATCGATCTGCTGACCACGCTTGCTTCGGCAACGCATTAGACGTTGGGTTCATAGTCGATCAGTTCGCCGAAGATGGCGGGCAGGCCGAAAATTCCGGTCCATCTCCATCCCATCCGACGACCTCAACGCGATCCCGGCGAGATCGAGCGCGTGATCGTCGATGGCTGGGCGACCGCGTCGATGTCTTTTTGGAAGACGGCTATCCCGCCATGCGGGAGGTCGCTGATCGATGACTGAAGCGATCTGATCTTTGTGCGTATTCGGGGTTGCCAGCCTTCCAAATCCGGGCCAGGATTTCGTTATCTACCTGCTCGCAGGTCTATCCCAGAAAAGCGCCGCAGAGCTGGCGTCGCCCGGAGTTCGTCCGGCCGACCGTGGCCGTCCGCGGCTGTAAGGAAGCAGTGAATGACGTCCCATCTCTACCGCATCTCCAGATACAAACGCGCCCTAGAGGTTGATGCCGGATACCCGGACACTCGCTGGTACGAAGGTCAGTTGGTATTCGCGGGTCCCGACGCCGCAATCGAAGTGATGGGGAAGACCATCAACGGCTACATCGGCGGCACCGCATCCCACCCGGAGGGCCAGCTTGCCTCGCTTATCAACGAATATAAGACGTCGATCCGCAAGGAGGCACGGGCCTTGAGGCTGGCGGATACGGTCGCGGTGATCCTTTCTGGGAAATGGCATCACGTCGATCCGGACCAGGACCCGAGGTTCGAAGCCTATTTGGTACACCTGGTTGCGGGTGAAGGGAATGTCGTCACGCAACGTTATTCTTCCCAAATCTTCGGCTGGGACAATGAGGGATACAATGACGGCAGGGAATTTTTCGGGGGAGGTGGGCGAAGGCTCGTCGATGATGTCGCGAGTCTACGGGGCCACGCGGAGCTGAAACTTGCGCCGGGGAAATTCCTGTCACCATGCGGGATGTACGCTCTCGAAGGCGTTGTCTGGTTTCCTGTCAGCGACCAGAGCTTGCCAATCGTCTATTCGAACGTCAACGGCCCCGACGCGCCAGCGCGGTCAATGGACGCCGGAGGTGACATCAATCCCGCTGTTTCCTGCAAACAACTCGGCGATGGCACCCTCTTGGGAGAATTGCGAGCCAGAGAGCAAGCCCTGAAGGGATTGCCGGGAGTTTTCAGGGGGAAAACCGTAGACCGCTCAGCGCATCGACCGGACGAAATGACGCTCGGCGAGGCGTTCGCGTCCACTGACATCCTCGGATACTGGCATCAAGTCGATGACGGGAGCGACGAGCTCCTTCCGACGTTCGAGCTTCTGCACGATTCCGAATATCTCGAAGAGGTCATCACGCCAGTGGACACTCGGACCGACGACTGGACATTCGGAAGCGAGTACGCAACCGACTGGAAGCCACTCGGGGACTCGATGCCCACGTGTCGAAGCAGAATTCTCGCCGTCGGGAGTCTACCGGAGATCTGCCGCGATCCGTTATAATCCGTGAAGGTGCGTAATCGTGGACCAAACTAGCGGACAACGTCATCATGACGTTCATCGGCAGCCAATCGCATGTCGGCACGATCGACGGCGTGTTACGGCAAAAACACCACAAATCAAACGTTTCCGGTGGCGCGATGGACTGGTCGCGGCGGCTGTAGAGCTATTGGCGGATTTCCGCCAGAGATGCAGTTACGGTGAACGAGGCGAAATTATTTATTGACTCATCACTGTTTGTTCCCATATTGTTCTCTCCATGTTTAAATCGCTGATCCACTCGATACGAGTACGTTGATCCGCTGGCCGCACCGCGGTCCGTCGTCACTGGCTATTTGTATTGAGGAAGTCATGCGATCCATCGAGCATTCCGCGGCCGACGCGGTGCGGGCGAAGCTACCCGCAAACAAAAGCTTCCATCCCTTGCCTACTGTCAAATGCGATGGCACCGTTTTGTTTCGCAACCAAGCGGCACGCGATGTGGGCTGCCTGCTGGATGTCGATCAAACGGTGTTATCCTGGCAATGCCAGCCCCTCAATCACGGTGGCCATCCGGAACAGGGGACGCCTGATTTCCTCGTCGTTCACATCGACGGTAGCCAACACTTTCTGGATGCTCCGGACCGGAAACCATCGGAGACAACATTCCGCGAACGACTACCAGGAGAATATCGCCAGCTTTCTCACGACGAAGTCTATGAAGGTTTTCGGCTCCAGAACGCTCGTGACCTCCTTCAATATGGAAGATGGCGCACGAGCCTCGGGGACCGGGTTCGCCTTCTGACTGCGCTCGACGAGAACGGCAGCCTGACGCTCGCCGAGTGCCTCGGCGCGATCCAGGAGACGAAGCCCATCGCCGGGATCGCGGCGCTCATTCTTTCCGGCTTGATCGAGGTGGATCTCGACGAAGCCCTGCTCGGACCTGAAACGACGGTGCGCCGAATACGTCTCTGAAATCGCAAGCGTTCGCAACCAGATTTCAGAGAGACAGCGATGACGACCAAACGACATATCACGCCTACCCGACCGAGACGTACCTTTTCGACCGCGGTGATCATGTGCAGCCTGAGAAGGGCTCTCAGACCGTTTCTCAGGCAGCCCGACGCTCGGTTCAAGGCTCTTCTGCAGATACCCGACGGTTTGAACGCGGAGAGCAACCTTTTCCAAATGGCGATCATGGAGCTTATGGAGTCGGAAGCGCTTTACGACGAGTACGGAAACGAACGTCTGTATATCGCGTGCCTCGATGACATCCCGATCTTGAATTCCCTGCGGAAAGTATTCGCGGCGAAGCGTACGGTCCTCCACTGCCGCAATCTCGATGAGCTCGATTCCGGCGTCAGGCTGATCGCAGACGTCGAGATCATCTTGGAGCCGCCCCGGCCCGCTCATTTCCTTGCCGCCGCGAGGGATGTCGGCCTCAAGGGGATGACGAAAGAGGACGCCGAGTATCTCGCGGGCATTGAGTTCAGCAAGGTTAGGATGGCGGTAAACGAAAACAGGACCATGCGGTCCGCTATCGGACGCCTCAGGCGAGCCGACGCGGCGCAAATGGCCAGAGACAACGTCCTCTCCCCAGAAAACGTCCTCCTCCCGCAGCCGGGAAAGGAAGGCAAGACCCTTCACGAGGTGAACGGGTACGGGGAGGCGGCCGAGTGGGGTATCCGGCTCGCGGAAGACCTCGCCGCGTGGCGAGCTGGCAAGATCGAATGGATCGATGTCGATCGCGGCGCTGTCCTCTATGGCCGCCCCGGTACAGGCAAAACCACCTACGGTCGGATCCTCGCCGCGACGTGCGGGGTGCCGATCATCGAGACATCGTCGGCCAGGTGGCAGGCCAAGGGACACCTCGGCGACATGCTCAAGGCGATGAGGGCCGCGTTCGAACAGGCACGCAAAACCGCCCCGTGTGTCCTGTTCATCGACGAATTCGACGCGTTCGGCGATCGCAGCAGCGATACCGCCGGGGACAATCTCGACTACAAGCGGCAGGTCATCAACGGGCTCCTCGAATGCCTCGATCCGCCGGGCGGCAGGTCCGGGGTCGTGGTCGTCGCAGCCACCAACTTTCCCGACGTTATCGATCCGGCTCTGTTGAGACCCGGTCGACTGGAAAGGCTTATCGGAATTCCGCTTCCCGATGCCGCCGCGCGTGTCGCCATCCTGCGGCAGCATCTAAGAGGCGTTGACGCTCCCAACGATCTCCGGCAGTTCGAGGAAATGAGTGTCGGATACACCGGGGCCGACATCGAACTTGTCGCCCGTGACGCACGCCGCAGAGTGAGGAAGGAGGAGCGTCGGCTCGAAGAGAACGACCTGCTCGCCGCTCTGCAGCCTAGCCGGACCTTGTCGGACCTGGAACTCCGCAGGGTCGCCATTCACGAGGCCGGGCACGCAATCGTGACGCTGGTCGCCAGTCCCGACGAACTGCTCTGGGTGGTCATCAAGCGTCGGGTTCCGCTCGGCCACGCGCCGGGCACACTGGGCCATGTCGAATACCGCAGAAGGCAGAGTGTCTGGGAGACGGAGGAAAGCCTGATGGCCCGCATCGGACTTCACATGGCGGGAATCGCCGCCGAGCGCGTCGTCTTCGGCCATCACTCGACAAGCGGAGGTGGTGCACGGGACTCGGACCTTTGTATCGCCACCGACCTCGCGACGGGCATCGAGCGCTACTACGGCTTCGGGCGCAACCTCGGACTCGACATGGAAAGCGCACTGGGGGCGTTGGAGGGGCCTCGCGCGCGGGACCCCAGGCTCTGGAATGCCGTCGACTCCCGCCTCAAGACATCTCTCGATACAACCGAAGCCGTCCTGAGGGACTACCGGACCGAACTCGATCAGCTGGCGGACTTGCTGGTCGAAAAGGGGCAGGTCAGCGCACTCGAGGTCCGCAAGCTGGTCTCGGCGCGACTTGGCGATCCGGTAAGCACTTCCACGCGGAACGAGACGCCGGGTCAGAGAAGCCTGTCCGAGCAAACCATGCTGGAGATCGGACGATGAACGACCGGGAATTCGCCATGCCCGACGGACGCTCAGCCGAGGAATACCTGCGAGATTACCGACTGACGCTCGAGCAGATTGCCTCGGGGACGCCGCCCACGGAAGATGAACTGTCGCAAGCTCCGCTGATTTCGAACTGGATCATCGACGAGGTCTGTTACACCTCCGGCGAGCGGTACCGACATATCTTCGGAAATTTCCATGACCATCCGTTCATCAGCGTGGGAGGCTACGGGCGTACCTCCCCGCTCCTCCAACTGGACCGCGACATGACATGGGCGAGATGCCGAAGTCGGGTCTACAGGCTGAGCGACCCGCTCTCCCGAGCGTCGGTCCTCGAACGGGCGTGACGGGGCGCGGCGCGTGGCGAATGCGCGCAAGCATGTCTCCCCGCACGCGCCGGAGCCCGCCCGAATTGATGTCGCAAACTGGCGTACTTCTGGACGGAATGTCTGTAGCTCTCGAAATTCATCGAGTTCCGACCACCATCACTTCCGCGCGGAAACACTTTCACGAGACCATTGCTCGCGAGCGGCGATCAAGTCCGCGCGCTCTCCGTCCGGCCAGATCGGCCCTGTAGGCATCCCAAAATCATCATAGTCCAACGCGAGCCGAACGGTCTCGCGAAGGCTGGTCGCGATCTCGAGCGCGGTGCCGATCCCCGGGGTCCCCGGTATCGACACTGCGGTGTAACGTGCCTTGACATAGTCATCCAGCCTTTCGATTGTTTCCATCTGGCTTATTTGTCGTTGATCGATATGCAAGCCAAGCTGCACACCTTCGTCCGCCATCCGTACGAGGTCGTGGCCCAATTTCGCAGCTCCAGGACAGGCAGTCTACGTGCTCTGAGGTAGGTTTTGAGGTACAGCTCGCACGCATGATAAGCAAGCAACCTGGCGGGACCGTACGTCGTGGCTCTCGGCAAGGCCGCCGCAACTCTTGCCGCCTCGAGATACTCGTCCCCCAGCTGGAATATGCCAAATGGGGATGTGCCAACGCTTTCCGGTATCATACTCGCCCGCCCAAAACCGAGAATTCTCATGCCTGATATGAAAACGGATTCCTGCGTCCCACCTGCCATCCGAGATATTTTTAGGCTCGTAAACCCACACCTGTCGCAAAACAATGTCGTCCGGAAGCATGCGGCAATACTTAACAAACGCCCACGCCTCCGCCCCGTCATGCGCGAACGTGTCGGGCAGCAGTAGGATCAGGAACTGCTGCGCCGCACGAGTGGCGGCTAAACCTCACTGGCCGAAAACCATGCGTGAAACCTCAGCACGGACGGCGCTTATCCGTGCACCGTAACCGGAAGGCTGGACATCACCCAGACGTATTAGACTGCCAGCCTTTCAAACCTAAAACAGTACTAGCCGAGCACAGTCACAGCAAATTGGAAATGACAGCCTTCACGTCTCGTATCCCGATCACGGCTACGCTCCGATCGCCCGCCTTCGGCATAACGTCGATGCCGCCTAGATCTCCATGCCGGCTTTCTCCCTTAGCATCTCCTTGAATTTCTGATTCTGCTTCTCCTTGAGGTACCAAGGTTTGTCCTCCTCGGAAATAAGACCTCTTTCCGGAAGCTGGTAATTCTGGAAAGGCACGCCGTTTTCCTCGAGATGGTTTCTCAGAGCCTGCCCGAGATGCATCGCCAGCAATGGCGGAACCGCGTTCCCGATCTGAAGCCGTATCGATCCGGTACCACCATGGAACTGGTACGCGTCGGGGAAACTCTGCAGCCGCGCGGCTTCCCGAATTGTCAGGGCCCGGTTTTGTTCGGGGTGGATGCATCGTGCGGAGCTTGGCTTGGCGAAACTGCTCGTGATCGTCTGCGAGGGGCGCTCCCATCGCAGCCTCGCATAGGAGCCTGCGAATGCCTTTGGCGCATTGGGCAAGTTCAAATCACGTAGACGGCCGCCATATGGAATCTGGTCGATGAGATCCACGAGATCCCTTGAATGATTGGGCGACTGGTGTCCGGTCACCATCCCGTCGCGGATTTGGACCTCTCCGTTTTCCGTTGGCAGCGGGAGGTCACCGATCGCGTCTCTCAGGGTTCTGCGCTCTTCGGCAGCCACTGGCTCCGGAAAGCGGAAACCAGGGAATTTCGAGCCGACGATGATCAGCCTGCGCCTTCGCTGTGGAACGCCGTAATCCGACGCGTCCAGTATTTCGGTCGTTAGATGATACCCACAGCCCGCCAGCGCCGTCTGGATCGCTTTCAGGTCCGCGCCGTCTCGCACGCGCGCCAGGCCTTCGACGTTTTCGAAAATAAACGCCGACGGCGGTTTGAAGTGTGGCCTGTCGACACCGTTCAGGAGCTTCACGTACTCTTTAAACAAGTGCGCTCTTTCGTCGAGAGGGTTTTGCAGCCCCGCCTCGGAAAACGGCTGGCACGGCGGGCCTCCTACGACCACGTCAATTCCCTTGGTGAAACTCAACATGATCATCGGAAACAGTTCGATGTCTGCCCTCATCGCCATGAAATCCGTAGGCGGGTGATTTGCCTTGAAAGTGGCCATTGCATCCCGATTGAACTCAACAGCGCCACTGACGTGAAAACCCGCCATGGACATCCCCGTCGAAAATCCACCAGCGCCGCTGAAGAGATCCAGTACTCGATACATATGCAATACACCCGCGCTTGCGATCTAGAATTGGGGAGAGCCTATTCGGCAGCGGTTAACAGAAAAGGGACCGTCGTTAGTTAACGAACCTGATTGTAACTCGTGGTAAAACATAGCTTAAATCGACATGTCTCCGATCGCGCCGACTTCCCGACCTGCCGTATGACTTCTACTGGTGGTACGCTTTAGGAATTCAGGAACCCGCCTTTACAGGTGAGGATGACCGCCACCTGTCAACCGAAATCATCCGATTTTAACGGCACGTTAATTCCTGGGCTGTATAAGGATAAGCGTTAGACGTGTGGCCGCACTACTGCGGTCCGCAATGGAGGTCCTAGATGTTCATAGTGCGCCTTATAGGTTTCACTTCTCTCTGAGCCGGAAAGTTCCCCGCGGGACCACGGCCAGCGAGACAGTCGCTAGGTACGAGGTCAAGGGGCTCCGGGATGAACATTATTCACCAGACTGCCGATATTCTTCACGTCTGCCATCGCTGGGCTCTCCACATCTCCGTCGCGGTCGTAACAGCGAACCCGCATTCCCTTTTCAACGCTGATCTTTCCGGTCGCCTGCCGCTCGCAGGACCGCAACGATATCGTTTCGGTTTGCTTCGCGCGCCCCTGACCGGGCCTGCGGCAGAGACCGCCACATCCCGCGAGTACCCCTCCGTCAACTCCCCCGCCGCGCGGCGTATACGCCGTCCAGCGTAGTCGCAGGCGCTCCGCCATCGGAACGCCAGGCTTTCGATCGACCGGGTCTGGATAGCCCGGAGACACGCTCGCGCGTGGGGAGAACGACATGGACCAGCATTCCCTCATCGACACCATCCACGAACGTCGCGCCGGTATCGATATGATCGCGATGCCTTACAAGCGCGACACGTTCTACGCCAAGCCCGCGAAGAAGGAGGGCAAGGAGGCAGACAACTCGTCAGGAGACTGCAAAATACCAAGCCTTGGCTGACGAACCGCAGATCGAATGGGACAGCGTCTACGCCGAACCCGGCCACGCCGACCGCAACATCGCCGAGCGAAACCGTCCCGATCTCAAACCCGTCGAAGAGCGGATGAACATCGTCTCGAACCGGGTGCATCAGTACGATCCCGGCAGCGATACCAACGTGCGCCTCGAAAGCGGCCTTGAGTGGGGCGCGATGCTCATCCTCATGTCACAGCCAAACGTGAAGAACATCCAGGCGCAGTACGGCCGTGTCCACTTTATGCGCGAAGGGCGTTGGCACTGGACGTATTTCGACCTCCGCGTCGAATACCACAGCGGATACATCGCGCTCTTCGCCGTACGCCACATCGAGCGATCCGCCGAGGTCGAACTCGAACTCGAACTAATCCGTAACCAAGTTCTGCATCAACACGCGCATTGCGCGAACTTGCTGACAGAAAAGGAGATTTCTAAACCTGCCGTTTACCGCGCGGCACAGATCATGGCAGCGCGCCAGGTCTGCAACGAGGGAAACAACACACTGGTTCTGAACGCTCTGCACGCCGCCGGAGGACACGCACGCGTGTTCGACGTGCTGACGCAGGTAGACGAAATCCCGTTGGCCAGCGCCTGGAACGCGCTCTGGACGCTGATCGACCGCCGCCAAGTTTTCCACGGCCACCCCAAGGCCAAGAAGACGTTCCTCAAACGCCATTCCTGGATCTACACACCGGAGAAACCGACCCATGCCTAAGACTAAACCTGCGCCGAAATCCCCGCTCGAAGCCTCCCAAGCCTTTACCAAGTACAAGATCGGACCCGACGATCTCGTGATCATCCACGGGCACGAACTCAAGTACGCCAAGGAATACGACCAGGGCGTCGTGCTCCGCCCCGCCAACGACCGCGGCAAGGCCAAGACGAAAGCCTACGACTGGAAGGAAATCTCGCAGCTCCTCCGGCGTGGCACCATGGAGATCGACGTCGGGCACTATTCCGAACGCAACGCCATCATGCGCGCTCGAAACGCAAAAAGCTTCGAGATGTCTCCGCTGGCGATTTTCCGTGCGCGTATGGCGTCCGAGTTCATCGCGCAGGAAGAGGGCATCGACGGGCCGTCGGAGCGCTACCACCGATCGGAAGAGGACATCAAACGGTTCTTCGCGGTCTTCCACGCGGAGAACGAGGCGCTTCTCGAGGAAGTGCGCCGGAGTATCGCGGAAACGGGGAAGGGCAAGCTCTTCATCAGCCCGCGGCAATTCTGCCGGGTGCTGGAGCGGTTCGAGGAGTGCGAACTCGATCCGGTATCGCTCGAAAGCCGCCATGGCGGGAACAGCTCTTGGGGCAGCTCGTTCACACGGGAAGAACTCGCCTTCCAGCTCGAGTACGCCGACATGACGCGTACGGAAGACCAGCCACCCGTCAATTTCTGCTGGAACGAGATGATCCTCGAGAACGACAGGCGGAAAGCCAATGGTGGCGGCATGCGGGTTCCGTCGCTGACGACCTTTCAGAGGCTGGTTCGCGAAGGCAACGACTTTCTGAACGAGGTCGGACGGTCGCAGAACAAGCACCGGATCGAGAGGAAATACGGGTTCGCGCAGAAAGGTCTCCAAGTAAAACGTCCCCTCGAGATCGTCGAGATGGACGAGCACGAGGTCGACCTGATGGTGATGTTCACGAAAAACGGAATCTGGGATCTTTTCCCCAGAGAGGTCCAGGTGCGGATCGAGAAAATGGGAAGGGTATGGCTCTCAGCCGCACTCGACGCCTTCACCCGATCGCTCTGCGGCCTGAAAATCCTGACCGGCAGCCCTGACGGTAGCTCCGCTGTCGCGACGCTCGCGATGGTGGCTCAGCAGAAGGACCGCGTAGCCGCGCTTGCGGGAGCGCGTAGTCCATGGCCACAAGGCGGCACGCCGGGTGCGATCCATACCGACGCGGGTACCGGGTATACCTCGAGCAAATTCGAAATCGCCGTCATGATGCTCACCGGTCAGCACCGGATCCCTCCCTCCAAGCATCCCCACCTCCGCGCGCGCATGGAACGGTTTTTCAGGACCATCAATCAGCGGTATATTCACCTGTTTTCCGGTCAAACTTTTTCCAGCATCCTCAAGAAGGACGAGTACGACTCGGAGAAGCACGCGCACCTCACCGACGGCGAATTCGCCGACTTGATCGTACGTCTCATCGTCGACTGCTATCACAACACCAAGCACCGGGCTCTTGGCATGACCCCGCTGGAGGCATGGTACAGGGGAACACAGCTCGCCGAGGGCGCCGTTTTGCCTCCGCCGTCGGACACCAGATATCGCGAGATCTTCGGCACGACGTTGCGCCGTTCGATCACCAACAACGGGATCGACATCCTTGGCAACCACTACGTGAGCCGCGAGCTTCTCGAAATCCGCAAAAAGTGGTTCCGTGCGAAACTCACTGTCCGGATGAACGACCAGGACATCTCTGTCATCGCGGTAAAACACAGACGTCTGAACAAATGGATCGAGGTCCCTTCGGTATTCGACGGATTGAAGGGGGTGACACTGGAGGAGTGGGCGGAAACCAGGCGCTACGTCGTGGCTCGTTTCGGAGCCGGGACCGAGCACTCGCAGGAGATTGTACGAAAATCGCTGGCCGCGGTCCGCGAGATCATCGCAGCAAGCAAAAAGCGGCCCGGAGTGGCGCTCCACGTCGATCTCGAAGCCAAAATCGCAATGGCAGACAGCACTCTCGGCGCGATTTTCGGGTACAACCAGCCGCAGCCCTACGATTTCGGCCGCTACGACGACGGTATCGACCATGAGGATGACGATGAAGAAGACGGTCTCGACGTCGAGGTCGAGGCGGCGATCGCGACCGCGCGCAAAAAAGGAAAACGCAAAACAGCCAAAGAGCGGACGGTGGTGTTGCTGGAGACAGCTGCCGATCCGTTCAACCCCGGCGTAAGCGGGAAAGTCTACAGCCAGGCTGGTTTTCTGACACCCGAGCAACGCGGCAAGACGCCCGGTTCCGTTTCGATGGACGGCGACGGGCGTTCCAGGCCGCAGCGGCCCGCAAATCCAACCCGTGTCGCAGGGCCGAGCGCCGCTGACCTGGCAAAGGAAGACGGACGCGGAGTCGTCGCGCCCGTGTCTGCGCCCGAGGTCAAGCGCAAGAAAACCATTCGCATCGAAGGCAAGCTCGGGGAGACGGAATGATGGACTTCTCAGGACGCAACGCCGAGGCGATCGAACTGTTTCGAAGCCAAACTCCCGCCAACATCAAGGACCGTGCCGATGTCCTGAAAGCTCTCGACGAGGTCTACGTCTCCACCGACAGCGACGAACAGCTCGACATGGAGCTCGAGCTCGTCGTCGCGCGGATCCTCGACCCGACCGCGAAGGAAGGCTACGCGGTAGCCGTATTGGGTCCTTCGGGCGCGGGCAAAAGCACGCTTGTCAATCGTCGCCTCGACGCCATGAAGCAATTTGCGCCGATGGACGACGGCTACGGCAACGAGGTCCAGTTTTGCCTGAGGGTCCAGACGCCGTCATCGTGCACGGCCAAGGCCCTCGGCACAGCCATCCTCAAAGCGACCGGCTATCCGCTCGAACGAACGCCCAGCGAAGACGACATCTGGAATATCATCAGGAAGCGACTGCGCCTGAAAATGCACAAGGTCATCTTCCTCGACGAATTCCAGCACGTGCTGAAGGGTCCCAAGGCGAAGGGCGGGGCTCACCTCACGAACACGGTCAAGCTGCTGATGCAGGATCCGGAATGGCCAGTCTGGTTGATCGTCGCGGGCGTGCCGGACGTCATGCAGTTCGTAGAGCGGGACGAGTGGTTTCAGATGGAGCGCCGCGTCCGCCCGATCGAGATCGACAATCTCGAAAACGCGGAGGGCGATATCGAAAACATGCGCGCCATCGTCGAGGCCATGGTCGGTCCATGCCGTATGGAGCTGGCTTTTCCGACAACCGACGACTTTCTCCGGCGATTGATGCACGGCGGGCTGTGGCGTTTCGGCATGGCCGTGCAACTCGTCAAGATGTCGATCGAAGTCGCTCTCTGGGATGACAACGCGGCCGGGGAGCTGAAACTGGACCACTTCGTCAAAGGGTATAAACGCCTATCGAACTGCGGGAGAGACTCCAACGTCTTCACGGCCGAGAACTGGCACCTCATCGAAAGACAGGTCACACCGCGTGGCAGACTGACGCCCGGTTACACCCTTTCGAGGGCCGTCGGCGCATGAGCGGGTTGATGCGCGTGCCGCTTATGGAAGAGGAGCTGCTGACGAGTTTCGTGTCGCGCACGGCGCGGGCCAACGGCAGAATGAGGATGCGCGGTTTCTGCGCGGACTTCGGTATCGATTTCGACGGGATGGTCCGCGGTGATAGTTCTGACGTCGAGATGTTAGCCGCCTTGGTTGATCGCCCCTATGAGGAGCTGCTACTGCATCACGTCCGCACGACGGCGTTGCGAGAGCGGGTTTTCCGGGGAACGAACTTCCCGGGCCGGGCTATTTCGTCGCGCCCGCTCAGGTTCTGTCCGCTCTGTCTCGCGGAAGACGAACTGGACGAACGACGGATGCCGGGCACGCGTCGTTACGCGAGATTTCAGTGGGCGTTGAGGAGCCTCCGGACCTGCGGACGTCACGAGCGCTTGCTGGTGCCGTTCGCGTTCTCCCGCCAAAATCCGGACCAGAACGATTTCTGCGCGCTGGTCGATCGGACGGAGGTCGCCGCTGCTCCTCCGGGGGCTGTATGCGATGTCGGCGACTTCGAACGGTTCGTGCTCGACCGCCTTGGGGGCGCCAGCGCGGACGATGGCCTTCTCGCGGCGTTCCCCCTCGCCGAGTGTATCGACCTGTGCGAGCTTTTCGGAATGGCAATTAGCCAGGGCACGCGGTTTAGCCCCAAGACCGACGACGATGAAACGCTGAAGGTCGCCGCCGATGAAGGTTTCCGCGTGCTTCGGGAGGGAAGGAGCGCTGTCGAAAGGGCGCTCGACCAGCTGGCGCGCGGCGCCGACAGGCGACGCGCGCGTGGCCCGGCGCTCTACGGGACGCTGTACGAGCTGCTCGCTCGCCGACCGACCAGTTACGAGCCCGTCAAGCGGATCGTAAGGGAACACTCGGTCGCGGTGGTCCCCAAACTATCGGGTACCCCTGTATTCGGCGGCAGCACTGGCGAGCGCTGGGTGACCATCGCGGCGATCGCACAGGCTTGCGGCCTCTCCGCAGAACTCGTCAGCGGCTATTTACGACAGCAAGGTCACATTCGGCCGAGCAGGACGCGACCGCATGGTACCGAGGTGAGCCCGACCGTCGCCCGAGACGCGACCGCCGTGTTGACGAACGCCGTGACGTACTGCGTTGCGCGTTCGAGCCTCGGCTTCTCGCACAGGGAGATGCAGAGCGTGGTGTGTGCGGGAATGGTCAAGCCGATCGTCCGCCACGCCGATCGTCCGACTTCCCGCTCTCCCATGGATCGCTACTCCGGCGCGGAAATCCAGCAGCTGCGCGATCGCCTGGCGACCCACCCGCACGCGAAACACGACGGCCTCGTGTCGCTGCGGACAGCTATCAGGAAGACTGGATGCGAACCCGCGCGGGCGATCGCCTTGGTCCTCGACAGGCGGCTGGCGACGTTGAGCCGGGTTCCCGGCCATTCCGCCCTTGCTGGCCTTATGGTGGACCCGGCGGAGTTCTCGCAGGCTGTCCGCGCGGAGCCGGAGACGGAAGGAAGAACCTCGGACAGCCCCGCGGATGCCATAGCACTTGAAAGCGCCTTCGGTTCGACGGCGAACCCGGAGCTCCTCCGGCGCGCCACCCGGTCGTCATGCTTCGACACCCCACGCTGGCGGCCAGGACGGCCTGTTACCGCAGCAAAGCCCCCTGGTGCTCCTCCCCGGCCCGAGACCCTGATGGAAATGAAGCCTTGAACGGATTGTTGCGAGTTCCCCTTTTCGATGACGAAATCCTCTCCAGCTACCTGTCGAGACTGGCTCGGGCCAACGGTAACGTCGCCTTCAAGTTCTGCAGCGACCTCGGGCTGAACTACCACCTTGCTACAAGAGGCGATCCGGGTGAGATGGCCAAGTTGTCCGAACTCTGCGGGCAATCCGCTTCTACGTTGTCCCGTCATGGTGTCATGTTCGGCGAGGGACACCGCGTCACGATTCTAGGAGAGACGTTCGGCAAGCGCGCGGTCGCCAAGCATCGGGTCAGGTTCTGCCCCGACTGCTTCGAACAGGACGAGGACGACCGAACCCGGATGCCGCACACGAGACGCTACCTGCGTGGCGTCTGGCTCCTGCGGGCCATCGAAACCTGTGCCGTGCACTCGCGCTCGTTTGTCGCGCTCGAACCACAAAAAGAAAAGGGAAGCCGCTACGTGGATTTCTGCGAGCTCCTCGAATTGCGCGCCGGAGAAATCCGGGAAAAGTCGGCGTCGGCCCGGCGACGGACGCCGACGGAACTCGAAACCTTTGCCCACGACAGGCTCAACGGCATCAGGGAACACGGGGACCTGCTCGACGGCATTGCACTCAATGTCGCCATCGACATCAGTCGCATGCTTGGCGTCGCCCTCGATCACGGAAAGCATCAGCTGATCACGAAGCTTTCGCCGCAACAACAGGCCGACGCGGCCCGGACCGGATTCCACTGCCTACGCCAAGGCACGCCGGCGTTCGATGCGGCTCTGGACAACCTCTCATACGATGGCGCGATCCCGGCACGCGGAGTATACCCGGCCTACGGCAAGTTATACACGTTGATTTTCCAACACAGGTCGGGAAGCGAATACGATATCGTCAGGTCCTGGATCAGGGAGCATGCCGAGAAAAACCTCCCCGCAAAAACCGCCCCGCGACTTCTCGTGGCCGATCAGGCAGAAAAATGGACGACCGTGGGCACGATCGCCCGGGGTCTGGGTATCTCGAAAGCCGCGGTTCTGCATCGTCTCGCGGATGCGGATGTCCATGTGGGAACGCATGGGGTCGTCGAGGGCGCTGCTGCGGGGTTATTCGGCCGTTTTCGCGGGGTTCGCTTGTCCGGGAAAAAGGCGGCCGCGATCCTCGGATGCCCGACTGAAATTTTCTTTCAACTGGTCACCGGCGGCCTGATCAAACGGCTCGATCTGGACGATGCCGCCGTCTCCAAGAAATCAGCCAAAAGGCAGACTAAACTGTTCTCCGCAGAAGAAATCGAAGCGTTTCGGCGGGGCCTTTTCGATCGTGCCAAAGGCTCTGCGGACAAACGGCTGTTGTCAGTCCGCCAGATCGCCCGCAAACACTCTATGCCCCAGGCCACGGTTATCACCCAGATTTTCGAAGGAAGATTGGAGACCGTCGCATGCCTGGAAACAGGCTGCGGTATTCTGGACGACCTCGTCGTGGACAGCGACGAGTTCACCCGCTCGGCGGACTCGTCCGGTCTAGTCTCCGCCGGAGAAGCGTGCCGCCTGTTGGACATTCGCGCGGCTTCTTTGACGAGGCTCTTAGCGCTCGGCGTTTTCGAGTTTAGCGAGGAGCAGAATCGACCTCAGCGTTTCGCCCGCCGCATGATTGACCGGAGCGAAATCGACGCTTTTAGGGAACGCTACGTGACCATCGCCCAGCTAGTTCGATCGACTGGCTTGGATCGCGGCACCGTCCATTCCCGGATCAAGGCGGAGGGCATCAGGCCCGCCTTTCCTCCGGCGAAGTACGGAGCGTTCTACATGGAGCGAACGGAGGTCGAGAAATTGTTGCCGGACATGGCCCCCGCACCTATAGGCTTGCCCGGTCCAGACTTCGCCGTCGCGGCCAAGGCATCTTGACGCCGTGTTGCATTCTCGACCACCATGAGTGACATCAACAGGAGAGACTATGGAAACGAGAGCTCTTTTCAGAAAAACGGAGGCGTCGATGAACGAGCTGGCGGCAAACGCCGGGTTCACTCTGCTCGCGCTTAGAGGAGCGCTGGCGGAGGCAGAGGCCGAGCATCTGCAGGCCCGGGAAGCGGTCAATTGGCAGGATAGGGCATCCGTTCAGGCGGCGAAACACGCTTTCGAACGCGTTTCGGCAATCAGTCTGGCGGTCCAGGATGTCTCGGGTATCGTCACCGCGGCACAGTCCGCCCTCCGGTCGCTCGACCTCAGGAGTACGGAGTGGGAGGTCTACGTCGGAAGAAACGAGATCGCGGCTTAAAGACCCGCGGCTGAAAGTCTGCCGACTTGCGGCTCAGGCTTCCTCCGGCATGGAACCAAATGCCGCGAGCGGCTGACTTTCCGTTACGGAGTACGAGAGCCGACCGGGGCGACCCTCGGACATCAGGAACGAGGCTGTCCCGCATGGACGAATGCGCAACGCCGTCAACCGATCGCTTGCATACGCTCCGGTGTCGACGTTGATACGGTTCGAATGGACCTCGGGAAGAAAACCGTCAGTGATCATATGACCATGAACGATGATCTTGGGTAGCGGACCGTAGTAGGCTGCAAGCGTTTTGCCGTCCCACCTCAGTTTGTAGGGGTCCTGCTTGTCGAGCGGCAACGCGGGATCGATTCCGGCATGGGTGAAGAAATACCGCTCCGTCTCCACGTAGGGCTTGGCAGACCTCAGGAGCTCGACATGTTCGGGAAAACCGTCGGTGAAAACCGAACGCAACTCGTCTCGGAACCATCCGGGGCCCTGGTCGTCAGGCTCTCCCCATATTGCCGAACCCATAGGCACGTATGAATCCACGCATGCGTCGCCGCCGTTATAGCGCCAGTTCATGGAGAATTCCCGGCCGCGGTCGATGAAGCGGAGCATAAGGTCTTCGTGATTGCCCTGGATCAGTACCGACGAGGCTTCGCGCCTGAGCTCCTGTGCGACCAATGCCATCGCTTCGTGCGAGTCCGGTCCGCGGTCTATGATGTCGCCGAGGAAAAGAACTCGATAGCTCTCAATTTTCCGCGCGGCAAAATCCAGCTGCTTCTCGAGCAGGTCGGCCCGGCCGTGGACGTCTCCGATGGCGATGATTTCCAATTTCTGCTCCCTTGGACCACATGAGGATTTTGTATCGGAAGGAGCGTTACGAGAGCCTAAACGCGGCCTGATTCATTTAAGGACGAGCCTGCACGGCGCTTTGCGGGGGGCAGCGATGCGCCGATTTTTTCGGTTGAACACCAAGAATTATTTCGTCGGCGAAAACCACGCCCTCCTTTTTGAGCGGATAATAGTCTCATACAACATGAGACTAGATTCCAGATGGCCTATTGGGACAGCGTCGGCAAGTCCGACGAGTGGTACACGCCCGCATATATATTCGAAGCCCTCGGCTGCAGGTTTGACCTGGACGTCGCGTCTCCGCAGGATTACCGGACAGCCGTCCCGGCGGACCAATTCATCTCGTATGACAGTCTGCAGACGGAATGGAATGGATTCGTCTGGATGAACCCGCCCTTCGGCGGACGCAACGGCCTCACTCCCTGGCTTGACAAGTTCTTCGCCCACGGGAACGGGATCGCACTGACACCAGATCGGACGAGCGCGCCCTGGTTTAGAGCCGCGTGGTCGAGCGCCGATGTCGTGTTGTTCACTCCAAAGATAAAGTTTATGAGGCCTGACGGAACCTCGGGCGGATCGCCGTCAAACGGAACCGCGTTGATGGCAGCCGGGGAAAAGGGGCGATCAGCGCTTCATCGAGCGGCTCGCACTGGCCTCGGGATTCTGGCGGTTCCCCTCGAGGAACAAGAAGCAGTCTGACTTCCCCGCATGAGATCGGCGCCTACCCCTTTTTTGCAAGTGCCTCTGCTTATGTGTCGCCCGCTTCCCGTACGTCCGGCCGCCTTGGCAAGATGAAGAGCCTCATCGGCACAGACGATCAGCCACCTCTGTCAGGACCAATTGAATAGTTGGCAACGACTGCAAATCCAGCGCCTGACTAGCCGAGACCTGACGTTACCCGGCGCAGTTCAGCAAGTAGTGCATCCTCAAACTCACCGAACTGGTGCAGCGCCTCCATATCGCCCCCGGTGGTAGCCAGATCATAATTCAGTCGCTCGTAGTCCGATGTGTAACGAAGTGCGGTTCGCTGTCCCGACGGGCACACGATTATGCGTTTAGGAATAAGGTGGGCGGCGATTATTGACCGACGCAAGATATCAAGTTTTGCGAGAGGATCACCGATGTGGATTTCGAATCCTCTGTCTGCCGATCCCTGCGCAGCCAGAGCGGGCGTGTAGTCAATCATGGAAAAGGTGCGAAGGGTTTTGCCCTGCCC
Organism: Pararhizobium qamdonense; assembly: GCF_029277445.1. Classification (NCBI taxonomy): domain Bacteria; kingdom Pseudomonadati; phylum Pseudomonadota; class Alphaproteobacteria; order Hyphomicrobiales; family Rhizobiaceae; genus Pararhizobium; species Pararhizobium qamdonense. The sequence goes on along the minus strand of NZ_CP119566.1, from coordinate 928,889 downwards.
CAGACTTCTCGCCGCGAACGCCGGCTGAGGAGAGTGAAGCAGTGACAGCATATGTGGATCGATCAGCGGGAATTCGGACATAAACGCTTCGAAGACCGTGTCAAAGGGCGCCTTCACATTTATAACTTTGTGTTGGAATTCGATCGAATATGTTCCGACTGACATGCCTGCTCCTTGCTTCATCCGCCAGTTGATTTTCCTGAAAGGTACTCTGCTAACGTTAACGCCGGCGTACCTCGTAATTGCTGGCGGTGAAATCAGGACTTCGAGGACTCGCGAACACTTGCGGCCCGACGAGCGGGACGTAACTCCTCGATCGTTGGAAACCACCACTCCGGCCGGACCGTGGACAAAGTCTTGGCGGGCCATGTCGCGAGGAGCTTCTCCAGCGTCGGAGCTCGCCACAAACCCCATACTCCTCGGTGGCGCTTGGGTAGAATTCAAATGCTTCGCGCAGACAGACCAGTTCGCCGGTGATCTCCGTGAAGACGACCAGACGCTGAACCGGCGCAACGATGCATCGGAGGAAGCGCCGGGACGGCCGTTTTGGGCTTGAGCTGGCAGCCGGAGAAAATTCCGCTCTCGTTCTGATCAACCTTTAACTTGCGACGTTAAAATGTAACGATTTCAATTACTTAAAAACTGGGACATTTCAGGTCGAATTTTCAGGCTTTTTGGAATGATTTCCTAGCGCTAACTCATTGATTTCATTGATTCGGCAATGACATCACAGTTGAATTTCTACATCTCGAAGCCGGTCCGGATCAGGACAACCGCTTGCTGAAAGCCTTGAGGAAATTCACGTTTCCCTCCGTTCCCTCAGCCTCGGCAAGGACCACGTCCATATAGCCGTTGGTGATATGAACGGCCGCAAAGCCGCCTTTGAAAGTGGCGGTCGGCTTGAAAAGGTCGAGACCCTGCTGATTGTAGATCATCGGCGTGTCATGCTCATGCCCGTGAAACAGGCCAACCACGTTGTAGCCTTTGATCGCGCCGAGCAAGGCCGCGCGCTCGTCCTCGCCCCACCAATGGGCGTGACCCGAACCCTCGTCATCGAAGGTCATCTTGGCCGGATCCCATTTCTCCAGCGAGAAAGGGTCCCAGCCATAATGCTGGAACAGCACCACCGGCCTGCCGTCGGCCGCCGAATTGGCAAGGTCCTGTTTGAGCCAGTCCAGGCCGCTGATCGCACCCTTGTTGGTATCGCCACCGAAACGCTGCAGCTGCACCAGATGCAAACCGCCCCAGTCCCAGGAATAGTTATCGGATTCGATATCGTAATTGGCGACCGCAGCCGGTGGCTTGTAGAACACCGTCTGGCGATGATTGAGCTCGACATAGTCGCGCAACTCGCGGCGATACCAGTCGAGATGCGGTGGAACGCCGTCCTGGTCGAGGTCGTGGTTTCCAAGGCCGTTGTAAACAGGGAAATGCACCCGGTCCGGTCCGGCACCTTCCTGATAGCGGCTGGAAAATTGCAGCAACTGATGGCCTTCGCCGGGAACCTTGACCTGCCCGCCGCCATCATCGGTCATGTCGCCGCCGATGACGAGGCCGAGTGGCGTTGCTATTTTTTTGCCCGCTCCGCCAAGCCCCGTTGCCACGCCGTTAATCTGCGCTGGCCACTCGAATTCCGCAATCCGGTTCAAAGCCGCCACATGCCGCAAAAGATTGGCGTCGGTCTTGCCTTCCTGCGCGCAGTTCGGGCTAAGCACGCCGCCGGAGATGAGGCATGTGTGGACATCGGCCGTGAAGAGAAATGTTGCATCGATCGCTGGCCACGCTTTGGTTGCAGCCGCTGCCGCATACGGCGGAGCAATCGATGACACGACGCCAAGGCTCAGCAGATTGGCAAGAAAAGACCGCCTTGGAAGCAGAGGAAACGGATGACCAGCCATACAGAAATGTCCTGAAATTTGTCTTCAGGGCATTCTGGCTGATCAGAGCCAAGACGTACAGATGGGATATGCAGCGTCTTTGACGGCCTAGTGCCCGCCGCCGGCGCCCGTTGGGACCGGTTGCGGCTTCTTGATCAGGAAGGCGCAGAAGACCAGGGTGCCGAACAGGCCGGTCAGGATCAGGAACACATCGATGAACGACATGACCATCGCCTGCTGGGTGACGATCCCCGACAGTTTCTGGATGGCAATGGTCGCACCATCAAGCCCATGCGAATTGTACTTGGCGATCATGTTGTTCAACTGGTCCATGGCTTCGGGATTGCCCCATTGCACATGTTCCTGCAGGCGGGCGTAATGCTCCTCCTGGCGCTGTGTCAAAATGGTGTTGATCGCCGCTAGTCCAACGGCGCCGCCGAGATTACGCGTCAGGTTGAACAGGCCGGACGCGCCGCGGATACGGGCGGGGGACAAGGTGCCGAGCGCGACATTGTTGATCGGCACCATGCACATCATCAATCCGAAACCGCGCAATATCTGCGGCAAAAGCAGCTCGTAGAAATCCCAATCCGCCGTCAGCGAGCTCATCAGCCAGGTGCCGGACGCAAAGCTGGCAAAACCGATCGCCATCATCAAGCGCGGATCGACCTTGGTGGAGAGCCTGCCGGCAATCGGCGCAGTGCAGAACATCGCGAGCCCCGAGACGAACATCGTCTCGCCGATCATCAGCGAATCGTAGCCACGGATCCGGCCGAGATAGAGCGGGTAGATATAGGTGAGGCCATAGAGCCCAATCCCCATGACGAAGGAGAACAACGAGCCGAACGCAAAGTTTCGATTGGAAAAGGCCCTGAGATCGACGATCGGGAAATCCACCTTGAACGCCCGGTAGAAGAACACCATCGCACCGATCGCCGATGCGATCGCACCGATGAAGATGTATTCGTCACTGAACCAGTCGTTCTTGTTACCCTCTTCGAGCACATATTCCAGCGCCCCAAGAAAAACCGCCATCGACAGCAGGCCCCACCAGTCGAATTTCTTGAACAGGCTGAGCTCCGGCTTGTCGAAATCGATGAAATTCCAGGTGACGATGGTGACGATGATGCCGGGGATGATATTGACGAGGAACAGCCAGTGCCAGGAAAAGGCATGGCTGAGATAGCCGCCGACGGTCGGGCCAATGGTCGGGGCGAGCGTTGCGACAAGGCCGATGATCGGCGACACGATGCTGCGCTTGGACGGCGGAAAGATCGTGAAGGCGGCGGCGAATACCGACGGGATCATGCCGCCGCCGATAAAGCCCTGCAGCACCCGGTAGACGATCATCTGGTCGATATTGGTGGCTGTCGCCGCAAGCGCGCTGGCAATCGTAAAGCCTGCAGCCGACACCGAAAACAGCACACGCGTGGAAACGATGCGGGCCAGCGTACCGGAAAGCGGGATCATGATGACTTCAGCGATCAGATAGGCGGTCTGCACCCAGGCGACCTCATCGGACCCTGCAGACAAGCCCGCCTGGATTTCGGCCAGCGAGGCCGAGACGATCTGGATGTCGAGGATCGACATGAACATGCCGAAGACCATCGCGAAAAAGGCGATCAGCCGTTTCGGATCCATCTTCTCTTCCGCGTTTGCGGCAGGAAGCGGCATCGTACCCGCTGTTGCAGTGGCAGCCATCGGCATTGCTCCTGGCGTCACCGCGTTCAAGCGAACTGGGCTGCCATCGTGGTCATAAAAACTGATGCATCACGGGTCCCGCACTCTCGTCCCGGAACCATTCTCAACCGGCAAAGCCGCGCCGGAAGCGGCGCGGCGCACGGATCACTTGACCGCAGCGGTATTCTGCTCCGGCGCGGTGCGGGTATCGACATCGACGACGACGCTCAAGCCTGCCCGCAACCGTCCGCTCTCCAGCACGTCCTTCGGGAAGACAATGCGGACAGGAACGCGCTGGATCACCTTGGTGAAGTTGCCCGTGGCATTTTCAGCCGGCAGCAGCGAGAACACCGAACCGGAAGCCGGCGAGATCGACTGCACGGTGCCGACGATCGGCGCCTCGTCGAAGGCATCCACATGGATATTGACCTTCGAGCCCGGCACCATATGGGCGATCTGCGTTTCCTTGAAATTGGCGTCGATATAGAGCTGGTCGGTCGGCACAAGGGCTGCCAAACGCTGACCGGCGGAGACAAGATCGCCATCCTGAATGGCCAGATTGCCGATTACCCCGTCATAAGGCGCCTTGAGCACCGTAAAGCCTAAATCGCGCTGCGCCTTGTCACGGGAAAGCTCAAGCGAGCGGATCGTGCTTTCGGCTTCGGCGCGCTGGGCAACCAACACGGCGATATTGGCGTTCGCAGTGGCGATCTGCGCATCGCCGCCAATGAGGTTTGCCTTGGCCTGATCGAGCGCAACCGTGGCATCGTCGAGCGAGGCGACCGTGCCGACGGCCTTCGACTGGAGGTCGCTGGCACGCTTCAGCGTGGTTTCGGCACCCCGGACGGTCGCCTCGAGGGCAGTTTTCTGCGCTTCTGCCTGCTGGACGCTGGCCTTGGCACCGGCGATCTGCGCGTCGAAACGCTGCAGCGAAAGCTTTTCGGTATCGATCTGCGCCTGCGCCTGATCGGCGGCAATGCGGTAATCTTCCTTGTCGAGCGTGATCAGCGGATCACCGGCCTTGACGTGCTGGTTGGCAACCACATTGACCTTCTCGATATAGCCGGACACTTTCGGCGAGATCGACGCGATATCGCCTTCGATATAGGCGTCATCTGTCGAGATCATGAAGCGGCCATTGGTCCACCAGTCGTAACCGTACCAGCCGCCAGCGGCCAGAGCAGCGATTGCGATAATGGGAAACACAAGCTTGCGGCGCTTGGGCGCGGGCGTCTCGGCGGCAGCGGCAACCTGCGGGGCTGCCTGCTCTTCGGCGGCAGGCTCCGTCACGGTCTTGGCTTCGGGAGCCTCGATCTGCTCAGCAGGCACCTTGAAGTCGTCGCCGACGGGGCGGACATGGGCGGCACCGGATTTGTTTGAAACTGACATATTGCACTACCAGCCGTGATATGAGAAATTCGAACCGAACCGTTCAGTTCGATTTGACTTAATGCGAAAACGCTCACATATCAAGTCAAATCGAACCGTTCGGTTCGAAAAGTTAACAATGAGACAAAAATGTCCGAAGGTAGCGAGCAATTGGCAGACACGACCGATACTTTAGACTGTCCCGGCGAAGCATTTTCCCTCTCCGGCCGCCGCGCCGCCGGCGAAGATCCGGCCAAGCGCGAGCAGATCATCGAGGGCGCGAAACGTGTGTTCATGAGCGTGGGCTTCGACGCCGCCAGCATGAACGACATTACCCGTGAAGCGGGCGTTTCCAAGGGCACGATCTACGTCTACTTCCAGAACAAGGAAGACCTGTTTTCGGCCATGATCGAAAAGGAACGGGCCATTTTCCTGGCAGCGGTCCGCACGGTTCTGGCCGCACACGAGGATGCCGCAACCGGCCTTTACAAGTTCGGCGTCAGTTTCGTTTCGCACATGACCGACGAGAAAGTCATCACCGCGATGCGCACGGTTCTCGGTGTGCGCGATCGCATGCCGGATCTGTGCAAGCGCTTTTTCAAGGGACCGGAAAACCTGCGCTCGGTCCTCCAGGAGTTCCTGGCGCACCAGGTCGATATCGGCAGCCTGACGATCGATGATCTCGATCTGGCGGCCGGCCAGTTCCTCGATCTTTCCAGCGGCGGCTTTTTCAAGCTGCGCCTATTCGGCACCATGGAAACCGCTCCGCCACCGGAAGAAATCGACCGGGTCATCGGCGGCGCCGTGCGGGTCTTCATGGCCGCCTACGCAACACGGCACGCTGCAACGGCCTGACGGCGGGCGGCTGCGCTGGTCTGGTCACCTCCAGACGGACACAATATTGGCTTGAGGTGCCGAGTTAACGGTATCGCGGCCTCTTTGCGCACCCTGCGGCGCTTGCCTTGCCGGTATTTCCGCTTACATAAGAATGATCAATTTTACCCGCGTTGCCACCCGGCGGCGCGGGTTCACGCATATGCACCTTGATAGCGAGGAAGGAACCGCCCCTGATGCAGGATATTTTGCTCCTGATGCAAGATCCGACTGCCTGGATTGCCCTGATCACCCTGATCGTGATGGAAGTCGTGCTTGGCATCGACAACCTCATCTTCATTTCGATCCTGACCAACAAACTCCCCCCGGAAAGCCGCGAGAAGGCCCGCCGCATCGGCATCGGCCTGGCGCTGATCATGCGTCTTGCCCTGCTGGGAACCGTCGCCTGGATTGTCCAGCTGACCGAACCTGTGTTCGAACTCTTCGGACATGGCTATTCCTGGAAGGACATGATCCTGATTGCCGGTGGCCTGTTCCTCGTCTGGAAGGCGACCAAGGAAATCCACCACACCGTCGATCCCATCGATCACGAAGAGGACGTGCTGGCCAAGGCCGGTACCACCACCTTCGCGGCGGCCATCGGCCAGATCCTGGTCCTCGACCTCGTCTTCTCCATCGACAGCATCATCACCGCTGTCGGCATGACCCCGCACCTGCCGATCATGATTGTTTCGGTCATTTTCGCCGTGACTGTCATGCTGGTGGCAGCAGGCCCGCTCGCCCGCTTCATCGAAAAGAACCCGACCATCGTCATGTTGGCACTGGGCTTCCTGCTGATGATCGGCACGACGCTGATCGCCGAAGGCATGGGCTTCCATGTTCCGAAGGGTTACGTCTACGCCGCCATGGCCTTCTCGGCACTGGTTGAAGTGCTCAACATGCTGTCGCGCCGCAAGCGGCAGAAGGACAAGGCCGCAAAGCACTAGTCTTTGCCCGGTCTATCCACCATTGAAGGGAGCGCGTCCGGCTGGGATGCGCTCCCTTTTTGCTCTCGCAACAGGCAAACAAAAATGCCCCGGAACTGATGTTCCGGGGCATTTTTGATGGAAAAATTTGAGGATGCAGGGCCGAAGGGGTAAAGAAGCTCGACTGCCGCTTCGTTGGCCGCGAAGAGAAACCGGAAAAATCTCCGCGTTCTCCATCTCCCTCGGGTCCGGTTGACACAGCCCCGCATTCCTCATGAAAGAAACGGGCTAGGTCATCAATGGTTCCCCATTTCCCGCCTATTTTTCGGCAATCGCCTTAGGATTCACTAGCCCTTGCGCAAAATCGCCGCCGATCATCGTGTCCTTATCGAAGAACGGAGCCATGATCTTGGCAATGAGTGGGCTCGGTCCATTCATCGCCCAGGTCACTGTCGTGCCCTGCGTTGCAGACGAGAGCGTGACGGTCGCGACGTTGCGCAAACGCAGTTTTCCTTGACGCGCCCTTTTGAATATGGTCTCACGCCAGCCATATGGAATTTCCGGTATTTTCCGCCGTTTCAGGCATCGATCGGGCACTTCCTTCCCTTAAAAGCATGCGCCTTTCCAGCCGGACGTCTCTTTCTCCGGCGGAAGGCCGAAAGCACGTAAAGCACGGGCCAGGATCATGACAGACAGACCAGTCCGGGTGCGCATCGCACCTTCTCCCACCGGCGAACCCCATGTCGGCACCGCCTATATCGCGTTGTTCAACTATCTCTTCGCGCAGAAAATGGGTGGCGAGTTCATCCTGCGCATCGAAGACACCGACGCGACGCGCTCGACCCCGGAATTCGAGACCAAGGTTTTGGACGCGCTGAAATGGTGCGGCCTGACATGGTCGGAAGGCCCCGATATCGGCGGCCCCTACGGCCCCTACCGCCAGAGCGACCGCAAGGACCTCTACAAGCCCTATGTCGAAAAGATCGTCGAAGCCGGCCACGGTTTCCGCTGTTTCTGCACGCCCGAGCGTCTGACCGAAATGCGCGAGGCCCAGCGCGCCGCCGGCAAGCCGCCGAAATATGACGGTCTCTGCCTGCACATCGCGGCGGAAGAAGTCACGGCCCGCGTCGCCAGCGGCGAACCCCATGTCGTGCGCATGAAAATCCCGGCGGAAGGCTCCTGCAAGTTTGTCGATGGCGTCTATGGCGAAGTCGATATCCCGTGGGATGCGGTCGATATGCAGGTCCTGCTCAAGGCCGACGGCATGCCGACCTATCATATGGCCAATGTCGTCGATGACCATCTGATGAAGATCACCCATGTTGCGCGCGGCGAGGAATGGCTGTCCTCGGTGCCGAAACACATCCTGATCTATCAGTATCTTGGCCTCGAACCGCCGGTCTTCATGCATCTGTCGCTGATGCGCAATGCCGACAAGTCGAAGCTGTCCAAGCGCAAGAACCCGACCTCGATCTCGTACTACACCGCTCTCGGTTACCTGCCGGAAGCGCTGATGAACTTCCTTGGCCTGTTCTTCGTGCAGATCGCCGAAGGCGAGGAAATGCTGACCATGGAACAGCTGGCGGAGAAATTCGACCCGGCCAACCTCTCCAAGGCCGGCGCGATCTTCGATATCCAGAAGCTCGACTGGCTGAATGGCCGCTGGCTGCGCGAAGGATTAAGCGAAGACGAATTCGCCGCCCGCGTGCTCGCCTGGGCCATGGAAAACGACCGCATCAAGCAGGGCCTCAAGTTCTCCCAGTCGCGCATTTCCAAGCTTGGCGAACTGCCGGATCTCGCAGGCTTCCTGTTCAAGTCCGATCTTGCCCTTGACGCCTCCTCCTTCGCCAAGGTCAAATCGAGCCCGGAAGAACTGGTGGAAATCTTCAACACGGTCCAGCCGGACCTGGAAAAGATCCTCGAATGGAATGTCGAGGCTATCGAAGCCGAACTGCGGGCCATTGCTGATCGCATGGGCAAAAAGCTCAAGGTCATCGTCGCACCGCTGTTCGTCGCCGTCTCGGGCTCGACCCGCTCGTTGCCGCTGTTCGATTCCATGGCCATCCTCGGCCGCTCGGTCGTGCGCCAGCGCTTGAAGGTCGCAGGCCAGGTTGCGGCCTCGATGGCTGGCAGCGGAAAATAACGTCGAACTCCTCTTCTCCCCAGCGGGGAGAAGTGCCGAGCGAAAGCCAGCGCGATGAGGGGGCGGTAGACTGCGAAGCAAGCGGCTCCCCCTCATCCGGCCCTGCGGGCCACCTTCTCCCCACTGGGGCGAAGAGGACGAAGCCCCAAAGTGCAGACCCTATAAGAATACAGCCCCTATCGAAGGCGAGCCCCATGACCGACAAGACCGAAACCGCCCTCTCCTCCGACGTCACCGAAGTGCGCGCCCAGAAGCTGAAAATGCTGCGCGAAAAGATCGGCGACGTCTATCCGGCGCATTTCCACCGCACCATCACCAATGCGGAACTGGCCAGCAAATACGAGAGCCTGGAAGCGGATGTGGTCACGGACGATGTCGTCACCGTGGCTGGCCGGGTCTATTCCTCGCGCAATTCCGGCATGTTCATGGACATTCATGACGCCGGCGGCAAGATCCAGATCTTCTCCCACAAGGATACCACACCGGAAGACGCCCGCGCGCTGCTGCCGCTGATCGATATCGGCGATATCATTGGCGTGACCGGCGTTGTCCGCCGCACCAAGCGCGGCGAACTCTCGATCAATGCGCAAGAGATCACCATGCTGACCAAGTCGCTGCTGCCGATGCCGGAAAAGTGGCATGGCCTGTCCGATATCGAACAGCGCTACCGCAAGCGCCATCTCGACATCATGACCAACGAGGAATCCAAGCTGCGCTTCCAGCAGCGCTCGAAGATCGTCTCGGGTATCCGCCGCTTCATGGAAGACGACGGCTTCATGGAAGTCGAGACGCCGATGCTGCATTCCGTCTATGGCGGCGCCACCGCCGAGCCCTTCAAGACGCATCACAACACGCTGAAGCTCGACATGTACCTGCGCATTGCGCCGGAACTGTTCTTGAAGCGCACGCTGGTTTCGGGCCTCACCGACAAGGTGTTCGAGATCAACCGCAACTTCCGCAACGAAGGCGTCTCCACAAGGCACAATCCTGAATTCACCATGATGGAATGCTATTGGGCCTATGCCGATTACGAGGACATCATGGACCTCGTCGAGCGGCTTTTCACAAAGCTCGCACTGTCGATCCACGGCACCACCGAATTCCTGTTCGGCGACAAGGAAATCTCCTTCAAGGGGCCGTTCAAGCGCGTCCCCATGCCCGACGCCGTCAAGGAAGCGACGGGCCTCGACTTCATCGCCATGACGACAGACGAAGAAGCCCGCACGGCCGCCAGGGCCGCCGGCTTTGCTGTCGAAAAGGATTGGACCTGGGGCGAATGCCTGGCCTTCATCTTTGAAGAAAAGGTCGAAGGCACGCTGATCCAGCCGTCGCATGTGACGCATTTTCCAAAGGACATCTCGCCCTTTGCCAAGGAAGTGCCGGGCGAACCGCGCCTGGTCGAGCGTTTCGAGACCTATTGCAACGCCTGGGAACTGGGCAACGCATTTTCGGAACTCAACGATCCGGAAGAGCAGCGCAAGCGCATGGTCGAGCAGCTGGAACAGGCACATGCCCGTGGCGAAAAGGACAAGCAGCTGGACGACGAATTCCTCGATGCGATCGACCAGGGCATGCCACCCGCCGGTGGCCTCGGCATCGGCGTCGATCGCCTGATCATGCTGCTCACCAACGCCCCGTCGATCCGCGACATCATCCTCTTCCCGGCCCGCCGCAACAAGGCGGACTGAGACGAACGAAGACCGCGCCATCTTGGAAACAGGATGGCGCCATCTCATAAGCTCATGGAACTTTTCAGCGTTCTGCGCGTCTATACCGGCAGAATTTGAAAGGACCCCTCCATGCTGAAATGGGCGCTTATTTTCCTGGTCATATCGCTGATCACGGGCTTTCTCGGCTTTTCCGGCGTTTCGGCCGCCACAGCGACGATCGCGCGCGTGCTGTTTGCCATCGCCGTTATCATCTTCCTGATCTTCGTCGTTCTCGCCGTGATCGCTGGCAACGCCATCGTCTGATTAAAGCTGAACGGCAAATCCCGTCAGTGTCCCGCTGGTTCCTCCGTGGAGGTACCGGCGGGGTTTTCTGCATTCGGCTCGGAGACAACGCTCGACGGCTTTTCACCGCCATCGCCTAGAACCATGGCCAGCATGGACCCGAAGAAACCCTTTTCCTCCGGCTGTGCCGCGCTATGCTCCGTTGCAGCTGCGGGCTCATGTCCCGGTGCCACTGCTTCCTCGCCATTGTCTGCAGGCTCGCCATGCGCGGGGGCCGCCTCGCCACTATCAGCGTTTTCCCCGTGACCGGCGGGAGCCGTTGCCTCACCATGTCCACCGCTCTTTGATCCGGCAGCACCCGGTTCTGCGGCAGCCGCAGCGGCAACCGGGTCGAAACAATCCGACTTGTCGTCCATCGCCGTCAGCGTCGTCTTGATGTCATCCGTCGAGAGGAGGACGTCCTGGCCATAGAAGAGACCGGCGCCATTGGCCTTGGCATCGCTGTAGCGGGCAACGAACGGCGTGCTCATTCCCGGCAATTTGGAGGGGTCGGGCGCAAACAAGACTTGGGCACCGATAGCCGCACCACGGCGGTCAGCCCGGTCCAGGGGCCCAGCCGTGTCCAGCACGACGACCTGGTAGAGATCGGCCTGTTCCTGCTTGGCAAGCAGGCCGGTGATGCGCAAGGCGGTGCGGACACGATCAATCCCGGCAGCCGCGTCCGTGCTCACATATTTGCGGATCCAGCGCTGGCCGTTGCGGCGCATCTTCAAGGTTTCGATCGTGGTGCAGGCAAGGCCTGAAAGCGAGGGTTTTGCCGGCCCGGCCATGCCAAAAAAGGTTTCCTTGCCGGAATAGACGGCAAAGGCGCCGGACGCACCCGACAACACAAGAACGCCGGCAATGAGGAACATCACCTTGCGGGGGAGACGTATCGTCTTGAAGACTGCCTTCACGTCTGCTGCTCCGTCATCAGCCTCAACTCCTGGCCACCACCGCGCATCTCAACGGGCAAAAGGCACAACCTGATTTTTGATTGAGCGCCCACCCTAACCGCACCACGTTTCGGAAAGTTTAAGCGGCCACGCCGTTTGTGACTGGGAACCGGCAGATTTGCCCTGATTTGAGACTTTGCCCGATTTGGAGTTGCAAAATCAGTTGCTCTTGGGCGGCACCCCGCTAAAAGTGGCGGCATATTGGTAGACTACCCATCAACGAAAAGAAGACATCATGCATAAGGTAATTTTTGATACGGACCCCGGCGTCGATGATGCGATGGCCCTGCTGTTTCTGCACAACCATCCGGATATTGACCTGATCGGCATCACATCCGTTTTCGGCAATGCCTCGATCGAAACAACGACGCGCAACGCGCTTTATCTGAAGCAGCAATGGGATATTGCAGCGCCCGTCGCCAGGGGACGGGGCGAAACGTTCGATCCGTTGCGGCTCCATGTCGATTGGCCGGCCTTCATTCATGGCGATGACGGCCTCGGCAATATAGGCGTTCCCGAAACGGTCGATCTGGAATGCGATCCGCGTCCGGCCCATCGCTTCATCATCGACACGGTCCGCGCAAATCCGGGCGAAGTGACGATCGTCGCCGTTGGCCGCATGACCAATCTGGCGCTAGCGCTCAGCGACGATCCAGACATCGCGGTTCTGGTCAAGGACGTTGTCATCATGGGCGGCGCCTTCGATATGCGCGGCAATGTCACCCCCGCTGCCGAGGCCAACATCCACGGCGATCCGGAAGCAGCCAACGTGGTGATGACGGCCCCTTGGCCAGTCGTCGTCGTGGGCCTGGACGTGACCGAAAAAACCGTCATGACCCGTGCCAGGCTGGAGGCCATCGTTGCGGCCGGCGGCAAGCGGGCAAAGCTGTTGTCGGATATTTCGCAGTTCTACATCGATTTCTACGAACAGCATGTTGATGATGGCATGGTCGTGCACGACAGCTGCGCGTGCGTCTATGTCGTGGCTCCGGAACTGTTCACGCTGCGCAGCGGCGCGATCCGCGTTGTCTGCGGCGGCATTGCCGACGGCCAGACCATCCAGAAGGCCGACGATCACATCTTCCCGCCGAACGACTGGGACGACCTACCCAGCCAGAACATCTGCATCGGCATCGATGCCGAAGCGGTCCTCGATCTGATTTCAAAGACATTGGGACAGGCCGAGACGGCCTGAGCTTAAAAATTCGCCGCGATAGCTGGCAGTCGCGCGATTGCCATCTATCTTCACAGGCATGAAACCGGAAACGCTGCTCTACCCGACGCCCAAGGGTCTCTTTTGCGAGAAGGGCGGCTTCTATATCGATCCCGTCCAGCCCGTCGAACGGGCCTTGATCACCCATGGCCACGCCGACCACGCCCGCGCCGGGCACACGCATGTGATGGCGACGCGCGAGACGCTCGATATCATGCGGATCCGCTATGGCGAGGCATTCTGCACCAGTTCGCAGGAGGCCGTCCTCGGCACGCGCACGGCGATCGGCGATGTCACCGTCAGTTTTCACCCAGCCGGACATGTGCTCGGCTCGGCGCAGATCGCCGTCGAACAGGGCGGCATGCGCATTGTCGTCTCCGGCGACTACAAAAGGCGGCGGGACCCGACCTGCCTTTCCTTCGAACCTGTGCCCTGCGATGTCTTCATCACCGAAGCAACCTTCGGCCTGCCGGTATTTCACCACCCCGACGATCGCGGCGAGATTGCCAAGCTCCTGACATCCCTGCGGCAATTCCCCGAGCGCGCCCATCTGGTCGGCGCCTATGCGCTGGGCAAGGCGCAACGCGTCATCATGCTCCTGCGCGAAGCGGGCTATCACGAGCCCATCTTCATCCACGGCGCGCTCGCAAGGCTATGCGATTATTATGAAAGCGAAGGCATCGAATTGGGCGATCTGCGGCCCGCCACGATCGATGCGAAAGACAGGCAATCCTTTGCCGGTGCCGTGGTCGTCGGTCCGCCCTCAGCCTTTGCCGACAAATGGGCTAGGCGCTTTCCCGATCCGGTTGCCATTTTCGCTTCCGGCTGGATGCTGGTGCGCCAGCGCGCCAAGCAGCGCGGCGTCGAACTGCCGATCATCATCTCCGATCATTGCGACTGGCCGGAGCTGCTCGATACGATCAACGAGGTCAAGCCGGGTGAGGTCTGGGTCACCCATGGCCGCGAAGAGGCGTTGGTGCGCTGGTGCGAGCTGCAGGGCATTGCCGCCCGGCCGCTGCATCTGGTCGGCTACGACGACGAGGGAGAATAGCCCATGCGCGCCTTCGCCGAACTGCTCGACCGTCTGGTGCTCACCCCGCAGCGCAATGCCAAGATCAAGCTGATGGCGGATTATTTCCGCACGGCGCCCGACCCCGACCGCGGCTATGCGCTGGCCGCCATTGCCGGCACGCTGACTCTCAAGGCCGTGAAACCCAACGTGCTGCGGCAACTCGTTCTGGAGCGCATGGATGAGGTGCTGTTCCGCTATTCCTATGATTATGTCGGCGACCTCGCCGAAACCATCTCGCTGGTCTGGGAACCGGCAGCGACAGACAAACCAGCCGCACCAGACCTGTCTCTCGGTGCCGTCATGCATCAACTGGAGACCGTCGGGCGGGCCAACGTGCACGGGCTGGTGCGCGATCTTCTGGATGAACTCGAAGGATCAAGCCGGTTCGCCTTCCTCAAGCTCATCACCGGCGGTTTGCGCATCGGCGTTTCCGCACGGCTGGTGAAACAGGCGCTCGCCGACATGGGCAATGTCGATGTCACGGAGATCGAAACGCTCTGGCACGGCCTGTCGCCACCCTACTTGTCCCTGTTTCAATGGCTCGACGGCAAGGCGGACAAGCCGAAACTCGATATGCCGGCCGTGTTTCACGCGGTGATGCTGGCAACACCGGTTGGCGACAATGATCTAACCTTGCTCGACCCGAGGGATTTTGCCGCCGAATGGAAATGGGACGGCATTCGCGTTCAACTTGCCAATCTGGCCGGCACGCGGCGGCTGTATTCGCGCAGCGGTGACGACATCTCCGGCGCCTTTCCCGATATTCTCGAAGCTGCGGATTTCGAAGGCATTATCGACGGCGAACTGCTCGTCGGCGGCACCATGCGGACCAACCGCGCCACGCGGACATTTTCCGATCTGCAGCAGCGGCTGAACCGCAAGACAGTGACGAAAAAGATGCTGGATGACTATCCGGCGTTCATCAGAGGCTACGACCTGTTGTTTTCCGGGGAAAAAGACATGCGCCCGGAAAACTTCCTGACCCGCCGCGCTGCACTCTCTGCCCTCATTGAAACGGCCGCCCCCTCGCATTTCGATCTGTCCCCGCTCGTCTCGTTTTCGAGCTGGGAGGAGCTCGACCGCTTGAGGAAGGACCCGCCGGATCCGGTGATCGAAGGCATCATGCTGAAACGCCTGGATTCGCCCTATACGTCCGGGCGCTCGAAGGGGCCGTGGTTCAAATGGAAGCGCGAGCCCTACAATGTCGACGCGGTGCTGATGTATGCGCAGCGCGGCCACGGCAAGCGCTCAAGCTACTATTCTGACTTCACTTTTGGCGTCTGGATGACGAGCGATGGCAAAGATGTGCTGGTGCCTGTCGGCAAGGCTTATTTCGGCTTTACCGATGCGGAGCTTGAGGTGCTGGATCGCTACGTGCGCAACAATACGATCGAACGTTTCGGTCCGGTGCGCTCGATCCGAGCAGAGGCCGATCATGGTTTCGTCGTCGAGGTCGCCTTCGAGGGCATCAACTTTTCCAGCCGCCACAAATCCGGCGTCGCCATGCGCTTTCCGCGCATATCGCGGCTGCGCACCGACAAGCTGCCACGCGATGCAGACAGGCTCGAAACCCTGCAGGCGATGATCGGCGCACCCAGCAATTTGGCAGAGCCTTCGGAACCAATCTAGGCAGCGATTGTTAAATGGGCATGCAACGAGAGGAGAAAGTCGATGCCCGCAAAATCCCAGGCCCAGCAAAAGGCAGCCGGTGCGGCACTCTCTGCCAAGCGCGGTGAAACGAAAAAATCGGAACTCAAGGGCGCCTCCAAAAGCATGGAGAAATTCATGTCGGAGAAAGAGCTGAAGGAGCTTGCGGAAACAGACCGCAAAAACCTGCCGAAGAAGAAAAAGTAATTTTCGACGACCTTCAGAAATCAACGGGGCTCGGTTTATCGAACCGGCCTCTCCTCCCGTTAGCGTCGCTGAACTGAGCGTTCAATGCCCGCAAACGACGGTGGGTCGCAGCCTGATTAGCCTTCCCCATTTTAACCTGATCGTTTGGTATGCCCGGCACACACAGCGACGGCGGCGCGTCACACTGCGGAAACAATTCGACACTCCCGCGACAAACGCCGGACACGTGCACGCGTTAATGGATTGAGATGGATGGCAAATCCCTTCCAATCACGTGAAGAAACGGCATCCATCCGTTGTAAATATTTTTTCCGTCAACCCTTGAAATCGTGGTCCACACGTCCAAAGGCGTGGCACTTTGGAAACACCAAAGCTGGGGATAGTTGATTTCGAACACAAGTTTGCAATTGTTCCCTCGCAAGGGACGCGGAAAATGTTAAAGACGAAAAAAGTGAATCGTTTGTTACCGACCCGCTCGGGCCGGATGGGGACCCAGATGAAAATTGCTAAAGTGCTCTTTCCCTTGAGCCTCGTTCTCCTTTCGGGCTGCGTTGTCGGTCCGAATTATCAATCTCCGACTGCAGCGGTGCCGGCGAAGTTTTCGCAAGGGGGCCAGGCCGAAGCAGCCGACGTCACACTGAAGCCCTGGTGGGAAGCTTTCCGCGACAAGAAGCTGAACGGCCTCGTCGCCCAGGGCCTCAGCGAAAACCTTGACGTTCAGCAATCGATCGAACGTATCATCGAAGCCCGCGCCAATGTCATCGTCGCTGCATCCGGCGGCTTGCCGCAGATCAATGCCAGCGGTTCGGCCAGTGTCGCTGGCCAGGATGGCTCCTCCCGGGTCAGGGCGGGCCAAAGCGATCACAGCGAAACCAAAACAATCGGCGGCGGTGGCGATGCGTCCTGGCTGATCGATCTGTTCGGCCAGTATGCCCGCGCCAAGGAATCCGCCAACGCTTCGCTTGATGCCGCCTATGCCGACGTCAACGTTGCCCGCCTCGCCTATCTTTCCGATCTGACCACCTCCTACATCGAGGCCCGCTACAATCAGGAAGCCTATGCACTGCAGCAGAGAAGCCTCGCCTCGCGGCGCGAAACGCTGAAGCTGACGAATGACATCAAGGCAGCGGGCGCAGCCTCCAGCCTCGACGTCGTCCAGGCCGAAGGCCTCGTCAACAGCACGCTGGCTGAACTGCCCGGCTACCAGACCGGCTTCAACCAGGCGGCAAACCATATCGCGACGCTGCTCGGACTGCCGGCAACCACCGTTACGGCGGGCCTGCGCAATGGCGCGTCCCAGCCTTCGCCGCGCTACAATACCAAGATCGGCATTCCTGCCGATCTCGTGCGCAACCGCCCCGATATCCGCAGAGCCGAACGCCTTCTGGCCGCTGCCACGGCCCAGATCGGTGTTGCCGAGGCCCAGCTTTATCCGAGCCTGAGCCTGAGCGGTTCGATCGACGGTTCGCGTATCGTCTCCGCAGTGGCTGGTGGTCTGAGCACATGGTCCTTCGGCCCAAGCCTGAATATCCCGATCTTCAGCGGCGGACGTTTGAAGGCCAATGTGGATATCGCCAAGTCCGGCGCGCAGCAGCAATATCTCTCCTGGAAGCAGACTGTTCTGAACGGCATCGAGGAAGTCGAGAACGCGCTCGTTGCACTGCGCAACAACTACCAGACCGTGGCGGCTTTGCGGAAGGTCGTGGACTCCTACGAACAGGCTCTGGGTCTGGCCCGCGAAAGCTACAAGGGCGGCGCCACGTCGCTGCTTGACGTTCTGGACGCCGAACGCTCGCTGGCAACATCGCGTATCGCGCTCGCATCCGGCATTCGCAACCTCGCCAACAACTATGTTGCTCTGAACATCGCCATCGGCGGTGGCGCAGGCATCCAGGCCATCGGACAATAAGAACGGCGCAAGCCTGTCCGCAGCCTCGACGTCAGGACAAACAGAGCGCGGTCGATTTCCATCGTCCGCGCTTTTTTTATTGACCAAGCCCTTCTCTGCTTTTTTGCAGGTCACTTGGAAATTATGCGTTTGGCAAACTCTCCGTCATCTCTGTGCTTGTCACAGAGATCCAGCCAGCTCAAGTCATTGAGCTGAAAGAGCCTTTTGACCCGACGGACGTCCGGTCGCTTGATCCCGCCACAAGCGCTGATGGAAAGTGTGTTCCGCTCTCGTGAAATAACCCAATTTGGAATTTGTCGCGGTCTGAACGCGGCCAATTCGGCTGAACGCCGGCCGGTTGAACCTGCCAACTGAAAGCTCCCCTTCCTCAGCCTACCGGCGCATCCCCAGAGCCCACTTTACTAACCTTTATTACATCACCGAGAAGCATTGACCCCGATCAATACTGGTCCGGCTTGCACAGCGGCAGACGCACGGTTTGCAGCAGGCCGCCCTCCCGGCGATTGATGATGGTGATCGTGCCGCCATGGTTTTCAATAATTTCCTGCGAAATGGCGAGACCGAGACCGGCGCCGGGCACGATCTGGCGCCGGGCCTGATCGACGCGAAAGAACGGCTCGAACACCCGGTCGAGCAGATCCTTCGGAATGCCGGGGCCGCTGTCGAGGATCCTGAGAACCGCTTCTTCGCCGGAACTGGACAGCGAAACGCGTGCGCCCTGACCATGCGTCGCGGCATTCACCACCAGGTTTCGCAACGCACGCTTGAGGGCAAACGGGGCGCCCTTGACCAGGACAGGGACGATTGCACCATGCTCGACCGGCAGATCCGTCTCCCGGACCTCTGCGGTTACCGAGCGCAAAACCACGTCAAGCGACACCTGTTCCTGCGCCGCCGGGCTGATTTCCTCGCGCACCAGCCGGATGGCGCTATCAGCGATATGATCGAGTTCATCGAGATCCTTGAGCCAGGACTGCCGGTCATCGCCATCGACGACGAATTCGGCGCGAAGCCGCATGCGGGTCATCGGCGTGCGCATGTCATGGCCTGCGGCCGCAATCATCCGCATGCGGCTAGACACGGCTGCGTTGAGGCGCGTTGCCAGCCGGTTGATGGTCTTGGCGGATGTGCGAACCTCCATCGGCCCGGTTTCCGGCAATTCGGGAATGATGCCATCCGGCCGTATCTTGGCGATCGTTTCATCCAGGATGCGCAGGGGCCGCATCATCACGTTGCTGACATAGGTGGCAATGCCGGTCATGCCGATCGCGACCAGCGCCAGATAGGCCGCCAGCGGCAGATAGGGAAAAGGGGTGGGATCAGGAAAATCGAGGTATGCCCAGCGCCCGTCATCCAGCCGGATGGCGATATCCCAGCGATGCGGATTGAAGCTCTTGAGCACGACGACATCGGCGGTATACCCCTTGCGGCGTCCCTCCGCGCGGATATTCTCCGTCCGCTCCGGATCGATCCGGTCCTGCGGCGGCTTGTCCTGAATGACGATGTGCAGTGTCTGGGCTGCCAGCGGATCGGCGCGCAAGAGAAGCAGCGCAAATTCGGCTTTTTCAGCCAGCACCCGGTCATACATGACTTCAGGCGGCTTGCGCAAAAGCCAGGCGGTGATGACGGCAGCGATCACCAGAACCAGAACCACCGAGATGATCAAAAGTGCCGTGAACCGCGTGCGCAGCGACAACATCTAGTTGCTCCGCTCGACGGGAACCGCGAGCTGATACCCCTTGTTGCGCACGGTCTTCAGCATGGCAAAGACGCTGGCATCGCCGAGCTTGCGGCGCAGGCGGCTGACCAGAATATCGATCGAGCGGTCAAACGGGTCAGCGGTTCGCCCCTGCGTCAGATCCAAGAGCGAGTCACGCGACAGAACACGTCCCGGACGCTGCAGGAAAACCACCAGAAGCTCGAACTCGCCTCCGGTCAGATCGACGGTGCTCCCATCAGGCGCAAGCAAGGTGCGGCTTTCGATATCGGCGACATAATTGGCAAAGACATATTGCCGGCTTCCCGCCGGCTGCGCCTCGGCCCGGCCGCGGCGCAGCACGGCGCGGATGCGGGCAGACAGTTCGCGCGGGTTGAACGGTTTTCCGAGATAATCGTCGGCACCGAATTCAAGCCCGATGATGCGGTCGACATCTTCCTTGAGCGCCGTCAGAAGAATGATCGACAGCTGCGGCATCCGCCCGCGCAACGACCGGCACAGATCAAGCCCGGAGCCATCCGGCAGCATGACATCGAGAACCAGAAGATCGATCTTCAGCTCGGCGAGCTTCGCCTCGCATTCGCCCTTGCTGCCGGCCAGACTGATGCGAAAACCCTGACCATCGAGATATTTTCCAAGCAGCCGGCGAATCTCCGGATCGTCATCGACGACAAGAATGTGCGGTATTGTATCCATGCGGATGTTTATACCAGCAGAACGGAAAAACGCACGGGGCGCATCCGCCGCTGCCGGCCGTTTTCGGTGTCAAAATATTTCCCGTCACACCGATCCTACACTTCGTTACAAAAAACGCAGCCCGATGTTTCCAAACACAGTTTGACCGGCGCGGCAACGATCAGCCATCAAACCGCAGTTTTGCGCCACGACCGGCAACGAATTGCCGCAGGCAGTCAATTTTATCGCCGTTGCGGGTTGGCATGGCAGCCGAAAGCAGACATAAAAACAATGTGCTCTTGCACCGTTTCGCGGTGCGCTTCGGGCACCGCCGCAGCGCACGCATGCTGCAGCACTCACGGACCCCTCGCGGTCCTGTCATTTCGGAAAGATTGAGGGAAACGGGCACATAGACACCGCAGCGACATTGCTTCTCATTCTGGTTCTTGCGCCTTTCGCGGGGAGCCTTGCTGCAATCTGCATTCCGGCACACAAGGGCACGGCCAGCGCCTGGCTTTCAGGCTCGATCGCCCTGTTTTGCCTTGCCACATCGGCCGGCCTCTATCCGATCGTCGCCGCAAACAAAGTGCTTCGCTACAATGTCGACTGGCTTCCGGAACTTGGGCTGAACTTCTCGCTGCGGATGGACGGCTTTGCCTGGATGTTTGCAAGCCTGGTCACCGCGATCGGCCTGCTCGTCGTTGTCTACGCCCGTTACTATATGTCGGCCAGCGACCCGGTTCCGCGCTTCTTTGCCCTCTTCCTCGCCTTCATGGGCGCCATGCTCGGCGTGGTACTTTCCGGCAATCTCATTCTGCTGGCGATCTTCTGGGAATTGACCAGCATCATCTCCTTCCTTCTGATCGGTTACTGGCACCACAACGCCAATGCGCGCGATGGCGCCCGCATGGCGCTGACCGTCACCGGCACCGGCGGCCTGTGCATGTTCGTCGGGCTGATGCTGATCGGCCATATCGTCGGCAGCTATGATCTCGATGTCGTGCTTTCGTCCGGCAACCTGATCCGCAACGATCCGCTCTACACGACCGTGCTCATTCTTATCCTGCTCGGAGCCCTCACCAAGAGTGCACAGTTTCCGTTCCATTTCTGGCTGCCGCATGCGATGGCGGCGCCGACGCCGGTTTCGGCCTATCTGCATTCGGCGACCCTCGTCAAAGCCGGCGTCTTCCTGTTGATCCGGCTCTGGCCGGTCATGGCGGGCACCGACCAGTGGTTCTGGATCGTCGGCCTTGCCGGCCTCAGCACGCTGTTGCTCGGCGCCTATTTCGCGATCTTCCAGCAGGACCTGAAGGGGCTGCTCGCCTATTCGACGATCAGCCATCTCGGCCTTATTACCGTGCTTCTGAGCCTCGGCAGTCCCTTGGCTGCGGTCGCCGCGATCTTTCACACCATGAACCACGCCACCTTCAAGGCCTCGCTGTTCATGGCCGCCGGGATCATCGATCATGAAACCGGCACCCGCGACATGCGCAAGCTCAGCGGCCTGTTCAAATACATGCCGATAACGGCGACGCTGGCGATGGTCGCCAGCGCCTCGATGGCCGGCGTACCGCTGTTGAACGGCTTCCTGTCGAAAGAAATGTTCTTTGCCGAGGCGATCGAAACCCATAAATACAATCTGCTCGACACGATCACGCCCTATGTCGCAACGCTCGCCAGCATGTTTGCCGTCACCTATTCGCTGCGTTTCATCTACAGCGTCTTTTTCGGACCGCCGCCAAAGGATCTGCCCACGACGCCGCATGAGCCGCCACACTGGATGCTGGCGCCGATCTATTTCCTGGTATTCTCCTGCCTCGTCGTCGGCGTGATCCCGACCCTGACGATCGGCCCCTTTCTGCACACCGCCGTGCAATCGGTTCTGGGCGAGGCGACGCCGGTCTATAGCCTTGCCGTCTGGCATGGCTGGAACCTGCCGCTGTTCATGAGCCTGATTGCGCTTGTCGGCGGCATCGGGCTGTTCTTCATCATGCGGCCCTATCTTGCCACCAGCATCGAGGGCCCGCCCTTCTTCCGCCGCCTGGAGGGCCAACGCATCTTCGAGCGCGTGCTGGTCACCCTGTCATGGAAATGGGCGCGCTCGATCGAGATGCGCGCCGGCACCCGCCGACTGCAGCCGCAGATGCGGGTCCTCGTCGCAGTGGCAGTGATCGCCGGCGCCGCCACGCTTCTGACGCAGGGTTTCAAACCGGCCAATATCGTGCTGCGCAACATTGATCCGGCCTTTGCGCTGCTCTGGCTGGTCGGCATGGTCTGTGCCATCGGCGCAGCCTATCAGGCGAAATTCCACAGGCTTGCGGCGCTCGTGCTGCTCGGAGGCGCGGGTCTTGTTACCTGTGTCACCTTCGTGTGGCTTTCAGCACCCGATCTGGCGGTCACGCAATTGCTCGTCGAGATCGTCACGACGGTTCTGATCCTGCTTGGCCTGCGCTGGTTGCCCAAGCGGATCGAAGATCCCGATGATCCGGAAATGATGACCATATCGACGCGCCTGCGCCGCCTGCGCGACCTTGCGACCGCCGTCTTTGCCGGTCTTGGCATGATGCTCGTCTCCTACACGGTGATGAGCCGGGAAATGCCCGAGACCATTTCGAGCTATTTCCTCGAGCGCGCCTATAGCGAAGGCGGCGGCACCAATGTCGTCAACGTCATCCTCGTCGATTTCCGCGGCTTCGATACGCTGGGCGAGATCGCCGTCCTGTGCATCGTCGCCTTGACGGTGTTCGCGCTGCTTCTGCGTTTCCGCCCTGCCACCGAAAGCCTCGAGGCACCGGAGCAGCAGCGCGTTCAGAATGCGTTCGACGACGATCACCCCGATCGCAAGAAGGGCGACAGCATTGCCGAATACCTGCTGGTGCCCTCGGTGATCATGCGCTGGATGTTCCCGGTCATCGGCATGCTGGCGGCCTTCCTGTTTTTCCGCGGCCATGATCTTCCAGGCGGCGGCTTTGCAGCCGGCATCGCCATGTCGATCGCCTTCATTCTGCAATATATGGCGGGTGGTACGCGCTGGGTCGAGGAACGGCTGCGGATCCATCCGCTGCGCTGGATGGCAATCGGCCTCATCGTCGCCACCACGACCGGCCTCGGGTCCTGGGTCTTCGGCTATCCGTTCCTGACCTCGTATTCCCAATACGTTTCCCTGCCGGTCATCGGTAAAATTCCGCTCGCAAGCGCGATCCTGTTCGATCTCGGCGTCTTCTCGCTGGTGCTCGGCGCCACCGTGCTGATCCTGATCGCGCTCGCCCACCAGTCGGTGCGTGCACCGCGCGCCCAGATCAGGGCGGCGAAACTGGCGGCGAAGGAGAACACATAATGGAACTGGTTCTCTCCGCAGGCATCGGCGTTCTCACCGCTTCCGGCGTCTGGCTTTTGTTCCGGCCGCGCACCTATCAGGTGGTCATCGGCCTGTCGCTGCTCTCCTATGCCGTCAATCTCTTCATTTTCGGCATGGGCCGTCTGAGGGTCAATGCGCCGCCGGTGCTTGAGCCGGGTGGCGTTGGCGGACTTTTGACCCATACCGATCCCATTCCCCAGGCTTTGGTGCTCACAGCCATCGTCATCGGCTTTGCCATGACGGCGCTGTTTCTGGTCGTGCTTCTCGCGTCTCGCGGCTTTACCGGCACCGACCACGTGGACGGCAGGGAGTAACGCGGCATGAACTGGCTTCATCACCTGATCATCCTGCCGATCATTCTGCCGATCCTCACGGCAGCGGCCCTTATTCCCGTCGATGAACGGAACCGGACGCTGAAAGGGGTGATCGCCTTCACCTCAACCGTGGTGGTTTTCATCATCAGCATCCTGTTGATGCGGATGGCAGCCTCCTCGGGAGAGGGCGAGACCGGGGCCAGCGTCTACCTGCTTGGAAACTGGCCAGCCCCCTTCGGCATCGTTCTGGTGCTGGACCGGCTGTCAGCGCTGATGCTGGTGCTGACCGGGCTGCTCGCAATGGCGACGCAGGTGTTTTCGATGGCGAAATGGCATCGGGCCGGTTATCATTTTCATTCGCTGTTCCAGTTGATGCTGGCCGGCCTCAACGGCGCCTTCCTGACCGGCGACCTGTTCAATCTGTTCGTCTTCTTTGAAATGATGCTGGCCGCATCCTACGGGCTGCTGCTGCATGGCTCCGGCCCGATGCGCGTCAAGGCAGGCCTGCATTACATCGCCATCAATCTTGCAGCCTCTTCGCTGTTTCTGGTCGGGGTCAGCCTGATCTATGGCGCAACGGGCACGCTGAACATGGCCGATCTTGCCATGCGGATCACCACGATCGGCCCGGAAAGCCGGATGCTGATGGAAGCGGGGGCGGCCATTCTCGGCATTGCCTTCCTCGTCAAGGCCGGCATGTGGCCGCTCGGCTTCTGGCTGCCCGCCACCTATTCGGCCGCAACGCCGCCGGTCGCCGCAATCTTTGCCATCCTCACCAAGGTCGGCGTCTACATCCTCCTTCGGCTCTCCATGCTGCTGTTTGGCGCAGATGCCGGCGCCTCCCTCGGCTTTGGTCAATCCGTCCTTCTTTATGGCGGCCTGATGACCATCGGCTTCGGCGCGATCGGCGTATTGGCCTCGCAGGCCATGGGCAGGCTTGCCGGCTATTGCGTGCTGGTCTCGTCCGGTACGCTGATGGCGGCGATCGGGCTTGGCAATGGCGCCGTCATCGGCGGCGCCCTGTTTTATCTGGTGAGTTCGACACTGACGATTTGCGCCTTCTTCCTTTTGATCGAGCTGGTGGAGCGCGCTCGCGATGCCGGCGCCGACGTTCTGGCGGTGACCATGGAAGCCTATGGTGATGTCGATGAAAACGAGGCGGAAAAAGAAGGCGGCGTCGCCGTGCCCGGCACCATGGCCGTGCTGGGTCTCTGCTTCTGTGCCTGCGCCATCCTGCTTTCGGGCCTGCCGCCGCTTTCCGGATTTCTGGCAAAATTCGCCATGCTGCACGGATTGTTCAATCCCGGCAGTTTCGGCGATGACGCTCCGGTCTCCGGCGCCGAATGGGCCTATACCGCCCTTCTCATCCTGTCCGGCCTTGCGGCCATGATCGCCATGAACCGCGTTGGTATCCGCACGTTCTGGACCTCGATCGAAGGCACCATTCCGCGCGTCTTCCTGATCGAGATCACACCAGTCCTGATGCTTCTGGCGGCTTGCGTCTTCCTGAGCTTCCAGGCAGGGCCCGTGATGCGTTATATGGATGCGACGGCGAAATCGCTGGGTGAACCGCAGAACTATATCGGACGCGTGATGTCGGCGCCGCGTGCCGGCCCGGCAGCGGGGGAATAGGCCATGCGCTACTGGTTCCCCTACCCGCTTCTGTCGCTGGCCCTCCTGATGCTGTGGCTTTTGATCAACCAGTCGGTATCACCAGGCCAGATCATCCTTGGCTCCATGCTCGGCATCGCGTTTGCCTGGGTCATGGTCAACCTGCAGCCCGACAAGACGCGGATGAAGAATTACGGGCGCATCGCGGTTCTCGCCGGGCATGTGGCGCTCGATGTGGTGAAATCGAACCTTGCCGTGATGGGCGTGATCCTGCGCGCCGGAAGGCGGCCGGTCAATTCCGGTTTCGTGGCGATCGATATCAGCCTGCGCGACGAAAATGCTTTGGCACTGCTTGCATGCATTCTGACGGCGACACCCGGCACCGCCTGGCTCGAATTCGACCGCCAGACCGGCGTGCTGCTTCTCCACGTGCTGGACCTGGAAAACGGTGCTGCCTGGTCGGACCTGATCAAAAAGCGTTACGAAGCCCCGTTGAAGGAGATATTCGAATGACCGAGCTCTTCATCATCTGGTCGATCCTCGCCTCCCAGATCCTGCTTGGACTGGCGATGGGATGTGCGCTGTTTCGCATGGTGCGGGGGCCACGCGCCCAGGACCGCATCCTGGGCCTCGATGCGCTCTATATTACGGCCATGCTTTTGCTTTTGACCTTCGGGATCCGCACGGCCAATTCGATCTATTTCGAAGCGGCTTTGATCATCGCCGTGCTTGGCTTCGTCTCGTCGATCGCCTTTGCGAAATTCCTGATGCGCGGCGAGGTGATCGAATGAGCCATCTGACCGACCTTCCGGCCTGGGCGGCGATCCCGGTCTGCATCCTGCTTCTGACCGGCTCCGTCATCACCCTTATCGGTTCGATGGGACTGATCCGGCTGAAAACCTTCTATGGCCGCCTGCATGCGCCCACCCTCGGCGCCAGCGCCGGCACGATCCTGATCTCCGTTGCCTCGATGATCACCTTTGCCGTGCTGCAGAACCGCTGGATCCTGCACGAAGTCCTGATCATCGTTTTCGTCATCCTGACGACGCCGGTGACCTTGATGCTGCTCGGACAATCCGCGCTCTACCGTGACCGGATCGAAGGCCGGAACGACGTGCCGCGCAAGGCGGCCGGCGACCAGCCGGATACGCCGGGCCCGGATACGTCGGGCATGGATATCTGAGGTTTTCTTATAGTCCGTCGCGGCCGCGAAACCGCCGTTGATAGGCGGCGTCGTAAAGGGCACTTTCGCGAAAATCGGTAGCGCCAAGCGTGCGTCCGACAAAGATCAGGGCTGTACGCTCGATCGGATCGGCCGCCACCTTCGCCTCGATATCGGCAAGCGTGCCGCGCAGCACCCGCTCATCCGGCCAGGATGCCTTGACGACGATCGCCACCGGGCAATCTGCACCGTAAAGCGGCGTCAGCTCGGAAACCACCTGCGCCAGCGCATGGATCGCCAGATGAATGGCAAGCGTCGCGCCGGTGGCACCGAAACCGGCCAGCGTCTCGGCATTCGGCATCGGCGAGGCCCGGCCGGAAACCCGCGTCAGCACAAGGCTCTGGCCAATGGCGGGGATGGTCAGTTCGCGCCCGAGGGTGGCAGCCGCCGCCGCAAACGCCGGCACACCGGGTGTCATCGTATAATCGAGCCCGTGTTTTTCCAGCCGGCGAATCTGTTCGGCAACTGCGCTCCAAACCGAAAGATCGCCGGAATGCAGCCGCGCCACATCCTGGCCGGCGGCAGCGGCCGTCACATATTCGGCCTCGATCTCATCCAGCGACATCGGCGCCGTATCGACAATGCGCGCACCGTCCGGGCAATATTGCAGGAGTTCGGGCGAGACGATCGACCCCGCATAGAGGCAAACCGGGCAGCGGGCGATGAGATCGCGGCCGCGCACGGTGATGAGATCAGCGGCGCCTGGGCCTGCTCCGATGAAATGAACGGTCATCTTCTATCCTTCTGAATATCCAAGGTCAGGGTTTGACCCATGACCATTGCGTGACCGGCATGGCCGGACGCCAGCCCGTCATGGCGCCCACCGGCGATGCGCGGGCGATATCGATGCGCAGCAGCGATCCGCCGAGGCGGGCCTGATGGTCCAGAAGCACCGCCTCCATCTGCGTCGTCACCGCATTGGCAACCAACCGCCCACCGCTTTTCAAGGCGGCGATGGCCGCAGCCATCACGCCCTCCTCGCTGCCGCCGCCACCGACAAAAACCGCATCCGGAGATGGCAATCCGGCAAGGGCCTGGGGCGCTGTTCCATGGACGATTGTCAAACCGGGCACACCAAAATTCACCGCGTTGCGCCCGATGCGCGCGGCACGATCCGGCGAGCCTTCGATGGCAATCGCGCGCATTGCCGGATCGGACAGCATCCACTCGATCCCGATCGATCCGGAACCTGCGCCGACATCCCAAAGCAGTTCGCCGCGCCGGGGCGCAAGTGCTGACAGCGTCAGTGCGCGGACCTCACGCTTGGTGATCTGACCATCATGTTCGAAAAGCCCGTCTTGAAGGCCGGCGGCGAGCGGCAGGATGCGCGCGTCAGTGTCAGCCACAACCTCAACAGCACAGATATTGAGCGTGTTGATATCCGCCAGCGAGAAATCCGCAGCAATCTGCGAAGTCATCTGCTCCCGAGCACCGCCCAGCGCCTCAAGCACCGTCAAACGCGATTGCCCGAACCCGCTTGAAACAAGCAGCACCGCAAGCTGAGCTGGACCATGTTCATCGGATGTCAGCGCCAGAATGCGCGATCCCGGCTGCAGATGCGGCCGGATCAGATCGAGCGGACGGCCATGCAGGGACACGATCACTGTATCCTGCAACGCCCAACCGAGGCGGGAGGCTGCTAAGCTGAACGAGGACGGAGCGGGGAAAACCCGCATTTCGGCGCGGGCGATCCGGCGCGACAGCGTCACCCCGGCGCCGAAGAAGAAGGGATCGCCGGATGCGAGCACCACAACAGGCTGTCCGCGCAGCGCAACCACCGCCTCGACGGAACGCTCGAAAGGGCTCAGCCACGGATGGCGCTCGCCGGAGATCAAGGTTGCGGTGAGCTCAAGATGACGGGCGCCACCGAAAACCACCGAAGCAGCGGCGATGCAGCGCTTGGCCTCGTCGCCGAGACCGGCTAAACCGTCTTCACCCAGGCCGATGATCGTCAGCCAGGGCAGATTATTGCCGCCAGAAGAGGCCTGACCGTCACCCATGGGCAAACACCGTATCCTGATCCTTGGCGGCACGACCGAAGCACGGCAGCTGGCAGCCGCGCTGGCTCTCCGCACGGACTGCGACATTCTCCTGTCGCTCGCCGGGCGAACGGCGGAACCCATCGCTCAACCGGTGCCGAGCCGCAGCGGCGGTTTCGGCGGCAGCGACGGGCTTGCCGGTTTCCTGGAGGCTGAAAATTTCGACCTTTTGATCGACGCCACCCATCCCTTTGCGGCGCGCATCTCGCACAATGCGGAGATTGCGGCAGGCAGCACCGGTATTGCATTTTTTGCGCTCCGCCGCTCCGCCTGGAAACAGCAACCCGGCGATCTCTGGACCTGCGTCCGTTCCATTCCGGAGGCGGTTACGGCGCTTGGCGCGGCGCCAAAACGCGTGTTTCTCGCCATTGGCAGGCAGGAGGTCTTCCATTTCGAACATGCGCCGCAGCACCAATATCTGATCCGCAGCGTCGATCCCGTCCTGCCGCAGCTCGGCGTACCCGATGCGCGCTACCTTCTGGCGACCGGCCCCTTTGAGGAAGCCGCCGAGCGCGCCCTTCTCACCGGCAACCGGATCGACGTCATCGTCGCCAAGAACAGCGGCGGCACGGCCACCTATGGCAAGATCGCCGCCGCCCGTGCGCTGGGGATCCCGGTGATCATGGTCGAGCGGCAGCAACCGGACGATGTCCGCACGGTGGAGACTGTCAAAGACGCGCTCGGCCTTGTCGATCACCTTCTCTCCCCGGCGATGAAACGCGGCGTGTAAACGAGGTCAGCCCTGCCCGGACGCGGGATGATGCGGGTCTCGGGCGAGCCGATGATCACGCAGGTCGCCATATCCGCCTTCCCGGCATCGGCTTTCGCCAGATTCATGACCAGCATGCGCTCATCCGGCCGTCCGGCCGCGCGGCCGAAAATCACCGGCGTTTGCGCAGGCAGCACGGTGCGCAGGATATCGAAGGCTTCGCCGAGCTGCCAGGGCCGCGCCTTGCTGATCGGATTGTAGAGCGCGATCACCAGGCCCGCTTGCGCCACCAGCTTCAAACGGCTGGTAATCACATCCCAGGGCTTCAGATTGTCCGACAGCGAAATGGCACAGAAATCATGGCCGAGCGGAGCACCAATGCGGGCGGCAACCGCGAGCATCGCGGTGACACCGGGCACGATGACGAGATCGATCGAGCGCCATTCCTCCGGCCCGTTATCGATTGCCTCGCAGACAGCGGCAGCCATGGCAAAGACGCCGGGATCACCGCCGGAAACGACACAGACATCGGCGCCAGCCACGGCGCGCATGATGGCCGCCTGTGCCCGGTCCAGTTCCTCGCGATTGTCGGACGCGATCCGGTTCTGATCCGGGCGCAGGGAAAGCCGGTCGAGATAGGGGCCGTAGCCGAGGAAATCGGTTGATTTCGAGACCGCATCGAGCGCCTCGGGCGTCATCTGCTGCGGACCGCCCGGACCCGTGCCGATCACATACAGCGTGCCGCTCATGATCTGCCGCTCCAGCCGGGAACCAGCACCAGCGAAAAATAGGGCGCGGTATCATCGGCCTTTTCAGCCAGGGGGATCATCGCGGAATTCGCCATCGTGCCGCGCTCGACATAAACCGCCTGGCCAAGCTTGCCGGCTGCCGTCAAGGCCCGCCGGATCTTCGGCAGATTGCGGCCGACCTTCATGATCACGGCTGCCTGCGTATCGGCAAGACGGCGGATCAATTGGTCCTCGCCCATCGTGCCCGGAAGCACGGACAGCACATCGTCGCCCTGCACGATCGGCAGGCCCGCCAGCGACCAGCAGCCGGACATGGCGGTGATCCCCGGAATGACCTCGACCGGAAAACGCCCGGCCAGACGCACATGCAGATGCATGTAGGAGCCGTAGAACATCGGATCGCCTTCGCTGAGGATGGCGACGGTCTTGCCGGCGTTCAGATGTTCGGCAACGGCTGCCGCCGAGGCATCGTAAAAGCCGGTGATCTGGCTCTTGTAGTCGTCGTGATCCTTCTCGATCTCGACGGTCACGGGATAGTAAAGTGGCAATTCGAGGAGACCGGGCTTCAGCAGCCCATCGACCACAGCGCGCCCATTGCCGCGCCGCCCTTGCTTGGCGAAATAGGCGAGCACGTCAGCGGCTTCCAATGCCTTGATCGCCTTGAGGGTCAGAAGCTCCGGATCGCCGGGGCCTGTTCCAACACCGATCAGTCTGCCTTGAGACGGCGCGCTCACAGTCCCGGCCTCGCCAGCGAATTGACCGCAGCAGCCGTCATGGCGCTGCCGCCGAGACGGCCGCGCACGATCGCATAGGGCACGCCGTAGGAGTGCTCCGCCAATGCGTCCTTTGATTCCGCAGCCCCGACGAAGCCCACCGGCATGCCGATGATGGCAGCCGGTTTTGGCGCGCCGTCGCGCAGCAGTTCCAAAAGGAAGAACAGTGCCGTCGGCGCATTGCCGATGGCAACCACGGCCCCGGCAAGGCGATCGACCCAGAGCTTCAGGGCAGCGGCAGACCGGGTATTGCCGATCTCGCGGGCAATCTCGATGGTCTGCGGTTCGCGCAACGTGCAGATCACTTCATTATTGGCCGGCAGGCGGGCACGGGTGATGCCGTGGGAAACCATGAAAGCATCGCAGAAAATCGGCGCGCCATTTTTCAGGGCTTGGCGGGCAGCCGGGACGAAGCCCGGCGAAAATTCGAAATATTGCGCGGCATCCACCAGCCCGCAGGCATGCACCATGCGAACGGCCAGATCGGCCTCTTCCTCGGTAAAACGGGAGAGATCGGTTTCGCTGCGAATGATGGCAAACGAGCGCTCGTAGATGGCATCGCCATCCCGGATATAATCGTAATCAGGCATCTCTATCCCTGTTGAACCGCGGCTCTGATCCCATCCGCTCCGAGCCGTGTAAGGCAGGACCGGGCCGATTCGCCACCCTGTTTCCGCTCAGACACCAGCTTGTCGAGATGTGCAAGCGCGGTTCTTATGTTGTTTTCATCGATATAAGCGGTTGGTTGCGCCGATGCGGAGCCATTTACGACAAGCCCATAGCCTGTTGGCGCAGCCGTGATCGTCAAGCCCGAGGCAGACGGCTTGGCACAGCCCTTGGCGCAGCCCGACACATGCACCGTCAACGACCCGTCAAGCAGTGTGGGCGCCGTGTCGGCCAGCATCTGCGCGACGGCTCTCGTATCGATCCGCGCCGATGCGCAGGCGCCAAGACCGGCGCAGGCGGCAATATGATTGCGCGGATCGCGCGGGAAAGCCCGCAAACCATGGCCAAGCGCCAGAGCCTGTGCAGCGGCGATCCGGTCCTGCGCAATCCCCAGCACCATTAGTGCGTGACCGGGCGCCAGGCGGATTTCCGTGGCTCCGACTATGTCCAGGGCTTCCAGCAAGGTGCAAAGAGCCCGCGCATGGATTTGGCCGAAGGGCAGGCCGATGCCCAGAATGCAGCATTCATTGCCAAGATCATGAATGCCGGCGGAACTCGGCGCGGCCATCTGGGGCGGGATCGCATCGAGATCGAATGCGCTGGCCCAGCGGGTCGCAACGGCCCCGACAATATCGCGGGCGCGGGCATCCCTGCCGATCGCAGCTAGATTTTTGAGGATGTCCATGGCGGCGGGCACGACGGCCGCGTCTTCCAGCACCGCGATCCGGCTTGCGGTTATTTCCGTACCGGCAAGCGACAGCAGCCAGTAAACCTCATCGTTGATCCGCACAGCGCGCAACCGGATATCGGCGGTAACCGCTCCCAGATTGACCTGCCCGCCGCCATCCACGATCACCGACAGTTTCGGGGCCAGCGCCAATGGCGGCTGATGCGCAGACACCGCCATGTGCAACCGCTCGGCCATTGAAACTGCATCGGCGATATCCGCCGGGTCGAGCCCCGCCAGAGGCGGCGTCTCGATGGCCAGCCCTTGCGCGATTGCGATGCCGGCATCGGCAATTTTCTGCGACAAGACGGGGACGCTCTGTGCCGTCAGGCCCCGGATCTGCAGGTTGCCGCGCGCCGTGATTTCCAGGATGCCATTGCCGCAGACTGCAGCGGCATCCGCGATCTCCATCAGTTCACGAAGCGCAAATCCGGGCTTTTCAGGCCGCAGGCGCGCCAAAAGACCGTCGCCGGTCATCATCGGTGCCGACAGCGACGGGCACGCGCCACGGCGCATCGGCGAGCGCTGCGCGGCTTCTATTGGCCCATCGGATGGTGCGGCATGAAACGTCATGACAGGCGCGTGGCCATCTCCAGTCTTTACAAACAATCCAAACGGGCCAGCGAACGCCGGCTGAAAAAGCACTCTACAACACAGACAATCCCGCCGCCATGCCGAGTACCACGTCAAAACGAAGCACCGCTTTAGCCGCTATTCCTCGAAATCGGCGCCCTTTTGCAGAAGGTAGATATCCATGATCCAGCCATGCTGTGCCCGCGCCGCAGCCCGTGTCTTGAGGATTTCGTCTTTCACGTCGGCAAGGCGGCCGGACAGGATGATCTCCTGGTCGGTGCCGAGATAGGCGCCCCAGTAGATCCGCGCGTCCGGATCCTCGATCTTCATGAACGCCTGTTCGCCATCCAGCATCACGACGGCCGTCTCGTTTCTGTGCGGAAAACTCTCCACCAGCCGCCGCCCGGTGGTGATCTCTACCGGCTTGCCGACGAGATTGAGCGGTATCCTGTGGCTGGCGGCCAGCGCCTGTATGCTGGTAATGCCGGGAATCACCGCGTAGTCGAACGCAACCGCCGCCAGCGCGCGCACCCGTTCGATAATCCGGATCGTGCTGTCATAGAGCATCGGATCGCCCCAGACGAGAAAGGCGCCGGTCTGGCCTTCGGCGAGTTCCTCGATCAGCAGGCGCTCATAGGCGCTTGCGATGGCGGCGTGCCAGTCATCGACGCTGCGATGATAGGAGCGATCCGCCACCTGGCGCACGGGAACTTCGAATTCCACCACCCGGTTCTTTGGATTGGTGACATAACGCGAGACGATATCGCGGCGGATATCGGCCAGCTGCGCCTTGGCGTCACCCTTGGTGGGGATGAACAGGACGTCCGCCTGATTGAGCGCATTGATCGCCTGCACCGTCATGTGTTCAGGGTTTCCCGCACCTATACCCACGACCAGAACATTTTTCATGCCGTAACCTTTTTCAACATATCGGTGTGTTTGGCGCATGGATGAAACGAGCGCAAGACGGAGGCGTCCCGCATCAAGATAAGCATCTGGTAAAACACCAAAAATACTTTACCAGGATAATACAACCGCCATGGTCACTGGCCGATATTTGCACTATAAAAGCGATAAATACGTTTACATTAGCGATAAATCATTTACATAGGCGCGCAAATCCCGCTGCCGGCGACACGATATGCCGGTGCAGTTCGCATGCTCCCCAGGACAAAGAATCCCAGGTAATGCGGCCTTAGAGAAATTGTGGCACATTGTGCACACCATTTGAGACGGCGAACGTCTCGCGAGGACCTCAACAGTGATGAATGCATCGAAGACCAAAGTCAGCGCATCCGATCCGGCCGAAGCCCTGTGGAATTGCAAGGCGGGCTTTATCGGCATCTTTGTCGCCAGTGCGCTGGTCAATATCCTGTATCTGACCGGCTCCTTCTTCATGCTGGAAGTCTATGACCGAGTTCTGCCGAGCCGCAGCATCCCGACACTGATCGCGCTCTGCCTGCTCGCGCTACTGCTCTATGCCTTCCAGGGCGCCTTCGAGATGGTGCGCGGCCGCATGCTCGTGCGCATTGCAGGCGCTCTCGATGAAGCCATGAGCGCACGGATCTACCGCGCCGTGGTTCAGGCACCCTTGAAGCTGCGCACCCAGGGCGACGGCCTGCAGGCGTTGCGCGATTTCGATCAGGTCCGCTCGTTCCTGTCGGGAACCGGCCCGGCCGCCTTCTTCGATCTGCCCTGGCTGCCGTTCTATATCGGCATCTGCTTCCTCTTCCACCCAATGATCGGCATCGTCGCGATCGTCGGCTCGATCATCCTCATCGCCCTGACATTCCTCACCAATCGCGGCACGCAGGGCCCGTCGAAAAAGGCCTCGGAAGCCGGCAACCATCGCAATGCCTTCGCACAGGCCTCGCAGCGCAATGCCGAAGTCATGCAGGCTATGGGCATGATGGGCCGGATGTCGCAGCTTTGGGAACAGCGCAACAACACCTACCGGGAGCAAAACCGCGAGACGTCCGATGTCGGTAACGGCTATGGGGCCCTGTCCAAGGTGTTCCGCATGGCGCTGCAATCGGCCGTTCTAGCAACAGGCGCCGTTCTCGTCATCGAAGGCATGGCGTCGCCCGGCATCATCATCGCAGGCTCCATCCTGACCGCCCGCGCGCTGGCGCCGGTGGAACTGGCGATCGGCAACTGGCGCGGCTATGTGTCCTGCCGCCAGAGCTGGGCACGCCTCAACGAATTGCTCAAGGCCTTGCCGGAACGCGAAGCGCCGCTGGAACTGCCCGAGCCCAAGGAAAAACTGAGCGCCGAAGGCCTGGCCGGCGGCCCTCCCGGCGCGCAGCGCCTGACTTTTGCAGAGGTGAACTTCACCGTGAAGGCCGGCAGTGCGCTCGGCGTCATCGGCCCGAGCGCCTCGGGCAAGTCGTCGCTCGCCCGCGCCCTTATCGGCATCTGGCCGGCATTTCGCGGCTCGGTCCGTCTGGATGGTGCAGCACTCGACCAGTGGGACGCTGACAGGCTCGGCCGTCACATCGGCTATCTGCCGCAGGATGTCGAACTGTTCTCCGGCACCGTGGCGCAGAATATTGCCCGCCTCTCCGACAATCCGTCGCCGGACGCCATCGTCTCTGCGGCCAGGGCCGCCCGCGTCCATGATCTCATCCTCAAACTGCCCAATGGCTACGAGACCGAGATCGGCGATGGCGGGGCAGCGCTGTCTGCCGGCCAGCGCCAGCGCGTCGCCCTTGCCCGCGCCCTCTATGGAGAGCCCTTCCTGATCGTCCTTGACGAACCCAACTCCAATCTGGATGCGGAGGGCGAGCAGGCCCTGAGTGAAGCCATCATGAGCGTGCGGGCCCGCGGCGGCATCGTCGTCGTCATCGCCCATAGGCCAAGCGCGCTCGCGGCAACCGACATGGTGCTGATGATGAACGAAGGGCGGATGCAGGCCTTCGGGCCGAAGGACGAAGTGCTGGCCCAGATTCTGCGCAAGGACAATCGCCAGCCGCAAATTGCAAGCCACGCATCGCTGAAAGTCGTGGGCGAAGGACAGGATTCCGCATCATGACCGGTACAGTCAAACCCATCAGCTCGCACCGGTCGCTGGGCCGGCATATCGCGGCGGTTTCTCTTCTCGGCATTGCCCTCGTCGTTGGTGTTGGCGGCTGGGCGATGACCACAGAATTGTCGAGCGCGATCGTCGCGAGCGGCACCGTCGTGGTCGAAAACAATGTCAAGAAGATCCAGCACCTGACCGGCGGCATCGTTGAAGAGGTGCTGGTCAAGGAAGGCGATAGCGTCAAGGCCGGCCAGATCCTGATCAAGCTCGATGGCACCACCGTGCGCGCCAACCTGTCGATCGTGCAGAACACGCTGGCACAGCTTTATGCCCGCAGGGCTCGCCTTTTGGCAGAACAGCTCGGCTCCAGCGATTTCAGCATTCCGGAAAACCTGAACGAACTGACCTCCGGAACAAGCACTCCGGCGAGCGTGCTGGAACAGAGCGAGCGCAAGCTGTTCGTCAGCCGCAAAAGTGCACTCGTCGGCATGAAGAGCCAGCTTGCATCCCGCAAGGATCAGCTCGTCGACGAGACCAAGGGCCTGACGGTTCAGCTGGCGGCGATCGAGGATGCGCTGAAACTGATCGGCGAGGAACTGGGCGGCCTCGACAAGCTCTATGGCAAGGGCCTCGTTTCCATGCAGCGGCTGACCGAGCTGAAGCGCGACCGCGCCCAGCTGGAAGGTGATCGCGGTGCCCGTCTTGCTGCCCGTGCGCAGGCGGCCGGAAAATCCAGCGAAATCGACCTGCAGATCCTGCAGCTCGATGAAGACCGCCGCACCGAGATCGCCAAGGAACTGACCGATGTCGAAGGCAAGATCGCCGAATATGAGGATCGCCGCATCGCCGCCATGGACCAGCTGAAGCGCATCGACATTCGTGCGCCGCTCGATGGCCGTATCTATCAGCTGGCGGTGCATACCGTGAACGGTGTCATCAATCCCGGCGAAGTGCTGATGCTTGTCGTTCCCGGCGCTGATGGCCTGACGGTCGAGGCGAAGATCGCCACGCATGATATCGACCAGATCCGCCTCGGCCAGCCGGTGGAAGTCCGCTTCAGCGCCTTTAACCAGCGCACCACGCCGATCGTCGATGCGGAAGTGGTCACCATCGCCCCGGACCTCGTGACCGACCAGCGCACCGGCATGACCTACTATCCGCTGCGCATCAAGCCGAAGGCGGACAGCCTGGCAGGGCTGAAGGGGCTGACCCTTTATCCCGGCATGCCCGCCGAGGTCTTCATCAAGATCGCCGATCGCACGGTGATCTCCTATCTCGCAAAACCGCTGACGGAACAGATCCAGCATACGTTCCGCGAAGACTAAAGTTAAAATAGGCAACACGGCCATGTTCCGCATGGCCGTGTTGCCGGAAAACGCCTGTTTCAAACAAACAAGGCAGCATCGCCAAAATCGCGTGGCTGCTTGCGGCACAGCCGGTGTATGACCGGTGTCATGACCTCGAAGCGCACCGGCTATATTTTCGTCCTGCTTGCCCTTGTAATCTTTTCGATACAGGACGCGATTTCCAAGCATCTGGGCAGCCTCTACCCGCCGGTCTTCATCACGATGATCCGCTACTGGGCGTTTGCGGCCTTCGCCATCCTGCTGGCATCGCGCTCGCGCGGCGGTCTTTCCGTCACGGCCCAAACGAAACGTCCGGTGCTGCAGATCCTGCGCGGCATGCTGCTGGTCGCCCAGATCGTCATCGTCATCTATTCGTTCTCAAGGGTCGGCCTTGCCCATTCGCAGGCGATCTTTTCCTCCGGCCCGCTTTTCGTGGCGCTGCTCTCCATGCCGCTGCTCGGCGAGCGCGTCGGCTGGCGGCGCTGGACGGCGATCATCGTCGGGTTGCTCGGCGTTTTGCTGATCTTGAAGCCGGATGACAGCAGCTTCGACATCAATTTCCTGATCCCGATCTCTTCGGCGCTGATCTTTGCCATCTATGTCATCTCGACGCGGCTCGTCAGCCGCGATGACAGTGCGATGACCAGCTTCTTTTATACAGGCGTTGCCGGCGCGGTCGCGATCACCCTTGTCGGCCCGTTCTACTGGACGGCGCTGGCGCCACAGGACTGGGCCTGGATGCTGCTGCTCTGCATCACCGGAACGAGCAGCCATTTCTTCCTGATCAAGGCCTATGAATTGCTGGATGCTGCCGAGGTGCAGCCGCTGACCTATCTGCAACTGGTCTTCGCCTCGATCATCGGCGTCTCCATTTTCGGCGAAACGCTGAACCTCAACATGATCTTCGGCTCGGTGATCGTCGTCTGCGCCGGCATTTTCACCGTCTGGCGCGAAAGCATCGTCGCCCGCCGCAACGCCAAGCAGCCCGAACCGCCATCCTCCCAGACACTGACCTAAGCCTGAATTTCCGGATTGGCAGGCAATTCCCAATCGATCGGCTCGCGGCCCTTAGAGACGAGGAAATCATTGGCTTTGGAAAAGGGCTTGGTGCCGAAAAAGCCGTTATGAGCCGACAGTGGCGAGGGATGCGGCGAGCGGATCACCAGATGACGCGACGGATCGACGAACGCTGCCTTTTTCTGCGCATAGGATCCCCAGAGAATGAAGACGACCGGATGCTCCTGATCGTTGACCGCCCGGATGATCGCATCGGTGAACTTTTCCCAGCCCTTGCCCTGATGGGACGCCGCCATCGCGCGCTCCACCGTCAGCACGCTGTTGAGCAAAAGCACACCCTGCCGCGCCCAATGTTCCAGAAAGCCGTGCCGGGCAGGCAGGATGCCGAGATCGCCATGCAGTTCCTTGTAGATATTCACCAGCGATGGCGGCGAGCGCACGCCGGGCTTGACGCTGAAGGACAGCCCATGCGCCTGCCCCTCGCCATGATAGGGGTCCTGCCCGAGAATGACGACCCGCACCTTGTCGAGCGGCGTCAGATCCAAAGCGCGAAAATACTCCGTCCCCTTTGGAAAAATCTGCTTGCCGCTGTTTTTTTCCTCCAGCAGGAATTTTTTCAAGACGGCCATGTAGGGGCTGGCGAATTCTGCGCTCAAAGCTGCTTTCCAGCTCTCCTCGATCTTCACACTCGATTCCATCACGTTCCCAACCTTGCCAGTTCCGTCCACCCTGCGGCGCAGAACTTAACGTCAGCGCCGCCGATGGCAAGCAGCAAGCAACAGGCCGGTCCGAATGAGTTTCAATATATTTTGATTAATATAACGCTGGTCAATCTCACTACGCCGTTATATCTAAAGGAATATCTCGAAACCAAATGGGGGACCGCATGCGCACTGAACGTCGAACCTTGCTGAAATTTCTCGGAACTGCCGCCGTCGCACTCTGGATCGGTGGCGCGTCGCTCGTCCAGCCTGCGCTTGCAGCCGAAAAGGTTACCGTCTTTGCTGCGGCAAGCCTGAAGAACGCGCTCGATGCCGTTGATGCCGAATGGAAGAAGGAAAGTGGCAAGGAAACCACCGTTTCCTACGCTGCAAGCTCGGCACTCGCCAAGCAGATCGAATCCGGCGCACCGGCCGACGTCTTCATCTCCGCTGACCTTGCCTGGATGGATTATGTTTCTGAGAAGAAACTGATCAAGGACGACAGCCGCGCCAACCTCCTCGGTAACCGCATCGTTCTGGTCACCGGCAAAAAGGATGCAGGCCCCGTCGATATCAAGCAGGGACTTGATCTGAAGGCATTGCTGGGCGACGAGAAGCTCGCCATGGGCGCAGTCGATTCCGTTCCCGCCGGCAAATACGGCAAGGCCGCACTGGAAAAGCTCGGCATTTGGTCGTCCGTCGAAAAGAACGTTGCAGGCGCTGAAAACGTCCGGGCTGCGCTTCTGCTCGTCTCCAAGGGTGAAGCCCCCTACGGCATCGTCTACCAGACGGATGCCGCTGCCGACAAGGATGTGACCATTGCCGGCACTTTCCCGGAAGACAGCCATCCGCCGATCGTCTACCCGATCGCCATCACCGCTGACAACAAGAACCCGGACGCAGCCGCCTATGTCGACTTCGTCAAATCTGCCAAGGCTGCCGCCCTGTTCGAAGCCCAGGGCTTTACGGTTTTGAAGTAAGCACACCTGAAAGAGATCACCCGATAATAAGACGGCGATGCGCTCTATCCGCAAAGGGATGGAGCGCATATCGTTTGGCTATCGGAGACGGAGCATGAGCATTTGGACTGGTTGACGTTAAGCGACGCGGAATGGACGGCGATCCGCCTCAGCCTGCGCGTATCCTTTGTCGCCATGATCGTCAGCCTGCCCTTTGCCATTGCCATCGCCATGCTTCTGGCGCGCGGGCGGTTCTGGGGGAAATCCATCCTTAACGGCCTCGTCCACCTGCCGCTGATCCTGCCGCCTGTCGTGACCGGCTTTCTGCTTTTGATCCTGTTTGGCAAGCGCGGCCCGATCGGCGCATTTCTGGCCGAATATACCGGCATCGTCTTTTCCTTCCGCTGGACCGGTGCCGCCCTTGCCTGCGCCGTCATGGCCTTTCCGCTGATGGTGCGCAGCATCCGACTGTCGATCGAAGCGGTCGATCGCCGGCTGGAACAGGCGGCTTCGACGCTGGGCGCCGCGCCGTTCTGGGTCTTCCTCACCGTTACTCTGCCGCTGGTCTTGCCCGGTGTCATAGCCGGCATGGTGCTTGCCTTTGCCAAGGCGATGGGCGAATTCGGCGCAACGATCACTTTCGTCTCCAACATTCCCGGCGAGACCCAGACGTTGTCTGCGGCGATCTATACGTTTACCCAGGTTCCCGGCGGCGACGCCGGTGCGTTTCGCCTGACACTCATTTCCATCGTCATTTCCATGGCCGCCCTGATTCTCTCGGAAATCCTCGCAAATCTTGCGGCCAAGAAAATGGATGCCGCATGAGCCTCAAGGTCGATATCCGCCACCGGCTCGGCGCTTTCTCCGTCGAAGCGGCCTTCACCGCGCAAAAGGGCGTCACCGCCCTGTTCGGCCGCTCGGGCTCCGGCAAGACCTCGCTGATCAACATCATCGCCGGGCTGATGCGGCCTGAAAGCGGCTCCCTCAGCTTCAACGGCGATGTGCTTTTCGACGGCGCCAGCCATAGTTTCGTGCCCGCACACAGGCGCCGTTTCGGCTATGTCTTTCAGGAGGCCAGGCTCTTTCCGCATCTGAGCGTGCGGCGCAATCTCGTCTATGGCCGCTGGTTTGCCCCTCGCGGCCATGGCGGCGCGGATTTCGACCGGATCGTCGATCTGCTCGGCGTCGGCGCGCTTCTGGATCGCGCACCGGCGCATCTGTCGGGCGGTGAAAAACAGCGCATCGCCATCGGCCGGGCGCTTTTGTCCAATCCGCGCCTGCTGTTGATGGACGAGCCGATGGCCGCGCTTGACGAGGAGCGCAAGGCCGAAATCCTGCCCTATCTGGAGCGGCTGCGCGACGAGGCGGATATTCCGATCGTCTATGTCAGCCATTCGGTGGCGGAAGTCGCGCGGCTCGCCACAAAGGTGATCATCCTGGAAAATGGCCGCGTCAGCGCATCGGGCGATGCGGCAACCATCCTCAGCCAGCCCTCGTCGACCATCAGCCGCCGCGAGGCCGGCGCGGTCATCGATGGTATCGTCGGGGAAACAGATACAGAGCATCAGATCACCGTCATCCGTGCCGGACAGGCGGAAATCCGCGTGCCGCACCTGAACGCGCCCAACGGCAAGGCGGTGCGCCTGCAGATCGCCGCCCGCGACGTCATGCTCGCCACCAGCCGGCCGGAAGGACTGAGCGCGCTCAACATCCTCACTGCCACGATCATCGAGATCGGCGAACCGGCGCAGGGCATGGTGGATGTGCGGCTGGATTGCGGCGGTGTGACGATCGTTTCGCGCATCACGCTTCTGTCGCGCGGCATGCTTCAACTGCATGCCGGTAAGCCGGTTTACGCGATCATCAAGAGCGTGGCTCTGGATCTCTGATCACCGCCGCGCCGGAATTCAGATTGTCCTGCAGCCAGGCAAGTTCGGAGGCCAGCGCAACTTGCGCCTTTTCCTCCATCGCGCGGAACTGGCGGATCAACGCCTCGCCGAAAGGCGTCAGCATCGCACCGCCGCCCTGCTTTCCGCCGCGCTGCGATTCCACCGCCTCTTCTTTGAACATACTGTTGAGCGCACTGACCAGAAGCCAGGCCCGGCGATAGGACATATCCATGGCACGGCCCGCAGCCGAGATCGATCCGGTCTCGCGGATATGTTCGAGCAGCTCGATCTTGCCCCGCCCCAGCCTTTCAGAATGGGGAAAATCCACCCGCAGGACGGGGTGGAGACTGCTGGGATCTGTCTGTGTCATGCGGTTCTGCGTGCCCTGGCTGGATCGGCAAAAGACTATCGCGCGCCCCCGCCAATGTATAGCCACGCCGTCGCCCGAAAACAGCCGCTGAAGGCGAGAGCGATGCTTTTCCCTCCCCGGCTGACGAGCGCGAAAACGCCCGGTAAACGGCCAGTCTTTGCGGCTTGAACAATGCCGCAATAGCGTGCACACCGGATGTCTCCTCCTCTCGTCGTTCGGAACCCTCTCGATGCCCGGCCCTATCCTCGACCACAGCGAAACAGACCAGACCCTGCCGGAAAAGGCCGATGTCGTCATCATCGGCGGCGGCATTATCGGGGTGAGCACCGCGCTGTTTCTGGCCGAACGCGGCGTCGATGTCGTGCTCTGCGAAAAAGGCGTGCTCGGCGGCGAGCAGTCCAGCCGCAATTGGGGCTGGGTCCGGGTCATGGGCCGCGACCGCCGCGAAATTCCGCTTGCCATCGAAGCCCTGAAAATCTGGGACGGGCTGGACGCGCGCGTCGGCGGTGAGACCGGCTTTCGCCGCTCCGGCATCCGCTACATTTCCGAAACAGAGACCGACATTGCCAATCGCGATACCTGGCTGAAACTGGCTAAGGCGCACGGGCTCGACACACGCCAGACCGGCACGGATGAGACGGCAGCCCTGATGCCCGGAGCCGTGCAGCGCTACAAAGGCGCACTC
Organism: Pararhizobium qamdonense; assembly: GCF_029277445.1. Classification (NCBI taxonomy): domain Bacteria; kingdom Pseudomonadati; phylum Pseudomonadota; class Alphaproteobacteria; order Hyphomicrobiales; family Rhizobiaceae; genus Pararhizobium; species Pararhizobium qamdonense. Next base: position 885,905 of record NZ_CP119566.1, on the reverse strand, counting down.
TATACACCCAGCGATGCTAGGGCCGAGCCGCAAAAGGCAGTGCCTGCGATTTCAGCCGGTGCGCGCCGCGCCGGCGCCCGCATCCTGACCGGATGCGCGGTGCGCGGCATCGAGAAAAGTGCCGGACGCATCAGCGCCGTGATCACTGAGAAAGGCCGCATCGAGACATCAGCCGTGGTGCTTGCCGGCGGCGCCTGGTCGCGCCTTTTCTGCAAAGGACTGGATATCCGGCTGCCGCAACTGAAAGTGCGCAACTCCGTGCTGCGAACAAGCCCGGTCAGCGGCGGCCCGGATGGCGCCGGCGCCACCGCAGCCTTTGCCTATCGCAAACGCCTGGACGGCGGCTACACCATCGCCAATGGCGGCATCAACATGCATGCGCTTGTGCCAGACAGTTTTGTCTTCTTCCGGGATTTCCAGCCGGCCAGAAAGGCGGAGGGCGATGCCGTACAGCTGGGTTTGAGCGCCCAAAGCTGGAACGAACTGTTCGAAATTCCGGCAGTCTCCCTGGAACGCCCGGGTGCATTCGAACGACACCGGATTCTCGACCCGAAACCGGACGCAAGATCCACCTTGAAAGCACTGGCAGCCGCAGCGGAAGCCATGCCTTTGCTGCGCAATGCAAAAGTCGAACAGATCTGGGCCGGCCTGATCGACGTGACACCGGACGCGGTGCCCGTTATCTCGACGCTGGAAGCCGTTCCTGGCCTGACCATCGCGACAGGATTTTCCGGCCATGGCTTTGGCATCGGACCAGCTGCAGGACACCTTGCCGCCGACCTGGTCATGGGAGCAACGCCGATCGTCGATCCCGCCCCGTTCCGCTTCAGCCGCTTTTCGGACGGCACACCGATTGAGATCGCGCCGCCAGTTTGAAATTCGACCGCAGTTCTACCGCTTCCTTAAGCAATAGCGTTCGCTTTGATTCCTCGAAGTTTATCCAACTGCTTTTGCGCCTTTTGTTGCCTCGCTCGTCGAGCAAGCTCAACCGTCACGACACGCCGACCAACAGGCCAAAGTGAAATACCGGCTAGTTTAAAGGACTGCAGACCGAATGGAATTCCGATAATCGTGAAGCAGTTTAGGACACCGGCAATAAGGTGACCCAAAAATAGCACCCATCCAAAAGTTATGAGCCAGATTATGTTGGCAATAAAGCCGATGGTACCAGTGACAGCTGTGACCGGATTCAAACCTTTGCCGTCTAGCTCCCGAACATGAACAACATCTTTGCCAAAGGGAAAAGCTGAAATTTTCGCGATTTCAAATGCTGCTCTTGAGACAGGGAGACCGATTAAACTGACAGCAAACAAAGCTGCCCCGGCCAACCAAATTAGCGATAGAAGCGCCCCGCCAAATACAAACCAGATCGCATTTCCGGCAAACGTCATATCAACTACCCTGCACAACTAAAAATTGCTATTTTATGCATAATTCACACAGGGGCCTGTTGTCCAGATCAATTTTAAGGGACCTGTTTTTCGTTGATGGTGCCACCACAATTGATCCGAGAGGGCATCCGGTTAGCCGTCTCCTGAAGAGGATTCCCGATCTATATCGCGGCGCCGATTTCCACCGCACGGTATACCGCCAGATACAAAAATCCCCGAAAGCACAGGGCTTCCGGGGATGCGAAGGCATTCGATGGTAGCTGAGCGTTAGCCCATGCGCTCTGACGCATAGCTTCCGGGGCTTGCCGGAAACACCACGGTGCGGTTGCCGTTGATGAAGGTGCGGTGGTGGATATGGGCGTGCACGGCGCGTGCCAGAACCTGGCTTTCCACATCGCGGCCGATCGAGACATAATCCTCGGCCGACTGCGCATGGGTGATGCGGGCAATGTCCTGCTCGATGATCGGGCCTTCGTCGAGATCGGCGGTGACGTAATGCGCCGTCGCACCGATCAGCTTCACGCCGCGCTCATAGGCCTGCTTGTAGGGATTGGCGCCCTTGAACGATGGCAGGAACGAATGGTGGATATTGATGATCTTGCCCGACATCTTCTGGCACATCTGGTCCGACAGGATCTGCATATAGCGGGCCAGCACGATCAGCTCCGTGCCGGTCTGCTCGACCACATCCATGATCCGGGCTTCGGCCTGCGGCTTGTTGGCCTTGGTGACGGGGATATGGTGGAACGGGATGTCGTGATTGACGACCACCTTCTGATATTCGAAATGGTTGGAGACGACGCCGACGATCTCGATCGGCAGTGCCCCGATCTTCCAGCGATAGAGCAGGTCGTTCAGGCAATGGCCAAAGCGCGATACCATCAACAGCACCTTCATCCGGTGCTCTGAATCGAGGATATCGGCTTCCATGCCGAAGCGGGTCTTCACCGCCTCGAAACCGGCTTTCAGCTTGTCGAGGCTTGCACCTTCCTGGCTGATGAAGGTGAGGCGCATGAAGAACAGGCCGGTTTCCAGGTCGTCGAACTGCGAGCTGTCGGTGATGTAACAACCCTCGTCGGCGAGATAGCCGGTAATCGCCGCGACAATGCCACGGGTGGATTTGCACGATACGGTCAGAACGTAGCTCTTCATCGGTTTCAGTCTCTCGCTTTGGGTCTTGGCTGGCCCTCCCGGCCCAGCATCGTGGAACGGAAGCTAGCGCGGCGCTGGCCTGCCCGTCCATCCGTTTCGCGACATCGGATAGCAGGAACAGGCCATGCCGTCTCTTCTGGTGTTGGAACTGGGCGTGGCGCTCAGATATCGAGCGTCGTTTGCCGCTCCCAATCGGTGAAATGCGAGGCGTAGGCATTCCACTCCTGATGCTTGAGCTTCAGGTAGGCCGTGGAGAAACTCTGGCCGAGCGTGGCCTTCAGTTCCTCGTCCTTGTCATATTCCCTGAGTGCATCGAGCAGGTTCAGCGGCAGGCGCGGCGCCCCAGTGACGGTGTGACCTTCCTTGTACATATCGATATCCCAGTGGCGGCCGGGATCGGCATTGTTGCGGATGCCGTTCAGGCCGGCCGCAATGATGATTGCCTGCAACAGATACGGATTGACAGCGCCATCTGGAAGCCGCAGCTCGAACCGGCCGGGGCCCGGAACGCGGACCATATGGGTGCGGTTGTTGCCGGTCCACGTCACCGTATTCGGTGCCCAGGTGGCGCCGGAAATCGTGCGCGGCGCGTTGATGCGCTTGTAGGAATTGACCGTCGGATTGGTCACGGCGGCGAGTGCCGAGGCGTGCTGCATGATGCCGCCAAGGAAGGTCTTGCCCTTGGCCGAAAGACCAAACGGCATGTCCTTGTCGGCAAAGGCATTGGTCTTGCCGTCCACATCCCACACGGAAATATGGGCATGGCAGCCGTTGCCGGTCAGCCCCTTGAACGGTTTCGGCATGAAGGTGGCGCGAAGGCCGTGCTTTTCGGCGACCGTCTTCACCATGAACTTGAAGAACGAGTGTTTATCGGCCGTCTGCAGCGCGTCGTCATATTCCCAGTTCATCTCGAACTGGCCGTTCGCATCCTCATGGTCGTTCTGGTAGGGCTTCCAGCCGAGTTCGAGCATGTAATCGCAGATTTCGGCGATCACATCATAGCGGCGCATGACGGCCTGCTGGTCGTAGCAGGGCTTTTCAGCCGTATCGAATTCGTCGGAAATCTTTGATCCGTCCGCCGAAATCAGGAAGAATTCCGGCTCGACGCCGGTCTTGACGCGAAGGCCTTCCTTGGCGGCTTCGGCGATCAGCCGTTTCAGCATGACGCGCGGCGCCTGGTCCACCGGCTGGTCCTCCATGACGCAATCGGCAGCGACCCAGGCGACATCCTTCTTCCAGGGAAGCTGGATGACGGACGACGCGTCCGGAAGCGCAAACAGGTCGGGATGGGCGGGCGTCAGGTCAAGCCAGGTGGCAAACCCGGCAAACCCAGCGCCGTTCTTCTGCATGTCGGCGATCGCCTCGGCCGGAACGAGCTTGGCCCGTTGGCCACCGAACAGGTCGGTATAGCTGATCATGAAATATTTGATGCCACGGTCTTTGGCAAAGCTGGCAAGATCGAGTGTCACTGTGTTCCCCTTTGGATTATTCAGACACTTTTTCGTAAAAAGGCCGCTGCCTATCTTTGTAAGATCGTGCAACGGCCTAAGCTATGTTCGGGTCAGAAGCCTCCCTTGCCCGGGATCCAGCTGGTGCCGGCGAGCGGCACCTGCGCCATGGCGGAAGCTTCGAGCGTCAGGGCGACGAGATCTTCCGGCTCCAGATTGTGCAGATGGTTCTTGCCGCAGGCCCTGGCGATCGTCTGGGCTTCCAGCGTCATCACCTTGAGATAGTTAGCAAGGCGGCGGCCGGCAGCGACGGGGTCGAGGCGCTTGGAAAGCTCCGGGTCCTGCGTGGTGATGCCGGCCGGATCCTTGCCTTCGTGCCAGTCGTCATAGGCACCGGCCGTCGTTCCGAGCTTCTGGTATTCCTCTTCCCAGTGCGGATCATTATCGCCGATCGCGACCAGCGCGGCCGTGCCGATGGCAACAGCGTCAGCGCCGAGCGCCAAGGCTTTCGCCACGTCTGCGCCCGAGCGGACGCCGCCGGAGATGACCAGCTGCACCTTGCGGTGCATACCGAGATCCTGCAGCGCCTGGACGGCAGGGCGGATACAGGCCAGCGTCGGCATGCCGACATTCTCGATGAAGACATCCTGCGTTGCTGCCGTACCGCCCTGCATGCCATCAAGCACGACAACGTCGGCACCGGCTTTGACGGCAAGTGCCGTATCGTAATAGGGACGCGCGCCACCGACCTTCACATAGATCGGCTTTTCCCAATCGGTAATTTCGCGCAGTTCCATGATCTTGATTTCAAGATCGTCCGGGCCTGTCCAGTCGGGATGACGGCAGGCGGAGCGCTGGTCGATGCCCTTGGGCAGGTTGCGCATATTGGCGACGCGATCGGAAATCTTCTGGCCAAGCAGCATGCCGCCGCCGCCGGGCTTGGCGCCCTGACCGACGACGATCTCGATCGCATCGGCCCGGCGCAGGTCCTTCGGGTTCATGCCGTAGCGCGATGGCAGATACTGATAGACCAGCGTCTGAGAATGGCCCCGCTCTTCGTCTGTCATGCCGCCGTCCCCGGTGGTGGTCGAGGTGCCGGCGATCGTCGCGCCGCGCCCGAGTGCTTCCTTGGCATTGCCCGACAGCGCACCGAAGCTCATGCCGGCAATGGTAATCGGGGTCTTCAGCACGATCGGCTTCTTGGCGTGGCGTGCGCCAAGCACGACGGACGTGTCGCATTTCTCGCGGTAGCCTTCGAGAGGATAGCGCGAGATCGAGGCGCCAAGGAACAAGAGGTCGTCAAAATGCGGAACCTTGCGCTTGGTGCCGGCGCCTCTGATATCATAGATGCCGGTTGCCGCCGCACGGCGGATTTCAGCCAGCGTATAATCGTCGAAAGTCGCTGACTTGCGCGGCGGGGTATAGGGGTTGTGATAGCTCATGAAGGGTTCCCTGCCTTAGTACGCATCAGCGTTATCGATGTTGAAATTGTACAGCGTGCGGGCCGAGCCGTAGCGCTTGAATTCCTGCGGCTTGACGTCGGTAATGCCCGCCTTTTCCAGCAACTCGGTGAGCTTTTCGATATGCTCGGGGCGCAGTTCCTTCTCGATGCAATCGGCGCCGAGGCTCTTGACCTCGCCGCGCACGAACAGCTTGGCCTCATAGAGCGAATCGCCCAGCGCATCGCCGGCATTGCCAAGCACGACCAGATGACCGGACTGGCCCATGAAGGCCGACATATGGCCGATATTGCCCTGGACGACGATATCGATGCCCTTCATCGAGATCCCGCAACGCGAGGCGGCATTGCCCTTGATGACCAGCAGGCCGCCACGGCCTGTCGCCCCTGCATACTGGCTCGCATCGCCTTCGATGACAACCGTTCCCGACATCATGTTCTCGGCCACACCGGGGCCTGCGGAACCATGCACGGTAACAGCACCACCATCGTTCATCCCGGCACAATAATACCCGACGCTGCCGCGCACCTCGACGGTGACAGGCTGATCGATGCCGACGGCAACGGCATGGCTGCCGCGCGGATTGACGACCTCGAAATTGGTGTCATTGGCGCCGGGGGCAATGGTGTGAAGCGCGCTGTTCAGTTCGCGCAGCGGCGTGGTGGCTAGATCGAATACGCGCATCGCTTCCAGACTTTCTCGTTTTACGCTGACATCCACGGTTAGGCCGCCTTCTCATGATCCCAGAAATAGACTGTGGCAGGCTCCGGCTCCCAGACGCGGGCATTCTCGATACCCGGCAGGTTGACGAGCGCACGGTATTCAGAGCCGAAGGCAATATACTGATCGGTTTCGGCCATCACGGCCGGCTTGCAGGCGATCGGATCGCGCACGACGCCGAAGCCGGACTTTGTGCCGACCACAAAGGTGAAGAAGCCGTCGAGATCGTCGAGCGCGCTGGTCAGCGCCTGCCCCAGATCCTTGCCCTTGGCCATCTCGGCCGTCAGGTAGGCAGCGGCAACTTCCGAGTCGTTCTGCGTCTCGAAGGTCATGCCTTCACGCACCAGTTCGCGGCGCAGGTTGTTGTGGTTGGAGAGCGAGCCATTGTGCACCAGGCACTGGTCGGCACCGGTGGAGAACGGATGGGCGCCAAGCGTAGTCACGGCCGATTCCGTTGCCATGCGTGTATGGCCGATGCCATGCGTTCCGCCCATAGAGCGAATACCGAACCGCGATACCACGTCCTTCGGCAGACCGACTTCCTTGTAGATTTCGACACTGTCGCCCGAACCCATGACCCGGATACCGGCCCGCTCCTGCGCCAGCAGATCGCGCACGGCCTGAGCCTTGCCGGCGCTGGTTTCGATGACGGCATGCGTGCTTTTCAGCTCCACTGTCGCGCTCGAATCGACCGGCTTCAACAGCGCGTCGAGCCCAGCAAAATCCTGTTTGGGATCAGCCGATTGAACCGTGATTTTGGCGCGGCCTTCCGAAGGCGCGCCATAGATGGCGATGCCTGCGCTGTCAGGCCCGCGGTCGGTCATGATGACAAGCATATCGGACAGCATGGCACCCAATTGCGGCTCCAGGCTCTTGTCCTTCAAAAACAATCCGACAATTCCGCACATGGGGACGATCCTTCGTTTCGTTGATGAAAAGAGGGATAGCAGCTGCCGTTTCGGATTTCAACTGAGAAGAAAGTTATTTTCTTTTAAAGCAAGATTCGCATTTGCTCATTTGAGTGAACTCCTTGTCTTGCTCCCTGCTCAAGACTATAGTCAGCTGCACTGAAGGAACTGCACATGACCATTGTCACGCTGACCTATGCCCAGGAACATCTCGGTGACCTCGTAAGCCGTGCCGAGGCGGGCGAAACGATCCAAATTTCAAACGAAGACCGGATGGTTGCTCAGTTGACGCCGGCCAAACCCGCCAAGAAACCCATCGACATCGAAGCACTCAACCGCGTGACTGAAGGCATGCCTTATCAGGAAACCAGTGCAGGCGAATTCATTCGCGCCATGCGTGATAGCGACCGCTATTGAAATCAACCATGACATGACCATGTGCACCCTTGACAAAAAGATGGCGCGTGCGGGATCGCTCCTCGGAATGTCGACGAACTTATTATAGCTTTTCCCTTAAATCCCCCCGCGCGTCTGCGGATAGGAAATGATCGACAGATATCGGATCGGCAGCTTCACCAGTTGCTCCGGGCCGTGGCGGGCGTCGGCGTCGAAGAACAGGCTGTCGCCCGGTTGCATGCTGAACAGCCGGTCGCCGTGGCGGTAGACCACCTCGCCCTCCAGCATGTAGAGAAATTCCATGCCCTCGTGCTGGAAGGCCGGAAAGGTATCGGAATCCGCCGTCAGCGTGATCAGATAGGGTTCGACGACCACTCCGGCCGTGTTGTTGTCGATATGGCCGAGCAGATTATACTGATGGCCCGCGCGGGTGCCGCGCCGCTCCAGCTCCACGCCTTCGCCGGCCTTGACGAATACGGCGTTGCGCGGCTCCTCGTAGCGCCGGAAGAAGGCGGTAACCGGGACGCCCAGCGCCCGCGACAGGGATTGAAGTGTTGTGAGCGACGGCGAGATATTGCCGTTCTCGATCTTCGACAGCATGCCGAGCGAAATGCCGGTGGCGGTGGCAAGGTCTGTGACGGTGATGCCGAGCTTCTTGCGAAACGCACGCACCTCATGGCCGATAGCAATTTCCAAATTGTTTTCCTTGGGCTCGCGCAGCGCGTGCGGATCCTGCAGAAAGGCAGCCTTTAGGGCCGGCCGCTCGTCATCCGTGGTCCGGCCGATATCGATGATTGGCTGCTTTTTCGCCATGCGGTGTCGCCCCTGCTTCCCAGGCCACCAATTTATCCTGAGAGTGAAATTTTCTCAACCGGGAAGAATATTGATCAGCGGCTTGCGGCAGTGCCAATTTGCCGCTGCGACCGCGGCGCTTCGCCAAATGCGGTGCGATAGCTGCGGGAGAAATGACCGGCACTGGAAAAGCCGGTGGCAAAGGCGATTTCCGAGATGGAAAGCGGACTTTGCTGCAGCAGCCGGCGGGCATGGTCGAGCCGCAGCTTGCGGTATTCGAGAAGAAAGGACGACCCCATTAGGCTGGAAAACAGCCGGTCGAGATGACGCGGGGAAAGCCCCGCCAAAGCCGCCATCGTCTGGCGGTCAAGCGGCGCTTCGATCGTCGCCTCCATTTTCTCGAGCACGGTCAGCAGGCCCGGATGGTTGATGCCATAGCGCTGCGCCAGCGAGGCCCGCTGCGGGGCTCCGGAACTCTCCACATGGGTATGCAGATACCAGTCGCTGACCCGCCGGGCGAAATCCGATCCCATGCGCTCGGAAATCAGCGCATGCATCATGTCAAGCGGCGCCACGCCGCCACCGCAGGTGATGCGGTTGCCGTCGAGGACATAGCGCGCCTGGCGTGGAGGAAGACCGGGAAATGCCTCCATCAGCGCCGGCGCATGCTCCCAGTGGATGGTAAAATCGCGATCCTCCAAAAGTCCCGCCGCCGCCATCAGATAGGGTCCGCCGGAAATGCCGCCGATGCGCACGCCGTCGCGGGCAATCTGGCGCAGGCAGGCAAGCACCGGCGGAACATTCCAATTGACCGGCGTGCCGCCGGCGCAGACGAAAACGGTGTGAAATCCGGAGCCCCGAACCGGCAGCGGCGTGGCAGGCACCGGAATGCCGGAAGAGGTCATGCCGGCAGCGCCTTCGACTGTATGTGCAGAAAGCGCATAGATGTCCCGGCCCGCGAGAAGATTGGCAGCCCGCAACGGTTCTACCGCAGAGGCATAGGACATCAGCGCAAATTCCGGAATGAGGATGAAGCCGATCTTCTGGACGTTTTTCAGATCATCTGACACCATGTCCCGATTATGACTTAAAACGTCCTTTTCCTGCAAGTCTGGAAATGCAATCCTGTCATGATTGCAGCGGTTCACCGGGATTCGATTGCCATGCGCTACTCCGCCTTTTCCGTTTTTCTGAATGCCCTGCGTGGCAACAAGGGCTGGAAGCCGGCATGGCGCAGCCCGGTTCCGAAGAACCACTATGATGTCATCATCATTGGCGGCGGCGGGCATGGTCTGGCCACGGCCTATTATCTCGCCAAGGAATTCGGCGTCACCAACGTCGCCGTTTTGGAAAAGAACTATATCGGCTCCGGCAATGTCGGCCGCAACACGACGATCATCCGCTCCAACTACCTGCTTGAGGGCAACAACCCGTTCTACGAACTGTCGATGAAGCTCTGGGAAGGGCTGGAGCAGGATTTCAACTTCAACGCCATGGTCTCGCAGCGCGGCGTGCTGAACCTTTATCATTCTGACGCCCAGCGCGATGCCTATACCCGGCGCGGCAATGCTATGCGCCTGCACGGCGTCGATGCCGATCTGCTCGACCGCAACGCGGTGCGCCAGATGCTGCCCTTCCTCGATTACGACAATGCCCGCTTTCCGATCCAGGGCGCGCTGATGCAAAAGCGCGGCGGCACGGTGCGCCATGACGCCGTGGCCTGGGGCTATGCACGGGGCGCCGATATGCGCGGCGTCGATATCATCCAGAATTGCGAAGTCACTGGAATTCGCCGCGAAAACGGCCGCGTCGTGGGTGTCGAAACCAGTCAGGGCTTTATCGGCTGCGGCAAGCTGGCGCTGGCGGCGGCCGGCAATTCCACCACCGTGGCCGACATGGTCGATATGAAACTGCCGATCGAAAGCCATGTGCTGCAGGCCTTCGTCTCGGAAGGGTTGAAGCCTTTCATCGACAATGTCGTCACCTTCGGCGCCGGACACTTCTATGTCTCGCAGTCGGACAAGGGCGGCCTCGTCTTCGGTGGCGATATCGACGGCTACAATTCCTATGCCCAACGCGGCAATTTGGCGACCGTCGAACATGTCGCCGAGGCCGGCGTCGCGATGATCCCCGCCTTGTCGCGGGTGCGGGTTCTGCGGTGCTGGGGCGGGGTGATGGACATGAGCATGGATGGCTCGCCGATCATCGACCGCACCCCTATCGACAATCTCTACCTGAATGCCGGCTGGTGTTACGGCGGCTTCAAGGCCACGCCCGCTTCCGGCTTCTGCTACGCCCATCTGATCGCCAGGAACGAACCGCATGAGACTGGCCGCGCCTTCAGGCTCGACCGCTTCGCACGCGGCCGGATGATCGATGAAAAGGGCGTTGGCTCGCAACCCAATCTGCACTGAGGACATGTCATGGCCAGCCTGATCGCCTGCCCCCATTGCGGGCCGCGCCCCAAAGAAGAATTCACCGTTCGCGGCGACGCGGGCCTAATCCGCCCGGCACCCGATGCCGGTGAGGATGCCTGGTACGCCTATGTCTACCTGCGCGACAATCCGCGCGGCCGCCATAGCGAACATTGGCACCACACATCCGGCTGCCGCCGCTGGCTGGTGGTCGAGCGCGATACGATGACCCACGCGATCTATGCGGTCACGGATGCCAGCGCGAAGGGAGAGACCGCATGACATCCTATCGTCTTTCCAAGGGCGGACGCCTCAACCGCGCAAAGCCGCTCGATTTCACCTTCGACGGCAAGCCGATGCAGGGCTTTTCCGGCGACACGCTGGCGTCAGCGCTTCTTGCCAACGGCCGCCAGCTAGTCGGCCGCAGTTTCAAATATCACCGCCCACGCGGCATCCTGACGGCCGGTGCAGCCGAACCGAATGCGCTTGTGACCATTGGCGAAGGCGGCCGCACGGAAGCCAATACCCGCGCCACGCTGGTCGAGCTCTACAGCGGCCTGACTGCAAAAAGCCAGAACCGCTGGCCTTCGGTCGATTTCGACCTCGGTGCCGTCAACAGCCTGCTCTCGCCCTTCCTCGGTGCCGGCTTCTACTACAAGACCTTCATGTGGCCCGCTGCCTTCTGGGAAAAGGTCTATGAGCCGATCATCCGCAAGGCAGCAGGCCTTGGCCGTGCTACCTATCAGCCTGATCCGGACGCCTACGAGAAATGCTGGGCCCATTGCGATCTGCTGGTGATTGGCGCCGGACCTGCCGGCCTCGCGGCGGCGCTGACGGCAGGCCGTGCCGGTGCCCGCGTTATTCTCGCAGACGAAGGGTTTGAGCTTGGCGGCTCACTTCTGGCCGAGACGGCGCCTGCCGGTGGGACATCCGCAGCCGACCTTCTGGCGCAGACGCTGGCCGAGCTCGCCGATATGCCCAATGTCCGGCTGTTTTCCCGTACGACCGTCTTTGGCTGGTACGACGGCAATGTCTTTGGCGCTGTGGAAAGCGTGCAGAAGAACACGGCCACAATAGACCCGAACCGCCCGGTCGAGCGCATCTGGCGCATCGCCGCCAAGCAGGCGATCCTTGCATCCGGCACTGAGGAGCGGCCGCTGGTGTTCGGTGGCAACGATATACCCGGCGTCATGATGGCCAGCGCCATGCGATCCTATCTCAACCGGCAGGCTGTTGCGCCCGGAAAAAGCACTGTCATCTTCACCAACGACGCGTCGGGTTATGCAACTGCGGCCGACCTGGAAGCGGCAGGCCTGGAGGTTGCTGCCATCATCGACAGCCGTCCGGATGCGGCCCGCACATGGTCCGGCAAGGCACGCATTCTTCCTGGCGCGGTGGTTGTCGATGCCAGCGGCGGCAAGAGCCTCAAGGGTGTGACGGTCCTCAACAACGGCCGCCCGGAAACCATTGCGGCGGACGCGCTCGCCATGTCCGGCGGCTGGAGCCCGATCATCCATCTGGCCTGCCATCGCGGTGCAAAACCGGTCTGGTCGGATGCCAAGGCCGCATTCCTCGCCCCGGAACGGCTGGACGGACTGACCGTCGCCGGTGCTGCCGCCGGCATTGGCAGCCTGGAAGCCTGCCTTGCAGACGGTGCTGCAAAAGCCGCGTTCGCGCTGCAGACACTCGGCTTCTCAAACACCATTGCGGCCTTCGCTGCGAAAGCTGACACGGCGACCGTGTCCAAGCCGCTCTGGCGCATCCACGGATCGAAGGGCAAGGCCTTTGTCGATTATCAGAACGACGTACACCTGAAGGACCTGGGCCTGGCGGTCAGCGAGGGCTATGGCCATGTCGAGCTTGCCAAGCGCTACACCACCAATGGCATGGCGACCGACCAGGGCAAGCTGTCCAACATCAACGCCATCGGCATTCTCGCCGAAGCACGGAAGGTCTCGCCGGCCGATGTCGGCACGACGACGTTCCGCCCATTCTACACGCCGCTCTCTTTCGGCGCGCTGACCGGCGCTTCCAAGGGCAAGCATTTCCAGCCGGTCCGCAAATCGCCGCTGCACGACTGGGCTAAGAAGAACGGCGCGGTCTTCGTCGAGACCGGTCTCTGGTACCGCTCCTCCTGGTTCCCGAAATCCGGCGAAACGACCTGGCGCGAAAGCGTCGATCGCGAAGTGCTGAATGTCCGCAGGAATGCCGGGATCTGCGACGTCTCCACCCTCGGCAAGATTGAGATCTTCGGCACGGACGCCGCCGAGTTCCTTAACCGTATCTATTGCAATGCGTTCCTGAAGCTGCCGGTCGGCAAGGCGCGCTACGGCCTGATGCTACGCGAAGACGGAATGATCTATGACGACGGCACCACGAGCCGTCTGGGCGAAACCCATTTCTTCATGACGACCACCACGGCCTATGCGGCCGGTGTCATGAACCATCTGGAATTCTGCGCCCAGGCGCTGTGGCCCGATCTCGACGTGCAGTTTGCATCCTCGACCGATCAATGGGCGCAGATCGCCGTTGCCGGGCCAAAATCCCGGATGATCCTGCAAGCACTGGTGGACGAGGATATTTCCGACGCCGCCTTCCCCTTCCTCGGCGCCAAGGAAGTATCGCTCTGCGGCGGCAAGCTGACAGGCCGTCTGTTCCGCATCTCTTTTTCCGGCGAACTGGCCTACGAACTCGCAGTGCCAGCCGGCTATGGCGAGGCGATTGCCGATGCCATCATGGAAGCGGGCGCGCCGCATGGCATCTGCCCCTATGGCGTCGAGGCGCTCGGCGTCATGCGCATCGAAAAAGGCCATGTCACCCATTCCGAGATCAACGGCACCGTCATCCCGTCCGACCTCGGCTTTGCCAAGATGGTTTCCGCAGCCAAGCCGGATTTCATCGGCAAGGCAATGCTCTCCCGCGAGGGCCTGCTGGCCGACGACAGGCTCTCGCTGGTCGGCGTCAAACCGGTCAATCCGGCAACCACCTTCAAGACAGGCTCGCATATTCTCTCCGACGGCGCTGTTCCCTCGCTCGAAAACGACCAGGGCTATGTCTCGTCCAGCTGCTACTCGCCGAACCTCGGCTCGACCATCGGCCTGGCGCTCGTCAAGCACGGCCCGAAGCGCCACGGCGAACATGTGACTGTGTGGAACGACCTGAAAAACGAATATACCAAAGCCGTGCTGTGCAGCCCGGTCTTCTTCGATCCGGAAAACGGAAAGCTCCATGGCTGATTTTGCGCTCCTCCACCGCCCTGCCCTTGCCGATGCCAAGTCCGGTCCGTTCGGCGCGCCTTCAAACGCTCAGCGGATCAGGCTGACGGCGCTGCCGGAAGGCCATGTGCTGCACGTTCTCAGCGCCCGTGGCAGCGGCGACCTGCAAAACCTGATCCCGCAGATCGGCGACGGCACGCCGCATGCCGTGCGGCCCTATGGTCCCGGGCAATGGTTTGTCATCGGTGATGCCCCGCTTTCGGCCGCGGAGATTTTCGGCAAGACGCCGCTTCTGGATGGTAAGGCATCGATTTCCGATCAGGGCCACGGCCGCGTCCGGATCGGCATCAGCGGCGCGTCTGTCGAGGCGGTGCTTGCCAAGGGTACGGCAGTCGATCTCGCAGTTTCGAATTTTCCGGTTGGCCATTCCGCCATGACCCTGATCGGCCATATTTCGGCGCTGATTTCGCGCACGGGCGAAGACAGCTTCGAGCTTCTGGTGCTGCGCGGTTTTGCGGCAAGCCTTTGGGATGAACTGATCGAGATGAGCCTCGAATTCGGCGTCGATGCCAACTTTGGCAGCTGATAGTAACGCTCCTGGTATCGCCATAGAGATTAGGAAAGACTATTATATTCGGGATGAACACTTCCGGCCGGCACTCGGCAGGGATTGACCATGGATGGACTGGCAGCTCCCGACCCGGCAGACGCTCCTTGAAAAAAGCGGATATGACCAAAACGGGGCCAGGCTCCGCTTTTTTCATTTCCATTTTTGACGTCAAGGAGAACGGCCATGCCTACCAACTCCGCCCCGCCTAAAGGACAGTCACAGTCCCGGCTCCACCGCTTTTCCGTCGGGCAAAAGGTCCGCATGAAAAGTACCGTCGGTTTGTCATTGCGCGACGAAACGATTTTTCGCATTCTCGCAACATTGCCCATTCGCGATGGTTCGCCGCAATATCGGATTCGCACCGAAGGCGAGACCTACGAACGGGTAGCGACGGAAGACAATCTGGAAGATGCCAAGGGGTAGAGCCCGTGCTCACCCTCCATAATTTGAACGAGGAAGGACAGCACATGGCCAAGGGACAGGCAAAGAGCAACAAGGAAGTCAGGAAGCCGAAGAAGGACAAGGAAGCCGTCAAGACGGCGACGCCTTTCGCTGCGACGACCCAGAAGGAAGTGCCCAAGCTCTCCGGCGCAAAGCCGAAGAAGTAACACACCGGCAACGGGGCAGCGCCGGCATCCGGCGCGGCCTCTTCGCCTTTTCCTTATTTCGGCTGCGCCGGGGTAAAATTGGCAATCAGCGCATGCCGTTCGCCCGGATAGATCAGGCGAACATGGGTGACATAGGAGCCGTTGCTCCATGTCCGGCGCTCAACAGTCAGGCACGGCGTTCCGCCCGGAATGGCCAGAGCCGTGGCAATCATCTCATCGGCAGCAATCGCGCGGATCGTATGCTCTGCCGCACTCCAGGGCACACGGTTCAAAAGCCATGGACCGGGCGCCTCGACCTCGAATGTTTCTTCTGCGGCGTCCGGCACAGCCGTCAGGTTGATCAGCCGCTGCTCGAAGCAAAATGGCCTTACGCCCCCGAAATGCGTGCAATTCACCTCCAGAATGGAAGCGGCCGCAGGCAGACCGAGCCTGAGCTTGTCGTCGCCGGTGCTGCGGCGGCGGGTTTTGCTCAACAGCCGGTAATCATAGGCGAGGCCCAGCGACTGGACCTCCAGCTTGATGTCGCGGATTTCCAGAACTGCCGATTGCGCCCGTGGCTGCGTGACATAGCTGCCTGATTTCCGGCGCCGCTCGATAAGCCCGGTCTTTGCCAGCTGCGTCAGCGCCTTGTTCACGGTCATGCGCGAACATTTATATTGTTCGGCCAGATCGACTTCGAACGGAATGCGAAAGCCCGGCTGCCATTCGCCGGATAGAATACGATCCTCGATATCGCCGAGGATACGCTGATGCAGCGATAGCTCGCCTGCACTTTCGGCAAGCGGCACATCCACGGCCCGGTCCGTATCCTGCGATTTTACCACGGTCTCACTTTCAATGTATCCCGCTCGGTCCTAGCAGAAACTCTTCCGCGCCGCCTGCCGGAAAAGACGGGATGGCAAACAGAGGCGCTCAGGCCAGAAGCTCGCGCATCACGCTACGGAATTTGGCCGATATCTCGTCCCGCCTGCGATGGCGGCCGCCGTCCACCTGCTTGCGGCCCGCAACCCAGACGCTGTCCGGCTTCGTGCCATTGGCAAACAGCCAGGAATCCAGAACCGCATCACCGGCAAGATCGCCCTCCGGCACACGCAGGCTGACAAAATCGGCGGGATTGCCGGCAGCGATACCGGTCTTGATTGCCATGGCGATGCCGCCGCCGTCGATGGCGCCGTCAAACAAAGCGCGTCCGGTCGATTGGCCGGGTGCCGCCAGAACGTTACGGGAGCGATGCGCCAGGCGCTGCGAATATTCGAGTTGGCGCAGTTCATCCGGCAGGCCGATCAGCACGTTGGAATCCGAGCCGATACCAAACTTGCCGCCCGCTTCTGCAAAGACGACCGCATTAAACGTGCCATCGCCGAGATTGGCTTCGGTGATCGGGCAGAGGCCGGCAATCGCCTTGCTCCCGGCCATCCGCCGGGTTTCGTCATCGGTCATGTGGGTTGCGTGGATCAGGCACCAGCGGTCATCAAGCCCTGCATTGTCGAGCAGCCATTCGACCGGACGCGCGCCGGACCAGGCGACGCAATCCTCCACTTCCTTGACCTGTTCGGCCACGTGGATATGGATCGGCCCATCCTTCGCCATTGCGACGACTGCGGCAAGCTCATCCGGCGTCACTGCCCGCAAGCTGTGCGGCGCCACGCCCGCGCGGCCCTCCGGCAAATCCTTGACTACGGAACGGCAGCCATCGAGCAGCCGCTCGAAGCTCTCGGCCGTGTTGATAAAACGGCGCTGCCCCTCGTTCGGCGCAGCACCGCCGAATGTAGAACGCGCGTAGAAAACCGGAAGCAGCGTCAAACCGATCCCCGTCTGTGAAGCAGCAGATGCGATACGCTGCGCCATTTCAGAAATATCGGCATACGCGCGGCCATCGATGTCATGGTGCAGATAATGAAACTCGCCGACGCGCGAAAACCCGGCTTCCAGCATTTCCATATAGAGCTGACTGGCGACCGCTTCGGCATGATCCGGCGTCATTGTCAGCGCAAAACGGTACATCATCGTGCGCCAGCTCCAGAAGCTGTCGGCGCCAGGACCGCGGGTTTCGGCAAGGCCCGCCATGCCGCGCTGAAAGGCGTGGCTGTGCAGGTTCGGCATGCCGGGCACTAGGATATCGTGGCGCTCGTCGCCAGCCTCTGCAGCCACCCCCGCTGCGACGGTCGCGATCCTGCCGCCCTCGATCGTCAGCCGCACATCCGCCTGCCATCCCGCCGGCGTCAGAGCCGATTTCACATGAATGCTGGTCAAGGCCTCATCCCTTCCTGACTGCGCCGCTCGAAAAAAACCACTTGCGCTGATTTTCTTTATGTCTATACATAATAGCACGAAAAGGAAAGGCTAGAAAACGATGTCTTCCATAAAATCGGCACCAGACAGCACAAAGCCCGCCGCCTGCGACCGTCTGTGGCGAAACGCCCGGCTGGCAACGCTGAACCCCGCTTTGCCGGGTCTTGGCCTTATCGAAAACGGCGTCATCGCCGTTCAGGACGGGCGCATCCTCTATGCCGGCGCCGAAGCCAGCCTGCCCTTCCCGATCGAACATGCCGCCGAAATCATCGATTGCGGTGGCCGCTGGATCACCCCCGGCCTGATCGACTGCCACACCCATCTCGTCCATGCCGGTGACCGCGCCAACGAATTCGAAATGCGGCTCGCGGGCGCAACATACGAAGAGGTCGCGCGTGCCGGCGGCGGCATCGTTTCCTCCGTCCGCGCGCTCCGGGAAGCCAGCGAAGATGAGCTTGTCGCGCAGACGCTTCCCCGTCTGGACGCGCTGATTGCCGAGGGCGTCACCACGGTCGAAGTCAAGTCCGGCTATGGCCTCGACCTCGAAAACGAGGCCAAGGCCTTGCGCGCCGCACGCCGCCTGAGCGATGAGCGCGATGTCGCGGTCCGAACGACCTTCCTCGGCGCCCACGCGCTGCCGCCGGAATTCAAGGGGGACAAAGCCGGCTATATCGCCAAGGTGGTGGACGAGATGCTGCCCGCCATCGCCGCCGAAGGCTTGGCGGATGCGGTCGATGGTTTCTGCGAAGGCATCGCCTTTTCGACCGATGAAATGCGGCTGGTCTTTAATGCTGCAAAAACCCATGGCCTGCCGGTCAAGCTGCATGCCGACCAGCTGTCCAACCTGCATGGCGCAGCGCTTGCTGCCGAATATGGCGCGCTTTCGGCTGATCACCTCGAATATACCGACGCGGCCGGCGCAGAAGCGATGGCGAAAAGCGGCACCGTTGCCGTCATCCTACCAGGCGCATTCTATTTCATCCGTGAGACGAAGAAGCCGCCGGTCGATCTGTTCCGCAAGGCGGGCGTCGCCATGGCCATCGCCACCGACAACAATCCGGGCACCTCGCCGCTGACATCGCTGCTTCTCACCATGAATATGGCAGCCACCCTGTTTGGCATGACAGTCACCGAATGCATTGCCGGCGTGACGCGAGAGGCTGCCCGCGCCTTGGGTCTGGTCGATGAAGTGGGGACGCTGGAACCTGGAAAATGGGCCGATTTCGCCATCTGGAATATCGAGCGGCCGGCTGAGCTCGTCTATCGCATGGGCTTCAACCCGCTGCATGCGCGTGTGCGCAACGGGCACTGAATGTAAAGACGCGTGAGCCCGGCTCCGCGCATTGGTGAGGACTGATACATGACGCTTATTCTTCAGCCGGGCTCCGTCCCGCTTTCAACGCTTGAAACCATCTACTGGACCGGGGCAGCCGCCCGGCTCGATCCCGCCTTCGACAAGGGCATCGAAAAGGCCGCCGCCCGCATCGCCGAAATCGCCGCCGGCAATGCGCCGGTCTACGGCATCAATACCGGCTTCGGCAAACTGGCGAGCATCAGGATCGATGCTGCGGATGTCGCCACCCTGCAGCGCAACCTTATTCTTTCCCATTGCTGCGGCGTCGGCCAGCCGTTGGCTGAAAACATCGTCCGCCTGATCATGGCATTGAAGCTCGTCTCGCTCGGGCGTGGCGCCTCCGGGACGCGGATCGAACTCGTTCGCCTGATCGAGAGCATGCTCGAAAAAGGTGTCATCCCGGTCATCCCGGAAAAGGGCTCGGTCGGCGCCTCCGGCGACCTCGCACCGCTCGCCCATATGGCAGCCGTGATGATGGGCGAAGGCGAGGCCTTCTTCAATGGCGAACAGCTGGACGGCCGCACGGCGCTGGAACGCGCCGGCCTGACCCCGGTCGTTCTGGCCGCGAAGGAAGGCCTGGCGCTGATCAACGGCACGCAGGTCTCGACCGCTCTGGCACTCGCCGGTCTCTTCCGCGCCCATCGCGCCGCGCAATCCGCGCTGATCACCGGCGCGCTTTCGACCGATGCCGCCATGGGCTCCTCGGCACCGTTCCATCCAGACATCCATACCCTGCGCGGCCATAAGGGCCAGATCGATGCCGCAGCTGCCCTGCGCGGCCTGCTCAAGGGCTCTGTCATCCGTGAAAGCCATATCGAAGGCGACGAGCGCGTGCAGGACCCCTATTGCATCCGCTGCCAGCCCCAGGTCGATGGTGCCTGCCTCGATCTCCTGCGCTCGGTTGCCCGCACGCTCGAAATCGAAGCCAATGCCGTCACCGACAATCCGCTGGTTCTGTCGGACAATTCCGTCGTCTCCGGCGGCAATTTCCACGCCGAACCGGTGGCGTTTGCGGCAGACCAGATCGCGCTTGCGATCTGCGAAATCGGCGCGATCTCGCAACGCCGCATCGCGCTGCTGGTCGATCCGGCCCTCTCCTACGGCCTGCCAGCGTTCCTCGCCAAGACGCCGGGCCTCAATTCCGGCCTGATGATCGCCGAAGTCACATCGGCAGCGCTGATGTCGGAAAACAAGCAGATGTCGCATCCGGCCTCGGTCGATTCCACCCCGACCTCGGCCAACCAGGAAGACCATGTCTCCATGGCCTGCCACGGCGCCCGCCGCCTGCTGCAGATGACCGACAATCTCTTCGCCATTATCGGCATCGAGGCGCTGACGGCCTCCCAGGGCATCGACTTCCGCGCGCCTCTCATAACCAGCCCGGAACTGACCAACGCCATCACCGCCATCCGCACTGTCGTGGCGACGCTGGAGGTCGATCGCTACATGGCGGCAGATCTCAAGGCGGCAAGCGACCTCATCGCAACCGGCGCGCTGAACGCTGCGATTTCAAGCGGCATCCTGCCGGTTCTGGAGGCTTGATATGAGCGTTTTTGAAATCAAACAGGGCACATCGCCGGTCATCCTCGGCTTCCCCCATACCGGCACCGACGTTCCTCCGGACATCTGGGAGCGGCTCAACGAGACAGGCCGGCTGCTGACCGATACCGACTGGCACATCCATCGCCTCTATGACGGCCTGCTGCCGGATGTGACCACGGTGCGCGCCACGTTCCATCGCTACGTCCTAGACGCAAACCGCGATCCGGAAGGCGTCAGCCTTTATCCCGGCCAGAATACCACCGGTCTCATTCCGGAAACGGATTTCGACGGCGTCCCGATCTGGAAGGACGGGGAAGAGCCGACCGAAGCCGATATCGCCGCCCGTCTTGCCGATTTCCACACGCCCTATCATGCCGCGCTCCTGGCCGAGATCAAGCGCGTAAAGGCTATCCACGGCATTGCCGTCGTTTACGATTGCCATTCGATCCGGTCGGACATTCCGTTCCTGTTCGAAGGGACATTGCCCGACTTCAACATCGGCACCGACATGGGCAAGACCTGCGATCCAGCCATCCAGGACGCAACGGTCGATGTCGTTTTGAATGCCGAGGGCTATACCAGCATCCTCAACGGCCGCTTCAAGGGCGGATGGACGACGCGCCATTACAGCGATCAGGAAAACGGCGTCCAAACGATACAGATGGAACTGGCGCAAGCCACGCACCTGAGCACGGAAACGCCGCCCTTCGCCTATGACGAGGTCAAGGCGGCCAAACTCCGCATCCACTTAAAAGACATTCTCACGCGCATCGAAACAGTAGCGCTGACACTGGCACACACCAAAAGGGGAACAAAATGACCAATCCTCGTCACAATATTCGCGACGTCCGCGCCGCCCGTGGCACCGAGCTGACCGCAAAATCCTGGATGACCGAAGCGCCGCTTCGCATGCTGATGAACAATCTCGATCCCGAAGTGGCCGAGAACCCGCATGAACTGGTCGTCTATGGCGGCATCGGCCGCGCCGCCCGCACCTGGGCCGATTTCGACAAGATCGTCGAAACGCTGCGCGACCTCAATGAAGACGAGACGCTGATGGTGCAGTCGGGCAAGCCGGTCGGCGTGTTCCGCACCCACAAGGATGCGCCGCGCGTGCTCATCGCCAATTCCAACCTCGTTCCGCATTGGGCGACCTGGGATCATTTCAACGAACTGGATAAGAAGGGCCTTGCCATGTACGGCCAGATGACGGCCGGTTCGTGGATTTATATCGGCACGCAGGGTATCGTTCAGGGCACCTACGAGACCTTCGTCGAGGCCGGACGCCAGCACTATGGCGATAACCTCAAGGGCAAATGGGTTCTGACCGGCGGTCTCGGCGGCATGGGCGGCGCCCAGCCGCTGGCCGCCGTCATGGCCGGCGCCTGCTGCCTTGCCGTGGAATGCAATCCCGATTCGATCGATTTCCGCCTGCGCACCCGCTATGTCGATGAGAAGGCGGAAACGCTGGACGAGGCGATGGAAATGATCGCGCGCTGGACCGCCGCCGGCGAGGCAAAATCCGTCGGCCTGCTCGGCAATACCGCCGAAATCCTGCCGGAAATGGTCCGCCGCGGCATCCGCCCCGACATGGTCACCGACCAGACCTCGGCCCATGACCCGGTCAACGGCTATCTGCCGAAGGGCTGGACGATGGGAGAGTGGAAGGAAAAGCGCGAAAGCGACCCGAAAGCCGTCGAAAAGGCGGCCCGCGCCTCCATGCGCGACCATGTCGAGGCGATGATCGCCTTCCAGGACATGGGCATCCCGACCTTCGACTATGGCAACAACATCCGCCAGGTCGCCAAGGATGAGGGCCTCGAAAACGCCTTTGCCTTTCCGGGCTTTGTGCCCGCCTATATCCGCCCACTGTTTTGCCGCGGCATCGGCCCCTTCCGCTGGGCAGCACTCTCCGGTGATCCGGAAGACATCCGCAAGACGGATGCCAAGGTGAAGGAACTCACCCCCGGCAACAAGCACCTGCACAACTGGCTCGACATGGCCGCCGAACGCATCGCCTTCCAGGGCTTGCCGGCGCGCATTTGCTGGGTCGGTCTCGGCGACCGCCACCGGCTGGGCCTCGCCTTCAACGAGATGGTCAGAACAGGCGAACTCTCCGCCCCGGTCGTCATCGGCCGCGACCATCTCGATTCCGGCTCCGTCGCCTCGCCAAACCGCGAGACCGAAGCGATGAAGGATGGCTCGGACGCCGTATCCGACTGGCCGCTGCTCAACGCGTTGCTCAACACCGCATCGGGCGCCACCTGGGTGTCGTTGCACCATGGCGGCGGCGTCGGCATGGGCTTCTCGCAGCATTCCGGCGTCGTCATCTGCGCCGATGGTACCGACGATGCGGCCCGCCGCCTGGAGCGCGTGCTCTGGAACGACCCGGCCACCGGCGTCATGCGCCACGCCGACGCGGGCTACGACATTGCCATCGATTGCGCCAAGGAAAAGGGTCTGCGGTTGCCGGGGATTCTGGGGAACTAAAATCAGCGATCCTCGACCTCTCGTTTATGAGGTCCAGGACGCCTGTAAAACAAGGCTGGCTTCTATGCCAACGGACACGCCACCTTTAAGGGACAATGGCTATGCACGTTCTTCACTCGAAAGATTATCGCCGCATGCCGTGGAAAAACGGCGGCGGCGAGACGGTGGAGATTGCGGTGTTTCCGCCGGAAGCCGATCTCGCAAGTTTCGGTTGGCGCGTCAGCATGGCGACGGTGGCAAGCGATGGACCGTTTTCCGTTTTCGCTGGAATAGACCGCACCCTGTCGATCCTTGAGGGGAAAGGCATGGAGCTCGACATCGCCGGAAGGCCCTCCACCCTGTTGACGCAGGCCTCTCACCCGCTGGCCTTCCCGGCCGACGCCCAGACATCCGCGCGGCTGGTATCGGGAACGATCGTCGATCTCAATGTCATGACGCGCCGGGGGCAATGGACACATCAGGTCGAAAGGCGGGTTGTCGAAGGCCAGCATCATCTGGATGCCGAAGGCGGCGTCACGATGCTTCTTTCGCTCGGCAACATGCGGATCGACAGCCAGAGCCACGGCGAAGAACTCGGACGTCTCGATTGCGCCATCCTTGAGGGCGTCGTGCTGATCACGTCCGACATGCCAACGGAGACGTACCTGATCCGCATCACCCCGGCTTAAAACAACTCTAGCCCCCGGTCTGGCGGGCCAGATTGCCCAGGACATGGCAGATCAACCTGCCAACGACCGTCGCGGTCATGGAGTTGACGTCGTTTGCCGGCTGAAACTCGACGATGGAGAAGCCGGCAAGCCTGCGCCCGGTCATGGCTGCGGCAATCAGATCGGTCACTTCCTCAAACCACAGGCCTCCAGGCGACAAGGCGTTGATGCCGGGGCAGATCGACGGATCGAGCGCATCGACATCGATATGGATCAGCAGCGCGCCGTCACGCGGGATGGCATCGGCGATTTCGGCGACACCGCTTGCCCGCACCTGGCGCACCGTGACCACCCGCGAACCCCAGGCTTTTGCCGCCTCGACCTCTTCCCGGCGCGCACTGCCGACGGCGCGAATGCCGACCTGGGTCATGGAGCGCACGAACGGCAGTTCGGAAGCCCGCCGCATCGTGCTGGAATAGCCGAGCGTCTCTTCACCGATCCTGTCGCGCCAATCGATATGCGCATCGATCTGCAGGATATGCAGGTCAACGGCATCCGCAAGACCGCGCATGAAAGGAATAGCGGCCGAATCGTCGCCGCCGATCAGGATCGGAACAGCGCCCGCCGCCCGGATATCCCGTGTTGCCGCCTCGATCGCCGCGCGATTACCGGCATTGTCCTCTGGCTCCGTCTCGATATCGCCGAGATCCACCACATCCAGCCCACCATCGTTCAACAGAGGGCCGTCAAAATCGAAATCCCAGTGATCCACATGCACGGATGCTTCCGTGATCGCCCGGCGCACAGCATCAGGCGCTGATATGCCGGATATAGTCTGAACGGCATTCGGATAGGCGGTTCCATGCACTGCGCCGAAAATCGCTGCCGAACCCGGCCGGGCCTGGCGCGCGGCCGGCAGGCCAAGGAAGGTCGCGGTCGCAGGTTTCAATGTGTAGGTCATGCTCAAGCCGCCCGCGCTGCCAGAAACCGGTCCATCGCGGCAAACGAGAAGGCCCCGATCGGCAAGTCCGTGCCGCCCTCCAGCGCCAGATCGGCAAGGATCTCGCCCACGACGCTGGTGAACTTGAACCCATGGCCGGAGCAGGGCGACGCCACGACGATGCGTTTGTCGCCCGGTAACAGATCGAGCAAAAAATCCTCGCTCGGCAGCATCGTATAGCGGCAGGTGGTGGAGCGTACCCGCAGCCCGGCAGCGGCCGGCAGCCGGCGCTTGATGAAGCTGTCGAGCAGATCCGTGTCCTTGCCGTTGACGGCCGGATTGGGCTGGTTCGGATCGATCGGTTCGCGGAAATGCGCATGACGGCCGACCTTGACGCCATCGACGCCGATCGCCGGGAAGCCAAAGAATGAACCGTTGTCGCCCTCGTCACGGATGAACACCGGCATGCGTTGCGGCATCGTGACAAAACCGTCGGTGGGTTGATACCAGGAGACTACCTGCTTGATCGGCACCGCATGGTCGCGCAGATCAGGCACCAGCTCGCCGATCCATGAGCCGGTCGCAACGATGACCTTGCTCGCATGATAACGCCCGGTCTGCGAAACGATGGCAACCCCGCCCTCGCCCGGCTCGATCGCCGTCACCTTCTCGCCGAAATGCAAGGCGGCACCATCGGCGGCCGCAAGTTTCAGATGCCCCATCACAGCCGCTTCGGGCTTGAGATAACCACCCTGCGGATCGAGCAGTGCCACCTCGTCATCATCGAGAGAAAACACCGGGAAGCGGCGGCGCATTTCGCCGGGATCAAGGGTTTCGAGCGGCAGGTTGTGCAGCGCGCAGCTCTTCTTCGTGCCGCTGACGATCTTGCTGTCGGGTTTGCCGATCTGCAGCACGCCGGTGATCGTCAAAATATCCTCGCGCAGCCGCGCTTCGAGCGCGCGCCAGTTGGCATAGGCACGCTGCAGCAGCGGCACATAGGATGGGTCTTCGAAATAACCAAGCCTAATCAACCGGCTATCGCCATGCGACGAACTTAGCGCGTGTGCCGGATAATAGGCGTCTATGCCGATCACCTTTGCACCACGGGCGGCCAGATGCGCGATCGCAGCACTGCCCATGGCGCCAAGGCCGATAACGGCAACGTCAAAATGGGCGGTCATGGCACGATCCTTTCGGGAGTTTCAGATATGGGGAGGCGGCGATTGCAAGAGCAGGTCGCGGGCCTTTTCCAGATCCCAGCCGAGCGGCCGGTCGTCGGCATAGGTTGGCATATTCGCGCGGATATGGCGATAGAGCACGTCGGTACCCACAGCGCGCGGCGCCACATCGGCCTTGAAATCCTGCGCCTGCGCGGCAGCGGCAAATTCGATGCCGAGGATCTGCTCGGCATTATCGATCACGGCAAGCAGCTTGTTGGCCGCAGCCGTCGGATGCCCAAGAAAATCCTCCTGCAGCGCCGACGTGATGCCGCCATCCAGGCTTGCCGGAGCCCCGAGACGGCGGTTTTCCGCCGCAAGAGCCGCTGCCGTATATTGCGCGATCATGAAGCCGGACCCGGCACCCGGATCGGCGGCGAGAAAGGCCGGAAGACCGCTCACCAGCGGATTGACGAGACGGTCGATCCGGCGCTCGCTCATCATCGAAATCTGGGCAATGGCGATGGCGAGACTATCCAGCGCCTGGCCGAGCGCCGGCGCCACAGCATGCGCCTCGGAGGACACCACCGGTGTCTCCGGCGTGCCGGACACTGCCGGATTGTCCGTCACGGAGGCCAGTTCCTGATCGACGACCATTCCGGCGAAATCAAACACATCCCATCCCGCGCCATGGGCGTGCGGAACCGAGCGAAGGCTTAAGGCATCCTGCGTGCGCGCACCTTTCGCCGCCTCGATCAGACCACTACCGGCGAGACGCGCGCGCAAAGTGCTGCCGACCTTCTCGATCCCCTTGGATTTGCGAAGCGCGAGCACGTCAGCGTCAAACGCGGTCATCTGACCGCCGAGCGCCTCGATCGTCAACGCTGCGATGGCATCGGCCCAGACCAGAAGCCGTTCAGCCCGCGCGAGCGCCACGGCCCCGAGCCCGGTAGAACAGGCCGTGCCATTGACGAGGCTCAAGCCTTCCTTTGCCTGCAAAACCAGCGGCGGAACGCCAAGCGCCTGCAAAGCCTGCGCACCGGATACCGGAACGCCCTTCAGCCGCGCCCTGCCCTCGCCGATCAATACCAGCGCAATATGGGCATTATGGCTGAGATAGCCGGCCGAACCCTTGGACGGCACGTCGGGAATGCAATCTTCGCGCAGAAAGACCTGCAGCAGGTCCACGATCACTGGCCGCACGCCGGAATGACCGTGGGAAAAATTGGCGATCTGGGCGGCGATGATGGCGCGAACTTCCCGCGCCTCCAGCAACGGGCCGACGCCACAGGCATGGCTCAAAATGATGTTGCGCGACAGGCGGCTCTGCGAGGGACGATCGACCACCGTATCGGCAAGCGCCCCGACGCCGGTATTCACCCCATAGGCCCGCACGCCGCTTTCGACGATCGCCGACACGATGCGGCTTGCTGTTCCGATCCGCGTCCTGGCCGCGTCGGAAAGCGACAGCGTTGCACCATCGGCAACCGCAGCCACGGCACGCCAGCCGGGTGCCGTGTCGAGTACGATGTCCTGCACGTTCAGCCTCCGAAATTGCCGATGAACTGGCGGAAGCTCGGCGAACCGCCGGAACCGAACAGCTCTTCCGGCGCGCCGTCGCTGTCGATCTCGCCGGATTTCATGAAGATCACCCGGTTGGAAACGTTGCGGGCAAAGCTCATTTCATGGGTGACGACCAGCATGGTCATGCCCTCTTCGGCCAGCGAACGCATGACGCGCAGCACTTCGCCGACCAGTTCAGGATCAAGCGCCGAGGTTGGCTCGTCGAAAAGCATCACCTTCGGCCGCATTGCCAATGAGCGGGCAATCGCCGCGCGCTGCTGCTGGCCGCCGGAAAGATGGGCTGGATAGGCATGGCGCTTTTCCGCGATCCCCACCTTTTCCAAAAGCGCCTCGGCTTCCGCAATACATTCGGCGCGCGGGCGCTTCAGCACATGAACCGGCCCCTCGATGACATTCTCAAGGATCGTCATATGGGACCAGAGATTGAACGACTGGAACACCATGCCGAGTTCGGAGCGGATCCGGTCCACCTGCCGGCGGTTGGCGGGGACATTCTTTCCCCCGCGCTGCTGCATCTGGATCAGCTCGCCATCGACGGAAATCTCGCCGTGATCGGCAATTTCAAGAAGATTGATGCAGCGCAGGAAGGTCGATTTGCCGGAGCCGCTGGCGCCGAGCAGCGAGATGACATCGCCATCGCGGGCCTCGAGCGAGATGCCGCGCAGCACTTCATGCGTGCCGAAACTCTTGCGGATGTTGCGGACGGAAAGCCGGGTCGTGCCTGCCATGGTCGTTCCAGTCTGGTTGAGGGTCGCGGCGTTCATCGTTGCGGCACCGGGAAAAGAGGAGCAGCGCGGCGATGCGGGGTCAGCTTGTATTCAAGCAGCGCCATCGCCTGCAGGATGATGAAGTTGAGGATGAGATAGATGGCGGCGGCACAGAGGAAGACTTCCATCGTGCGGTAGGTCTGCGAGATCAGCCGCTGCGCTACACCGGTTACTTCCCAGACGGTGACGAGGCTGGCAAGCGCTGTCGATTTCACCATCATCACCACCTCCGTCGAATAGGCCGGCAGCGCATGGCGGAAGGCGATCGGGGCAAGGATGCGGCGGGTCAACAGAAAGCCGGACATGCCGATGGAGCGCGCCGCCTCGATCTCCTTGGCCGGAATGGCCCGAAGCCCGAAGCGGAAGATTTCGGCGGAATAACCGGCGGTGCAAAGCGCCAGCGACAGGACGGCGCAGACGAAGGGCTCGCGCAGCGCCGGCCACAGGAAACTGTAACGGATGAAGCCGAACTGGCCGAGGCCATAGAAGATCAGGAACATCTGGATCAAAAGCGGCGAGCCGCGGAACACGAAGATATAGCCCTTGGCGAAATTGCGGGCGGCGGCATTGCCGCTGACGCGCATCCAGACGATCAGAAGTGCCAGAAGCCCGCCGAAGATGACGGAAAGGGAAAACAGCGCCAGCGTCATCGGCAGAGCGGCCAGCAGCGTTTTCATGGTCTCGAACATGAAGGCGATGTCCATCGCGCGTCTCCTTGATCAGGCCTGGCCGAGGCTGGTCGGCATGCTGCGATTGGCGCGCTTCTCGGCACTGTTGAAAATGCGGTCCGAGAAGCTGGTGAGGATCAGATAGAGGCATCCGCCGACAATGAAGAACAGGAAGTGCTGGCGGGTGGAGCCGGCCGCGACCTGGCTGGTGCGCATCAAATCGGCAAGGCCGGTGACCGAGACCAGCGCCGAGTCCTTGAGGCTGAGCTGCCAGACATTGCCGATACCCGGAATGGCAAAACGGAAGACTTGCGGGCCGATGATGCGGCGAAAACGCAGGCTGCGGTTCATGCCGATCGCCTGCGCCGCCTCCAGTTCCCCCTTGGGGATGGCCAGATAGGCGCCGCGAAACACTTCCGCCTGGTAGGCGCCGGAGATGACTCCGACCGCCAGCGCACCGGCCGCAAAGGAGGGCAGCCCCAGGAAGCCCTCATACCCCATGGCCGTGCCGATGGCGGTGACGGCGCTCGAGCCGCCGAAATAGACGAGATAGATGATCAACAGCTCGGGAACGCCCCGGAACACCGTGGTGTAGATGCCGCCGATCGTGCGCATGATCCGGCTTCCCGAAAGCTTCGCCCAGGCAATGAGCGAGCCCAAGATAGCGCCGATCAACAGAGCAACGGCGGTGACGCAGAGCGTCATGAGCGCCGCCACGAGCAGCAGCCCGCCCCAGCCGGTGGGGCCAAAACCGATCATTTGAAGTAAAGCCATGCCGCAGGCATCCCGTCGTTCCCGGCAAGGCCGGATTCCCGATCTTCAGGTGGATATGGAAGGCCGCGCCTCGTGAAGAGAGCGACCTGCCGCAGCAAGTGTGCCCGCCGCAGGCAAAATAGCAAGCGGCGGACAGACTTGAGATCAGGGCGTGACGTCGGTCTTGAACCACTTCATCGACAGGGTCTTGATCGTGCCGTCGTCGAGAGCAGCCTGGATCGCCTTGCTCAGCATGTCGCGCAGGTCGGTATCGGCCTGGCGCACGCCAAGGCCTTCGCCGCTGCCGAAGATTGTGCCGCCGATTTCAGGACCGGTGAAGCCGAGCGTTCCGTTGGACTTGTCAAACGCCGAGATCAGGTAGACGGCGTCGTCGAAGACGAGATCGATACGGCCGGTTTCCAGATCGAGATCGCGCTCCGCACCGGTCTTGTATTCACGAACGGTGGCGATATCGCCGAAATTGTCATAGACGAACTTGGAATAGACGGTGGCGGCCTGGATACCGATGGTCTTGCCGGCAAAGGCGGCCTTCATCGCTTCGACTTCCTTGACGCCGGTCGCGCCCGGATCGAGCTTCACGACCGTGCCGGTACCTGCGGCATTGGCCAGCGGACCATCCTTGAGCGTCGCAAAAGCCGCATGCGTATGGGCATAAGGAATGGTGAAATCGATGATCTTCTTGCGTTCTTCGGTGATCGACAGGGCGTCCATGATCACATCGAACTTGCCGGCGTTGAGCGCCGGGATCATGCCATCCCAGTCGGAGGCAACCAGTGTGCATTCGACCTTCATGTGGTCGCAGAGATACTTCGCCAGTTCCGGCTCGAAACCGCCGAGCGTGCCGTCCGGATTCGTGAGGTTCCACGGCGCATAGGCGCCTTCAAGCGTGATGGTCACGGTCTTCCAGTCCTTGGCCTGAGCCATCGGAGCGGCAAGCGTTGCAAATGCGACGGCGCCAGCCATCAGAAATTTTGACAGGTTCATGTTCACGTTCCTCTGAGGTTTATCTTCAACGACGTCCGCCGATCTGCGCCGGCTTACACATAACTGATGGAAATCTAGACGCGAAAAATGCCCCTAAACATCCACGTTGTATATGGTACCATATGCTAATTTTTATGGTATGCAAGTGGGCGGCCGCATTTGAATGCAAAATTAATTCCGCCCAAGGAATAAGCATATGAAACGAAGCAACGACCAGAACGCTCCGTTAAAATGGGTGACCAGCGACAATGACGGATCGCCGCTTTATGCCGGCGTCAAGCAGATGATCCTGGACCGGATCCAGAGCGGCGAATGGCCGCCGAAACACCGGGTCCCATCGGAAAACGAACTGGTGGCGGAACTGGGCGTCAGCAAGATGACGGCCAACCGGGCGCTGCGGGAATTGGCAAGCGAAGGCGAACTTGTGCGCATCCAGGGCGTCGGCTCCTTCGTTGCCGAGCGCAAAGGCTATTCCGAACTGTTCGAAGTGCGCAACATCGCCGAGGAGATCGATGAGCGGGGCCATACGCACCAGGCCACGGTCGTCGTTCTGGCGCAGGAAACAGCGGCACCCGACGTTGCCGATGCGCTTGGGTTACCGATTGGCGCGCCCGTGTTTCACTCGCTGATCGTGCACAGCGAAAACGGCGTTCCCGTCCAGATCGAAGACCGCTTCGTCAACCCGGAAGCAGCGCCCGGCTACCTGGAGCAAGATTTTACAGTGCAGACACCGAACGCCTATCTGACGGCGGAAGCACCTTTGAGCGGCTCCGAACATATCGTCGAAGCGGCCATGCCGCAGCCATGGGAATGCAAGCTTCTGGTGATCCTGCGCACAGAGCCCTGCCTGCTCATCCGGCGGCGCACATGGTCGTCCAAACGCGTCGTTTCCTTTGCCCGGCTGGTCTATCCCGGCAACCGCTACCGGCTGGAATCGCGCAGTGGAAAGATGACCGACGAGTGATCGCGCCGGCACAACACTGGCAAAGTTGTATATGGAACTCGGTAAGCTTTTGATTCAGCTCTCAGCCGCGACCGTTTCGGGCCAGAACTGCAAGGCCATATCGATGACACGGTAGAGCGCCTGACGGTCGGCGCCGGATGCTGCCTGGATGGCGGTCCCCTGCGAAATCGTCATGATATAGCGGGCGAGGTCATAGGGCTCGTGCCCGGCGGGCAGATCGCCCTCTTTCAGCGCACGCTCGAACCGCCGGCCGAGATCGCGCTCGCCGCGCTGACGGTTTTCGATCAGGCATTTCTGGATTTCGGCGGCCGCCTCGCTGCAGGCGAGCGCGCCATTGATGCCGAGACAGCCGCTCGGACCGGTTTCGGCGGTCTGTGAATCGGCAAAGCCTCTCAGGATTTTCCAGGCGACATCGCGCGCCTTCGGTTCCTTCAGGGCTTCGTGGAAGAAATTCATCTTGGTGCGCTCGTAACGCTCCAACGCCTTGAGAAAAAGACCTTCCTTATTGCCGAAGACACCGTAGAGGCTCGGCTTGGTAATGCCCATGCCTTCCGTCAGGTCGGTGAGAGACGTGCCTTCGTAGCCCTTTCGCCAGAACAGCTCCATCGCCGTTTCCAAGGCATCATCGACATCAAACTCTCTTGGCCGTCCCATGGGGTGGGGCCCTCCCGAATTTTTTTATACCGATCGGTACATAATTCGATTGACAGTGATCGGTTTCAGAACCTATTTCTATACCGAACGGTATTGAACGTCAATGCAACCCTTGCCCAAATCCTTCGCCTCCCACGATGGACCACAGGCAGCCCACACTCCGGGGCAGAAATTCAGGATAGCCGCCATGTCATTCGGAAGTTTCAAAACCAAGCTCATCACCACCGGCCTCGTGCTGGCCGTCGCCACCATTTCGCCGACGATCTATTTCGACCTGCTGGGAAGCCCGGCCGGCAGCGGCAACGCGGCCGATGCCTCGACCGCAGCGCCGCCTGCCATCCCTGTCTCCGTCGCAGTCGTCGAGGCAAAGTCCGTCACGCAGTGGAGCGAATTCTCCGGCCGCCTCGAAGCCGTCGATCATGTCGAGCTGCGCTCGCGCGTTGCAGGCGCCATCCAGTCGGTGCATTTCCAGGAAGGCGCGATCGTCAATAAGGGCGACCTGCTCGTCACGATCGATCCAGCCCCCTACCAGGCCGAGGTTGCCCGCGCGCAAGCGAGCGTCACCGCAGCCGAAGCCCGCGCCTCCCTGGCGCGCGTCGAACTGAAGCGTGGCAAGCAATTGCTGGCCTCCAATGCGGTATCGCAGAGCGAGGTTGATCAGCGCATGAACGGTCTGGCCAGTGCCGAAGCGGATGTGGGTGCTGCCCGCGCCGTGCTGCAATCGGCAGCGCTCAATCTCGGATATACCGAGATCCGCGCTCCGATCACCGGCCGCGTCGGCAAGATCGAGATCACCGCCGGCAACCTGATCGCCGCCGGCCCGTCCTCGCCGATCCTGACCCGGCTGGTGTCGCTGAGCCCGATCTATGCAAGCTTCGAAGCCGATGAGCGGATCGTGTCCAGCATCCTTGCCGAGCTGCCGGAAGGCGTCAACGCCCGCAACTTCATCGACCGCGTGCCGGTGCGCATGGATGTTGCAGGCTCCTCTGATGTCAGCGGCAAGCTCCAGCTGGTGGATAACAGCGTCGATCCGCAGAGCGGCACGATCCGTGTGCGCGCCGTGTTCGACAATGCCAATGGCGCCTTGATGCCGGGTCAGTTTGCCCGGCTGAGCATGGGCCAGGCCAAGTCCGAGGACGCAGTCCTGGTGCATGAACGCGCCATCGGCACCGACCAGAACAAGAAATACGTCATGGTCGTCAAGCCGGACAACACCACCGAATACCGCGAAATCACCGTCGGCATGAAATCCGATGGCCTGCGGGTGGTGACGGCCGGCCTGAAAGCTGAGGAACGCATCGTCGTCAACGGCCTGCAGCGCATCCGTCCCGGCGCGCTGGTGGCCCCGGAAATGGTTTCCATGAAACCGGAAGCCGATCCCCAGCAGCAAGCCTCGATAACCAACTAAGCCTTTTTCCGGCATCTCAGCACAAGGGCGGATCACGCCAATGAATATCTCCAGATTCTTTATCGATCGCCCGGTTTTCGCGGGCGTTCTGTCCTTCATCATCTTCCTTGGCGGCCTGATCGCAATGACGATCCTGCCGATCTCGGAATATCCCGATGTGGTGCCGCCGCAGATCGTCGTTCGCGCCAACTATCCGGGCGCGAACCCGAAAGTCATTGCCGAGACCGTGGCGACGCCACTGGAGGAATCGATCAATGGCGTCGAGGACATGCTCTACATGAGCAGCCAGGCGACGACCGACGGTCTGATGACGCTGACCGTCACCTTCAAGCTCGGCACCGACCCGGACCAGGCACAGCAGCTTGTCCAGAACCGTGTCGGCCAGGCCGAACCCCGGCTGCCGGAAGAAGTGCGCCGCCTCGGCATCACCACCATCAAGAGCTCCCCGGACCTGATGATGGTGGTGCATCTGACCTCGCCCGAAGGCCGCTATGACATGACCTATCTGCGCAACTACGCGCTGATCAACGTCAAGGACAGGCTCGCCCGCATCGATGGCGTCGGCCAGGTCCAGCTGTTCGGGTCCGGCGACTATTCGATGCGCATCTGGCTCGATCCGCAGAAGATGGCGCAACTCGGCCTCTCCGCCTCCGATATCGTCAATGAAATCCGCGCCCAGAACGTTCAGGCCGCTGCCGGTGTCATCGGCTCCTCGCCCAACGCGCAAGGGGTCGATCTGCAGCTTTCGGTGAACGCCCAGGGCCGCCTGCAAAGCGAGGAAGAGTTCGGCGAGATCATCATCAAGACGAGCCCAACCGGCGCGATCACCCGCTTGCGCGACGTGTCCCGTATTGAGCTCGGTTCGGCCGAATACTCACTGCGCTCGCTGCTCAACAACAAGCAGGCCGTCGCAATTCCCGTCTTCCAGGCCCCCGGCTCGAACGCGATCGAGATCGCCGACCAGGTCCGCACCACCATGGAAGAGATCAAGGCATCGATGCCGCAGGATGTCGATTACGAGATCGTCTATGACACGACCCAGTTCGTGCGCGCCTCCATCGAGGCCGTCATCCATACGCTGCTCGAAGCCATCGCTCTCGTCGTCATCGTCGTCATCATCTTCCTGCAGACCTGGCGCGCCTCGATCATTCCGCTGATCGCCGTTCCCGTCTCCATCATTGGCACCTTCGCCGTGATGCAGATGCTCGGCTTCTCGATCAACGCGCTCAGCCTGTTCGGCCTCGTTCTCGCCATCGGTATCGTCGTCGATGACGCGATCGTGGTCGTGGAAAATGTCGAGCGCAACATCGAGGATGGGCTTTCACCGCGCGAGGCGACCTACAAGGCCATGACCGAAGTGTCCGGCCCGATCATCGCGATCGCGCTGGTTCTCGTCGCCGTCTTCGTGCCGCTGGCGTTCATCTCCGGCCTCACCGGCCAGTTCTACAAGCAGTTCGCCCTGACGATCGCCATCTCGACCGTCATCTCGGCCTTCAACTCGCTTACCCTGTCCCCGGCACTGGCCGCTCTGCTTCTGCGTGGCCATGACGCGCCGAAGGATCGCTTGACCCGGATCATGGACTTCCTGTTTGGCTGGTTCTTCCGTGGCTTCAACGCTGTCTTTTCGCGCGGCTCGCGGGCCTATAGCTCCGGCGTCAAGGGCGTGATCTCGCGCAAGACCTTGATGATGGGTGTCTATCTGCTGCTCGTCGGCGCCACCGTGTTCTTCTTCAAGGCGGTGCCGCCCGGCTTCGTGCCGCCGCAGGACAAGCAATATCTGGTCGGCTTCACCCAGCTGCCGGATGGCGCCTCGCTCGACCGCACGGAAGAAGTGATCCGCCGCATCAGCGATATCTCGCTCAAGGTTCCCGGCGTCGAAAGCGCCATCGCCTTCCCGGGCCTGTCGATCAACGGCTTCACCAACTCCTCCAATGCCGGCATCGTCTTCCTGTCGTTGAAGCCTTTTGAGGAACGCACGACGCCGGACCTTTCGGCCGGCGCAATCGCCGGACGGCTGAACCAGGAACTCGGCGTCATCAAGGAATCCTTCAGCGCCATCTTCCCGCCACCGCCCGTCCAGGGTCTCGGTGCCATCGGCGGCTTCAAGCTGCAGCTGGAGGACAAGGCCGGACTTGGCTATGAGGCGCTCGACGCAGCCGTGAAGGGTTTCATGGCGAAGGCCTATACGACGCCTGAACTGGTCGGCATGTTTTCCAGCTACCAGGTCAACGTTCCGCAGCTCTATGCCGACGTCGATCGGGCGAAGGCCCGCCAGCTGAACGTGCCTCTGACGGAAATCTTCAACACGCTGCAGATCTATCTGGGCTCGGTCTATGTCAACGACTTCAACAAGTTCGGACGAACCTATTCCGTGCGTGTGCAGGCCGATGCCAATTACCGCGCCCAGGCGGAAGACATCGGCAAGCTGGAAGTCCGCTCCAGCTCCGGTGAAATGATCCCGCTCTCGGCGGTGCTCAATGTCACCTCGAGTGCAGGCCCCGAACGCGCCATGCGCTATAACGGCTTCCTCGCCGCCGATATCAACGGCAATACGGCACCCGGCTATTCGTCCGGCCAGGCCCGTGCTGCCATCGAGCGGATCGCGGCGGAGACACTGCCCGCTGGCGTGACGTTCGAATGGACCGAGCTGACCTACCAGGAGATCATTGCCGGCAATACCGGTATCCTGATCTTCCCGCTGTCGATCCTGCTCGTCTTCCTGGTGCTGGCAGCCCAGTATGAAAGCCTGACGCTGCCGCTGTCGATCATCATGATCATCCCGATGGCGCTTCTGGCCGCACTCGGCGGGGTCTGGCTGACGGGAGGCGACAACAATGTCTTCACGCAGATCGGTCTGATCGTGCTTGTCGGATTGTCGGCCAAGAACGCCATCCTGATCGTGGAATTCGCCCGCGAGCTCGAGTTCGAAGGCGCGACCCCGTTCGAAGCCGTCATCAAGGCCAGCCGCCTGCGGCTGCGCCCGATCCTGATGACCTCGATGGCCTTCATCATGGGTGTCGTACCGCTGGTGATCTCGACCGGCGCCGGTGCGGAAATGCGCCATGCCATGGGTGTTGCGGTGTTCTCCGGCATGATCGGCGTGACGCTGTTCGGCCTGTTCCTCACCCCGGTCTTCTACACGCTGGTGCGCGCCATGACCGGAAACCGGCCACTGAAGAAAAGCGGACATCATGCCGCGCCCACCGAAACGGCTTCGGTGACGCAACTGCACAGCCAGCCGCTTCTTCCCGGGCTCGAAGCCGCCGAATAAACGGCTCAGGCATACCGGTCCAAACAACGCAAAAACGGCGCCGCAACCAGCGGCGCCGTTTTCATTTCATCCGGTATCGGACGGCTTAAAACTCTTCCCAATTATCCTGTGCTGCGGCAGCGCTGCCGGAAAAGGCCCGGATCACCTGTCCTGCCATCCTGCGCGCCGGCGACGCGACCGGCCTATGATGATGTCCCGCATCCACCGGCCGGGCACCGCTCGCCTGCTGCCCGACGCGGAACTGGCTGAGCAACTGGAACAGCGCCTCGGCTTCGCGTGCAAGACCATGGCTCGCCGCAGTGGACTGTTCCACCATGGCTGCATTTTGCTGCGTGCCCTGATCCATGGCATTGACCGCATGGTTGATCTCTTTCAGACCCGTCGCCTGCTCTCGTGCGCCTTCCACGATGGCGACAACGTTGCTGTTGATCTCCTGAACTTGCTTGACGATCTCTTCCAGCGCCTTGCCGGTCTGCCCGACCAGCGAGACGCCGCTCTTGACCTGCTCGCCGGATGTATTGATCAGCGCCTTGATCTCCTTGGCCGCCTTAGCGGAACGCTGCGCCAGTTCACGCACTTCCTGGGCAACGACGGCAAAACCCTTGCCGGCATCCCCCGCGCGCGCCGCCTCCACGCCGGCGTTCAGCGCCAGGAGATTGGTCTGGAAGGCGATATCGTCGATGACGCCGATGATGTTGGAAATTTCGCGCGACGAGTTTTCGATCTGCCCCATGGCCGTGATGGCATTGCGCACCACCGCTCCGGAGCGCTCGGCATTGTCGCGTGTGGCGGCCACCAGATGGCCGGCCTCCTCTGCCCTACGGCTGGAATCGGCGACGGTCGTGGTGATCTGTTCCAGCGCTGCAGCGGTTTCCTCGACGGATGCCGCCTGCTGTTCGGTGCGCTTCGACAGGTCATCGGCAGCAGACCGGATTTCCGTCGAGCCGGCGGCAATCGCCTCGGCATTGGTGCCGACCGAGTGCATGGCCAGCCGCAGCTTTTCCACCGCATCATTGAAATCGTGGCGCACCTTTTCCATGGTCGGCACAAAGGGCTTGTCGAGATTCTGGGTGAGATCGCCATCCGACAGACCCTTCAGGGCCTTTGCCAGTGTGCCGACAGCGCCCATGCGCTCCGTCACATCCGTTGCAAACTTGACGACCTTGCAGACCTTTCCCTTGTCATCGATGATCGGATTATAGGCCGCCTGGATCCAGATCTCCTTGCCGCCCTTGCCGAAGCGCAGGAATTCATTGGCGGTGAACTCACCACGTCCGAGCCGCTCCCAGAACCGCCGGTATTCCTCCGTCTGCACATAAGCCGGATCGCAGAACATCCGGTGATGCCGCCCCTGAATTTCCTGCAGCTGGTACCCCAGCGCCCCGCAGAAATTCTCGTTGGCGGTGAGAATCTCACCTGTGGGGGTGAATTCGATCACCGCCTGCGAACGCGAGACTGCATTCAGCTTTCCGGCGTCCTCCATGGCTTTCTGCCGGACCACCGTGATATCGGTTGCAAACTTCACCACCTTGTAGGGCTTGCCGCCGCGCAACACCGGATTGTAGGAGGCCTCGATCCAGATTTCCCGCCCGCTCTTGGTGAAGCGCTTATACTGTTGCCGGTCGAATTCGCCGCGGCCGAGCCGGGCCCAGAACTCCCGGTATTCGACGCTGTTGGCCTCCGCCGGTTCAACGAAAATCCGGTGATGCTTGCCCTTGATCTCCGGCAGCTCATAGCCCAGCGCCGCGCAGAAATTGGCATTGGCGTTGAGGATATTGCCGCTGAGGTCGAATTCGATGATCGCCTGCGACTTGTGCATCGCAGCCAGAATAGCTGCGGTGTCACCGCCAAAACGCGGAAAAAGCCTGCTCATACAACGCCTCCTTCAGGCAATGTTTCATGCGCCATTTCGGCGCAACAATAGGCGCACGCACCGGCCGGTCCGGGCCGCTGATGTCACGTTTTACGTCCGTATCTGTCTTGACCATGGAGCCTGGCTCTGGCGAGCGCCGCTCATCCGAAAGGACGTGGGCGAGCCGGTCAGGTTTTTTGGAAAAAGGCCATGCCGGTCTTCCCGGCTTGTGCATCCAGCATCATGCTCGAACATTCAAAAGTTCGAATGCACAATGCAACTATTGGTATAATACCTAAAATAATGATTAAGAATTGGCGCAATTTTTGATCATATATAATTCTAAATATCAGTGCGATCAATGCTAAATTTCTGGGTTCAACGGCGGCATATCAATTTGATTATATTGATATTTTCACATGGGCGCATCGGAAAAACCGGATGCCTTTTACTGAAAGGCCGCACAGTATCGGCCAACGCAATCTGACGACTGGGTCAACCTACATTGAAAATACAACCATTAATTGATTCTAGGTTTCATCATTTTGATCCGCCCGCAACAGCAGATGTTTTGCAACCAGCGGCACAGGAGCGGGTGCGAAAAACGACGTCTTCCTGGTTTCTAGCTGATGGTCTGCCCTTGCCACCATCGTCATTTCCTCCGGAAAAATCCTATTCGGCACTCTTCAGCGCCACGCGCCGCCTCACAGGCGCTAAACCTCCGAATTGCCTACATCCCAGGATCAAACGCCCACCGCTGGAGGCAATGCAAATTTACCTTAAGTTAAGAAATCGTTAATTTTACCACTTATAGCCGTGACTTCTCTGCGGCTTCAGCGCAAATTGCAGGACAGAACAGTGTGCGAAGATAAATGGGGGAGCGCGATTGTGACGAATCTGCAGATTGCGGCGCTTGCCTACGGTGCTGTCACCCTCGTCTATCTCATCCCCACCTATATCGAGGGCGAGAGGGCGGGCGGCCAATGGTCGGCCCACCGCATCGCCGGCCTGATCTTCTGCCTCGTCTGGCCACTGCTGACACTGGTTTTCATCCTGAAGGTCATGGCCGGCGCGTCCAAGCCCGAATTCGTACTTGTCGATCCCACAGCGGCGATACGCACAAACCCACCTCGCGATTGAGCGGCCGCACCGGCCGGCACCATCTTCAGGATTGGTTAAGCATGCCGGCGCGAGGAAGCGTCTGCCCAAGGTCCTCCTGAGATTCGCAAAAATCCACCCAAGATTGCAAAACATTGGAAAGCGGCGTCAGACATCCGTCGAACCATATCGCCTGGAACGGGCATAAGTTCGAAGCTCCAACCGTATCCGAATAGGAAAAAACACCAGCTTTCCATTGATTAAATCTTTAATAAAAGGCGGAATTTATTCTTAAAGATATCTTAACTGTGAGATCAAATATCGGAATTTGCTTCTGAATTCTGGTCCAGATTAACACATAGCGGGTACTTTTCAGGCATTATGCAATCTCCAAGAGCAAGTCAGGGATTTTGCTGCATGTGCGGATTTGGCGGATACTTCGGAGATGGCGTCGCGCCCCATGATGCGCAGCCGCTGCTGCAGCGCATGGTTGCTGCGATTGCGCACCGGGGGCCGGACGAGCAGGGCATCTTCACCGCCCCTTCCGCCGGACTTGGCCATGCCCGCCTGTCGATCGTCGGCCTGGGCGATGGCCAGCAGCCGATGACCCATTCCAGCGGCGATCTCACCATCGCCTTCAATGGCGAAATCTTCAACTATGTCGAGTTGCGCGAAACGCTGAAGGCGCAGGGTCATGTGTTCCGCACCGGCAGCGACACAGAAGTTATCCTGCACCTTTATGAGCGCATGGGGCTGGATTGCCTGTCCCTGTTCAATGGTGATTTTGCCTTTGCGATCTGGGATGCGTCCAGAGAAAGAATGGTGATTGCCCGCGACCGGATGGGCGTGCGGCCGCTGTTCTATACGACAGTTGGACAGACCCTCTATTTCGCCTCGGAAGTGAAAGCGCTGCTTGAAGTGCCGGGTGTGCGGGCCGAGATGGATCCGCTGGCGCTGGATCAGATCTTCACGCTCTGGGCGCCGATCGCACCGCGCACCGCGTTCCGCGACATTTTCGAGCTCGAGCCCGCGCATCTTTTGATCGCCGGCAAAAGCGGCATGTCGATCAGACCCTATTGGCAGCTGCAATATCCGGATATTGGCGAGCCCGCCGCCTATAAAGACGAGCGCGACGCCGCCGAAGAATTGCGCGATCTTTTGACCGATGCGACACGCATCCGGATGCGAGCCGATGTTCCCGTTGGCTCCTATCTGTCCGGCGGCCTTGATTCCTCGATCGTCTCGGCGCTGGCAGCCCCCATGGCACCCGGCGGCCTCTCGACATTTTCAGTCACCTTCGGCAGCGCCGAACATGACGAGAGCATGTTCCAAGAACAGATGGCGACCGCGCTCGGCACACATCATTACGCGGTTGCCTGCGGCGAAGGCGACATTGCCAGCGCTTTTCCGGACGTGATCCGCTTCACCGAACGCCCGATCCTGCGCACGGCACCGGCGCCGCTCTATCAACTGTCCGGTCTTGTTCGCGAAAAGGGGCTGAAAGTGGTCCTGACCGGGGAAGGCGCCGACGAGGTTTTTGCCGGCTATGATATCTTCAAGGAGGCCCGGGTGCGCCGTTTCTGCGCCCGCCAGCCCGGTTCGCGGATCAGGCCGCACCTGTTTCGCAAGCTCTATGCCTATTTGCCCGGCCTGAAGCAGCAATCGGCCGAATATCTCGCCGCCTTCTTCGGCGCCGGTGACGACCCGATGGACGATCCGCTCTTCTCGCACCGGCCACGCCTGCGCGGCACCGCTGCCGCCAAGCTGTTCTTCTCCGCAGACCTGCGCCAGACACTTTCGGGCTACGACGCGGCGGCAGAACTCGTGTCGCGGCTTCCGCAGGACTTTTCCCGCTGGCATCCGCTGCATCAGGCGCAATATCTGGAAAGCCGTTTCCTGCTGCCGGGCTATATCCTGTCGAGCCAGGGCGACCGGATGGCCATGGCGCATGGCGTCGAAGGCCGTTTCCCATTCCTCGACCATCGCCTCGTTGAGTTCGCCACCCGCCTGCCGCCTGGAATGAAACTCAAGGGGCTGGTTGAAAAACACATTCTGCGCGAGGCGACGAAGGACCTCCTTCCGGACACGATCGGCCGCCGCACCAAGCAGCCCTACCGCGCGCCCGACAGCCAGTCCTTCGTCGGCAAAAATGACCGCGATTATGTCCGCGACGCCTTCAGCGAGCGCAGCATTGCCGAAACCGGCCTTTTCAATCCGAAGGCCGTTTCCAAGCTTTATGAAAAATGCAGCGACAAGCCGGCGTCCGGCTATCGCGACAATGCCGCCTTCGTCGGCATCCTATCAACCCAGCTCTGGCAAAACACGTTTTCAGCCACCAAGACGCTCAGCACCCAGGCGGCTTGAGCTTCATCTGAGGAAAAACCTATGACCCAGCCCATCAAAGACAGCATCAAGGCCTTCATCATCGAGAACTTCCTGTTTGGCGACACCGCCTATGACCTGCAGGACGACGCGTCGCTGATTGAAAACGAAGTCATCGACTCCACCGGCGTTCTCGAACTGGTCGCCTTCATCGAAGACCAGTTCGCCTTCGTCATGGCCGATGCGGATATCGTGCCCGCCAATCTGGATTCGGTGGCACGCATCACGGCCTTCGTTGCCAGACATGCCGGAGAAAACGCCCTCAACAAGAAGTCGGCCTGATACGAGGCGACGGGAGACAGACGATGCGCGTCGAGGAATTCCTGCAAGCCAGTGCCCACGTCCACGGCGCAAAGACCGCCCTGGTGGCGGGCGACAAGCGCTTCACCTATGCGCAGTTCGATGCGGCAGCCGCAAGTTTGGCATCGTCGCTGGCCGCCGGCGGCATTGTGCGCGGCGACCGCGTCCTCGTCTTCATGAACAATTGCTGGGAAGCGGCGGTCTCGCTCTTTGCGATCCTGAAAGCCGGGGCGACCGCCGTGCCGGTCAATCCCTCGACCAAGGCCGACAAGCTTGCCTATATGATCGGAAATTGCGAGGCGGCCGGCATTCTGACACAAGGCAAGCTGCTGCCTGTCCTATCGGAAGCACGCAGGATCGAGCCACGGCCACTGTTCGTCGCCGCGACGAAATTCAGAGGTGCAGGTCCCGGTGACGGCATAGCCGATTTCGAAACGTGCCTGGCAGCAACCGGAACCGGCGTGCAACACCATGGTATCGATGTCGATCTGGCGCTGTTGATCTATACGTCAGGCTCGACCGGGCGCCCCAAGGGCGTGATGATGACGCACCGGAACGTCGAGGCGGCTGCAACTTCGATCACCACCTATCTGGAAAACACGGCTGACGACATCATCCTGAACGTGCTGCCGCTGGCCTTCGATTATGGCCTCTACCAGCTGCTGATGGCGGTCA
Source organism: Pararhizobium qamdonense (assembly GCF_029277445.1). NCBI lineage: Bacteria > Pseudomonadati > Pseudomonadota > Alphaproteobacteria > Hyphomicrobiales > Rhizobiaceae > Pararhizobium > Pararhizobium qamdonense. Next base: position 842,988 of record NZ_CP119566.1, on the reverse strand, counting down.
AGCTTGGCGCAACCATCGTGCTCGAAGCCTCCTTCGCCTTTCCGCAGGCGATCTTCGACCGCATCCGCGAAGAAAACGTCACCGGCTTCCCGCTGGTGCCGACCATGGCGGCGATGATCCTGCAAATGCGCGACCTCGAGCCGGATTTCCTGCCGAGCCTGCGCTACATCACCAATACGGCAGCCGCTCTGCCGCCTGCCCATATCGCCCGCCTGCGCGAATTGTTTCCGCGCGCAACGGTCTATTCGATGTATGGCCTGACGGAGTGCAAGCGCTGCACCTACCTGCCGCCGGCCGAACTCGATCGCCGCCCCGGCTCGGTCGGCATCGCCATTCCCAATACCGAAGCCTTCGTGGTCGATGACAACGGCGAGCGTGTGGCGCCCGGCATATCCGGCGAGCTGGTGATCCGTGGCCCGCATGTCATGCAGGGCTACTGGCGCAACGACGAGGCGACCGCAAAGATGCTGCGCCCCGGCCCCAATCCGTGGGAAAAGGTGCTCTATACCGGCGACCTCTTCCGCAGCGATGACGAGGGCTTCCTCTATTTCGTCGGCCGCAAGGACGACATCATCAAGACCCGAGGCGAGAAGGTTGCGCCCAAGGAAGTGGAAACGGTGCTGCATGCCCATCCCGGCATTGCCGAGGCCGTCGTGATCGGCCTGCCCGATCCGGTGCTTGGCCAGGCCATCGTTGCCATGGTCGTTCTTTCCGATCCCGCTCTGAGCGAGCGCGACATCATCAAGCATTGCGCCGCCCATCTGGAAGACTTCATGGTCCCGCGTGTCATCGAGTTTCGTGATGAGCTGCCGAAGACGGATACCGGCAAGGTCAGCCGCAGGCTCGCTGCTGAAACATTGGAGGCTGCCGAATGAACATGCACAATGCCGATACATCCGCCGCGTTCTCGAAGGCAACGCTTTCAATCGACCCGGCAAAGGAAACCGACAAGATTGTCGCAGCGCTGCGCGAGCAGCTGCGCGGTCCTTTACGCAAACGGGGCCTTGTTCTCGGCCTTTCCGGCGGCATCGACAGCAGCGTCTGCGCAGCGCTTGCCGCCCGCGCAGTTGGCGCAAAGAACGTCTACGCCCTGTTCATGCCGGAAAACGATTCCGATCCGGAAAGCCTTCGGCTTGGCCGCACCATCGCCGAAACCTTCGGCATTGACAGCGTTGTCGAGGATATCGGTCCGTCGCTGCAGGCCATGGGCTGCTACGATCGCCGCGATTCCTTCATCCGCGAACTGGTTCCAGACTATACCGGCGCCTGGGCCTCCAAGATCGTCATTTCCAACGCATTGGAAGGCGACGGCTACAATATTTCCTATCTTGTCGTGCAGGATCCGGATGGCAAGCAGACCAAGCTGCGCATGACCCCGTCGGTCTATCTCGGCATTGTTGCGGCAACCAACATGAAGCAGCGCACCCGCAAGCAGCTCGAATATTTCCATGCGGACCGGCTGAACTTTGCCGTCATCGGTACGCCGAACCGGCTGGAATATGACCAGGGCTTCTTCGTCAAGAACGGCGACGGCGCAGCCGACGTCAAACCGATTGCCCATCTCTACAAGACCCAGGTCTATCAGCTTGCAGCCTATCTCGGCGTGCCCGACGAGATCTGCAAACGCCCGCCGACGACCGACACCTATTCGCTGCAGCAGACGCAGGAGGAATTCTACTTCTCCCTGCCCTACGACCGGATGGATCTCTGCCTCTACGGCCTCAACAACAATCTCCCCGCTGATCGCGTTGCGGCTGCAGCCGGCCTCACGGCCGATCAGATGTCACGCGTCTGGGCCGACATCGCAGCCAAGCGCAAGGCAACCCGCTACCTGCACCTGGCGCCGCAACTCGTCGAACCGGTCAGTGAGATCGCGCCGAAATAACAGATGATCGTGCGAACACGGCAGCGGGCGGGTATCAGCCGATATCGCCCGCCGCAAGCCGGCTCCAATGTTCACCGGCCAGCCCGTTGAAAAACCCTTCGCCATTCTGGAAGGCCTGCAGGATCTGCGGATCCTTGGTATGAATGACGCTTGAAGCGATATGGGTGAAGGCGATGCGCCGGCCGAGCATGGCCTCAAGCAATGCCGGCTGCGTGCGGCCGCGCAGCGCGACCAGGCCTCGCTCTGCGGCATGCGCGATCAGGCAATCGATGACCTGGCGTTCCTGCCCGGGGATGGACAGGATCTGCAGAACCCGGCCGATGCGCCCTGCATCGCCGTGATAGACGAATGCCCCGATGACGGCACCGGTGCGCGCCTCCACCTGGCAGAACACCGCCTCGCCTTCCGTCCGCGCCTGCCTGGCATCCTGCAGGATATAGGCGAGCTGCGCTTCCGGAAAATCAGGCCGGAGCCGGTAGCGCGCTGTCAGCCGGACAAACAGCGCAGCAAACGCCTCGATGGACACACCGCGTGTTTTGAAGCTCCCCTGCCCGTTCCACGACGCCGGAATGCCGGACCACCGCAGGTCATCAGCCCCCATGCGGCGGCGCAGGATATCGTCGGTCTTGCGGGCCAGCGGCCGCAAAAGCCGCGCAGCGCCGATGCGGCTCGATCCAAGCTCGGTGAAAAAACCGGCCGGCCGGATGATGCGCAGCCAGTCGAGACTGTATTGCGGCAAGGCCAGCCCGCGCAGCTTCATCCACATCGAAGCCGAGACTTCGCTGGCCGTCTCGCTGAACGAGATATCCTGGGGCCCGGCAAGAAATGCCTTAAGCAAGCGCGCACCGGCCAGCGGATCGGCCTCCCGCCCCTCCACCATCAGCGAGCCGCAAATGGCGGCGCGCAGCGGCCGGCCATCGAATGTCACAGGCAATCCCGTTGCACCGACGAAGCCTGTCATCTCGCCGCTGTCATCGAGATGAACAAGCGAGTGAATACCGATGTCCTGGCCGGGTGCATCGAGATAGAAAGTTTGCAGATAGTCCGAAAGCGCCTTGCTTGGCTGCATTTTGCTATCGCGGAAGACGCGTTGAAACATCCCGGCAAGGGCCGGGATATCGGAGCTTTGCAACGCGCGAATTTCACTCATCGGCTTTCTAGCTTCCGGCAACGGGCTCTTCGAGCAGTCCCGATTGAGATCGGTTAAACATCGGCGCGTTTTTGAACATAGGCGGCACGCGGAAGGCCAGCCGCGTCCTCGGCAAAGGCCGCAGGCTCGTATCCGCGTGCCCGGGCAAGAAGCGCTGCGGCCTGGCGGTGCTGACCCTCGCCGAATTCGAAGGCCAGCCAGCCGCCCGGTTTCAGGAACGCCAGCGCATCGCGCACGAGACGCTGATGGATGGAGATACCATAGGGTCCGCCATCGAAGGCTTCGCGTGGCTCGTTGTCGAGAAGATGGGCGCTGTCGCCTTCGAGACGCTGGGTGGAGATATAGGGCGGATTGCAGACGATCAGATCGATCTTGCCCTCGAGATCACGCCCGGCAAGGCCACCGAAGAGGTCGCCCTGGATGACCGTGATACGATCGGAAAACCCGCAGCGCTCTGCGTTGCGCTTTGCAAGGTTTACGGTCTCGTCCGTCAGATCGCAGGCGAGGAGCCGTGCCTTGGGAACATGCGTCGCGATGGCCAGCGCCAGGTTGCCAGAGCCGCAGCACATGTCGATGACACGCAGATCTTCGGCCGGATAATCGGGCAGTCCCTCGATCAAGCGGAGCGCTGTACGGCCCAGAAGCTCGGTTTCTTCCCTGGGTACGAGCACGCCGGGAGCCAGTTCCAGGTCAACGCCCATGAAACGATGCAGCGCCGCTCCCGTCCGGTCCTCAACATCTGCCTTGTCCATCACAACAGCAACTCCAACCTGCAACCGTCAAAACCTTCTGCAATCAATAGCGTAGTGAAGTAAACATAAACTGAAATCCGTCTGTTAATGCCAACCGTTAACCTCAATATGAATTCTGTGGCGTCAAACGCCGTGTTTCACAGCTGAATTAACGACCTTTGCAGCGAATGAAAGTATTGTTGCCGGGGTCATCAAGTGAAACAGGCACGCCCGCAAGAGGAGAAACCGGCGGTGACAACGGACGCTTTCCATGCGCCCAAGCAGCGAACGCTGATGTCGATGGTCATGTCTTACATGGCTTCCGGCGGCAGCCTCATCTTGAGTTCGGCTGCCCAGTTGCTCACCTTCGCCATTCTCGCCCGCTCGCTCGGCGTCAATGAGTTCAGCGTCTTCGTCGCCGTCACCGCCGTCTGCAACATTGCCGTCCATCTTTGCGGATTGGGCGGCATGGAGTGCCTGGTCAGGCGCGTCGCACGCGATCCCTCGATGTATCCGGTCATGCTCGGCCACAATATCATCCTGACAACCATCAGCGGCGTGGCGCTGGTTCTGCTCGGCGTGGCTATATTGCCGTTCTTCTTCGCGCTTTCGCCCGATCCGTCCCTGAACCTCCTCGATATGGCGGTGATGCTGGTCACCAATATCATTTTCGTGCGTATGATTGTCCTGACCGAGCAGATCTTCATCGGCCATTCCAATTTCGTCTCGGCCAATATGACCGTGGTCGGCTTTGCGATTGCGCGCACGGTCGCTGCGGCACTTGCGTGCCTTGCCTTTGGTGTTTCGACGGTCGCCGAATGGGCGCTTTGGCAATTTGCCTGCCATGTGCTGGTCGCTGCTTTTTGCATCAGGGCCCTGGCTAAGCTCGGCCGTCCCGAATACCGGATCGTCCGGGAAGAACTTCCGCTCGGCATGTATTTCAGCATTCCCTTCATTTTGCGCGCCATTCGCCAGAATGCCGACCTCCTGACGCTGAGCCTCGTGACCACAGCCGAAATCGTCGCAAGCTACAGCGTCGCCCGCCGTATTCTCGAAAGCAGCTATCTCTCCGTCGAGGCCTTGAACCGGCTGATGTATCCGGGTTCGGCGCGGGCGGCGGCCAATGGCCTGCACAAGGCGATGGACCGTATCCGCAAGGTGCTGTTTGCCGCCACCGGCATCAGCCTGGCAGCGGCAACAACCGTATTTCTCCTGGCACCGCTGCTGCCCTATCTGTTCGGCCACGAATATCTGACGCTTGTTTCCTTCGTGCGCAGCCTCTGCTGGGTCGTCGTGCCGCTCGGCATGTGGTCGATTGCGGTCGAAGCGCTGGGGGCCGCCGGATACCACGCGGCGCGCGCCAGCGTCATGGGCCTTGGCAGCATTCTGGGCGCGGCCTTGGCCGCCTGGGCAACATGGTACGCCCCGCCGATGGGCACAGTCGTGTCGTTCTACATTATCGAGATTGCAATGGTGGCCGTCGCCTGGGCGGTCTTCTTTCGATACGCAAAGAAGGATGAGGCAAAAGATGCTGACGGTGCCACCCTTGCATGAGGCCGCGTCAGGTTGCTTGGAAAATACTGACCCGCATACTGTAAATACACTGGCTGAAAGAGCCGGATTTGAAGAGTGGATTATGACCCCCGCTGCAGAAAGCGCACTGAGAAAGCCCGTCGAACTTTCCGGCCCGCCCGCCGTAGAGGAACGCGCGAGGCCGCATGCAGGCACGGTCCGCGCGATGGAGCGATCCGACCTTCCCGCGATTGCCGATCTCTTCACCCGGACCTTCCGCAAGAACAACCGGGCGACGGACAGCCAATTGGCGGGCTATCTCGAAACGGTTTTCTTCAGCAGCCCTTTTTACACGCCGGATGCCGGCAGCATCGTCCACCTCAACGAAACGTCGGCGATCGACAGCGCCATTCTGGCCATGCCGGTGGAATTCAATGTTCACGGACGCACGGTCACCGCGAAGATTCTCTGCGCCTTCATGGCGGAGGGAAAATCCGGTGCGGCGGGTGCCGCACGTCTTGCCCGCATGATGCGCGCCGCACGCCAGGATTTCTGCTTTTCCGACAATGCATCGCCTGTCAGCGCCGACCATTGGGTCGCTGCGGGGGGATTGGTCCTGCCCGTCCAGAGCCTCGAATGGCATCGCACGTTCCGCCCGGCTGCCGCAGCGCTTCACCGGGCCTGCCGCAAGATCAAGCCGCTGGCCCGACTGCCGTTGCACGGACTTGCGCGCCTTGCGGACCGTTTCGTGCGCCGGTCGAAACGCTCCTTCGCCGCAGTTGCCCATGACGGCATCACCAGCGCACCACTCTCGCCTTCGCAATTCGTGGAACAGGCGCAAATAATGATGCAGCGCTTTTCCGTGCATCCGGTGTTTTCCAAGCCCGAATTCGACTGGCTGATATCGGCGGCAAAACTGAACGCATCGCTCGGCGAACTGCAATGCCGCAGCGTCTTGGATGCGCAGGGAAAAGAGATCGGCTGCTACCTCTATTTCGGTGCCGATGGCCGCAATGCGATGGTGATGAATGTCTTTTGCCATGAGCGACAGGAGGCTGCCGTCATCGCGCAGCTTTTTGCCGACCTGGACAACCTTGGATATGCAAGCGCGCAGGGCATGGCCCAGCCGGTTCTGACACAGGCAGTGCTGCGCCAGCGCCATCTGGTCCACCGCCATACCGGCTATTTCTGCCTGGTGACGCGTCATGCCGACCTGAAGGAAGCCGCCACCGGCGATGCTTTCTATGCCGGCGGCCTTGCTTCGGAAAGCTGGAGCCGGCTGCTTCACGATTTCTAGAGTGCTTCATCTTTAAGCAGACGGATTCTGGACCGCTGGGGATACCCGATATGCGCGCACTCGCATCCGCCATTTTAACGTCCGGTTTACCATAAGCGGCTATTCATGATGTTCACCCAGAACACGGCGATAGTCTGTACGGGCTTGAAGCACGCTGCGGAGACAGAACGGATGTATACGCCGAAGGAGCCGGAACTGCGGCAAGCGACCAAGCGCCCGGAAACGGCTGCGCGCGCTCGCCCGCGCCCCGGTTCCCTGCTCGATCTGGTCTCCGACGACGATGACGATTTCCGCCCCGCCCACCACCCATCCCAAACTGCTGAGACAAGCCGCACTCCCTTTTCGCCAAACCAGCAGCAGGCAGCGATTTCCGAACAGATCAACACGCCACCTACGCCCGTCAAAGGGCAGATCATGGGATATGTCGCGGCCCTTCGCGCCATCGGCCCCGATGATGTCTTTCAATGGTTGAAGGATGGCCTGCTCTGGATCGTCGGGGCAACGGTACTCTGCATGGCCGCCGCCCTGATCTATGCGATGGCCGCGCAGCCGCGTTATACCGTCTATACGGACCTCGTCATCGATCCCGCCAATCTTCAGGTCGTCAACGACGACGTGTTCGGCAACAGCCCGCTGCGCGATTCCCAGCTGCTTGAGGTCGAAAGCAAGCTGCGTGTCCTGACATCCCGCAATGTCCTGACCCGCGTCATCGCCAGCATGAACCTGACGCAGGACGAGGAATTCGTGAAGCCGGGCCTGTTCGACGGCATCAAGCAGCTGTTTTCGAGCGCCAGCAAGGACGAGACCGAGCAGGCCAAGATGTTGAGCGCAATCCGCGCACTGGCTGAGCGTGTCGAAGCCCGCCGGGAGGAACGCTCCTTCGTCGTGTCGCTCGGCGTTTATACTGACAGCCCGGAGAAATCGGTGGCGGTATCCGACGCGATGGTCGATGCCTTTGAAAAGGAAATCTTCGAATCTGCCGCGCAAAGTGCCGGCAGGGTCGCAACGACGCTGAACGATCGCCTGGAAGAGCTTCGCCGCAACGTCACCAGCGCGGAAGCCAAGGTGGAGGAGTTCAAGCGCAGGAACGGGCTGCAATCCGCCAATGGCGAACTGGTCAGCACCCAACTGGTTGCCGAGTTGAACACCCAGGTCCTGACGGCGCAGCAACGCTTTATCGAGCTGGAAACCCGCTACAAGCAGATGCAGGACGCTATCTCCACGGGCCGGACCAGCACGGCCTCCGTCTTTGCCTCACCGGCCATGACGGCGCTGCGGCAGGACTACGATCAGGCACTGTTACAGCTTAATTCCCTGAAGCTGACCTATGGCACAAGGCATCCCCGGATCACGGCAGCCAACTCCGACCTGTCGACCCTGAAGGCCTCGATCGACAACGAAGCCCGGCGGATCGCCGACACGGCGTTCGGCGACATGAATCAGGCGAAATCGGCGCTGGCAGCGCTGCAGGGCAAGGCGAGCGAACAGCAGACGACCGTCTACATGGACAACGATTCCCAGGTGGAACTGCGCGATCTGGAACGCGACGCGCGCGCCAAGGCTGCGCTCTACGAAACGCATCTGACCCGTGCTCAGCAGATCACCGAGCAGCAGCAGATCAACACCTCCAACATCCGGGTGATTTCCCGCGCAATGCCGCCGCAATCGCGCAGCTGGCCGCCAAGAACGCTGATCCTGCTGGCTGCCGGCGCCTTTGCCGGTATCGCCATCGGCATCGGTCTTGCGCTGCTGTTCGGCATTCTGCGGGCGTTTCGCCAGCACCAGCCGCGCACGGGCTGAGATGAAGACCGCGTCGCCGGACACTCACGCAGTCCCGGGCACTGCCGGCATCGGAACTTCCGGTATCGGCGCCGGTCCGGTGCTGTTCCTGGCGATCTTCCTGTTCTTCTGGATCTCCATGACGCCATTCGTCGATCTCACCGGCGAAAACATCCTCGACCCGTCCGCCGGCAATTCCAACCGGCTCAACCAGATCGTCTCGCTCAGCCTGTTTGCCGGTACGCTCTGCTACGGCCTTTTCCACCCGCTGCGCGCCACGATCCTGCAGCCGCGTGCCCTGCTCTTGCCGATGTTCGGCTGGTTCCTGTTCGTATCGCTGATATCCAACCATCCGATGCTTGGCATCAAGGCTGTCGTCCTGACCGTCATGGCGACCATCAATGCCAGCATCTATCTGTTGATGCCGTCATCGGAGAAGCAATTTGCCAAGATGCTGGCGATCGGCACGCTGATCACGCTGGCAACCGCCTATTACGGCGTCGTCTTCAAACCGGAACTGTCGATCCACCAGCTTTCGGAGCTGCGCGAACCGATGAATGCCGGCATGTGGCGCGGGCATTTCCCGCACAAGAACAGCGCCGCCGCCGCCATGGTGCTCGCCTGCTTCTTCGGACTGTTCGTCATGAATGCCTGGTCGCGGCTGGCGGGGATCGCCATCGTCGTGCTGTCGGTCGTTTTCCTCCTGCACACGGGCGGCAAGACCTCCAGCGCCATGCTGCCCGGCATCCTGATCCTTGCCTTCATGTTCGAGCACTTCCGGTTTCTGCGCATACCCATTGCGGTTGGCGGCGTCGCGCTGTTCAATCTGTTTGCCGTCGGCTCGGCGGTCATCAAGCCGCTTGGCGATTTCATCAGCTCGCTGGGGATCGACGCCACGTTCACCAACCGCGCCGACATCTGGCGCTTTGCCTTTACGGCATTGTCAGAAAACCCGGTCACCGGCTACGGCATCAAGGCATTCTGGCAGACACAGGAACTGGTCTATAGCGGCGGTGCCGTCGAAACCTGGGCGGTGGCGGCAGCCAATGGGCATAATTCCTACCTCGACATCGCGCTGATGGCCGGCATTCCCGGCCTGCTCATGACCCTGGTCTGGGTGCTCTTCTTGCCGCTGCGCGACATATCGCGCTTGCCTGCAGCCATCGAACATTCCGATCTGACCCGGCTTTTCATCCGGGTCTGGCTCTACGTCATTTTCAACGCCGGCCTCGAAAGCCTGTTCTTCGAGGGCGGCAATCTGCTTTGGTTCACGTTCCTCTATTGCCTGTATGGCCTGCGCTTCCAATCGTCGGCGACGCTGACCGGGGAACGGCTGGCAGAAAGGCCGGCGGCCCATGCCTGATATTGTCAGCACCATTACCAATATCACCGACCGGTTGAACAACCGGCTGATCTGGAAATTTGCGAGGACTCGACGGCCCATCCCCACCAACCGGCCGGTCATCTCCTTCACCTTCGACGACGTTCCCGATACCGCCCTCACCAACGGTGCCGCCATTCTGGAACGATATGACGCGCGCGGGACCTTCTATATCGCCGGCGGACTGGAAGGGCGCATAGAGCCAGACCGCCGCCTGATTTCGGCCAAGGGCTGTCTTGAGCTCCATGCTCGCGGCCACGAAATCGGCTGCCATACCTTTTCCCATCGCAAGATCAGCACGCTGAGCAGCCGGTCATTTGCCACAGATCTTGACCGCAACGAGCGTTTTCTAAGCGATGCCGGTATTGCCAGCCCTGCCACCAATTTCGCCTTCCCTTATAATGCCGCATCGCCCCGGCTCCGGCACGTTTTGAAACAGCGTTACAGGACATGCCGCGCGGCAGGCGAAGCGATCAACCGCGGAGACGTCGATCCCTTCATGCTGAAAGCCGTCGAAATCCGTCAGCCGGAGGACCATGCGCTGGGGCTGACACAGTGGATCGACGATGTCGCAGCCAATCCGGGCTGGCTGATCTTCTTCACCCACGACATCGCCGCCACCCCGACACCCTACGGCTGCCGGCCGGAAACGCTGGAGCGGCTTATCTCATACGCCCGCGAACGCCACTGCGACGTTCTCCCGGTCCACCAGGCCCTGGACCGCTTCGGCTGGAAGGAGGCAAAGGCTTGACCAACGTCAACCCGGCAACCAGCAAACCGGCATTGCTGAAAATCAACAATTACTTCTACCGCCGCGGCGGCGCCGAGGCGGTGTTTCTCGATCATATCGCCATGTTTGAAAAGGCAGGATGGGACGTCGTTCCCTTCGCCATGCAGCATGAGTTGAACCCGCCGAGCCCATGGTCAGACTATTTCGTGTCCGAAATCGAGTACGGCCACGACACGGGCACGCTGAACAAGATCAAGCAGGCCGCAAAAATCATCTATTCCTTCGAGGCGCAGCGCAATATCAAGCGGCTGATCGAGCGGGTCAATCCGGCCATTGCCCACGCGCATAACGTCTACCATCACCTGTCGCCGGCAATCTTCTCGACGTTGAAATCGGCCGGCATACCGACAGTCATGACCGTTCATGACCTCAAGCTCGCCTGTCCCTCCTACAAGATGCTGCGGGATGCCAAAGTCTGCGAGGACTGCAAGGGCGGCCGCATCCACAATGTGCTGGTGCATCGCTGCATCAAGGGATCGACCGTGCTCAGCACCGTGGTTCTGGCCGAAACCGCATTGCATCGCAGCCTTGGATTGTACCGCAACAATCTCGACCGCCTCGTCGTCCCCAGCCGGTTCTATATCGACAAGCTGAACGAATGGGGCTGGCCGAGGGAAAAGATGGTCTACATTCCCAATTTCGTCGATACCGAGGCTTTTGAAACCAACTGGACGGAAGGCGACTACTTCGCTTTCGCCGGGCGTCTCGCACCGGAAAAAGGCATCGACACGCTGATCCGCGCCGCCGCACAGGCGAGGCAAAGGCTGGTGATTGCCGGAACGGGGCCGGAGGAAGCAGCCCTGAAAGCGCTGGCGGAAACGCTTGGAGCGGATGTTGTCTTTGCCGGATACCTGTCCGGGGAAGCGCTCCACCGGTTGATCGGGCAGGCGAAGGCCCTGGTGCTGCCGTCGGAATGGTACGAGAATGCTCCGATCAGCGTGCTTGAAGCCTATGCACTCGAAACGCCGGTTATCGGCGCCAAGATTGGTGGAATTCCCGAAATGATCCTTGAAGGCGAAACCGGCCTGATGGCTTTGCCTGGAAATGTGCAGGATCTGGCCGCAGCGCTGTCGGCGATGAATGCGCGCTCGCCGCAGGAACGGCGCGAGATGGGCCGCAAGGCACGCCAATGGATTGCCGCCGAATTTTCCGCTTCCGCCTATCTCCGGCGCACAACGGAACTCTATGCCACCCTCGGTGTACACCTTCCAGAACCGCAACGCCTGGCCACACACTCAAATTGATACAGTTTTTCGCATAACAACCCCAAATTTCAGCCGATCGCTACAATTTTAACGGTTATATTTCCTGGATTTCATCCGTTCGCAGCTAACCATATCCCCAAGGAACCAGGGATATGGAACCATGAGCAACGAGCCGCACGCTTCCAGAACGGCATATCAGCAGCCCGATCCAACGGCCGCCGACGGCACCCTGAACGATACAGGCGCCGGGATGCGGGGCGAGGTTGAGAATGCAACTGCCGATGTGCCTCTGAAAATCGCAGGCGGCGCACCAGCAGAGCGCATCACGGTCGTCCCCGTTCCGCCGCTGAGCGAGACATCTCTGTTCGAAACCACAGAGGCGGCTGCGCAAGCGGCACCCCGTCCCCGCGTCATGATGCTCGGCAGCCGCGGCATTCCCAATGTCCAGGGCGGCGTTGAGAAACATATCGAGATGATCGGCACCGAGCTTGTCCAGATGGGCTGGGACGTCGATGTCATCGGCCGCCGCCACTATCTTCCAAGCGCTTCGCAAACCATGTGGAACGGCATTCGCATCATTCCACTGTGGGCGCCGAAGAAGATGGTGCTGGAGGCCATCGGCAACAGCGTCGCCGCCGTTTTCTATGCCGCGCGGCAAAGACCCGATATCCTCCATATCCATGCTGTCGGCCCGGCTTTGGTTGCGCCGCTCGCCCGCCTCTTCGGTCTGAAGGTGATCATCACCCACCATGGCTACGACTATGAGCGCCAGAAATGGGGCTGGTTCGCCAAGCGAATGCTCAAGATGGGCGAGGCATTCGGCATGTACACGTCCAACGGGCGCATTGCGATCTCTCAGGAAATCGTTCGCGCCATGCGCAGGGAATATGGTGTCGCCGTCGATTTCGTGCCGAACGGCGTCTCCGTGCAACCGAGGATCGCCTCCACCGACACTCTGAAGACGTTCGGCCTGACGCCGCGCCGCTACATCGTCATGATGGCCCGCCTCGTTCCCGAAAAGCGACAGCACGATCTGATCCACGCTTTTGCCAAGGCCAACCGGCCCGAAAAACTGGTGATCGTCGGTGGCGCGGATCACGAGACTGAATATTCGGCCCATGTGAAAGCTCTGGCGGCACGAACCCCTTCGGTGGTCATGACCGGGTTTCAGACAGGCGCGGCCCTTGCCGAACTCTACAGCAACGCGGCCCTGTTCGTGCTTCCCTCAAGCCATGAGGGCATGCCGATCGCGCTCTTGGAAGCCTTGAGCTATGGCCTGCCCGTTCTTGCCAGCGATATCGCTGCCAATCGCGAACTCAATCTCGCCCCCGCCGACTACTTTGCCATGGGCGATGTCGATGCGCTGGCCGCCGCGCTCGGACGCAAATTGTCCAGTCCCTTTGACGAGGATGGAACGGACGGCCTGACGAACCAGATCCAGACGGATTACAGCTGGAAAAAGATCGGCGAACGAACGGCAGCGGTCTACCGCTCAGTGCTGCCTCACTCCGAAAACCGCCGGTCCCGCTGGCCCGGTCAACCGAATTTCAAGATATCCGGCGGCATGATCGGGGCGGGAGCCCCCGCCACATCCAGCGCCACGCCGCCAATGCTTCGTTCGAACCAGGAGGTCCTGTTGGGTGTATCCATCATCATCAAGACCTTGAACGAGGAAAAGCGCATTGCCGCGACCATCGAAAGCGCGCTCGCTGCCCTGCCGCGTGGTCTAGGCGAAGTCATCATTGCCGATAGCGGCTCCAGCGATCGTACCGCCGCCATCGCATCCGGCTATCCCGTCACGGTCGTGCAGATTGCCCCGCCGGCGCAGCCGAGCTGCGGAATCGGGCCACAGCTCGGCTTCCAGTATTCGCGCTTCGATCATATCTGCCTGCTGGACGGCGACATGATCCTCGATCCGGAATTCCTGCCGGAAGCGCTGCGGTTTCTCGCCGATAACCCGCAGGTTGGCGGCGTTACCGGACATGTCGAGGAAATGCTGACCGCCAATCTCGAATATGCCCGCCGCGTCCAGCGCAAGGGCCCGGAAAGCCGCACCGGCGATATCGACCGGATGAATGGCGGCGGCCTGTATAGGCGCAGCGCCATCGAGAAGACCGGCTATCTCTCGGACCGCAATCTGCATGGCCATGAGGAATTCGATCTCGGCATCCGGCTGCGCAGCGCCGGCTGGCGGCTGCACCGGCTCAACCGGCGCTACGTCCAGCATTTCGGCCACACGCTGAACTCCTACCGGCTGCTCGTGCGCCGCTGGAAGAACAGGTATCTCCAGGGTGTCGGCGAACTCTTGCGCGCATCGCTTGGCAAGCCCTACTTCCCCCAGCTTTTGCGCGAACTGCCCGAACTGAAGTTATGGAGCGCGGTCTATGCCTGGTGGGCGCTGTCTGCAGCAATGCTGCTGTTCCTGCCTGACAAAGGGTTGGCTCTCGGACTGGTCCTTGCCCTTCTTGCCGGCATCATTGCGCTGATGAGCTGGCGCAAAGGCGGGCTAGCCATGGGTTTCTATACCGTCGTCACCTGGTTCTTCCACGCCTGCGCACTGCCCTTGGGCTTCCTGCGGCGCCGGCGCCCGCCTGAAGCACCGATTGAAAGCCGCATCCTCCATAAACCGGCGAGAACGGCCGCCTGACGGCGCAACCGGTCCACAAACCCTTGAGAAAGTTCCCTTCATGATCGATGACAGTGTAGAGAAGAACGTTTCGTTCTGGGACCGGATCGTCCATTCTTCGTCGGAATATTTTCGCCGTAAGCGCGGCGGCCTGTTCCGCCAGACGATCCCCGGCTTCACGTCGCTCAAGGTCTGCGACGTCGGCGGCTCGCGCCATTTCTGGGAAAAGCTCGATCCCGCCGACGTGCCCAAGGACCTGACGCTGGTCAATATCCGCGACGACGGTCAGGCGCGCTCGTTCACCGGCTCGTACGGCCATGTGAAGGTTATCGTCTATGACGGCGACCGCCTTCCCTTTAAGGACAAGTCGTTCGACGTGGCCGTGTGCAACTCGGTAATCGAACATGTGCCGCCGGCCAAACGGGCCAATCTCGTGCGCGAGATCAACCGCGTCTCGAACTATTACTTCATCCAGACGCCGGCCTTCGTCTTCCCCATCGAGCCGCATTTCTTCTGCCCTGCTCTCCATTGGCTGCCCCGCCCCTTGGCGCGCCACGCCGTCAGGCTGTCGCCCTGGCGCTTCCTGTCCAAGCCTTCTGAAGAGCATATCAAGGAGTATTTCGAGGAGATCCAGATCCTGACGCTGAAGGAATTCCGCTCCTATGCGCCGGAGGCTCAGCTGATCCGGGAAAAGGCCGCTGGCCTCACCAAATCCTACATCCTGCACGGCGCATCGCGGCCCTGAAGAGTGATGAAACGGGATCGCAAAGCGATCGCCGGAAAGGGCCAGCCGGCATGAAGAGACTGCTTTCCTCAATCGCCACGGCGCTCCTGTTGAGCGCGGTTTCGGCACCTTGCGCCCGCGCCGCTGACGGCGAATGGCTGCCGGTGCGCGAGGTATCGCTGGAAATTGACCCCGGCAGCCCGCTCGATTTCTCCGCAATCCTGCCCAACCGGGCCATCGGGAAGGACGGCACAACCGGCGCGGGTCAATACTTGGCGGTCACGCAGGGCGGCCGTCTTGCTTTCACCGATGCGCTGGAGAAACCGGCACGCCTGCTATGCGCCTCTCTCGCATGGAGCCCGGCCTCCGGCGGCTTCCCGGATCACGCCGATGCCGACCGCTACGCGCTGCAACTGGCACGCCACGGTTATAATATCGCCCGGCTGACCTTCCTCGACGCCTCGCTGATGTCCGGGCGGGATGGAGATTTCGATTTTGACCCGCAGGTTCTCGACCGTATCCACTATCTGCTCGCCGCGCTGAAGCGCAACGGCATCTCCTGGATCATCGATGGTTTGACATCCTGGCGTGGTGCCTATGGCGGCAACTATGACGACCGCTGGGATCCCTCAAGCGATCTCAAGCTCGCCCTGTATTTCGACGGGAAAGCCTTCGATCACTGGCTGGAATTCCAGCGCCGTTTTCTGACCGCCGTCAACCCCTATACCGGCATAGCCCCCATCAACGACGAGGCGCTGGCGCTGGTTATCCTCGTCAACGAGAACAATATCGAGTTCGACAGCATCGTGCGCGAACGTGAGGGCAAGCCGAATTACGACGAGCGCTTGAAGCTCCCCTTCAACACCTGGCTGCAACAGCGCTATGGCTCGACCGAAGCATTGGCAAAAGCGTGGCCGGACCTGAATTCGAGCGAGCGGCTGGAAGATGCGTCCATCGCACTGCCCCAATCACGCTACGAGGATACGCCGCGCCTCAGGGACCTGCAGGCCTTTTTCGTCTCTGTCGAAACCGGCAGCGCCGCCCGCATGACCGGCGCCCTGCGCGCCCTCGGCTACAAGGGCGGGATCAGCACGTTCAACAATTGGCCGACGATCCAGACGACGCTGAGCCGCAAGGATCTCGGCGTCGTCACGATGAACACCTACCAGGATTGGGTCGGCAGCTATTCCCCCGGCGCGACCATGACACAGAAAAGCTCGATCGATGACGGCGCCGGCTATATGCGCCTGATCGCCGCTGCCCGCTGGCTCGGCAAGCCGTTCGTCGTCAGCGAATACGACCATCTCTTCTGGAACCGCTATCGCTACGAGGCAGGACTGGTGATGCCGGCCTATGCAGCCCAGCAAGGCTGGGACGTACTATGCCGCCACGCACATGGCCCGATCATCCTGAAATATGGCGAGCCCTATCCCCACAAGAAGGCGATGCTACCGTATGCCATCGCGCTCGATCCCGTCGCGCGCGCCGGCGAAACGCTGGCAGCACTTCTCTTCCGCCGCGGCGATGTGGCCACCTCGAAACTGACGGTCCCTTTTCTTGTGCGCGGCCCGGAAGACCTCACTGACGATATGCAGGCACGCGAACCCGAGCGGCTGACCGAACTTGGCCTTGTCGGTGCGATCGGCATGGCAAAAGCGGCCAACGGTAGCCTGGTCGTCGCCCAGCCGCGATCGTCAGCCGATCCGCAAGCCATCCTGGATGCTGCCAAGGCGGCCGGGCTCCTGGCAAAAGATAATCAGACAGACCTGAAGACCGGCCTCTATGAGAGCGATACGGGCGAACTGCTGCTCGACCGCCTGCGCGGCCAGTTGCGCGTCTCCACGCCGAAGACCGAAGCGGTGGCCTTTTCGACGCTGCGGGAGCCGGTCAATCTGGGCAGCGTCCGCGTCGAGGCATCGGATGGCAATGGACTGCTGTCGGTCTCCGTCATCGACGGCGCCGAAAGCATTGCGCAAAGCCGCAGGCTTCTCATCATCTATGCCACCGACGCGCGCAATACCGGCATGCAGTTCAGCGACAATGAGGAAAAAGTGATCGCCGATTTCGGCCGTCTTCCGGTCCTGATCCGCAAGGGTTTCGTCGATCTGTCGCTGCAGCTTTCAAAGGGAGAATGGCTGCTGACGCCAGTCACGCTGAACGGCGTCGCGTCAAAGGTGGCCGGTCAGGTCATATCTCCTGCCGGCTTCCGTCTTTCCAACGACGCGCCGTCCGGCCCGACGACGTTCTTTCTTCTCGAAAGGGACTGACACATCCCCGACATGAGGCTGGAGCCGATCAGCTCCGAAGGCCTGGGGCTTCATGGCCAGTGCGCGCCACATATTCCGTGTAGCCGCCGCCATATTCGTGGATGCCGTCCGGGGTCAGTTCCAGAACCCGGTTGGACAGGGCACCGAGGAAATGCCGGTCGTGGGACACGAACAGCATGGTACCCTCATATTCGGAGAGTGCCTGGATGAGCATTTCCTTGGTGTCGAGGTCCAGATGGTTGGTGGGCTCGTCGAGCACCAACAGATTGGGCGGGTCGAACAGCATGATCGCCATGACCAGCCGCGCCTTTTCGCCGCCCGACAGAACACGGCAGCGTTTTTCCACATCGTCACCGGAAAAGCCGAAGCAGCCGGCAAGCGCCCTCAGCGGACCTTGGCCCGCACGGGGGAATTCGTGCTCCAGCGTCTCGAACACTGTGCGCTCGCCATCGAGCAGATCCATGGCGTGCTGGGCGAAATAGCCCATCTTGACGCTGGCGCCCAGCGCCACGGTTCCCTTGTCCGGTTCCGTCGATCCGGTCACCAGTTTCAGCAGCGTGGATTTTCCGGCACCGTTGATGCCCATGATGCACCAGCGTTCCTTGCGGCGGACCATGAAATCCAGCCCCTCATAGATGCTGCGGCTGCCATAGCTCTTGTGGACATTCTTCAGATTGATAACGTCTTCGCCGGAGCGCGGCGCGGGCTGGAATTCGAACGCGACGACCTGGCGGCGCTTGGGCGGCTCGACCCGTTCGATCTTGTCGAGCTTCTTCACCCGGCTCTGCACCTGCGCCGCATGCGAGGCGCGCGCCTTGAAGCGCTCGATGAACTTGATTTCCTTGGCCAGCATCGCCTGCTGCCGCTCGAACTGGGCAAGCTGGTGCTTCTCGTTCAACGCCCGCTGCTGCTCGTAGAATTCATAGTCGCCGGAATAGGTGGTCAGCCCGCCACCGTCGATCTCGATCAGCTTGGTGACGATGCGGTTCATGAACTCGCGGTCATGCGAGGTCATCAAAAGTGCGCCCTCGTAATTCTTGAGGAATTCCTCCAGCCAGATCAGGCTTTCCAGATCCAGATGGTTGCTCGGCTCATCAAGCAGCATGACGTCGGGGCGCATCAACAGGATGCGGGCAAGCGCCACGCGCATCTTCCAGCCACCCGACAGCTTGCCGACATCGCCGTCCATCATCTCCTGCGTGAAGCTCAGGCCCGACAGCACTTCGCGCGCCCGGCCGTCGAGCGCATAGCCGTCCAACTCCTCGTAGCGCGCCTGCACCTCGCCGTAGCGCTCGATGATCGCATCCATCTCGTCCAGCCGGTCGGGATCGACCATGGCCGTTTCCAGCTCACGCAATTCGGCGGCAACGATGCTGACCGGACCGGCACCGTCCATCACCTCGGCGACGGCGCTGCGGCCTTCCATTTCGCCGACATCCTGGTTGAAATAGCCGATGGTCACGCCCTTCTCGACGGCCACCTGCCCCTCGTCGGGCTGCTCTTCGCCGGTGATCATCCGGAAGACAGTGGTCTTGCCGGCACCGTTGGGTCCGACAAGGCCGATTTTCTCGCCCTTGTTGAGGGCGGCGGACGCCTCGATGAAGAGAATGCGGTGGCTCAGCTGCTTGCTGATATTTTCGATACGGATCATGTGTGCGGCGCCCAAGAATGTTGCGGCGCCCTTATGCCACGTGTTTCAGGGAATGTCGCAGGTTTTCGACAGGATCAGACACGGCTTTTTGAAGCATGTTTTTCCTGGAAATGCCTTCACGCCGCAGCCGGTGGAAGCTAGAGCACTTCATCTTTAAACGGAAGCGCTCTAGAGAAGACCACCCGACGCTTATGGAATGGAGTGAGCCATGACCGATACCGTTACCGACCGTTTCCTGCGCTATGTCGTGATCGACACCCAGTCGGATGCCAAATCGGCAAGCCAGCCCTCCACCGAAAAGCAGAAGAACCTCGGCCGCCTGCTGGTCAAAGAACTGCTGGCGATCGGGATTGCGGACGCGCATCTTGACGAACACGGCTATATCTACGCGACCATCCCGTCGAACGTGGACAAGCCGGTGCCGGTCATCTGCTTCTGCTCGCATATGGACACCGCGCCGGATTTCACCGGCACCCATGTCAAGCCGCAGATGATCCGCGCCTATGCCGGCGGCGATATCCAGCTGTCCGGCGATCCGCAGCAGGTCATCCGTGTTTCCGAGCATCCGGCTCTGCGCGACCAGATCGGCAACGATCTGATCACCACCGATGGCACGACATTGCTTGGCGCCGACGACAAGGCCGGCATTGCCGAAATCATGACGGCAGCGCAAATCCTGGTCGGCAATCCGGATATCCGGCACGGAACCATCAAGATCCTCTTCACCGTGGACGAGGAAATCGGCCGCGGGGTGGACAAGGTTGATCTGCAGAAGCTTGGCGCGCAATTCGCCTACACGATGGACGGTGAAACCGCAGGGCATATCGAGGATGAGACATTTTCAGCCGATGGTGTCGATATCACCATCCAGGGCGTTGCCATCCATCCGGGCTTTGCCAAGGGCAGAATGGAAAACGCCATCAAGATCGCCGGCGCCATCATCGACCGCCTGCCCAAGCACGTGGCGCCAGAAACCACGGATGGCAAGGACGGCTTCGTCCACCCGACCGGCGTCACCGGCGCGATGGACAAAGCGACGATCAGCCTGATCGTCCGCGACTTCAACGACGAAGGCCTGGCCAGCAAGGAAGCCATGATCGAGGCGATCGTCAGAGACGTCATGCCGGATTATCCCGGCTCCTCCTATACGCTCAAGGTCACACAGCAATATCGCAACATGAAGGTGGTCCTCGACCGGCATCCGGAAATCGTCGACAACGCCGTCGAGGCGATAAGGCGGGCGGGCATGCAGCCGGTGCGCGGCAGCATTCGCGGCGGCACGGATGGCTCGCGCCTGTCCTTCATGGGCCTGCCCTGCCCCAACATCTTTGCCGGCGGCCATGCGTTTCACTCGCCGCTCGAATGGGTAAGCAGCCAGGACATGGAAAAGGCGGTGAAAACGATCGTCGAGCTGGCGAAGGTCTGGGAAGAACGCAGCTAAGATGAAGCAGCTAATCTCGGAGGGCCATAATCAGCCCTTCCATCCCGCCGCCATTTTGGTATGACGCGCCTCTTGTCAAAGGAATGAAGATGGCTGCCCGAGATCGATATTCACGGAAATTGGAATGTTCCCATTGCGGGAATACAGGCTTTGCCGAGGTTTCGGAGGATGACACCCCCAGCCGCAAGACGCGGGGATTTGAAATCGATGCCCTGCCCGGGGGCTTTGAAACCGAATTTGCCTCAAGCAATCCGCGCAAGCATGTGATCCGGTGCCGCTGCGGCCACAAGTTCAAGTTCGAGCAGACCACGGCTTATGCGCCGGGTGGAGAACCGAGGGCCTAGAACCAAAGCCGCTCGAAAATACAGTTGGGTGGCCGGCCCTCCAATGCGGATGCATTCGAAGGTATCGCCGGCGCCCCTTGTTACCGGTTTACTTGTTGGCCATCAGCCACATCTTACCGGCCATCGTGATCCCGCGCGGATCGGCGGCGACGTCGTCGTCGAGATGGCTGCGTTCCAGAAAACCGAGCTCTTCAAGTTCATTCAGGGTCGTCGTCGTCAGGAAGCGGATCTTTTGCGGACGTTCCTTGAACCGGTCGGTCTTTGCATAGGTGACCGTCGCATTTTCATGCGTCCATTTTTTCGCCGGCTGCGGGAAGAGGTTTCCTTCCTTGGCGAGTTTCAGGCCCCGGATTTGAACCGGCGTCAATTCAAGCGAAATCATATTCTGTCCTTGGTAGAAATGGTGAAAGAGGCATCGACACGCAACCCGGATAGAATGGGAAGGCCCGTTTGCGAATGTCGCCAATGCGAAATGAAAAGGGCCAAACTGGCCCGCATGCCCTTCCCTACCGGAAGTTTGCGGCATTTCCCAGACAAAACTGAAAAACTGTCATCTGCGAAACGATTGGCACCATCCTGGCGCTTCTGGTATCAGCGTCTGAACTTGTTTTTCAGAAAGGTCATCCATGAACGCGACACTGTGTCGGGGAGCGGCAGTGTGACGGAGCGCGCAGACGCGGCCTTTTTGGCGTCGCATGGCTGGTCCAGCTTTTTTTCCTCCCAGATCGAGCGATCCGAAGCCGGCCTCCTGCCCATGCGCATCGCCGAAGTCCACCGCGCCCGGCTTGGCGCGCTCTCGGCCGAAGGCCCGGTAAAGCTGGTTCTGCCCCATAAAACCAACACTGCCGATTTTGCGGTGGGAGACTGGATCCTGGCCGACCCCCGCACGCATCTGCTTGTTCGCAGGCTTGAGCGCCGCACCCTGCTGCAGCGCCGCACAGAGGGCAGGCATCTCCAGCAGCTGGCCGCAGCCAATGTCGATACGCTGTTCATCGTCACCTCCTGCAATGCCGATTTCAGCCCGGCGCGGCTGGAACGCTATTTGGCCATGGCCAATCAGGCCGGAACCAACCCGGTGATCGTGCTCACCAAGACCGATATGATCGAGGACGCCAGCATCTTCGAGCAGCAAGCCAGAGCATTGCAGCGCGACCTGGATGTGGTGGCCCTCAACGGCCGCTCCGCCGATGCCGCAGCCGCACTCGCCCCCTGGTGCGGCGAAGGGCAGACCGTAGCGCTCGTCGGATCATCCGGCGTCGGCAAATCGACGCTGGTCAACACGCTGGCGGGCCTCAGGCATGAGGCAGCGCAGGAAACCGGCGATATCCGCGAAAGCGATGCCAAGGGGCGCCATACGACCACGGCCCGTTCATTGCACGCCATCGCTGGCGGCGGCTGGGTGATCGACACGCCGGGAATGCGCACCCTGCATGTCAGTGACGTTTCCGGCGGCATCGAGACGCTGTTCTCCGAAATCACCGACCTTGCCCCGTCCTGCAAGTTTCGCGACTGCACCCATGATCACGAACCGGGCTGCGCCGTCCAGGCCGCCATCAAGGCCGGTACCCTGCCGGCCGAACGGCTCGCCCGCTGGCGCAAGCTGCTGGAGGAAAACGTCAGCAACACACCGGTCCAGACGGGGCCACGCGGCAACAAGGTCATTCAGAAAAAGAAATACTGAAGCCGAACATTGCCACCGCGTTTTTTCTCCCTGGATCGGGCGGCCGTCGCCATGACAGGTCACGCGGCCATCAATTGCCTGAGCGCCACCGGCGTGTGACGCCTGCAACACGTGCGCAAAAATTGTGAACATCACCGATGGCATGATGGTTGTGTGAACTATTGTGTTACGCTGGACGGGAAGATTTCGGAACGATCATCCAGGCGGTGATTCGGATCTGAGCGAGGTGGGTGATCACCGGTGCGCCCCTTCGGCAAGGATCCAGGATCCGTTGGCCCCGTCCAGATGGTGCGGCCCTCTTCGCTGTAAGATGTCAGCAGTAACACTTAGTTGAAGAAACTTTCGAGCATAAGGAACGTTAATCTCGTTGAGCGAGCCGATAGGCAGCGATCCCGTCTCAACGAACCGGCCGCGGGAGAGCATGATGCAAAATACCCAGTCCGATGTCTTCGACCTCTTTTCGGAGATTTATACCAGCACCGCGCAGGAGGAGATCAGTCTCCAGGAATATCTGCTCGCGTGCCGCGACGATAAAAGCATGTACGCCACCGCACAGGAGCGCATGGTCGCCGCCATTGGAGAGCCCAACTTCGTCGAGACCAGCGCCGATGAGCGCCTTGGCCGCATTTTCTCCAATCGAACCATCAAGGTCTATCCGGCCTTTGCCGATTTCTACGGAATGGAAGACACGATCGAGCGGATCGTCGGCTACTTCCGCTACGCCGCCCAAGGCCTCGAAGAGCGCAAACAGATCCTCTATCTGCTCGGCCCCGTTGGCGGCGGCAAGTCCTCCCTGGCCGAGCGCCTGAAGAAGCTGATGGAACAGCGGCCGATCTACACCTTGATGGTCGGCGGCCAGATCAGCCCGGTGTTTGAATCACCGCTTGGCCTCTTCCACCCCGAACGCATGTCGGATCTCCTGGAAGACAAATATGGCATCGCCAGACGGCGCCTGACAGGAATGATATCGCCTTGGGCAACCAAGCGCCTGGATGAAGTCGGCGGCGATATCTCGAAGTTCAGCGTCGTCAAGCTGATGCCGTCGCGCCTGCGCCAGATCGGCATTGCCAAGACCGAACCCGGCGACGAAAACAACCAGGACGTCTCCTCGCTGGTCGGCAAGGTCGATATCCGCCAGCTGGAAAATTTCAGCCAGGCCGACCCCGATGCCTATTCCTACAGCGGTGGCTTGAACCGCACGACGCAGGGCCTGCTCGAATTCGTCGAAATGTTCAAGGCACCGATCAAGGTCCTGCACCCGCTTTTGACCGCGACCCAGGAAGGCAACTACAACGGTACGGAAAACTTTGGCGCCTTCCCCTATCAGGGCATCGTCGTTGCCCACTCGAACGAATCCGAGTGGCTGCAGTTCAAGAACAACCGCAACAACGAGGCCTTTCTTGACCGCATCCTAGTGGTCAAGGTGCCCTATTGCCTGCGCGTGACCGAGGAGCGGCAGATCTACGACAAGCTGTTGCGCGAGAGCGAGCTGGCGAAAAACCCTTGCGCGCCGGAAGTTCTGGAAAGCCTCAGCCGCTTCACCGTTTCGACCCGGCTCACCCCGCATGAAAACTCGCCGCTCTATACCAAGATGCGGGTCTATGACGGCGAGAACCTGAAAGATGTCGATCCCAAGGCGAAATCCGTGCAGGAATATCGCGACGCCGCCGGTGTTGATGAAGGCATGAACGGCGTCAGCACCCGCTTTGCCTTCAAGGTCCTGTCGGAGACCTTCAACTATGACAGCAAGGAGATCGCCGCCGATCCCGTGCATCTGATGTATGTCATCGAACAGGCGATCAAGCGCGAGCAGTTCCCTAAGGAAACCGAGGCCGCCTATCTGAACTTCATCAAGTCGGAACTCGCCACGCGTTATGCCGAGTTCATCGGCCATGAAATCCAGAAAGCCTATCTGGAATCCTACAGCGAATACGGCCAGAACCTGTTCGACCGCTATATCGCCTATGCCGACGCCTGGCTTGAGGATCAGGATTTCAAGGACCCGGACACCGGGCAGATCCTCAACCGCACCATCCTCGACAACGAGCTGTCGCAGATCGAAAAACCGGCCGGGATCGCCAATCCGAAGGATTTCCGCAACGAGGTCGTCAAGTTCACGCTGCGCGCCCGCGCCAAAAACAGCGGCCGCAATCCATCCTGGATGAGCTACGAGAAACTGCGCGAAGTCATCGAGAAACGCATGTTCGGCCAGGTGGAGGATTTGCTGCCGGTCATCAGCTTCGGCTCCAAGAAGGACAGCGCCAGCGAAAAGCAGCATGCCGAATTCGTCCATCGCATGATCGAGCGGGGCTATACCGAGCGGCAGGTGCGCAGGCTGGTTGAATGGTACATGCGCGTCAACAAGGCGGGGTGAGAGATCCGATGTCTGGGGGTAGCCAATGCCGAATTTCATCGACCGACGCCTCAACCCGAAGGACAAGAGCCTTGGAAACCGCCAGCGCTTCCTGAAGCGCGCCCGCGAGGAGCTGAAACGCTTCATCAAGGATCGCGTCAAGACCGACAAGATCGCCGACGTGGATTCAGACCACGCAGTGCCCATGCCTGCGCGCGGCGCCAGCGAGCCGACATTTCAGCCGGCGCGCGGCAGCGGCGATAGACAATATGTCCTGCCCGGCAATCGCGACTACATGCCGGGAGACCGGATCGACAAGCCGCAGGGCGGCGGCGGCTCCGGCTCGTCTGCCGGAAAAGGCGAGGACGAGGATAATTTCCAGTTCCTCCTGTCGCGCGAGGAAGTGCTCGAACTGTTTTTCGAGGATCTCGAGCTGCCCGACATGATCAAGCTCAGCCTGAAGGAAGCGGTTGCCTTCAAGCCGCGCCGGGCAGGCTTTGCCACCAGCGGGTCGCCCACCAATATCAATGTCAGCCGCACCATGCGCAACA
The DNA here is from genome assembly GCF_029277445.1 of Pararhizobium qamdonense. Lineage (NCBI taxonomy): Bacteria > Pseudomonadati > Pseudomonadota > Alphaproteobacteria > Hyphomicrobiales > Rhizobiaceae > Pararhizobium > Pararhizobium qamdonense. The sequence continues at coordinate 817,620 of NZ_CP119566.1, read as the reverse complement.
GCTACGGCCGCCGCATCGCCCTGCAGCGCCCCAAGCGAAAGACGCTGGAAGCCTTGGCGCAGGAGATCGAGGCTCTGGCAACCGAACCGGAACTCGGCATCGCAGAGCGCCGGCATCTGGAAGACCTGCGGGTGCAACTGGACCTCCTGGAGCGGCGGCGGCGCCGCATTCCCTATGTCGATCCCGTCGATATCCGTTTCAACCGCTTCGAACGCCAGCCGCTGCCCAATGCCAATGCGGTGATGTTCTGCCTGATGGATGTGTCGAGCTCGATGGGCGAGCGGGAGAAGGATCTCGCCAAGCGCTTTTTCGTGCTGTTGCATCTGTTTTTAAAACGGCGCTACGACCGGATCGATATCGTCTTCATCCGCCACACGGACGAGGCGGGCGAGGTCGATGAGGACACATTCTTCTACAGCACCCAGAGCGGCGGCACTGTCGTCTCAACGGCGCTGGAGGAAATGCTGCGGATCATTCAGGAGCGCTATCCGGCAAAGGAATGGAATATCTACGCGGCCCAAGCCTCCGACGGCGACAATGTCTCACGCGATTCCGACCGCTGCGCCTCGCTGCTGACGTCCGAACTGATGCGGCTCTGCCAATATTACGCCTATGTCGAAATCATCGACGAGCGGGAGAGCGAAATCTTCGGCTCAACCGACAACGGCACGTCGCTCTGGCGCGCCTATCGCACCGTCGATGGCGAATGGCCGAATTTCCAGATGACCCGGATCGCAAGACCCTCCGACATCTATCCTGTCTTCCGGAAGCTTTTCGCCAGGCAGCCAACCCTGCAATTTCGATAGTGAACGGAGCCGGGTATGATAAAGAACGCAGGCTCAACACTGTTGTTTGACAGTTCCGACTGGAACTTCAAGACGCTGTCGCATGCCTATGATGCGATCGAGACGATCGCAATCGATGAACTTGGCCTCGACGTCTATCCCAACCAGCTTGAAATCATTTCGTCGGAGCAGATGCTGGACGCCTATTCGTCCGTCGGCATGCCGCTGATGTATCAGCACTGGTCCTTCGGCAAACGCTTCGTCTACGAGGAAAACGGCTATCGCAAGGGCCACCACGGCCTTGCCTATGAGCTGGTGATCAACTCCAATCCCTGCATCACCTATCTGATGGAGGAAAACACCATGGCGATGCAGACCCTGGTGACCGCGCACGCGGCCTTCGGCCACAATCATTTCTTCAAGAACAACTATCTCTTCAAGCAATGGACCGATGCCGGCGCCATCCTCAGCTATATGGAATTTTCCAAGAAATATATCGCCAAATGCGAGGAGCGGCACGGCACCTCCGCCGTCGAGGCCATTCTGGATTCCGCCCATGCGCTGATGGATCAGGGTGTTTTCCGCTACCGCCGCCCGCCGCGCCTGTCCTCGAAGAAGGAGCAGGAACGCGCCCGCGAGAGACTGGAATATGAGGAACAGACCTATAGCGACCTGTGGCGCACCCTTCCGCGCGCGACCGGCAGGCCCGACCCTGAAGAGGCCGAACGCGACGCCATGGAGCGAAAAAAGGTCCTCAATCTGCCGGAGGAAAACCTTCTCTATTTCCTGGAGAAAAACAGCCTGATCCTCGAGCCTTGGCAACGCGAATTGTTGCGCATCGTGCGGGTGATCGCCCAGTATTTCTATCCGCAGCGCCAGACCAAGGTGATGAACGAGGGCTGCGCCACCTATGTGCATTACACGATCATGAACAGGCTGTTCGATCAGGGAAAGATCAGCGAAGGCGCGATGCTGGAAATGCTCCACAGCCATTCCAGCGTGGTGTTCCAGCCGCATTTCGACGATCCCCGTTTTTCCGGGCTCAACCCCTATGCGCTGGGTTTTGCGATGATGCAGGACATTGAGCGCATCTGCAATCAGCCGACATCGGAGGACCGCGACTGGTTCCCCGCTATTGCCGGCAGCGGCCGCTGGCGCGAAACCCTGATCGACGCCTGGGCCAACCACCGCGATGAATCCTTCATCCTGCAATATCTGAGCCCGGCGCTGATCCGCAAATTCCGGCTCTTCCAGCTGACCGACGAGGCCAGCAACAAATATTGCGAGGTCGCCTCGATCCACAACGAACGGGGTTATTCCGAAATCCGCAAGGCACTGGCCAGAAGCTACGATGTCAGCGCCAACAGTCAGGACATCCAGGTCGTCGACGTCGATCTCTTGGGAGACCGCCAATTGCGGCTGGAACACCGGATGAAGAACGGCGTGCTTCTGGAAGAAACGAGCCGCGACGCAACGCTCGCCCACATCCGGCACCTATGGGGCTACGGCGTCTCGCTTGCGGGCGTCGATGGCAAAACAGGCGCGGCGCGCTATGCGTGCTCGACGGGCTGATGCCCTCGATTTCCGCAGGCTTCGGGAATATCTGCCAGCGCGGCCAGCCTTCATAACCCGGCGTCAACCGGCATCGACCCCATAAGCGCTGTGATCTCCTGGCAACCGTCGCGGACCGTCATGTGGCTCTGAGGCATCCGTTTTGGCACCCCGCCTAATTTACGCCCTCTGTTACGTAATCCCCCGTCCTTGTTACCGTAACGTACTTCCTTACGCGCGATTTGCGGCGAGAGTGGCAGCGTCGAATGCCTGACCTGCAGGAGCGGTCCGGACGCCCGGAAACAAGGAGAGTACGATGCCGAACGACTTCCGCCTGAAATTGATGGGGAGGCCATCATGACCGGATCAATCACACGGCGCATGCTGAGCGCCACCACGGGTCTTGCGATGTCCCTGACAGCGGCATCCCTCGCCGGCGTTCCCGCCCTCGCCCAGGATGCAACGGCTGCCAAGCCCAACATTCTCGTGATGTTTGGCGACGACATCGGCCAGACCAATATTTCCGCCTACTCGCTGGGCGTCATCGGTTACAAGACGCCGAATATCGACCGCATCGCCAAGGAAGGCATGATGTTCACGGATTATTATGCCGAGAACAGTTGCACGGCGGGCCGCTCGACCTTCATCACCGGGCAGACATGCCTGCGGACTGGCCTCTGCAAGGTCGGGGCTCCCGGCGTCACGGTCGGCCTGCAGGCCGGTGATATCACCATTGCCCAGGCGCTGAAGCCGCTTGGCTATGCGACCGGTCAATTCGGCAAGAACCATCTGGGCGACCGCGACGAATATCTGCCGACAAAGCACGGCTTCGACGAATTCTTCGGCAATCTTTACCACCTCAACGCCGAGGAGGAGCCGGAGGCCGCCAACTGGCCAAAGGACGATACCGAATTTCTCAAAGCGTATAATCCGCGTGGCGTGATCAAGGCATCGGCCGATGGCAAGGTTGAGGACACCGGGCCTTTGACCGTGAAACGCATGGAGACGATCGACGACGAGACGACGGCGGCGGCCATCGACTTCATCGATCGCCAAGCCAAGGCCAAAAAACCCTTCTTCACCTGGATGAACACGACGCGCATGCATCTGTTTACCCATGTCCGGCCGGAATACAGAGGCAAAAGCGGCATGCCGGGCAACGAGTATGGCGACGGCATGATCGAGCATGACGGCGATGTCGGCAAACTGCTGAACAAGCTTGATGAACTCGGCATCGCCGACAACACGATCGTCGTCTACGCCACCGATAACGGCCCGAACCAGTTTTCCTGGCCGGATGCGGCGACCACGCCTTTCCGCAGCGAGAAGGATACCAACTGGGAAGGCGCGTTCCGCGTTCCCGCAATCGTCCGCTGGCCCGGCCATGTCAAACCGGGTGAGGTTGCCAACGGCATGGTATCCGGTCTCGACTGGTTCCCGACCCTGCTGGCGGCAGCCGGCGATCCCGATGTGAAAGGCCGTCTGCTGACCGGCTGGAAGCCCGAGGGAAGTGCCACGAGTTTCCGGAACCATCTCGATGGCTTCAACCAGCTCGATTATATTACCGGCAAATCGGACAAGAGCGCCCGCAACGAGTTCTATTATTTCGATGATGACGGCGATCTGGTTGGAATCCGCTATGACGACTGGAAGGTCGTGTTCAAGGAACAGCCGGCACCGGGCGGGTTCGCGGTCTGGCAGACCCCGCTGATCACCTGGCGTCTTCCCAAGCTGTTCAATCTGCGGATGGACCCTTACGAGCGGGCCGATGTCGTCTCCGACCAGTATAATGACTGGGTGGTCAGGAACGACTTCCTTCTGGTCAAGGGCCAGTTGAAAAGCGCGGCCTTCCTCGAAACCTTCGTGAAATATCCGCCCAGCCAGCGCGTCGCCAGCTTCAACATCGAGGGCGTCCGTGACCAGGTGAACAAGGCGATCGACCAGTCCTTCAAGGATCGCGGTATCGAGAAATAGTCATCCCAAGAGACGCGCCGGGCAATCGGCGCGTCCCGCCAACCTGTTTCTCATAGGGTCCTTGCATGACCGCTCGTGACGACATCCTGGCCCTTGGCCAGCGCATCGGCCAATCCATCATCGGTCAGGAAGAAATGGTCGAGCGCCTGCTGCTCGGTCTCCTGGCCAACGGTCATCTCCTGGTCGAAGGCCTGCCGGGCCTGGCAAAGACGCGCGCCATCAAGAGCCTTGCCAAGAACCTCAATTCTGAACTCTCCCGGGTCCAGTTCACACCGGACCTTTTACCCGCCGATATCACCGGATCGGAAATCTATTATAGCGAGGGCGGCCAGGGTGCGTTCAAGTTCCAGCAGGGACCGATCTTCGCCAACCTGATCCTTGCCGACGAGATCAACCGGGCACCAGCCAAGGTGCAGTCGGCGTTGCTCGAAGCCATGGAGGAACGCCAGGTCACTGTCGGCGGCAAGAGCTATCCGCTGCCCGCACTGTTCATGGTCATGGCGACGCAGAACCCGATCGAGCAGGAAGGCACCTATCCCTTGCCGGAAGCCCAACTCGACCGCTTCCTGATGCATATCGAGGTCGGCTATCCCGACGAGGCGTCGGAGGCTGCCATCATGCGGCTGGTACGCGGCGAGGAAAATGCCGCAGAGCATGCAAAATCGGAGGCATCGGAGCGGCTCGATCCGAAGGCCGTATTCGACGCACGCAAGGAGATCGGCGCTGTGACCGTTTCCGATCCAATCGAGACATACATCGTCGCCCTTGTCTTTGCCACGCGTTATCCGGAGCGCTACGACAAGGACCTGGCCACGCTGCTTGAGGTCGGCGTCAGCCCGCGCGGTGTCATCGGTCTCGACAAGGTGTCGCGCGCCTACGCCTGGCTGAAAGGCCGAGACTATGTCACCCCTGATGACGTGAAAGCCGTCGTCCATGATGTCTTCCGCCACCGGCTCATCCTGTCCTATGAGGCGCATGCGTCAAACACCACGCCGGACACGGTCATTGACCGCATCGTTGAACTGGTCGCGGTATCGTGAGGAGATGAGATGGCGGCGGCATCCACCCACGAAGGCGTCCATATTTCCACAGACGCGCTAGTGGCGCTCGAAAAGCGGGCGCGCGACCTTAGCTTCGTGCAGAAATCCCGCAGCCATCAGCAACTCGCAGGACGAATGCAGTCCTCCATGCGCGGCCGGGGACTGACCTTTGAGGAATTGCGCGACTATTTGCCCGGCGATGATATCCGCTCCATCGACTGGCGCGTGACGGCGCGCACCAACAAGCCGGTGGTGCGCGTCTATAGCGAAGAAAAGGAACGGCCGGCTCTCATCGTCGTCGATCAGCGGATCAACATGTTCTTCGGCAGCAAGCGTCAGATGAAATCGGTGACGGCAGCGCAGGCGGCGATGCTGTGCGCCTGGCGCATCCTCGGTTCCGGCGATCGCGTCGGCGGTTTCGTGTTCAACGACAGCGACATCGGCGAGGTGCGGCCGCATCGCAGCCGCGAGGCGGTGATCACGCTTGCGGGCAAGATCGCAGTGCAGAACGGACAGCTGAATGCAGGATTTTCGGGGCAGCCCTCGCCCTCCGCGCTGGACGTCAGCCTTCAACGCGTGGCCGGCATCGCGCATCATGATCACCTGATCATTGTCATCAGCGACTTTGATGGCCATAGCGCCACGACGCGCGATATCCTGCTGAAGCTGTCGGGCCGCAACGATGTCATCTGCATTCTCGTCTACGATCCCTTCCTCCTTGATCTCCCGGCGTCCGGCGGCATCGTCGTCAGCGGTGGTGGCCTGCAGGCGGAACTGCCACTGCGCCGTGCCGATGTCCGCCAGGGGATCAGCACCTTCGCGCGAGACCGGGGCCGCGCGCTGCGGGACTGGCAGCGCGAGCTGGGCCTGCCGATGCTGCCGGTGTCAGCGGCGGAAGATACCGCACCACAACTCAGGCGGCTTCTTGAGCAGGCCGCCTGGCGGCAGCGGAGGCGCTGATGGAACCGGACAAGGCGGCACCGCTCGATCCCCTCACAAAAGTTGCGCTTGAATCGCTGAAGGACATTGCGGTGCCGCAACCGGTCTCGTGGATGCCGCAGACCTGGGGCTGGGCATTGGCGGCCATTCTTCTGGCTTTGGCGGTCACGATCATGCTCATCCGCTGGGTCCGGCATTATCGCGCCAACGCTTACCGCCGCGAAGCGCTTTTGCTTCTGGATGGCCTGGAGAAGGATCTGAACGGCACGGCGACGCGGGATCAGGCCTTGCGCGCGCTTGCCGCGATCCTCAAACGCGTTGCCATCGCCGGCTGGAGCCGGGCCGAGGTCGCGGGCTTGTCGGGCGCTGCCTGGGTCGCGTTTCTCAATGAGCATGGAGAGGGCGGCCACGCCCTTAACGCGCTGCTGGACGACGGCGAATACCAGAAAGACAGCAACGCCGGCACCTTGGCCTCAAGCGACATCCTTGCGGCGGCCCGGACATGGATCAGGCGCCACCATGTATCAGCTTGATCTGCCATGGCTACTTCTCGCCATGCCCCTGCCTTTGCTTGTCTGGCTGTTGTTTCCCGCGCATCGCGAAACATCCGCATCCGTCAGGCTGCCGTTTTTCTCGCAGGTCGCAAAAGCCGCCGGCATCAACCCGACGCAGGGCTCCGTCATTGCGCATCGCAGCTGGGTTCAGCTTGCCTGCGAAACGCTGGCCTGGTGCCTGATCGTGCTTGCACTAACCCGCCCGCAATTCGTCGAACCCCCGGTCGAAAAGATCGAGCCGCAAAGAGACCTGCTGCTGGCGCTCGATCTCTCACAGTCCATGGATAGCAGGGATTTCCCCTCTGCGGATGGCAGCTTGGAGGCGCGTGTCGATGCCGTGCGCAAGGTGGTGGCGGATTTCGTCGCCAGGCGTGGCGGCGACCGTATCGGGCTGATCGCTTTCGGCGACGCACCCTATCCGCTGGTGCCGTTCACCATGGACCATAAGACCGTCCAGGCAGTGATCGCAGGTACGCTGCCTGGAATGGCAGGCCCGCGCACAGCGCTTGGAGACGCCATCGGTCTTGCCATCAAGATGTTTGAGACGACCACCGTGCCGGAAAAAGTGCTGATCGTCCTCACCGACGGCAATGATACCGCCAGCAGAATGCCACCCGCCAAGGCGGCGCAGATCGCCAAACAGAAGAATGTCGTCATCCATACGGTCGGCATCGGTGATCCGAAAGCCACCGGCGAGGACAAGCTCGATACAGCCACCCTCCAGAAGATCGCCGCTGACACGGGTGGGCGTTATTTTTTCGGGGGAGACCAGACCCAGCTTTCCGCGATCTATGACACGCTCGACACGATCACGCCGCAGGACCAGAAGAACCTGTCCTGGCGGCCGCGCATTGACCTGTTCCATTGGCCGCTCACTGCTGCGATTTCAGTGCTTGCGCTATTCTACCTGATCAGCGGACTGACCGGCCTGTTTGGACGGAGGGCGTCCGCATGATCGAGGCCTTTCATTTCCTCAGACCCTGGTGGCTGCTGGCGCTTGCTTTGCCAGCCATTATCATCTGGGCGGCCGGACGCTCAAGCGATGTGCGCAGCCAGTGGAAAGGCTTGATCGAACCGCATCTTCTCGACAGCCTGGTGGTCGAGGGGGCTCAACGCTCCCGCATCCGCCCCTCATGGCTGCTGGCCGCAGCGCTCGCCCTGGCAAGCCTGGCCGCAGCCGGCCCGGCCTGGCAACGCGAGACACCCCCCTTCGTGGAAGATACCGCGCCGCTTGTCATTGCCGTCGATCTTTCGCCGACAATGGATGCGATCGATGTCACGCCTTCCCGGCTGGAGCGGGCAAAGCTGAAGATCAACGACATCGTTGCGGGCCGGGCCGGCGCACGCTCCGCCGTTGTTGCCTATGCCGGATCAGCCCATCTGGTGCTGCCGCTCACCGAAGACGGCTCCCTGATCGAGACCTATACCGACGCGCTGGCGACACGCATCATGCCCGTCGATGGCAAGAACACCGCGAGGGCGCTTGAACGCGCCGAAGCAGCCTTGACGGGCGAGGACGCGGCCGGAACCATTCTGTTCCTGACCGATGGCGTGGAACAGCAAGCCTTCGATGCTTTCAAACGCAAATCGAAACACGCCATTGCCGTCCTCGGGATCGGCACGCAGACGGGCGGCCCGGTGAAGACGCCGGACGGCGGCTTTTTGACCGATGCGACGGGTGGCCGGATGTTTTCCAGGCTCGATGTCGAAGGTTTGAAGAATCTGCACGCGCTGACGGGGGTCGATGTCGCGACCATGACGGACGACGATACCGATATTCGATGGGTGTCGCAAAAAATCCGGACGAACTTTGCGCAGATGCGGGCAGCCGAAGGTGATCGCTGGCGCGACCTCGGCTGGTGGCTTGTCATTCCCTTGGCGATCCTCTTTGCCTTTTCGTTTCGCAAAGGGTGGGTCGTGCGTGTGGGCACCGCTCTGCTCATCGCCCGTTTCCTTATGCCCGGCGAGGTCCAAGCCACGGACTTAACCGGCATGTGGCTGACGCCGGACCAAAAAGGACGGCTCGCCTACGAGAAGGGCGACTTCGAGGCCGCATCGTCGCATTTTGCCGATCCGATGTGGAAGGGTACGGCACTCTACCGGGCAGGCAAGTTTGCCGAAGCGCTCGATTCCTTCGCCGCCGTGGATAGCGCGGACAGCTGGTACGATCAGGGAAACGCCTTGCTCCACATCGGCAAGCTCGACGAGGCGGCCGCCGCGTATAAAAAGGCGCTCGAGAAACGCAGGGATTGGCCGGACGCTACCTTCAATCTCGCTGTCGCGCAAAAACTGATCCAGCAAAAGAAGGACGATGAAGAGGAACAGCAGGACGAACCGAACCTGCCGCCAGACAGTGTCCAGTTCGACGACAAGGGCAAGCAGGGCAAGGCGGGCAAGATGAATATTGCCGAGCAGACGTCGGAACTGTGGATGAAGAACATCATCGTCAGCCCGGCCGACCTGATGGCGCGCAAGTTCGCCATCGAAGCGCAGCAGGTCAAGCCATGATCAGGACCTGGATCGCGATTACCATCCTTCTTACTCTGGGATCAACCGCATCTGCAGCAGAACCATTCGCGCGAGCAAAAATGGAGAGCACGGGCCGGATCGTTCCCGGCCAGCAGGTGCTGATCGATGTCGATATCCTGGTGCCGGACTTTTTCACGTCGCCGCCCCAGTTTCCGCTGTTCGATGTGCCGGATGCCATCGTCACCTTGCCCGATGACCGCGCCCAAAACATGGTCGAAACCATCGACGGCGTTCAATATGCGGGCATACGGCGCACTTATGCCGTGATCCCGGAGACATCAGGCACCTTCACCCTGCCGCCTGTGGTGATCACGCTCGGCTATTCGCAGGACGGCAAGCCGGTCGCAGGGGAAACGGCGTTGCCTGCGGTGCGTTTCACAGTGGAGGCAGCGCCCGGCGGCACTGCGGCATCCCCTATATTTGCGGCGCGCGGCCTGACGATCGGGCAATCCTTCGACCGCGACCCCTCCAGTTTGAAAGCCGGAGACGCCATTGTCCGGACCATCACAATATTTGCCGAAAACACGCAGGCAATGATGATCCCCACCATACCATCAGCAGCCGCGCCGGGTTTGAAGCCGTACCCGGCGTCGCCGAAACTGGCCGATGGCGTTCAGGCCGAGGATCGAACCACGGGCAGCACACGGATTGAGACGATCACTTATGTCGCAGAGGCCGAAGGCACGTTTGAAATCCCGGCGGTTTTCTATCCCTGGTTTGACGTGGAGACGCAGTCAAGCCAGTTGTCCAATCTTCCAGCCACGGTGGTCAAGGTCAGCAAATCTGCACCGGCAGCAACTGGTCTTGCTCCACAGGTCGAGCAGACGGATGCGAAAACGGATCGGGATTGGGTGTCAAAGCCAGCTGTGCTCATCGCCGCAGCCCTTGTTGCCCTTGCCGTTGCGACATGGCTATCGGTGCAGGCCTATCCCTGGATGCGGCGGAAATGGGTGGCGCTCAGGCAAGCGAGACAAAATTCCTTGCACCAAAAACGGAAACAGCTCCTTGCCTCGGTGCGCCGCGACGACCTCATGACGATCTATAAAAGCCTCGACGACTGGGCGAAAACTGCAGGATACGGCTCGATCACACATTGGGCCGCCACCACAGGCGACCAGGACGCCGCACGGGAAACCGAGACGCTTCAGCGCACACTTTTCGGCTCCTTTCCGGATCACCCCAGCTTGAACCGCGCGGCTTTGGCAAACGCCATCCGCAAAGCCCCTAAAGCCGTTCCCTCATCACACGTCCACCGCCATGCCGGCGGCCTTCCGGAATTGAACGTCTCAAGCACCGCTATCTGATCCACCGCCGGACGCGGCGGGATTTACGCCACGTTTACGCCTTGTACGCGTCCTTGTTACCGTAACGTACTTCCGCCGCCCTTCTCTCTCGGCAATGCTTTAGAGCCTCGTACGAGGCTCTGGCATCAGGATGCGGAGACGGCGATGACACTGGCTTTTCCGACGGCAAAGCAGGCCGCAGACGAAGATCTGGTCTGGATACCCGGCCGCACCTTTATAATGGGCTCCGACAGCCACTATCCGGAGGAGGCACCCGCGCATCCGGTCAAGGTGGACGGCTTCTGGATCCAGGCCACGCCGGTGACCAACAGAAGCTTCAATGAATTCGTCAAGGCGACCGGCTATGTCACGCTTGCCGAGAAAGCGCCCGACCCGAAGGACTATCCCGGTGCGCTTGCGACGATGCTGAAAGCAGGTTCTCTCGTCTTCACGCCGCCGAAAACCCTCAATGGCCCTGATATCAGCCAGTGGTGGAATTTCAAATTCGGCGCCAATTGGCGCAGGCCCTATGGCGGCTTGAGCGACCTGCGCGGCAAGCTCGACCATCCCGTCGTCCACATCGCCCATTGCGACGCCCGTGCCTATGCCGAATGGGCGGGGCTCGATCTTCCCACCGAGGCCGAATGGGAGCTGGCCGCGCGCGGTGACGGCGATGACACCGAGTTTGCCTGGGGTGACGAGCTGACGCCCGGTGGCATTGCCATGGCCAACACATGGGCGGGCACTTTCCCGACCCATAGCACGAAGCCTGCAGGCAAGGATCGCACCTCGCCGGTCCGCACGTTCCCGCCCAACGGCTATGGCGTGTACGACATGATCGGCAATGTCTGGGAATGGACATCCGACTACTGGTCGACGCGGCATCCGGAGCCTGCGGCAAAGTCCTGCTGCATTCCGCAAAACCCGCGCGGCGCTGCCATCGAGGCAAGCTACGATCCGCGCCAGCCGGATATCCGCATTCCGCGCCGCGTTCTCAAGGGCGGGTCGCATCTCTGCGCCCCAAATTACTGCCGCCGCTATCGCCCCGCAGCCCGCCACGCCGAGCCGGAGGATACCTCCACCAGCCATGTGGGCTTCCGCTGCATCAAGAGACCCAGCCCCTGATTGGACCGATCATGAACCTCATCCTTCGCGCCCTGCTCATCGTGCTGCTCGCCCCACTGTCCGTTCTGGCCGACGGCCTGCCGTCCTGGAATGCGGGAAAATCCCGCCAGGCCATCGTCGATTTCGTGACGAAAGTGACGACCGAGGGTGGGGATGGCTTCGTCAAGCCCGAAGACCGCATCGCCGTCTTCGACAATGACGGCACGCTCTGGTCGGAGCAGCCCTTCTATTTCCAGCTCGGCTTCATGCTGGACCGGGTGAAGGCGCTGGCGCCACAGCATCCGGAATGGGCGGAGAAGGAGCCTTTCAAATCCATTCTGGCCGGCGACCTGAAGGGCCTCGCCAAGAGCGGCGAGAAAGGCATCGTCGAACTCGGCATGACGACCCATGCCGGAATGACGAGCGACGCGTTCACCAAGATCGTCACGGATTGGTACGCAACGGCCAGGCATCCGAAATTCCACAAGCCGTATAACGAGGTCACATTCCTGCCGATGCGCGAACTGCTCGATTATCTGCGCGCCAACGGCTTCAAGACCTATATCGTTTCCGGCGGCGGCGTCGAGTTCATGCGCCCGATCACGCAGGCCGCCTACGGTATTCCGCCCGAACAGGTGATCGGCAGCACCATCGTGACCGAATACGCGCTCGCCGGTGACGTGCCTGTTCTCAACAGGCTGCCAAAGATCGACTTCATCGACGATGGCCCAGGCAAACCCGCAGGCATCAACAAATTCATCGGCCGCCGCCCCATCTTCGTCGCCGGAAATTCGGATGGTGACTACGAAATGCTCCGCTGGGTCACAGGCGGCCCGCAAAAGGGCTTCGGCATGATCATCCATCACACGGATGGCGACCGGGAATTCGCCTACGACCGCCGGTCTGCCTTCGGCAAGCTCGACAACGCCATGGATGAAGCTGAGGCCCGCAACTGGCTGCTGGTCGATATGAAAGCGGACTGGAAGAAAATCTATGCGTTCGAATGAACGTTAGGCATCCGCAAAGTTGGGCCAGGAGACCGCCACAACTTTCAAACGGGAGATGACAGTGAAAAAGTCTGTTTTGATGATGGCGGCTCTGGCGCTCATGCCCTCGGCAGGCTGGGCTTTCACACCGCAGGAACTCAGCGAGCGGACCATCGAACGCCGCGCGGTCGAGGCCGTCATCTGGGGTATCCCGGCCGTCAACTACGACCTGATGCTGCAGGAGGCTCTGACCAAGACCAAAGCGAAAGTCAATGAAATCGTCTACTGGTCAAAACCGCTCGACTGGCACAATCAGACCCTGACGCCCAACCCGGATGCGATCTATGTGATGGCGTTTACGGACACGAGGAAGGGTCCTGTCGTCATTGAAGTCCCGCCGGCGGATGATAGTGGTTCGATCAACGGCAATATCGTCAATGTCTGGCAAATGGCGCTCGAGGATGCGGGGCCCTCCGGCGCAGACCAGGGCAAAGGCGGCAAATATCTCGTCCTGCCGCCGGATTATTCCGGAACGATACCAGACGGTTATATCCCGCTGCAGTCGGATACCTTCGGCGGTTATGCCCTCCTGCGGTCAAATCTTGCCAGCCATAGCGATGCGGATGTCGCCAAATCGGTTCGATATGCCAAGCGCTTGAAGGTTTACCCGCTGTCTGAGGCTGAGAAACCGCCGGAGACAGTGTTCACGGATGCGGAAGGCGTCATCTTCGATTCCACCATCCGGTACGATGCCAGCTTCTACGCGTCTCTTGACCGGATCATCCAGACCGAGCCTTGGCTCACCCGCGACCGCGTGATGATCGGCCAGCTCAAATTGCTTGGCATTGAAAAGGGAAAGACCTTTTCTCCGGCACCGGCCGTGACCAGGTTGCTTGAGGCGGGTGCCAAGGAAGGCCACGCATGGCTGGAGGAAAAATACGACACCGGCCTGATCCCGTTCTATGAGAACAGCAAGTGGAACTATGCTGCAAACCCGGAGCTGGTCAAAAGCGCGCAGGCGGCCTATGGCGGGCCGGATGCCTATCCGGTCGATTTGAGGGGCGTGGCGTATAGCTATGCTTTCGTCGGCCTGAAGCGGTTGGGCACAGGCCAATTCTACCTGATTTCCATCAAGGACAAGGACGGCCACGACTTTGACGGTTCAAAGACCTACCGGCTGACGGTCCCCGCCAACGTCCCTGTCCGGCAATACTGGTCGCTCACCGCCTATGACCGCCAAACGCATGCGCTTATCCGCAATGTGGATCGGGCCAGCCGCTCGTCCCAGATCGCCGAATTGCAAAAGAACCCGGACGGAACCGTCGATATATTCGTCGGGCCGAAGGCGCCAGACGGCAAGGACAGCAACTGGATACCGACGGACCCGAAGCGAACATTCGAGGTCATGTTCCGGCTTTATGCTCCGACAAAAGCCCTGTTGGACAAGACATGGGTGCTTCCGGACATCGTCCATGTCCACAAATGATCAGGCCCGGCACTTGGAAACCGATAGCTCCCAGGAGACCATGATGATGAAGTGCGCCTTGAAGATTTTGGCACCGGGCGTCGCCGCGCTCATGACGCTCTCCAGCCTGCCGTCAATGGCGGCGGATGCCGTACCCGTGACTGTCGAGAATTTTATCCGGGCGGAGTCCGACCAGTATTTCAGTGCAATCGCCCTGCAGGATGACGGCTTTGGAAAATTCTTTCATAACCGCGAACTTTCCCCGGTCGACAGCCAAAAGGTCATCCGTCAAAACCGCGATACGCTTTATTCCGCTGCGGTCTTTGACCTGGATGCCGGACCGGTCACCATCACTCTGCCGGATGCCGGCAAGCGGTTCATGTCCCTGCAGCTGATCACGGAAGATCATTACACGCTTCCGGCTCTTTATGCGCCGGTCAATCACACGATCACGAAAGAGGAGATCGGCACGCGCTATGTCGTGACGGCTGTCCGGACGCTGGTTGATCCCACCAATCCGGAGGATCTGAAAGCGGCGCACATGTTGCAGGATGCGATGAAGGCCGAGCAGCCCGGTGGTCCCGGCACGTTCGACATTCCCAAATGGGACAAGCAAGCTCAAAAGACAATCCGCGAGGCACTTCTCGTGCTTGCGGCGACGATCAAGGACACGTCCAAGGCATTTGGAACGAAGGACCAGGTCGATCCCGTTCAAAGGCTGATCGGTTCGGCATCCGCCTGGGGTGCCAATCCCCCGAAGGACGCGACCTACCTCAATTTCGCGCCAACCAAAAACGACGGCAAAACGGTTTATACCTTGAACGTGAAGGATGTGCCGGTGGACGGCTTCTGGTCCGTGAGCGTCTACAACAAGGACGGCTTTTACGAGAAGAATGCGCTGGGCGCATACACGATCAACAACATCACGGCAAAAAGCAATGCGGACGGCGGCAACACGATCCAGTTCGGCGCCTGTGGCAGCAAAACCGTCAACTGCCTGCCGACGGTTTCCGGCTGGAACTACATGGTGCGGCTTTATAGGCCGCGCCCAGAGATACTCGACGGTACGTGGAAATTCCCCGAGGCTGTTGCTGTTCCGTGATCGCGGCGTGAAAAGCTTCCACACCCCTGCATCCGTTTCGCTGGCTTACCGGGAACTTGCGGGCTGGGTAATCGCCAGGGGCATCGAGATGGTCAAGATCACCGAATCGCCCTCGGCGCGGTTGTCGGCGGCAAATTCGTGGAAATATTTGATGCGGGTGGAGACGGGCAATTCGCCGATTTTCAGGTTCCAGCCGATGGTCGCGCCGATGGCTGCCACCTCGCCCTTAAACGGCCGCGCGGCACCCTCGCCACTGTCGCCGGTGACCTGCTTGTAGTAGTAACCGACAAGGCCTGCATCGAACTGCTCGTTGAAATGCTGGACTGCAGCCCATTCGAAATGGAACTCGTTGCCGGTCCGGTAATCGGTGGCCGGATTTTCGGCGTTGAAGGTCATGCCGATGACGCCGGAGAGATCGAGCCCGATATTCGGGTCAAGCCAGGTCGCGGCTGCAAATACGTCTGCACCCCAATGATGGAACGCGATATTGGAGATTTCGCCGTCCTGATAATCGCCGATCGGGACGTTCGCCAGCGTGCCGATCTGATAGTGGAAATTGCCGGCCTCCCAGCCGACAAAGCCGCTGACAATGGGGTCTCCGACGGTAAAGACGGCGTCCGTGGTCGATCCCGATATCACGCCGCCAAGCGGCCGGTTGAGTGTGAGGTCGGCGGATGTCTCCTTCCAGCCGACCGGGAGCGAGGCTGACAATCCCAAACGCCCGCCCATCACGTCTTCCGGCAGGACCCAGATGACCGTCGGAATTTCGATGGCTGCCTTACCATCGACCCCGACAGCGATTTTGCCGCCCGTCGGAAGCTGGGTGCCGCCGCCGAGTTCGCCTGAGTAGAGATAGAGATCATTCTGGAAGAACACGCCGGGTGGCGGCATGATCGCGGCTGCAGGTCCTTTCGAGCCAAGCAGATAGAACCCTGCCCCGCCCTCCGCTGCCTGCACAGGCAATGCCAGGCACGAAACCGCACCGGCGAGCGCCAACCCTGCGATCGTTCTGTTGCCTGTTCCCATCGTCATTACCCCCGTTGCTTGTTTCGCCATCTACCGGCGCCGGAATCGCGCGCCGCCACCGCCATGGAAGCCTCCCGCCCGGATGCCGCTGAATTCATGCGCCCGGAAATTGCCGCCACCACCCCGGAACTGGCCGATATCCTGCCGCCCGAAATCATGCCGCATGTCCCGCTGGTTGCCGATCTGGCGGCCGGCCCTGTCGATGGCAAGATGGTCTGGCGCCCTTTCGCGAGCCTGACGCGCGCGCTGCCCCGGCTGGGCATCCGGCTGCCGGCCGGGCCTGATCTGTGCATCGTTGCGGATCTTCCCGGCTGCATCCGGATGCCTGTCTTGAAAATTCTGCCCGTGATCTTTCAGCGTTTCCGCATTCGGGCGGTTGACCGGCTTCCAGCCGTCATCCGTATGCTTTTGCCATTGGCCATCATCCTTGCGGTAGACGTTTCCATCCCGGCCCGCATAGACATCACCGCCCTTGCCTGCCGCGACGAAGCCGTGGTTTCCGTCCGAGGTGCGCCAGTTCATGCCTGCGGCATTGCCGGTCGCGCCGCCTGAGATGCGCGCAAAATCGGAGCCATGCTTCACGCCGGCCGTTCCCCACGAACCGTAGATATTCTGGCCGCCGCGTGCAAAACCCGCATTGCCGGTGCGCGGATTGTAGGCCGCCACGAAACCGCGTGCACCATTTGGCCCGGCCACCGCCCCGCCCCGGATATAGGTCCCCGTCCGCGGATTGTATGCCGATCCCCCGGCAATGCCCCGGTAGGGTCCATAGGCATATCCGTAGCGCCCGAAGGTACCATAGACGGGATTGTAGAAGGCTCCGACGCCATAGGTCAGCGGACGCGGATAATAGGGCCAGTAACCACCCCCGGCCCAGCCGAAATCCCAATAGGGCGGATAGGCCCAACCGGTTCCGTAAACGAACGTATCCCAGGCGAGATAGGCACCGAGATAGCCCATCGTGTAACCGAACCAGACCGCGTCAGGCTCCGTGTTATAGACCCGCACATAGGTGGCGTTGTAGACGGGCGAGGACGGCGGGATCTTGTAGATCTCCTCGGCAACCGCCTTTGCGACCGTCCACGGCCCGGACGGCGAGGTTCCGGTGAACCAGACGCCGTCCTTTAAAACGAAATAGGTCTCGCCGACCTTGATGACCTGCTCGTTGGAATTCACAGCATAGGCAAGTGCCGTGCCTTCGATCGGTTCGAACTTCGGATCGCCGCTATAGGTCACATCGACCTTTACCGAACCATCGGTCGCCACGCGCGCCATCTGCGGAATACTGGCCTTCAGCCGGGCCTCGGCACTTTCGGAGGTGCCCGGAACGGAAGCCCGCACTTGATAATAGGGCGCGTCGTCGGGAATGTTCTGGAAATCGGCAGGAAGGCTCGGCGTTGCGAATGTCCAGGGTCCATCCAGGCTGGCTGCGGAAAACCAGCGTCCGGACAAAAGCACGTACCAGGTCTTGCTGGCCTTATGGAAGAACGCATCACTCGTCGTGTTCGATGCCCATTCAAGGCCGGTGCCGGGAACGGCCTCGAGTGCCGGCTGGCCGTCAAACAGAACCATCTCCGCCGGCAAAGCAGAATAAATGACACGCGGCACCTTTCCGCCTTCGAACGGCGCAGCCGGCATCGCAGCCTTGGCATCCTTCCAGCTTTCGTCATCCGGCAATTGAGACAGGATCGCCGGAAGCTGGACTGCCGCCTCCCAGGTGCCGTCGAGTGTCTTTGATGTCAGCCAGCTCTTTTCGTCGCGCAGGACATAAGCGCCATCTGGATCGGCTGTCTTGAAGATGTCCCAGTTCGTGTTGACGACAAACTGCAATCCTTCGACGCCTTTCACCGGCGACAGAACCGCCTTGCCATCGGTCTGGACGAGAATGGCGGGATCGGTGCTGACAGCGATATGCGGCGGATCGGATTTGATGCCGTTGACATCGGCAAGACGCTGATAATCGGCAAGGCTCCCCGTCAGCCGCTCCTGCGACAGGGTGATCGGACCGGCCGGCATGATCTTGCCGACTTCGATGGCAAGGTCCGTCAGTTCCTTGCGGTCGAGCGTCGAAAAATCGACCTGTGTCGCGGTGACATCGGTGAGCACCACCTCGTCCGTGGCATCGTCAGCCACGGTTCTGCCGCTGACACCGATCACGCCATAGATCGGCTTTGCCTGCGCCGTTGCCTTGAATTCTGTGGCGATCAACGCATTCAGCGTCGTGAAGTCTGGCCAGCCGGTAATCTGCGGCTGGAAAAGCGTGAGCGTTGCGCCATTGCCGGTGGTGAAACTGCGCGGCCAGTTCGGCTTTTGCGGGTCGGCCTGTTCGACATATTTGCCGCTGACAAAGCCCTTGCGCCCATCCGATGTCACCGCGCACCAGGCGCCGCTTGCATCGCATTCGGACACATCGACTTTTGCACCCTCGGTGATCTTGCCGAGACTGGCATAACCGGTGCCCGGCCCGGATCTGAAATTGACGGATGTGGTGATCACACCCGGACCTGCCGCCGCCGATGTCGCAACCATGGATGCCGTCACGAGATATGAAGCCAGCCGTTTCATCGCATTGCTCCCGCCGCTTAGTCATGGCTGCGAGAGTGGCAGAGCGAGCCACCGTAACAAGTACGTTACGGTAACAGCGGCGCATTTACATGTAACAACCCGCCTTAGAAGGCGCTTGCGATATTTCGCGGCACGATGCGCGCACCGGCCTTTTCGAGACCTTGCGCAAAAGACGCCGCAAGTATTGGATCGTAGCGCCGCGCGGCCATGATTTCCAAATAGCGGCTTTCGAAGTCGGGAATGATCGACCGGAGATCGGCAAGGCTGTCGGCGGCCTGCGGCGATCCCATCTCGCCGAGCGACGCAGCTCTGAGCATTCCCGTCGTAAAGCCGCCATCGTTGATCTTTTCAGAGAGCGCCGATGCGGACGTCCAGTCGCCACGGCGATAGGCATCCATGGCAAGGACCAGCGATGCGTCGCGCGGAACGACATCGATGCCATGCGTGGCATCCTGCGCCAGCGCCACCGACGCATCCCAGCCACCGGACGTGAACAGCACCATCGCCAGTTTGGCGGCCGCCTCCGGATTGTTCGGATTGAGCTCCAATGCGCGGCGCCCCGCATTGACGGCCGCCTCGGTGCGGCCGCCGTAAAACTGCACCATCATCAGGGCAATCTGGGCCCGGTCGGAAAGCGGCGTCAGCGTCACGGCTTGCCTTGCCAATTCCACGGACCGTTCTGTCACCGCCTTGTCCGGCCGCCCGCCGGCCTGCGCTGTCGTTACCCGCGACAGCGCCGCGATGGCGTCCGTGTTTGCCGGGTCAACGGCGATCGTGCGGATCAGGCAGGCGGAGGATGCTGCCAGATCGTGGATACGCCCGGCATCGAGTTCGCGCTCGGCCCGCAGCACACAGGCGTTTCCAAGCGCGTCCTGCGGGCTCTCATTGGCTTCGATCGTGTTGATGATGCCCCGGCTCGTCGCAAACCGCCGCGACAGGATTTTCACCAGATCGTACCGCGCCAAGAGAGGGCTGTTGTCATCCCGCTGAATGCTTTCGGATCCTGACGCAAGCAGCTTGCCGCCACGGGCGCTGATGACCTGCCACCGGACATGCGGCGTCTTTTCGCCGGCATAATAATATTTCAGATCGATTGTGTAGGCGTTTTGCGGGAAGGAACGCATCGCAGTGTGAAAGACATGATCAGGCGCTGAACCGCTTGCCACGATCAATGTCTGAAACTGCGTGAGCGCTGTCAAAAGCATGTCGCGCGTCTGGCTCGCTTCACCTGCCATTCGCGCGTCATCGGCGGTGACCGTGACCAGCACCGTCGGCTTCAGCGTGATCGTGGCCGGGAGAAAAAGCTGCCATAAAGCGGCAACGGCAACGATCAGGCCGATGCCCACAGCAACGCTCCAACCATGCCGCCCGCCCTGCCGGGGAGCGCCGCTTGAAGCCGGGTGTGCCAAAGCGAGGTGTTCCGGGACGGACGGCTGTTCCACGGCATCGCCCGCCGGTGGAGATGTGTGGACTGAAACGTCGTCGCCTAAGCAGGGTGCTTCAATGTTTTCACGGTCATCCGCTCCAGCTGGCTGTTCCGCCATGGCTGTAAAAACCGTGACGTAATGACCTTTGGGAAGCGCGATGGAAACGTCCGTTTCATCCCCGAATGCCTCATAATATTGCGAAAGCGCCAGACGCAGTCTGCTCATCTCGATGCGCACGATCGGGTCTGTCGCCGGATCGAAATCCGAGGTCCGGCCGAGGACGTCGATGGCGACGGAATAGGCTTTCACGCTGTCATCATTGCCCTCGAAACGGCGCTGCGCCAGATAACGCAGGATGCTTCGCGTCCTGTCGGTGCCGCGAAAGCGTGGGTCGTCGCACAAACGGGCGAGTTCGGCCTTTGCCTTGACATGTGAGATTTCGCGCGATGATGCCGGCTGGTCTGCGGTGTTCATAGACGCCTCCGTCAACTCTACCCTGGGCAGAACAGACGAATTTATCGCGCCAATGGCAATAAGTTGCAACCCAGAATGCTAATAAAATGAAACTTCACGATAAAGATGACCTATTCCGGCACGCCGATACAAGGATTTCGGATGAGAGTTGCAGGAAAGCCGGTCTGCAGGTGTTCTGAAATACGCCTGTGAGGGCTGGAATGGCGTGACGGTAAAGCGCCATTCTTCGCAGGAAGCCGCCGATGTCAGATATCGGAGCGGGCCTCACTGATCGTGCGATGCCTTGAATTCCAGGCAACAGGCGATGACCTCGGTTTCGATCTCTAAACAAATCGTCTCGTATTCCCTGATCCTCGGGCAATTGACGTCGCCGGGCTCTGCACGCAAACGCTGAAGCGTGACGCAGGCGTCTTCATAGGCCTGGCAGAGTTCAACCAGCGAAGGCCGTTTGGCAATCAGAAGCTGCAGGCCGCCGCGTATGGCAGGCAGCTTGAGCATCAGCCGCCACAAGCCGCGCTGTCCGGCCCCTTGCGGGGATATATCGCTGAAATGCCCCATCGGCTTGCTGCCGCCCCTGACAGGTTGTCATGCCGAAAGTGTACTCCGGCTGCGGGTGCAGGTAAGTACGTTACGGTAACAGGCCGGATTGTTACGTGCTGCCCGTATGCATCCGCCTTGTTACAGACCCTGTTACCGTAACGTACTCCCGCTTGCTTGCGCTGCGTGCTTAGCTCCCATCCGGTGACAGAGGGAGACAAGCGATGAAGCTGGATCGGATCGTGTGGGCGGCGTTTGCAGGTCTCTGCATGGTCGCGGCCGCAGCCGCCCAGGAGCACGAGGACATCAACGCGGCAAACAACCCGCTGACACCGAAGATCACCATCAACTTCCACAATTTCTACATTCCGGAATTCATCGACGTGCCGCAGGACAAGCACGCCAACCAGTTCCTGCTGCGCGGCCTGATCCCGTCCGATGTCTTTGGCCTGCCGCAGTTGATCCGCTTCACCCTGCCCATCGCCACATCGCCGCAGGCATCCGGCGGGTATGTGACGGGTATTGGCGATCTCACCCTCATCGATCTGTTCATGCTTCCCAAGATCGGCGATGTCACGCTCGCGGCCGGTCCCGTCCTCGTCCTGCCCACGGCAACGGAGGATGAACTCGGCAGCGGCAAATGGCAGGCCGGTGCTGCGGGCGTGATCGTTGCACCGCAAAGCTGGGGCCTGTTCGGCGGGCTGGTGACCTACCAGGCATCCTTTGCCGGCAGCGATCTGCGTGACGGCGTAAACCTCTTGACGGTCCAGCCCATCGTCAACATCAACCTAGACCAGGGCTTCTATCTTCGATCTACAGCCACCTGGAACTTCAACATGGAAGCAGGCACCAGCTACATCCCGGTCGGCTTCGGCATCGGCAAAGTCTTCCAGCTCGAAAAAGGCATCACCATGAACGCCTTCATCGAACCGCAATACACAATCTGGCACGACGGCCCCGGCGCACCCCGCTGGCAGATTTTTGCAGGTTTGAACTTTCAGTTTCCGATTGGGAAGTGATCAGCGTCGGTGATAAGGCGGGCTGGGCCGAACTGGCCTCCAACAGAAACCGCAAAGAGACGACATCACGAGCCGCACCACATGGCTTTGCCGAAGCGGTGCCTAAAACGGAAAATTGGTTGCGTTATCAGCTCCAAACGGCAAATAGTAATCTATATATTTGATAGGTTATTGGATTTAATCCCTCCATCGCATTGACGGGCGCCTTCACCTTGGGTCAAGCGCTCACGGTCGGAGGGACATTTCATGACATTCACTGCCCGCCCGGTTTTACACAGCGGCGCCACTTTCACCGCCGTCAGCGTTCATCATCCTGCCGTTGCAGAGGCCGGTCGACCGAGGTCACCGAGCGTATCGACGGGGATCGTTCGAATCGTCCCGGCGAGCCGGTAAACCCGGTTGATCCCGAACTTGCCTCCGGCCAACCCAGTGCTTGACCCCACTCCCTTGCGGAAGCGCAGTCTGCCGTCCGGCAAACTGCCGGGCCTGAGTCAACCGCCGCCTTCAAGCAGCCATGCCTCACGCGATAACAGGATAGCCATGGCGCACGGCATATCGTTCAAACTCTGCCAGCACTTCGTAATCGGCATCGCCGAGAACACGGATGCCGCGAAGCGAAAGGGTATCGCAGACCTGAGAGAGCGCGGGGTCGGCGATGGTTTCCGCCAACGCGCGGCGCAGGATCATGAGATCGTTCGCCGGCGTGGCGGCAGAAGTGATGAAGGGCAGGCCCGGCCCTTTTGCGGTTTCCGCGAGAATGCGGACACCGGCGAGACGATCGGGATCAAAGCGCAGCGTATTGCCGAAGGTCACGCAGTCGATCGCCGCAACATCCGCTTCCCCGCTCGAAACCGCATCGATACTTCTCCCGTGGCCGCCGGTTTCCGTAACCGAGGAAAAGAAACGGCCCTCCACAGCATGCGGCGCGATGAAGGCCCGGAACAGGTTGTAGCCGGAATTGCTGCCGGGTTCGTTGATGGCCGCCCGCGCGCCTCTCAATTCGTCGATCGATTGCACCGGCGCGTTGGCATTGACGATGATGAAGCTGCATTTCAACGGCCCGTCGCAACCGGGCAGCCCATAGATGGGCGACGCCAGCAGCTGCACCTTGCCGCGCAGGTGCTGGACATAGGGATATCCGCAGGTCTGGCCAAACAGCAGGTCGGGCCGGAGCCAGGCCTCGTCGTAGCGGATATCGCCGTTCAACGCCTCCGGCGCCTCGAGCCCGAAAGCACGGATACGTCCGGCCAACGCCACCCAGAACAGCCGCGTCGCCTCGGCGACCGGAAAAGGACTGGCATACATGGCGAGACTGGCAAGCGGCATCGGCAAAGCTCCGGAACAACAATCCGAAAACCTATGCCGTGCACAGGTTTAAACCGCAACGAGATTTCATCGAAAGGATGCCTGCCATGAGCCAGCCATCTCAGGAAAGCAATGCCGCCTCAACACGGGCAACCGAGATGACCTGCGATGTGCTGGTGATCGGCGGCGGTCCCGCCGGGTGCTGGGCAGCGCTGGAAGCGGTAGGGGCGAACGCCAAGGTCATTCTCGTCGACAAAGGCTATTGCGGCAGCTCCGGCGCGACGGCTTCGGCCGGTACCCAGATCTGGTATGTGCCGCCCGACCCGGCCGGGCGCGAAAAGGCCATGGCGAGCCGCGAGGCAATGGGCGGCTACCTTTCCGAACGCGCGTGGATGATGCCCGTTCTCGACAAGACCTTTGAAAGCGTCAACCGGCTGGCGGACTGGGGCTATCCCTTCCCCGTCGATGAAAAGGGCGAGCAGCAACGCATTTCCGTGCAGGGCCCGGAATATATGCGGCTGTTGCGGCGCCGGGCGAAGAACGCCGGCGTCACCATTCTCGATCACCATCCCGCCCTGCACCTCCTCACCGATGGCGGCACCGTTACCGGGGCGCGCGGTCTGCGCCGGCAGGAGGGTGGACAATGGACCATCAAGGCCGGTGCGGTGGTGCTGGCGGCGGGCGGCTGCGCCTTCATGAGCAAGGCGCTCGGTTGCGATGTTTTGACCGGCGACGGCTACCTGATGGCTGCGGAAGCGGGGGCCGAGCTTTCCGGCATGGAATTCTCGTCGGCCTACGCCATTTCGCCCGCCTTCGCCTCCATCACCAAGACGGCGCTCTACCGTTTCGCGCAATTCTACCGCAGGGATCATAGCCTGATCGAAGGCGCCGGTTCCGCCCGTGGCCGCTCGGTCATTGCGCGCACGCTGTTGTCAGAGCCCGTCTATGCCCGGCTCGATCTCGCCGGGACGGACGAAGTGAAAGCGATCCTGCGGCGCGCCCAGCCGAATTTCTTCATACCGTTTGATCGCCGTAGCATCGATCCGTTCACCGAATTCTTCGAGGTGAAGCTGCGTCTTGAAGGCACTGTGCGCGGCACCGGCGGCTTGCGATTGACCGGGCTCGATTGCGCCACGACCGTTTCCGGCCTGTATGCGGCCGGCGATAGTGCGACGCGCGAACCGATCTGTGGTGGTTTCACCGGCGGCGGCAGCCACAACGCCGCCTGGGCAATGTCCACCGGCACCTTTGCCGGCGCTTCGGCAGCTGCCTTCGCACGGGACAAAACGGGGCCGTCGACAGTTGCGCAGGCTGTGCCGCGTTGTCCGGAAACCGCTGGAACCATCGATCCGCACGCCGTCGTCAAGGCGGTTCAGGACGAAGTCTTCCCGCTCGACGTCAACTATTTCCGCACCCATTCCGGCCTTTCCGCATCGCTGCAACGCCTTGACCGGCTCTGGGAAACAATCGCCGCTGCAACAGCAGCCGACGAGAGCCAGATGTTGCAGCTGCGGCAAGCACAGGCGATGACCGCCACCGCGCGCTTCATGTACCGGGCCGCGCTGTCCCGCACCGAAAGCCGCGGAATGCACCGGCGGGAGGACTTTCCCGAACAAGACGCCGCCCAGCATCACCGGCTGATCATCAGCGGTCTCGATAAACTCACCATCCGGAAAGAAACGATCGATCCCGGTGTCTACAGGGAGGCTGCGGAATAATGATCGAGGTTCTGGATACCGATGCCTGCACGGACTGCAATCTCTGCGTCCAGGTATGCCCGACCAATGTCTTTGAAGCGATGCCCGAAGGGCCGCCGCTCATTCTGCGGCAATCGTCCTGTCAGACCTGCTTCATGTGCGAAGCCTATTGCCCGGTAGACGCGCTCTATGTCGATCCGGATGCAGACGCCGTGCATGGACTGACTGTCGAAGGAGTGCACGAAAACAAGCTGTTCGGCAGCTATCGCAAAGCCATTGGCTGGCACAGGGAGACTCGCCACCGCCGTCACATCGACGATCACTTCCGTATTCCGCAATAGGCATAAATTTTAGGCGAACTGCTTACCGTTTTTGCAACAGGTAGAATAATATATCTATTCTATAGACTTTATATGATTTAGCCTTCAGATCGATCCCAGGGGATGCCGGGTCGATAATCTAAGAGGGAATTTTATGTTGAAACACAGTTTATGGAATGCGCGCACTGCAGGGGTTTTCGCGCTTGCGCTATCGGCAGCCTCGTTTTTGAGCACTGGCCTGGCCAATGCCGGCGAAACGCTGGACAAGATCAAGGAGCGCGGCCTGATCAAGGTTGGCGTCGGCACCACGCCGGGCTTCTTTTCGCCTGATGGCGACGGCAAATGGCAGGGCTTCTTCGTCGATTTCGGCCGTGCGCTCTCGATCACGGTTTTCAACACCCCTGACAAGGTCGAGTTCACCAACTCCTCGCCACAGCAGCGTCTGCCAGCCCTTCAGGCCGGCGAATACGATATTCTGTTGTCCGGCGTGACCCAGACCATCAACCGTGCGTTCAAACTCGGCTTCCATTTCGGTCCGGTGGTTTTCTATGATGGGCAGGGGCTGCTCGTCCGCAAGGATCTCGGCGTCACCAAGGGTGCCGATCTCGATGGGGCCACCATCGGCGTCCAGAGCGGCACCACCGGCGAACTGAACATCGCCGACTTTTTCCGCAAGTCTGGCAAGACCTTCACCCCGATCACCATCGAGGAAACGGCTGAATTCGTAAAGGCGCTCGACACCGGCCGCGTGGATGCGCTGACGCAGGACGCGACCGACCTTGCCGGCAAACGCACCCAGCTGAAAAATCCCGACGACTACGTGCTGCTCCCCGAGCGGCTGTCGAAAGAACCGCTCGCTCCGGCCGTGCGCGCAGGCGACGACCAGTGGCTGGAAATCGTCAACTGGACTGTCTACGCGACCATCCAGGCCGAGGAATTCGGCATTTCCAGCGCCAATGTCGATCAGTTCCTGGAGAGCAAGGACCCGGCGATCCAGCGTTTCCTCGGCACCGACCCGTCGCTGGGCGAAGCCATCGGGCTTGATCCCAAATTCGCCTATACCATCATCAAGACCGTCGGCAATTACGGCGAGATCTTCCAGCGTCACGTCGGCAAGGGCACGCCGCTCAACTTCGATCGTGGCCTGAATGCTTTGTGGACTAATGGCGGTCTGCTTTATTCGCCGCCGTTCCGCTGATCCGCACGTGGTTCACTCGAGCCATCGACAACAGCTGCAGCCGGGTCCTTCAAGGCCCGGCTTGTTTGCACGCGCCGTCAGCTGGATCGGCCCTTTCCCTTTTCGCCAGGCCGGACTGCTCCTCGGGGTCATCGCCATATTCTGGTTTCTTGGCAACAACACCCTCTCGACCATGGAACGTGCCGGCCTGACACCCGGATTTTCGTTTCTGAGCCAGCGCGCGAATTTCGAGATCGGCGAAAGCGTGATTGCCTATGCGGCAGGCGACAGCTATGGCCGTGCTATTCTGGCCGGTATCGCAAACACGGCCAAAGTCGCAGCGCTCGGCTGCCTGCTCGCGACCCTCCTCGGTGTTGCGCTTGGCGTCGCCAGGCTTTCGGGCAATCCCCTCCTGTCCCGTCTCGTTCAAGCTTATGTGGAAATTTTGCGCGGCACCCCGCTTCTGCTCCAGCTTTTTCTCTGGAGCAGTCTTTTCCAGCATTTCCCGGCGCCGAGAAACGCATCGTCTCTTTTCGAGAGCATATTCGTCAGCAACCGCGGTGTCTTCGTTCCATCCTTCGGTTTTGATGGCCTGCCCGCAACGCTCTGGATACCGGGCTTTGCGCTCGTGCTCCTCGGCGGATGGACGATCGCGCGAAAAATGTTTTTCGGCACGACCCAATACGGCCTGAAAATGACGGCATTGCTTCTGGCCCTCTTC
Source organism: Pararhizobium qamdonense (assembly GCF_029277445.1). Classification (NCBI taxonomy): domain Bacteria; kingdom Pseudomonadati; phylum Pseudomonadota; class Alphaproteobacteria; order Hyphomicrobiales; family Rhizobiaceae; genus Pararhizobium; species Pararhizobium qamdonense. The sequence goes on along the minus strand of NZ_CP119566.1, from coordinate 790,040 downwards.
GTGGCCTCAATTCTTGCTCTCAAACTTACAGGCTTCACGCCAACGACGGAAATACCCGCCAAGGGTGGGTTCAATATCAGGGGCGGCCTGTCGCTTTCTCCCGAATTTGCGGCTCTTCTCATCGGGCTCGTCGTCAACGCATCGGCGACCATCGCCGAAATCGTCCGTAGCGGCATTCAATCCGTGCGCGCCGGGCAATGGGAAGCCGCCCGCGCGCTTGGCATGAAGCCGGGGCAGATCATGCGGCTCATCGTCTTTCCGCAGGCCCTGCGCGTGATCATGCCGCTGATGACCTCCAGCTATCTCGACCTCACGAAAAACTCCAGCCTGGCAGTCGCCATCGGCTTTCCCGATATCGTCAGTGTCGCCAACACGACCGCCAACACAACGGGGCAGGTTCTGGAAGCCATCGCCCTGATCATGGCGGTTTACCTTGGTATCAATCTTGCGGTTTCCGCTTTCATGAATGTCTACAACAGAAAGATCGCCCTGAAAGGTGCTCTCGTCCGATGAGCCTTGCGGAAAGGGCGGACAGGACCCTCAGCCGAAAAGGGTTTTTGCAAAAAGCCATTGCCGGGCTGTTTCTCCATGGTCCCTGGAATTTGGCGATCACGGTCGTGACACTCGCGTTCCTCGCCTGGATCGCTATTCCGATCATCCGCTGGGCCATTCTCGATGGCGTGTGGACGGCAGGTCCGCAGGCGTGCGCGGCGGAAAATGCGGGAGCCTGCTGGGCATTCATCGGCGCCAAGCTGCGTTTCATCCTTTTCGCATTCTATCCGCCGGACCAGCAGTGGCGGCCAGCGCTGGTGCTGGCGGGGCTGGTGCTTCTTCTCACTCTTTCCGCCATCCCATGCTTCTGGAGCGTGCGGCTTGCCGGTGTCTGGTTTTTCGCCTTTATCGCCATCTGGATATTGATGGCCGGCACGCTCGGATTGCCGCGCGTTTCAACCAATCAATGGGGCGGCCTGCCGATCACGCTCGCCGTGTCCATCGCCGCCCTTGTTCTGGCATTCCCGCTCGCCTTGGTAATGGCGCTCGCGCGGCAATCAAAAATGGGGATCATCCGCACGCTTGCTGTTGGCTATATCGAGCTTTTGCGTGCGGTGCCGATGATCGCCGTTCTTTATATCGCCATGCTGATATTGCCGATGGCCCTGCCGGGCGGCTCGATGCTCGACAAGCTCCTGCGTGCCCAGATCGGCGTGACATCGTTCGCCTCCGCCTATCTCGCCGAAATCATCCGGGCGGGACTGCAGGCCGTGCCCCACGGCCAGGATGAAGCCGCAGCAGCGCTTGGCCTTACCCGCATCCATACGCTCCGGCTCATCGTCCTGCCCCAGGCCCTGCGCGCGGTCATTCCCGCGATCGTGAACCTTTCCGTCGGCATTCTGCTGAACACATCGCTTCTGGCGGTCATCGGCATCTACGACCTTTTGAACGCGGCGCGCGCCTCTGCCACGGATCCGCAATGGCTGGGTTTTTACACAGAGGCATATATTTTCAGCGCGGTCGTCTACTTCGCCATAAGCTTCCTGGCATCGCGCTATAGCCTATGGCTCGAAGGATTTCTCAAGACATCGCAGCATCGCCCCTGAGCACAGCCGGCCGGACCTCCAGAGAAAAAAGAGCCGCAGATTTCATCCCACGGCCTTGAGATTTGAAGGTTTCACCCTTCTAAGGGGAACAGCTGACAGCGTCCGGTACGGGAGAATGTTCGACCGGAACTGTAGCTGCGATGACAATGACCTCTCGCCAGCGCAAATTCAAAGGACAGCAAACCACCAAAACGGCCGCATAAGAGATATCCATCTCCCGGCACTGAGATCGGAGGAATGTCTCCGTAGAGACCTGAAACACGCAGCTTTCTCAACCCGGCACAGGCATCCTCGGCATGCTCGCCAGCAGTCTTTGCGTATACGGATGTGCTGGGCGGGCAAGCAGATCGCGCGTGGCACCCTGTTCGACAATGCGGCCTTTTTCCAGCACCACCAACTGTTCGCAAAGCAGCGCCACCAGCGCGATATCGTGCGAGACGACGATGAAGGTCATGCGCGACGACAGCATGCGCATCAGGTCGATGATCCGCGTACGTGTGGAGAGATCGAGCGCGCTGACGACTTCGTCGGCGATGATGATGTCGGGCTTGGCGACGATCGCCCGTGCGATTGCGATACGTTGGCGCTGGCCGCCGGAGAATTCGTGGGGATAGCGCCGGGCTGCATCCGCAGGCAAATCCACATCCCGCAGAGCCTCCGTCACCGCTTCGCCGATATCCGTGTCGATTTTCAGCGACCTCAACGGCTCGGCGATAATGTCGAAGACCCGCTGGCGCGGATCGAGCGAGGAATAGGGATCCTGGAACACCGCCTGGACGCTGCGACGGAAGCCACGCATAAACGCGCGATTACGGGCGTCGAGGCTCTCGCCGCGAAAGGTCACCAGCCCCGCAGAAGCCTGCCTCAGCCCGAGCAGCAGATTGAGAAGCGTCGTCTTGCCGGAGCCGGATTCGCCGACAATGCCGAGATTGCTTCCGGCATTGATGGCGAGATCGATATCCTGCAAAACCGCTTTGCCGCCGCCATAGGTGAAGGAGACGCCGGAGAGATTGAGAAGGGTCATGGCGTCATCTCCAGGGCTGCATCGAAGGCGCGTGCGGCCGCCACCAGCTCGGCGGTATAGAGGTGAGCCGGCCGGTTGAAAAGTGCCGCAACCGGCCCTTCCTCGATCAGCCTGCCATGACGCATGACCAGTGCCCTGGTGGCAATACTTGCCACCACCGGCAGGTCGTGGCTGATAAAAAGGAGCCCCATGGCTTCGTCACGAACCAGGCCTTCCAGCAGCGTCAGAATTTCCATCTGCGTGGTAACGTCGAGCGCGGTGGTCGGCTCGTCGGCGATTAGCAGTTTCGGCCGGCAGGCGAGCGCCATCGCGATGGCCGCACGCTGGCGCTGACCGCCGGAAATCTCATGCGGAAAAGCGTGGGCAATCCGAGATGCCTCTGGCAGCGCAACACGCTCCAAAAGGGCCAGAACCTGCCGCGACATCTCGGCCCGTCCGAACGTTTCGCCATCCCGCCGCGCCCGGCGCCGCACCACTTCGCCCATCTGATGGCCAATCCGCATCAGCGGATCAAGCGCGGTCATCGGCTCTTGAAACACGGCAGTCATGACCGTCCCCCGCAAGGGCACAAGGTCGCGGTCGCGCGCGCCGGTCACTGGATGGCCGTTCAACGCGATCGCGCCGCTGACCTGCATCGTTACCGGCAGGAGGCCGAGGATCGCCAGCGCCGTCAAGGATTTCCCCGAGCCGGATTCACCGATAAGCCCCACGCGTTCGCCAGGAGCGATCGAAAAGGACATGCCGGAGACGAGCGTCCGGCCGGACGTGCGGATGTCGAGATGTTCGACGCTCAACAGGGTGCTCATCGGCTTCTCCTGCGCGTTGGATCGGCGACCTCGCGCAAACCATCGGCAAACAGGTTGAGGCCGATGACCAGCGACACCAGCGCAAGGCCGGGCGCGATCGCGCCGAACGGAGCGGTATAGACGGAGGACTGCGCTTCTTGCAGCAGCCGGCCCCAGGAAGCATTCGGCGGCGGTGCACCAAGCCCGAGATAGGAGAGCGATGCCTCGGCAATGACGGCGAGGCCGAACTGCAGCGCAAAATTGACGATCAGCGTCGGCCAGATATTCGGCAGCACATGGATGCGCACGATGCCTGGCCAGGACGTACCCGAGATACGCGCCGCCGCGATATAGTCCATTGCCAGCACGCGTTTTGCCAAAATGCGCGATAGCCGCGCCACGATCGCCGATCCGGCAACGCCAATCGCGAGAATGGCCGTCAAGAGGCTCGCCCCATTGCCGGAGGCAACGATGAGCATGGCAAGCAGCAACGTGGGGAAAGCGATGAGGATATCGAAGGCCGCCGCCAGCACATCGTCGAGCGTGCGCGTTGCAAAAGCGGAGAGAACCCCCGCCGTGACGCCAATCAGGGCCCCGAACGCGACGGCGCCGCAGCCGACGATGACCGCGATGCCCGAGCCGGCCATGATCTGGCTCATGAGATCGCGTCCGAGCCGGTCGGTGCCCGCCCAATGGGCAAAAGACGGCCCCTCCAGCCGGCCACCGGCCATATCGCCCACCCCGTAGGGCGTCCATACGAGCGAAAGCAGCGCAACAGCGACATGCAGGCCCACAAGAAGGCCGCCAGCCGCAAGCGGCCACGGGATGGTGGTTTTCTGCCGTATGTTTTCAGCTGCGGCCATGGGCTCGATCATGCTCATGTTCCTCCCCCGGAAATCCGGCTGCGCAGGCGCGGATCGACCAGCCGTTGGATCAGATCGGCTGCAAAGCCGACCATCAGCACCAGGAGAGTCGATACAAACAGGACACCCTGCACATTGGGGTAATCACGCTGCTCGATACCGAGAAGCAGCATCGAGCCGAGACCCGGCAGTGCGAAAACGCGCTCCACCACGACGGCGCCCAACAGGGTCGAGGCAAGTTCGATGCCCAGAATGGAGATCACCGGCACGGCGCCGTTGCGGATACCATGACGGATCAGCGCTTCTGTGAAGGTGGCGCCCAGCGCCCGCGCCGTGCGCAGATAATCGCTGCCGAGCACGTCCTGGGTCGCCGAGCGCACATAACGGATGAGAGATGCCGACATGACGATGGCGATCGTCGCCACCGGCAGCACAAGGGACTGAAGAGCGGCGCCGGGCGCGGCCCAGCCGCGCGACGGAAAACCGCCGGAAGGAAAAAGCCTTAGATTGACGGCAAAAGCGGTCACCAGAAGAATGCCGATCCAGAACACCGGAATGGCGATGCCGAGCTGGGAAACAACCGAAATCAACGCCCCGTACCATGTGTTCTGCCGGATAACGGAGAGGATACCAAGGGGAACAGCGATGGCGATCGCAACGGCAAGGGCCATCAGCGTCAACGGCAGGGTGACGATCAAACGCTTGCCGATCTCAGCCAGCACGGGCGCACCGCTGACAAAGGAGTTTCCAAGGTCGAAGCGGGCAAGACTGCCGGAGAAGCGCAGAAATTGTTCATAGAGCGGCAGGTCTGACCCGACCTGCTTGCGGGCGGCTTCGATCTGCGCCGCATCGGCGCCGACCGAGACCAGCGCATTGGCAGGGTCGCCCGGCAAAAGACGCAGCAGAACGAACAGGATCACGGCGGCGATGACGACCGACAGCGCCAGAATGACGGATCGGCGGATGATGTAGGAAAATATGGTCTTGACCCCTCATGCACGGACGCCGCCCGAGGATATAGGCCGGGCGGCGTTCGGTGTCGAGCATATCACTCGGGCGCGTTATTCAGCCTTGGTGATGCCATAGGCGAAGAACTGCGAGTTGAGACCATTCAGCGGATAGCCGGCTACGGTCGCTTTCGATACGACGATCTGCGGATAAAGGTAGAACCAGTTGCTGGCCGCATCGTCGGCGATGATCGTGTTGGCTTCCTTCAGCTTTTCCGTCTGCCCGGCCTCGGTGCCGCTGGCTTCGGCCTGCTTGATCAGATCGGCAACCTTCGGGTTGTTATAGCCCCAGTAGAAATCCGGGTTGCCGTAGAAGACGATGTCGCGGTGATTGACATGCTCCTGCAGCGTCGCCTGAAAGTCGTGCGCCTTGTAGACCTTCGTGTACCACTCATTGGCGGTGATGACGTTGATCTCCACCTTGACGCCGATCTTGGCGAGCTCGCTCTGGATGAACTGCGCAGCGATCGGATGCGGGTCGTAGTTCGGGGTATCGATGGTGAAGGTGAAGCCATCGGGATAACCCGCTTCCGCCAGCAGGGCCTTGGCGCTTTCCGGGTCGTAGGCATCCACCTTGGTGAGATCGGCATACCAGGCATCTGTCGGCGGCACGAAGGAGCCGATCAGCGTGCCGTAGTCGCCCCAGACTGCTTTCAATAGCTTCGCATCATCGATCCCACGGGCCAGCGCCTTACGGACCTTCACATTGTCAAAGGGTGCGACGCGGTCGTTATAGGCGAGCAGAAGCTTCGTCGTGGACTTGCCTTCGCTGACCGTGAACTCCGGATTGTCCTTGAATTGCGCCAGCGAATCCGGGCTCTGGACGGAGGTGATGACGTCGACCGAACCGGTCAGTAGTGCATTGTTGAGCGCGGTCGCCTCGGTGAAATATTGAAAGACCACCTCGGCGTTTTTCGGTTTCTCACCCCAATATTTGTCGAAGCGTGCGATAGCAATCGATGAGCCGCGGCGCCATTCCTGCAGTGCGTAGGGACCGGTCCCGTCTTCCTTCGACTGGAAATCCGTCGCCTCGTCGTTGACCACCCAGACATAGCTCAGATTGTAAGGCAATGAGATTGAACGCGAGGCAAGCTTCACCACAACGGTGGAATCGTCCGGCGTCTCGACGCCTGCAATGGTTTTCAGGCTGCTCTTGCGCGAACTTTTCGACGCTTCCGCCGTGACGCGCTCGATCGAGAACTTGACGTCCTTGGAGGTGAGCGGTGCACCGGAATGGAAGGTGACCCCAGGCTGCAGCGTAAAGGTATAGGTCAGTCCGTCGTCGCTGACCTTGGTGTCCTTGGCAAGCGACGGCTCCACCGTGCCCGCATCCGTAAGCCGGAACAAAGCCTCGTAGACATTGCCGTTGAAAGCCTCATTGATACCCTGCCCGGCGCCAGCCGTGTTGTCGAGGTTTTGTGGTTCATAGAGCGAGCCGATATTCACCGTGGCATCCGGACTGCTATCTGCGGCAAGCGCAGGACCGCAAACGCCCAAAGCAAGGGCAGCGGCAGACGCTATCGTGAGTGCCGGGCTGCGGGTTTTGGAACCGCTCATTTCATTCTCCTGTTACGATACCGCCGCCTGGCGGCGTCATGATACCGATTGTATGCGCCTTCGCGGCATATCGGTATTCGATGCCGCTCTAAAATACGGAAATGAAAGGGAATTGTCTTTCAACAAAGACTGAATTCCTGGATTGTTTTCGCGCTCCCAGATGTCGCACATGTCGCGCTTTACGCTTTACGCTCTACGCCTTGAGCAACAGCACAAAGTTCGTGACGGCTTCCTGCCCATCAAGAATTAGTGCGGAACATTGGACTTGGCGCCGCCCAGATAGAAATCGTGTACATCGTCCCGGGCGCGCAATTCCTCAGCTGTGCCGGAGAGCGCGACCCTTCCCGTTTCGAGGATATAGGCATAGTCGGCATATTTTAGCGCCAGATTGGCGTTCTGCTCGGCCAGCAGGAAACTTACACCTGAATCCTTGTTCAGCGTCCGCACGATCTCGAAGATTTCCTGAACAATGATTGGCGCCAGGCCCATTGACGGCTCATCCAGCAGGACAAGCTTGGGCTTGGTCATCAAGGCACGCCCGATCGCCACCATCTGCTGCTCTCCCCCGGAGGTCAGGCCAGCCTTGGTCTTGCGTTTTTGCTGCAGGCGGGGAAACCAAGTATAGATCTGTTCAAGGCTGTCGTTGAGCGCCTTGCGCGACGGCCTGCCGACAAACCCGCCGGAAAGGATGTTTTCCTCCACGGTCAATTGCGGAAAGACATGCCGTCCTTCCAGCACCTGAACGATACCGCGCGCGACGAGTTTTGAGGCGGAGAGATCACTGACCGGCTCGTCACGCCAGCGGATATCGCCCTTGCTGACGCGGCCCCGCGCCGGGCCGAGCAGATTGGAAATGGCCTTCAGCGTCGTCGTCTTGCCCGCCCCATTGGCCCCGAGAAGGGCAACGATGCTGCCCTCCTCGATCGTCAAGGATACATCTCTGACGGCAAGGATAGCCTGCCCATAAAGCGCTTCCACATTGCGGACCTCTAGAAATCCGGCTGTCGCCTGGTGCGTCATGGTCGGCTATCCCTATCCGTTGTTTTAGTTGCTGGCGTCTTGGCGCGGCGTGATACCCTTTTCCGCCGCATAAGCCGCGGCTTTTGCCTTGATCACGTCGGCAAACAGGGTGGAATCCGCCTTGATCCAGTCGGTCCTGGTATCCCAGGTCTCACCATTCCACTGGATGATCTTGGCAGCGATCGTCTCGCCCTTATGGTTGTCGATCGACGTCTTCAACGGGCTGATCAACCCCTCTGCGCCCAGTTCCGCAACGCGTTTCTGGTCGATGTCGAGGTTCTCAAGCGCCCATTGGCCCTCTTCGTTGTTAAGCGGCTTGTTGCCGAACTTCTTCTGGCCGGTTCGCAGCGCTTCAACGAAGGTGATGGCCTCGATCACTCCGTAATTATAATAGACCGTGCCGAATTTGCTGTTGTCCTTAAGGTCTGACTTACCCTTGTCGAGGATGTTTTCCTTCAGCGTCTTCAGGATGCCGTAATCCGTGCCCGGCGGGAAAACCGAGACGGCAAGATAACCCTTGGCGGCAGCGCCGGCCGGGCGGGCATCGTCTTCCGAACCACTCCAGATATCGCCGATGATGCGATCGGCCGGGAAGCCGACACGCGCGGCCGTCTTGATCGCGACCGGCGTCATAACCCCCCAGCCGCGCAGGAACACCCAGTCGGCGCCCGCACGCCGGATCTGCTGCCACTGCGCCTGCTGCTGTTCACCCGGATGCGGAACGGGGATCTGAATATCCTCGAAACCGTATTTCTTGGCAAGAATCCCCAGCGGTTCGATCGTATCGCGGCCATAGCCCGAGTCGTGATAAAGCGTTGCGATCTTGACGCCCTTCAGCTTGTCATAGCCACCGGCCTGCTGTGCGATGTAATCAACGATGATCTGAGCTTCGCTCCAGTAGTCGAAAATCAGCGGAAACTGATAGGGAAACACGCGGCCGTCGGTCGCGATGTTCTGGCCGCCGCCCGGGCTGACGATCGGGATCTTGTCGATCCGCGCCTTGTCGGTGAGCGCCACGTCAAGGCCGCTCGAATGCGGGTAAATCGCCGCCGTCAGCGCGCCGTCATAGCCGTCCTTGTAGCGTTCGTAGCACTCGATGCCGCGCTCGATCGTGTAAGCTGTTTCGCATTCCTGGATCAGGATCTTGACGCCGTTCACGCCGCCTTCGACCTCGTTCACGTAGCGCAGATAATCGATATTGCCTGCCCCGAACGGGATGAAGGACGGTGCGTAGGGACCGGTCCTATAGGTGAAGAGCGGGTAGAGCTGCTGGCCGGCGCCGTCCTGTGCCTGCACTGGCATGGTCAGGCTCGCGGCGGCCATGACGGCGCCGGCCGCAAGCGCGATGGATTTGGAAAATATCGACATGGTCACCCCTTGTGCCGTTGTTGTGTCGCTTGAAGAATGGCGCCGGAGTTTTCTTAAAAAACGGGCGGAAGATCCGGCGCCATGCCCGATCCGCACGCGGGAAACCAGGGCAGCTAGCGTGTAAAACGTACTTGAAGAGCCTCCACGCCGCGCCGGATCCAGGCGGAAAGCCCGTCCGGCTCCTTGATCAGAATGAAGATGATGATCACGCCGAAGAGGACGCGCTGGAGATTGGTGATCGCGCCCTGATCGCTGAGATAGGCAACATTGGCCGCCAGCACGAGATGATCGAGCAGGATCGGCGTCAGCACGATGAAGGCGGCGCCAAGAAAATTGCCGAAGATCGTCGCCGTTCCGCCGATCAGCACGATGAACAGCACCTGGAACGACTTGTCGAGATTGTAGGTATAGGCATCAGCGGTGCCAAGATAGGCGAAGCCCCAGAGCACACCGGTAATGCCGAGGAAAAAGGAGCTGATCGCATAGGCCTGCAGCTTGCGGCGGGCAACGCGAATCCCGAGCACCGACGCCGCCGTCTCCATGTCGCGGATCGCCATCCACTCCCGTCCAAGCCGGCTTTTGACCACCAGGAAGGCAAGACCGATCAACAAGACCGTGACCGTGGCAACGAGGAGATAACGGCCGGCGGGAGATTGCAGGTCGTAGCCGAAAATCTCCAGACGCGGGGCCGAGATCGTCAGCGACTGGCTGCCGTTTGAAAACCACGGGTAGTTGGTGAACAGCCACTGAAAGAAAAACTGCGCGCCAAGCGTCGAAGCGCCGAGATAGAACCCTTTGATCCGGAGCGCCGGCAGGCCGAAAAAGATACCAGCCGCAGCCGCGATCAGGCCGGCCAACAGCAGCACCGCCGGAAGCGGCAATCCCGGCACCCGCAGGATCAAATTATACGCAGAAAACACGCCGACCGACATGAAGGCCGCAGACCCCAGCGAAACCAGCCCGGCATACCCTTGCAACAAGTTGAGCGAAATGCCCGCCAATCCCATGACGATAGTGGGAATAATGATCGAGCTCAGCCAATAGTCCGTCGCGATCGCCGGGACGACGCCGAAGACGATGGCGAAACCTGCAAGGACGGCAGCAATCCGCAGAAGTGCCGAGCCGGATGGAACGGCCGTAGCGGCAGGCAGGATGTCGTCCTGAAGCGTTGTCATGGGTCAGACCCTTTCGATGTCGCGATCGCCGAAGAGACCGGCGGGACGAACGAGGAGAAATGCGACGGCGAGGATGTAGGCAAACCACGTTGACACGCTGCCATTGACCAGCGGACCGAGATAGATATCGGCGAGCGCTTCACTGGCGCCGACGATGAGCCCGCCGGCGATGGCGCCGGGGATCGAGGAGAACCCGCCGATGATCAGCACCGGCAGCGCTTTCAGCGTGATGAGCGACAGCGAATATTGCACACCCTGCCGCGCGCCCCAGAGCAGGCCCGCTATCAGCGCCACGATACCGGCGACGCTCCAAACGATACGCCAGATGACGGGAAGACGGATGCCGATCGACTGCGCCGCCAAGGTATCGTCCGCCACGGCCCGTAGGGACACGCCCATACGGGTCTTGCTGAAGACGATCGCAAGCACCGTGACAATGGCGATCACGATGAGCGAGGCGACGATATCGAACGAACTGATGAACAATCCGCCATAATCCTGAGCGATATCGTCAATACCAAGATCGAGCATATGGACGTCTGTGCCAAGGAAGAATTGCGCGCCACCGTCAATGACAAAGGAGAGACCCAGCGTCGCCATGAACAGCGTCAGCGGATCGCGGTTGCGCAGCGGCCGCAAAACCAGCGCTTCGATGACGATCGCCGTCAGGATCATCAACGCGGAGGTGGCGGCAAAGGCAACCCAGAAATTGATGCCGCGCTCGACCAGCGTCACGAACACCAGCGCGGCCAGAAAGACCATGGCCCCTTGCGCAAAGTTGAAAACGCCGGACGCCTTGTAGATCAGCACGAAGCCAATCGCGACGAGACCGTACATCAGGCCGGCGAAAAGGCCGGCAATCAAAGTTTCGAGAAAATAAGCCACGCCATCCCCTTAATGAACTGTGCCGAGATAGGCGGCGATGACGTCCGGATCGTTGCGGACCTGGTCCGGCGTGCCATCGGCAACCTTGCGCCCGTAATCGAGCACAACGATATGGCTGGCGAGCCCCAGCACGATGCCGACATCATGTTCGATCAGAACGATGGTCGTGCCGAAAGCCTGATTGACCTCGCGGATGATGCGGCTCATGTCCTCCTTTTCCTCCTGGTTCATGCCGGCCATCGGCTCGTCGAGCAGCAGGAGTTTGGGTTCGGAAACCAGCGCGCGGGCAAGATCGACCCGCTTCTGCACGCCGTACGGCAAGGTCGCGACAATCCGCTCGCTGTATGATTCAAGGCCGAGGAAGGCGATCACCCGCCCGGCCCGCGCATTGAAATCGCTGCGTTCACGCCTATCCCGGCCAAACCGGAAGACGTTTTCAATAAAACTTGCCTCACCACGGCGGGATAGCCCGGCAAGCACGTTTTCCCGCACACTCAAACGGCGGAACAAGGCATTGTGTTGAAAGGTGCGCCCGATGCCGAGACGGGCAGCGGTCCCCGGACGGATCGCGCCAAAATGGCCGCCATCAAAAACGATATCGCCGGAATCGGCACGGTAAACGCCATTGATGACGTTCAGCAACGAACTTTTACCCGCCCCGTTGGGGCCGATCAAAGCGCAGATTTCGCCTTTTGCGACGGTAAAACTCAGGGAGTTGAGGGCTTTGACGCCTTTGAAGGAAAGCGAGACATCGTTCAGTTCAAGGAGATTTTTCAACGAAGTCAGCCCTTCGCACGCTTGGAAGCGGTTCCCGCCGCATCCACGCAAACTTCGCCGTCTGATTTGCTGACCGGAAATAAAGGCTCATCGCCCAGCAACCTGTTGCACAACCTGCCCGCCCTATCAGCTGCGGGAGCAACACCAAACTTCTGCAGCTCCGTCACGATGAAGGTGATGGCAGATGTAAAAATGCAGCGATCCAACACGCGCACGAAATCCGGCCAGTTTTCCAGATTGACGTAGTTCCAGAACGTTCCACAGAAACGCACCGAGAGCCCCGGTATCGGCTTCGCCACATAAAATTTCATATCGTAGGCGTTAAAGCTGATTGCCCTGGTCATCGTCCGGCCCCTGTTTACAGACGGAAGCCTAATGCGCGGCCAGAGTTAAATCCAGTTTACCTATAATTTTTATAGGCTATTTTTGATAAATTCATTCTCCGGATTGGTCAGGCCTTAGCATAAGCGGAAGCTCGAACGGCCAATGGTTGCTTAGGTGGAAGATATTGCGGAGGTGAGAGACGATCAGTTTCCGGAAACAGTGACGCGGCAAAGGATGACCTGTCTGCGATGAACCTGCCGCTAGCAGCAGCCGCAACGCACCCCGATTTTCCACGCAACCAGAGTTTTCGAGCCCACCATTATTCCGAATGTACTGAGGCAAGAAGCGAACCCAATGTTCCACAACAGCTTGGTGCGCGTCGGTGCCGTCTATTCCCCTCAAAACGCAGAAAAGCCCGCGAACATTTCTGTCACGCGGGCTTTTTGTTGTGTTTGGTTGCGGGGGCAGGATTTGAACCTGCGGCCTTCAGGTTATGAGCCTGACGAGCTACCGGGCTGCTCCACCCCGCGTTATCAGCGTTTTGCGTTAGCAAAGTCGCCGGCGTTTTGCGTGAGCAAAATCGCGCTGGCGAAAGTCCGAAGGGCTTTTACCCTGCGCGGCGCACTTAGCGAAGTCAAATGCGCCTCTCGTGTCTGTATTCTTTTCCCGGCATTTTACCGAAGCAAAAAGGCCGCTTGAGGGCGGCCTGTTGTTCGGCTGGGCCGGGGGGGTAGAAGAGAAGATTGTGTATTTGGTATTTACTCTTGCCTTTAATAGACCTGGCAGCGACCTACTCTCCCGCGTCTTAAGACGGAGTACCATTGGCGCAGGGGCGTTTCACGGCCGTGTTCGGAATGGGAACGGGTGCAGCCACCCCGCAATAACCACCAGGTCAACTAAGGGCAAGAATGTCACCGGCGACGGTGACAAACCAAAATGAGAAGCTGGATTTGATGAGCGAATAGGGAGTAGCGAATAGCCAATAGGGGTTTCGCTTGTCTATCCGGTCTGTTTTGAACACGTTTTTTGGCGGCGATTGGGAGCGCTATTCGCTACTCCCTATTCGCCATTCGCTCATGAGCCGACAAACGCGATGCGTTTGCGGCGAGATGAGCAGTAGCAATGAGAACAATCAAGCCAATCGAACGATTAGTACCGGTAAGCTTCATGCATTGCTGCACTTCCACACCCGGCCTATCAACGTGGTAGTCTTCCACGGTTCTCAAGGGAATACTCGTTTTCAGGTTGGTTTCCCGCTTAGATGCCTTCAGCGGTTATCCATTCCATATATAGCTACCCTGCTATGCGGCTGGCGCCACAACAGGTCCACCAGAGATATGTCCATCCCGGTCCTCTCGTACTAGGGACAGATCCTGTCAATATTCCTACACCCACGGCAGATAGGGACCGAACTGTCTCACGACGTTCTGAACCCAGCTCACGTACCGCTTTAATTGGCGAACAGCCAAACCCTTGGGACCTGCTCCAGCCCCAGGATGCGATGAGCCGACATCGAGGTGCCAAACAACCCCGTCGATATGGACTCTTGGGGGTCATCAGCCTGTTATCCCCGGCGTACCTTTTATCCGTTGAGCGATGGCCCTTCCACACGGGACCACCGGATCACTATGACCGACTTTCGTCTCTGCTCGACTTGTCAGTCTCGCAGTCAGGCGGGCTTATGCCATTGCACTCGACGAACGATTTCCGACCGTTCTGAGCCCACCATCGCGCGCCTCCGTTACTCTTTCGGAGGCGACCGCCCCAGTCAAACTACCCACCATACACTGTCCCGGATCCGGATAACGGACCGCGGTTAGACATCCATGACGATAAGGGTGGTATTTCAAGGATGGCTCCACGAGAACTGGCGTCCCCGCTTCAAAGCCTACCACCTATCCTACACATGCCGACACGAATGCCAGTGTAAAGCTATAGTAAAGGTGCACGGGGTCTTTCCGTCTGACCGCAGGAACCCCGCATCTTCACGGGGAATTCAATTTCACTGAGTCTATGCTGGAGACAGCGGGGAAGTCGTTACGCCATTCGTGCAGGTCGGAACTTACCCGACAAGGAATTTCGCTACCTTAGGACCGTTATAGTTACGGCCGCCGTTTACTGGGGCTTCAGTTCAAAGCTTGCACCTCTCCCTTTAACCTTCCAGCACCGGGCAGGCGTCAGGCCCTATACGTCGTTTTGCAACTTCGCAGAGCCCTGTGTTTTTGATAAACAGTCGCTACCCCCTGGTCTGTGCCACCCCTCCATACTTGCGTACGAAGAGGTCACGCTTCTTCCGAAGTTACGCGTGCAATTTGCCGAGTTCCTTCAGCATAGTTCTCTCAAGCGCCTTGGTATACTCTACCTGACCACCTGTGTCGGTTTCGGGTACGGTCTATACGGTGGAGCTATTTCCTGGAACCGCTTCCCCGCCTGCTCAATCCAATAAGAGCAAACAAGTTACGCAATCCGTCACTACCACCAGGCCCACGAATATTAACGTGGTTCCCATCGACTACGCATTTCTGCCTCATCTTAGGGGCCGGCTAACCCTGCTCAGATTAACTTTAAGCAGGAACCCTTGGTCTTTCGGCGAGGGGGTCTCTCACCCCCTTTATCGTTACTCATGTCAACATTCGCACTTCCGATACCTCCAGGAC